>JARWZW010000071.1 GCA_029866155.1 Caulobacter sp. | reverse complement strand
GCGCCGAGGCCTCAGTGCTTGAAACCGATGTGACCTTCGAGGTTGCCGGCCTGCCCTGCGACGGAGCCCTGTTCACCCCCGCCGGCAAAGGCACCTGGCCAGGTGCGGTAATCATTCCGGATGCCCTTGGTCTGAGGCCCGTCTTTCGCGACATGGGCCGTCGTCTGGCGGCCTCAGGCCATGTCGTGCTGGTCCCCAATCCCTATTATCGCAGCCAGAAGGCGCCGCTCATTACCGGTGAATTCGACTTCAGCAATCCGGCTGACCGTCAGAAGCTGGCCGCGCCTCGCGCCTTGCTGACGCCTGACAATGTCACAACCGATTGCCTGGCTTTCATGGCCTTCCTGGACGGTCGCAAGGTGGTCAGCAAGAAGGCCAGGATCGGCTTTTCCGGCTACTGCATGGGCGGCGCCATCGTCATGCGGGCGGCGGCTGCCCGCCCTGACCGCGTCGGGGCCGCCGCCTCCTATCACGGGGGCGGCCTGGCGACAGCCCAGCCCGACAGCCCTCACCTCCTGGTTCCGAAGATCAAGGCCGCCCTGTATTTCGGCATAGCTGCGGACGATGACGCCAAACAGCCGGACGCCAAGACCCTCCTGAAGGATGCATTCGAGTCCGCCGGGGGAGACGCGAAGATCGAGGTCTATGCGGGCGCCCGCCACGGCTGGTGCGTCAAGGGCTCCGCGGCCTATGACGAAGCTTCAGCCGAGCGGGCCTGGGCCGAACTGCTGGCCCTGTACCGGCGCGCTCTGCTCTAGGTCAGGGCCCTCGGGCCGCAAGGCTCCCTGAAGGCCCGCCAAGCTTGCGCCCAGGGTCCTGCGGGCGTATCCGTCCGTTCTTCAACAGGAGAGACTGCGATGGGTTACCGGGTTGCCGTCGTCGGCGCCACGGGCAACGTTGGCCGTGAAATGTTCAACATCCTCGAGGAGCTGGAGTTTCCGGTCGACGAGATTCACGCCATCGCCAGCCGCAAGTCGGTCGGGCTTGACGTGGCCTGGGGCGAAAAGATCATCAAGTGCAAGGACCTGGAGCAGTTCGACTTCTCCACCGTCGATATTGTCCTGATGAGCGCCGGCGGGGCGGTGTCCAAGGCCTGGGGCGAGAAGATCGGCCGGGCCGGTCCCGTGGTGATCGACAATTCCAGCCATTTCCGGATGGACCCGGACGTGCCGCTGATCGTGCCGGAAGTGAACCCCGACGCCATCGAGGGTTTCCGCAAGAAGAACATCATCGCCAATCCCAACTGCACCACCGCCGGACTCCTGGTGGCGCTGAAGCCGCTGCATGATCACGTCCGGATCAAGCGGATCGTGGTCTCGACCTATCAGTCGGTGTCCGGCACCGGCAAGGAAGCCATGGATGAGCTGTGGGAACAGACCAAGGGCGTCTTCGTCCTGGGCGCCCCGCCGCCGAAGAAATACCCCAAGCAGATCGCCTTCAACGTGATCCCGCAGTGCGACTCCTTCCTGGACGACGACAGCGGCGACACCAAGGAAGAGCGCAAGATGCGGGACGAGACCCACAAGATGCTCGACCCCGCCATCCGGGTCTCGGCCACCTGCGTCCGGGTGCCGGTGTTCGTCGGCCATGGCGAAGCGGTCAATATCGAGTTCGAAGGCCCGATCGACGCCGACGAGGCCCGCGAACTGCTGCGCGAGGCCCCCGGCCTGGTGGTCTATGACAAGCACGAGGACGGAGGCTACGCCACGCCCAAGGACGTGCAGGGCGAGTTCCCCGTCTATGTCAGCCGCATCCGCAACGATCCCAGCCTGGAGTTTGGCCTGTCCCTCTGGGTGGTCTCCGACAACCTGCGCAAGGGCGCCGCCCTGAACGCCGTCCAGATCGCCCAGCTCCTCCATGATCGCGGCCTGATCCGTCAAAAATCCTTGGCTTGATCAAAAACCCCCGCAAAAGACGGGAATTGGACGACGGGTTGGTCGCGTTGCGCGCCTGGGGGCTGGCGGGCCTCGGGGCAAATTTCTGCCGCCGCTTGAGTCCCGGCGGCGCGGCGTCCGAAGGATGCTAAAAAGAGCCATGAGCATCCCGTCATGATCTCTCGCAGAACCCTGCTTGCCAGCGCAGCCACCGCCACCCTGGCCGCCACTCCAGGCTGGGCCCAGACCGATCCGCTGGGCGGCATCCTCACCGGCGGCGGCGATCCCCGCCGGGCGGTTCCCGGCTTCTGCGCCATCGCCTTTCGTTCACCGGAACAGACCGCCAGCCTGGTCAGGGCCGCCGGCTTGGCCGTGACCCAGCCCGGCCGCGCGATGCGGCTGGAATCGCCCATGCGCATCGCCTCCATTTCCAAGCTGGCGGCGACCATCGGCTTTATGATGCTGGTCCAGGCGGGACGGATCGGACTGGACGAGGATGTCTCAGACCTTCTGCGGTTCCGGCTGCGGCATCCTCTGTTTCCCGATGTGGCCATCACGCCCCGGATGCTGCTCTCCCACACCAGCGGCCTGCGCAATGGTCCAAGCTTCCCCGTCGGCCTCGGCCGGCCGCTCAGCGCCGCCCTGACGCCGGACGGGGCGCAGTGGGACGGCGCCGGCTGGTTTGGCCCGGCCACCGAGCCGCCCGGTTCGTGGTTTGCCTATGCGGATGTCAATTTCGCCGTCATCGCCGAACTGATCGAGCGGATGACCGGCGAGCGGTTCGACCTCTTCATGACCCGCCGGGTGTTTGCGCCCCTGGGCCTGAACTGCGGCTTTAACTGGAGCGCCGTGCCCCAGCGGCTGCGCGCCCAGGCGGCCGCCATCTACCGGAAGGCCCCTTCAGATGAAGGTCCCTGGGATCCGGCCGGCGCCTGGCAGATCCAGGTCGATGGCCAGGTTCCTCCTTACCCGCAGATCACCCTGACCCGGGCGCCGGAAGGCCAGGATCTGGGCCCCGACGACTATGCCGGCGCCAATGGCTTTGTCTTTTCCCCCCAGGGCGGCCTGCGGGCCAGCGCCCGCGACCTGGAGGTCCTGGCCCGTCTGATCGCCGGTAGGGGTCAGGTGGATGGAGTCAGGCTCCTGAAACCCGAGACCCTGGCCCTGATGGCGACCCCGGCCTGGCGGTATGACGCCGCCCGGCCAAATGGCGACGCCTATGGCGGGGCGATCCTGGCCTATGGCCTTGGGATGCAGGTCCTGACCGACGCCGGCGGCGACAGCCTGTTTGACGGCTGCGCCGGCTGGATCGGCCACCCGGGAGACGCCTATGGACTGGTGTCAGGCCTCTGGGTCCATCCGGAATCCGGTCAGGGCTTTGTCTATCTGGTCAATGGAACCGCTGCCCCCCTGGATCAGCTTCATGGCCGGTCCAGGTTCACAGTTATGGAAGAACAGATCGCCGGAGTCCTGGCCCAGGCCTGATCTTCAGCCTTCAGAGCGACTGGTAGGCCGCATCGATCAGCCGGCGCGACCGGGGGTCGCCGATCAGATGGACGTCCTGCCTGTTCATCACATAGGCGCCGGCCACGCCGTGCTCGGGATCAGCAAAGGCGCAGCTTCCGCCCCAGCCGCTATGGCCGAAGGTCTGCTCGCCCGGGCCGAAGAAATGGTTGGGCGGGTTGCGCATGAATCCCGCCGACCAGCTGAGCACGAAGGGCAGCACCAGGTCCTGGCCGAAAATCCGCTGGGCCCGGGCCTGGTCCCGCACCGCCGGCGACAACAGGTGAACCCCGCCCAACTCGCCCTTGCCGGCCAGGGCGCCCATGAAGGCCGCCAGGGACCGCGCCGTGGCATGGCCGTTGGCGGAGGGGATTTCCATCCGCCGCCAGTCCGCCGATCCCCGGCCGCCCGGCGCTGCCCAGGGGGTCAGGAACGCCGCGCGCTTGGGATCGGTCACCTCGCCAAACTGCGGCAAGGCCTTGGGCGGCTGCAGTTCGGCGCACCGGTCATGCTCGCTGTCGGGCAGGCCTATCCACAGATCCAGGCCGGCCGGCAGACAGATGTCCTCCCGCAAGGCAGTTCCCAGGCTTCGGCCATCGACTCGCCGGAAGATCTCGCCAGCCAGATAGCCGACCGTAACGGCGTGATAGCCGCTGGCGCTGCCCGGCGGCCACATGGGGGCCAGAGCGGCCAACCGGTCCACGATCGCCTGCCGGTCAAACCACAGGGCCGGGTCCATCTCCTCCAGAAAGCCGGGCAATCCGGCCTGGTGGGACAGCACCTGCTCGACCGTGATGGCCCCCTTGCCGTTCTGGGCGAACTCCGGCCAGACCTCGGCGACCGGCTGGTCGAACCGCAGTTTCCCCTGCTCGACCAGCCGGGCGATCATGGTGGCCGCCACGGCCTTGGTGGTCGAATAGACCGGGGTCAGGGTCCGGTCGCTGAACGGCAGGGTCCGGCGCTTGTCGGCAAATCCGGCCCACAGATCGACGACGATCTGGCTGGAAACGCTCAAGGAAAACCGGGCGCCCAGTTCATGGTCGCCGGCAAAATTGGCCTCGAAGGCCGCCTGGACCGCTGCGAACCGAGGATCGCAATAGCCATGGATAGTGGTCGTCATGCCAGTCTCTCGATCCGGACCGTGGGGCTCGCATTCTTGATCTTGGCGCCGACCCCGACAATGGGAAGCTCCGGCGACTGCCACATGCCCGCCGCCGCCACCGTCTCCACCAGTCCGCCCACGGCCCTGGCCAGGCCGAACGACACGGTCTGGCCTTCCAGCATGGCAGCCGCGAACAGGACCGTCAGCAGGTCGCCGGTTCCGGAGGGCACGTTCTCGGCCCTCTGGTGCGCAGCCAGCCAGGCTTCGCGACGGTCGGCGAAGACCACCCCGATCTCGGCCCCGCGCTGTACGGAAGAGACCAACACCGGCCGGCCCATCAGTCGCGCAGCTCGCACGGCGGCCATGGGATCACGGGCGTCAGCGCCCGACAGGCGCTGCAACTCCCAGGCATTGGGGGTCAGCAGATCCGCCCGCGAAACCAGGACGTCCTGGATCGCCTGGGCGACCTCGGGCGACACATAGAGACCCTTGCCGGCGTCGCCCATGACCGGGTCCACCACGATATAGGGCTTGCGGAGGCCTGGATCGCGGGGGGCGGCCCGCACCGCATCGATGGCGCGCCCGGCGGCGCGAACCTGCTCGACGCTGGCGAAATATCCGGTGACCACAAGGTCGGTCAGGCCGAACAGGTTGTTGGCCTCGATCCCGTCCAGCATGCCCTCGAAGGCCTCGATCGGCACATGGGCTCCGCCCGGCGCGCCCCATCCCGGATGACGGCCAAACAGCACCGTCGGGACCACTATCGGGTCGATCTTGAACTGCGCCAGCGCCAGGGCCTGGGCCGAACCCCCGACCCGGCTGCCGGCGACGTGACTGGAAAGGATGAGCGCCATGGGCATGGCCATGGGATTAGCCGAGGCGTGAGCGCCGCGCCATGGTCAAAAGGCGGCATTATCCACGACAGCTGCCCCAGACGACCCAGATCGGGCCGCCAGACCGGACCGCGCCCGGAACGGTCATCAAACCGGCCATCAACGCTTGGTATTCATCCGACCGACAGGACTTGCTGACTAGCCTGGACCGTCGCCGCAAAGCAAACTCACCTGCGAACCTCGACATCCCTCGGCCCGCCGCTTCAACAGGACCAAGCCCATGACCGACGCCAGCCTTCAGAATGCCGAAGCGCCTGCGCCCGGTGGTACGAACACCAACCCGTCCATCGGGCTGGGGCTCAACGGCGTGGCCGACTGGTCAACCCAGCTGCCGTTTCTGGACGTCTTCAAGAGTTCCCGCCCCTGGACGGCCCACCTGGAAGGCCAATGGGGCGGATTCGAATATGAGCGGCTTCGGTCAGAAGGCTTTCTCGATGCCGACGGTTGGCTGATGGATATCCCGGACGGCGTGTCCGGCGTCACCGCCATCATGCTGACCGAGCTGCCGGCCGCCATGACCTCCGCCGCCGGTCGCTATCGCATGACCTTTGACGGCGAAGGCGACTTCACCCTCTGGGGCGGAGTGTCCAACATCACCCGGACCGGACCCAACGAATACTGGTTCGACTATACCCCTGATGGCGGGTCATCGGTCTTCCTGACGATCGAGGACACCAAACCGGGCAACTATCTGCGCAACATCTCCATCGTCCATGAGTCCAGTCTGGCTGCCTTCGAGGCTGGCGAGATCTTCAATCGCGACTGGATCGCCCTGATCGAGGATGTCCGCTCGGTCCGCTTCATGGACTGGATGCAGACCAACAACAGCGATCTGGCCCACTGGGCCGAGCGCGCCGAGGCGAGCGACGCCACCTGGGGCGGCGACGCCGGCGTGCCCCTGGAAATCATGATCGCCTTGGCCAACCAGACCGGAACAGACCCCTGGTTCACCATTCCGCACAATGCCGACGCCGATTTCATCCGGAACTTTGCAGAGACCGTCCTGGATCAGCTCGACCCGTCCCTCAAGGCCCATGTCGAGTTTTCCAACGAGGTCTGGAACTGGCAGTTCGAACAGGCGCAATGGGCGCATCGTGAAGGCCAGGCGCGCTGGGGAACCGACGTCGGCGACGCCTGGGTCCAGTTTTACGGCATGAAGGCCGCCGAAATGGCGGCGATATGGCGGGACGTCTATGGCGACCAGGCCAAGGACCGGCTCAACCTCGTCATTTCCGTCCAGACCGGCTGGCTGGGCCTGGAAACCTCGGTCCTGGACGCCGCCCAATGGGTGGCCGAGGGCAATGACGCACCCTATCGGTCCTTCGATTCCTATGCCGTGACCGGCTATTTTGATGGCGGGCTCGGTCGCGACAAGGCGCCGGTGGTCAAGCAGTGGATCACCGAAAGCCTGAGCCGCGCCGAACAGGCCGCCGACGCCCTCGGCCTGACCGGCGCCGCCCGGACGGACCACATCGCCCAGCACCGCTACGACCATGCCGATGCCCTGGCCATCGCCGAACTGCGCGACGGCTCGGTGACCGGCAATGCCGATGGGTCCCTGGTCGCGCTGGCCGGGCTGTTCGCCTACCACAAGGCCCAGGCCGACGCCCGGGGCCTGGAGCTCATCATGTATGAGGGCGGCACCCATGTTGTCGGGATCGGCGAATGGACCAATGACGCCGAGCTGGCCGAGTTCTTTATCCACCTGAACTACACCGCCGGCATGGCGACCCTCTATGGCGAGCTTATGCAGTCCTGGAAGGATGCGGGCGGGACCCTGTTCAACGCCTTTGTCGATGTCGGCGCGCCATCGAAATGGGGGTCCTGGGGCGGCCTGCGGCATCTGGACGACGCCAATCCGCGCTGGGACGCCCTGCTGGCCTTCAACGACGCCAATCCCGGCTGGTGGGAAGAGCGGGATCCCGACGCCTTTGGCATCGACCCAGCAGACCCGATTCTCGGGACAGATGAGGCCGACAGCCTCAGCGGCGCCGCGGGTGACGATTCCCTCTTCGGCCTCGGCGGCAATGATCTGCTCAATGGCCAGGACGGGGACGACCTGCTCGCTGGCGGTGAGGGAGACGACGTCCTGACCGGGGGCGCCGGTCTCGACATGGCGACCTATGGCGACGCCGCAGCGGGCATCAGGGTCAGGCTGGAGATCACAGAGCGCCAGAACACCGGCGGCGGCGGCCGCGACACCCTGTCCGGGGTCGAGAATGTCAGCGGTTCGGCCTTCGGCGACCAGATCACCGGCGATGGCCTGGACAATCTGCTGGTCGACACTCTCGGCGGTGATGACGTCCTGGCCGGCGGCGCGGGCGATGACTGGATCCTTGTGGAGCGGTCCATCGGCATGACGGTCAGCGCCGTCAGGGGCGACGGCGGGGCCGGCGACGATATCCTCAGCTTCGACGGCAAGGGTCGAAACAGCGACAGCATCCTGTTCAATGGCAAGGACGGAGACGACCAGTTCGAGATAACAGACGCCCGTCTGGTGACGATCAATGCCGGCGCCGGACAGGATACGGTCGTGCTGGACAGTCTGGCTGGGCGATGGACGATCCGGCTGGGACCGGGCCGCGATACCCTGGTGCTCGCGGACACCGACGGTGACTTCCGGGGCAGTCCGA
Source organism: Caulobacter sp. (assembly GCA_029866155.1). GTDB lineage: Bacteria > Pseudomonadota > Alphaproteobacteria > Caulobacterales > Caulobacteraceae > Caulobacter. Next base: position 741 of record JARWZW010000071.1, on the reverse strand, counting down.
ACAACCGGCTTCTCGACTTTGTCGCGGGCGATGGCGCCTCGGCCGATGTCATCGACCTGTCGTGGTACCTGGCCGGCGGGGCCCTGACCCGCTTGGCCCCTGGCGCCAATCCCTTCGAGGATGGCCACATGCGGCTGGTGCAATCGGGAAGCACCACCCTGTTACAGGTCGACCGCAATGGCGGGGGCGATTCCTATGTGACCCTGCTGACCTTCGAGAACAGCCGGGCGAGCCGGTTCACCGCCAACAATTTCGACGGCCTCGATCCGGTTGTGTTCGGCCCGGACGCCGCCCAGGCCGCTCCGACCCCGGATGGAGCCGCCTCATCAGAACCGGGGGACTGGCTGGTCTGAAGCCTGTTCCAATAGGTGTGAAGCGGTTTGCGGAACAGGCTCTGACACTTTGAATCAGGTCTTGTTTTACCGTTGCGATCAGTTCGGTCGTCACCAAACAGGCTCGGACGGACCAAAGCCGGGCGAGGCCGCGCCTTTGCCGGGCCCTCGACGTCCGGACTGGACATCAGTCCCCGATGGGCCGGGTTTCGGACCCGGCCCCCCGGGGACCTCAAGTCATCAGTACCGGTAGTGATCCGGCTTGAAGGGCCCGGTGGTCGGCACGCCGATATAGTCGGCCTGATCGGTCCTCAGGGTGGTCAGTCTGGCGCCCAGCTTGGCCAGGTGCAGCATGGCGACCTTTTCATCCAGGTGCTTGGGCAGGGTATAGACCTGGTTCTCGTAGCGG
>JARWZW010000056.1 GCA_029866155.1 Caulobacter sp. | reverse complement strand
AACCGGGCCAGGGCCCAGGCGGCGCCGGCGGTGTCGGCCAGGGCGATCCGGGCCGGCAGGGCCGCCGCCGCCAGACGGCCGGCCATGTCGGCCAGCAGGGCCGTCTCCCCGCCGAACAGATGGGCCCCGCCGGTCATGTCGATCAGCAGCCCCTCCCGGCCCGATCCCGAAGAGGGGCCTGAAGACGCCTCCGCAGGCTCCATGGCCACGCAGGGCGAATAGCGCTCGGCCCAGAGAGCCAGGGACCGCAGGGCCTCGGCGTCCCGCTCCGGCTCGGCCGGGGCGCTGATCAGGGCCGGGACCATGGCCCGGGCGTCGGCATGGGCCTGGCCCCGGGACAGACCCAGGCGCCGGGCGGCGGGGTTGAGGGCCGACAGGGTCAGGCCCCGGGGCCCCCGCTCCACAAGGGCGAAGGGGGCGCCGTCAGGCGGCGGCGACCGTCCGGCCGCGCGGGACCAGACCGTGATCGGCCAGTCCGGCAGCCAGACGGAAACGATGCGCTTCATCGTCCCACTCCAAAAGCCATTGTCCGGGCGGTTCGCCCCGGCTGCGGGTCAGGGCGACCGTCAGGCGGGGCCGGCCCGGCGCCCGGGCGTCATCGGGATCGACCGCCGAGGGGGCCGGGACGATCCGCCAGCGGCGGCGGGCGGCGCTGAGGTCCCGGGCCGGCCTTGTGCGCAACAACTGGCAGGGGACGCCCGCCTCCCGCGCCGCCAGGTCCAGCCGTCGGCTGGCCAGCAGGGAGACAGCGTCCACCGCCGCCACCGCCCCGGCCAGGGCCCCTGATTTCAGCCCCTCCTCCAGGGCCCAGAGGACCTGGGCGTCCCTGTCTGTCTCTGCAAACAACAGCCGGCCGCCCTCCAGGCCCAGGGCCTTGAGACCGTCCCGCAGCCAAAGCCCCTGTTCACGGAGCCAGGCCCGGGGCGCCGCCAGCAACACCGGCCGGCCATCGCCCTCCGCCGCCCGGACCAGGCTGAAGGCCGCCGCCCCGACCCGCCCATGCACCCCCTCTCCCCAGGTCTCCTCCAGTCCCAGCCGCCCCGCACGCGGGGCCAGGGCCGGGTTGGAAGAAGGGGAGATGTCATTGGCCGGGGTCATGAGTTCATGTTTTGTTCCAAACCCGGCAAGAGTCAATCGGAGTCTGGAATCCGTCCCCAGTCAGGGCTGGACGTCACGGATCACGTAAACCAAATAATTGTTTTTTATATAAAAAATTACCTCTCCCATAGGGAGAGGGGGGGGGGCCGCGACGCAAAAGCGGCGTGGGAGGGTGAGGAGTTAAGCTCTCACCGGACAGCCCCTCAGTAGGGCACCTCATCCGGGGCGGGCCCAGGTTCCGGGGCAGGGGTCGGGGTCTGGGGCTGGGGCGCGGGAGACTCGCCCGTCACGCCCAGGCCGGTCAGGATATCGCCGATGGGGTCGGGTTCGGTGGGAGGCGGGGCGGCCACGCCGCCGGGGATGACCTGGGATTTCAGCCGCGGCAGGGCCGAGCCCATGAAGCTTTTCCAGATCTGGGCCGGTGCGCCGCCGCCGGTCACCCGCCGCATGGGGGTATTGTCGTCCTTGCCGGTCCAGACCGCCGTGACGAAACCGCCCGTATAGCCGACAAACCAGGCGTCGCGGTAATCGCTGGTGGTGCCGGTCTTGCCGGCGATGTCGAAGCCGGCGACCCGGGCGCCCGTCCCGGTGCCGGAGGCCACCACCTGGCGCATCATCTGGTTCATGTAGGGCAGGGCCGGATAGCCGATCACCGCCTGGCGATCGCGCTTTTCGATACTGTGGTCATAGAGCACACGGCCGCCGGCCGTGCGAATCCGCTGGATCCCCCAGGCCCGGGCGCGGAAGCCGCCATTGGCGAAGGGGGCATAGGCCTGGGCCATCTCCAGGGGGCTGACCTCGACGGCGCCCAGGGCCATGGAGGGATCCAGCTGGATCTTGCTGGCGATGCCCAGGCGCCGCGCCGTGGCGGCGACATTGCTGGTGCCCACCTCATTGGCCAGCCGGGCGGCGACCGTGTTGATCGACTGGGCCAGGGCCGTCTCCAGGGTCATTTCGCCCAGATAGCGGCCGGTATAGTTGCGCGGCTCCCAGCCGCCGATCCTGACCGGCTCGTCCACCACCTTGATGGCCGGGTTGCGGCCCTGTTCCATGGCCGTGAGAAAGACAAAGGGCTTGAAGGCCGATCCGGCCTGCCGACGGGCGACAGAGGCCCGGTCAAACTGGCTGGCTCCATAGTCGGCGCCCCCGACATAGGCCCGGACCCGGCCCTCGCCATCCAGGGCCACCAGGGCCGCCTGCTGGGCGCCCTGACCCTTGTTGCGGGCCACGCCGGCGCGCACCGCCTGTTCGGCGGCGGCCTGGATCGGCAGGTCCAGGGTGGTCTCGACGATCATGTCCTCGGTCGGTTCGCCCACCAGGCTGCGGACCTGGGCGTCCATCCAGTCGGTGAAATACTGCGCCCGCTGATTGGCCAGCACGGCCGAGACCCGCACGGGAGAGGCGACAGCCTGGGCCCGATCCTCGGGGGTGATGGCCTTGCTGCGGACCATCTCGTCCAGCACCACCGTGGCGCGGCGGGCGGCGCGGTCACGGGCCGAGACGGGGCTGTAGCGGGACGGGCCCTTCATCATCCCGGCCAGCAGGGCCGATTCCCCGACGGTCAGCTTCGAAGCGGGCTTGTTGAAATAACGCTGGGAAGCGGCCTCGATGCCATAGGCGCCGGCCCCGAAATAGACCCGGTTCATATAGAGGGCGAGGATCTCCTTCTTGGAGAACTTGACCTCAAGCCAGACAGCCAGAATCAGCTCCTGAACCTTGCGCCGCCAGTTCTGGTCCAGGGTCAGGAACAGGTTGCGGGCCAGCTGCTGGGTGATGGTCGAACCGCCGGCGGTGATCCGACCGGCCTTTAGATTGCCCACCGCCGCCCGGGCCATGCCGATGGGGTCAAACCCCGGATGGTAATAGAAGCGCCGGTCCTCGATGGCGATGAAGGCCTTGGGCACATAGTCCGGCAGTCCCTCAAGATCGACCGGCGGCGCATACTGGCTTCCGCGCACGGCGATCAGGGCCCCGGAGCGGTCCAGATAGGAGATGGAGGGCTGGCGTGTGACATCATTGAGCTTGGACACGTCCGGCAGGTCGATGGCGAACACCGCCAGGAAGGCGACCAGAAAGATCAGGCCCCAGACCCCGATCACCGCGCCCCAATAGACCAGGGCCTGCAACGGCGTCCTCTGACCGCCGGCTCCGCCCGATGACTTGGCCATAAACTCTGTTCGCCTGCGTTTTGGGTGTCCCGTCGCCTTTCTAACCCAGCGCACGGTCTGTCTCCACCCATTAGCTTGGCCCAATCGCGGCCATTTCACGGCAAGACGCCGTGCCGACCGGTCCTGTTCATCTCCGGGTCAGCTTGCCTCTGGCCAGATGGGGTCACTGGTTTTGAACCCGTTGGGGAGAACGGACGATGAGCATGACAGCCAATTCAGACCCGGAGCGGCGCTCCAGGGGACGTCTGGTCCTGTTGGTGATGGCCATGGCCGGCCTGGTGTTTGCGGGATCGCTGGCGATGAAGCCGGCCCAGGTCGAGACTACCGACCCCCTGGCCGTGGCCGTGGAGCCGGTGATCCAGGCGGTCGAGGCGGCCCCGGCCCAGGATGGCGCCACCGCCACCGGCGAGATCGCCTCAGCCGCCCTGGAAGGCGCCGCCGATGCCGCGATCGAGGCCTCGCCCGTCGACTGGGCCATGATCGGATCGGCCCTGACCTTCCTCCTGACGGCCCTGGGCGCCCTCTCGACCCTGATCGTCACCTGGCGCAGCGACCGCCGCTACGAGCGGCTGACCGAACTCCGCGCCCGGGAGCTGGAACTGGAAATCGACCGGCTGCGGACGCTGGGCGCGGCCTAAACCGAATCATCCGGGCGGTTGCGATTGGCCAGGGTGACGTCCAGCCGCGCCGCCGCCATGCCGGCCTGATCCTGAAAGGCCCAGACCGGCGGATGTCCCCCGTCCAGGGCCAGGCGCAGGGGCGCGATCAGTCCTGTGTTCCAGAGGGCGCAGAGCGGCTGGCGGCCATCGACCGTCTCCAGCCGGGCCCCGGGCCCCTCGCCAGCCGCCTGGCCCAGCCGGGCCACCAGATCATCCGGCAGCTGCGGCATGTCGCAGGGAACCGTGGCCAGCCAGACGGCCCCCTGGTCCCGGGCCCAGACCAGACCCGCCAGGACACCGGACAGGGGACCGTCCGGATCGCCGGCCGCATCGGAAACTATCGCCAGTCCACGGCTCAAGGCCAGATCCGCTGCGCCCGATCCCGGCGGCGCATTGACCGCCAGGGGATGACAGCCGACCGCCAGGACCTGAAGACCCCAGTCCAGCATGGGCCGGCCCTGATACAGCGCCATGGCCTTCTCCGCCCCGAAGCGGCGTGACCGCCCGCCCGCCAGGACCAGTCCGGCCAGGCGAAACGCCGCGGCCGTGCCCGGCTTCGTCAAGCTTCGGCCCGGCTCATCCGCACCGGCATGGACTTGTAGGCCGGGGTGCCGCTGCGCCGGTCGCGCTGCGACAGGGGCAACAGGGGATTGGCCTCCGGATAATAGGCCGCCAGGCATCCTCTGGGCAGGTCCATGGCCACGGCGGTGAAGCCTTTCAGCTGTCGAACCTGTCCATCCTCGTCGAAGGCGCAGACCAGATCGACCTGCATGCCCTCGGCAAGGCCCCGGGCCGCCAGATCGTCGGGATGGGCGAAGATCACGTCGCGCCGGCCCTTCACCCCGCGATAGCGGTCGTTCAGGCCATAGATGGTGGTGTTGTACTGGTCATGGCTGCGCAGGGTCGTCAGGATCAGGACCTCGGGATCGCCCCGGGCCGGATCGTCGATGGCCGCGTCGTCGGAAACATAGGGCCTGAAATCAGCCCGGCCGCTGGCCGTGGTCCAGACCCGCTCGCCACTGGGCACCGGCAGGCGAAAGCCGCCCGGGGTGCGGATGCGATTGTTGTAGTCGGCGAAACCCTGGGGAAACACCGCCTCGATCAGTCCCCGGATCCGGTCATAGTCGCCGGCCAACCCCTGCCAGTCGATGCGGTCATCGCCGGGAAACAGCCCATGGCCCAGCTGCGCGACGATCCAGGGCTCGGACCGCAGATGTTCCGAGGCCGGGGCCTTGAGGCCCCGGCTGGCATGGACCATGGACATGCTGTCCTCCACCGTCACCGACTGGCGGCCCCCGGCCTGGACGTCGATCTCGGTGCGGCCGAGACAGGGCAGGATATAGCTCTCGCGGCCATGCAGCAGGTGGGTGCGGTTCAGCTTGGTGGCGATATTGACCGTCAGGTCCAGCCGCTTCAGGGCCGGGAAGGTCAGGACCGGATCGGGCGCCGCCACGGCGAAATTGCCGCCCAGACAGACCAGGGCCCGGGCCGTCCCGGCCATCATGGCCTCGATGGCCTCGGACACCGTATGGCCATGGGCGGCGGGCGGCGCAAAGCCGAACACCCGCTCCAGATCGGCCAGCAGGCCGGGCGAGGGCTTTTCCGTCACCCCCACGGTGCGGGCGCCCTGGACGTTGGAATGGCCCCGCAGGGGACAGATCCCGGCGCCTGGCCGGCCCATATGGCCGCCCAGCAGCAGCAGATTGACCAGTTGCTGAACCAGGCTGGAGGCGGAACGATGCTGGGTGACCCCCATGCCGTAACAGAGGATCACGGCCTTCGACCGGGCGAAGATCGCCGTAGCCTCGGCGATATCGGCCCGGGCCAGGCCCGACCGGGTCTCGATCCAGTCCCAGTCGGCGGCGGCGACCTGGGCCGCCAGGTCTGAAAAGCCTGTGGTGTGGCGATCGATGAAGTCCCGGTCGACCTGACCGGCCTCGACCAGCAGCTTCATCATGCCGGTCAGGACGGCGACATCGCCGCCAACCTTCAGCTGATAGTACCGCGATGCGATGTCTGTGGAGGACATCGTCGCCATCTCCACCGGGTCCTGGGGCGAGGCGAACCGCTCCAGGGATCGTTCCTTGAGAGGGTTGAACACCACGATGGCTGCGCCGCGCCGGGCGCAGTCACGCAGGGTCGCCATCATCCGGGGATGGTTGGTGCCGGGATTGTGGCCAAAGCTGAAGATCGCGTCGGCGTGGTCGAAATCCTCCAGGGTCACCGACCCCTTGCCCAGGCCCAGCTGCTCGGTCAGGCCGACGCTGGTGGGCTCATGGCACATGTTGGAACAGTCGGGGAAATTGTTGGTGCCAAACCGACGGCCCAGCAGCTGGAACAGGAAGGCCGCTTCGTTGGAGGCCCGGCCCGAGGCATAGAATTCCGCCTGGTCGGGATGGGAGAGGCCGCTCAGGACCTCGGCGACCCGTCCCAGGGCCTCGTCCCAGCCGGCCCGGACATAGCGGTCACTGGCCACGTCATAGCGCAGAGGCTCGGTCAGTCGGCCCAGGTCCTCCAGGTCATGATCGCTCCAGTTCCAGAGCTGGCTGACCGTCAACTCGCCAACCTTCTCGGGTGTCGCCCGGCGGCTGGTGGTTTCCCAGGCCACGGCCTTGGCCCCGTTCTCGCAGAACTCGAAGGACGAGGTATGTTTGGGGTCTGGCCAGGCGCAGCCCGGACAATCGAACCCGTCCGGCTGGTTGGCCGACAGCAGGGCCGTCCCGCCTTCGGTGACGGCCTCCTGGTCCGCCAGGGCCCCGGCCACCGCCTTCAGGGCGCCCCAGCCCCCGGCCGGACCGTCATAGGGCCTGACGCCCTTGACCCTGCCCTTGCGGCTCACGATGCGATCCTTTCCGCGCCGGTGAACAGCACGGCCCCATCGGCCCGGGCCAGGGCGATCAGGGCGATGCCGGCCTCCTGGGCCTTGCGGATGGCCAGGGCCGTGGGCGCCGATATGGCCACCAGCACCGGAAACCCGGCCACGGCGGCCTTGTCGACCATTTCATAACTGCAGCGGCTGGTGATCAGACAAAACCCCTCGCCCGGATCCAGCCCCGCCCGGGACACGGCCCCGATCAGCTTGTCCAGGGCATTGTGGCGGCCGACATCCTCGCGAACCAGGAGCAGGGCGCCGTCCGGGCCGGCAAAGGCGGCGGCATGCATGGCCCGGGTCAGCCGGCCAAGGGTCTGGGCCTCGTCCAGGGCGTCCAGCGCCGCCTCGATGGCCCGGCGGGACATCGGGCGTGACGCCGCCACGGCGCCCAGGGGCCGCACGGCTGCGCTCAGTCGCTCAACCCCGCAGAGACCACAGCTGGACCGTCCCTCCATGGACCGGACCCGGGACCGGGCCTTGCTCTTGCGTCCTTCCGGGGTCAGCCGGATATCCACCTGGACTCCGGCCTCCAGCACCTCGAGACTGACTCCCTCGATCTGGTCCGCCCTGGCGATCCGTTCCGACAGGGTGAAACCCACGGCCAGGTCCTCGACATCCTCCGGCGTCGCCATCAGCACCGCATGGGGCCGGCCGTCATACAGAATCCCGACGGCGGCCTCCTCGGCCAGGGGCCGGTCTATGGCCAGGTCCGGCGCGGCAGCGCGCCGCCACTGCAGCCCCGAACGGGTCTCGACGGCAGGAGGAAGGGTCAGCATAGACCCAGACTACGCCGGGAAGCAGGGCGGGTGAACCGGTCTTGTATGTCGGAGGCGGCAAGAGCCCCGGCAAACATCCTGCGTGCTTCGACACGCCTGCTGCGCAGGCTACTCAGTATGACGATTTCATTGAAACACTTATACTTTTCGTCATGCTGAGGAGCGGCTGCAAGCCGCGTGTCGAAGCACGCAATCCCGCCTCCGCCGCCCCGATCAACCCCCGCCCAGCAGGTCTTCCGTGTCCTCGCCCAGCTTCGGCGATCTCTGGCCCGGCATCCGTTCGCCGTCGATGCGGATAGGGGCGGCCAGCATATGGAGCCCGCCCGCCATGTCTGGATGCTCCACCACATCCCGCATGGCCACCTCGACAACGAAGGGGTTGTCCAGGGCCCCGAACAGGTCATTGACCGGCCCGAAGGGCACCCGACCGCCCAGCAGGGCGGCCCAGTCGGCGCTGCTGCGGCTGGCGAACAGGGCGTCGATCTCGGCGGTCAGGGCGGCCAGGTTCTCCCGCCGTGCCTTCAGGTCAACGAACCGCGGATCGGCCGCCAGGTCCGGCCGGCCGGCCAGGTCGCAGAGGTCCAGCCAGAACTTCTGGGTCATGCACATCAGCTGGCCATAGCCATCCAGGGTCTTCACCCTCTGGACCGGCGCAAGCGAGGGATGGGCCCCGCCCGGCAGCCGCTCGGTCCGATGGCCGGCGTTCATGGCCCAGACCGCCGGATAGCTGAGCTGGTGCAGGGCCACGTCGAACAGGCTGACATCGACATCACAGCCCACCCCGGTCGCCCGGGCGGACAGCAATGCGCTGACCACGGCGAAGGCGAAGGTCGAGCCGGTCATGAAATCGATGATCGACACCCCCATCCGGGCGGGCGGGCCATCAGGCTCGCCGGTCAGGCTCATCAGGCCGCATTCGGCCTGCATGGGGTAGTCATAGCCGGGCCAGGCCTCGCGGCTGTTGCCCCGGCCATAGGCCGACAGATGGCCGCAGACGATGGCCGGGTTGACCCCTTTGAGGGCCTCATAGGTGATCCCCAGCTTGGCCGGTTGATCTCCGCGCAGATTGCCCACCACCACCTCGGCAGAGGCGACCAGCCGTTCGAAATCGGCCCGGCCCTGCGGGGTCTTCAGCTCCAGGGCGACGCTCTTCTTGTGACGGGAAAAGGTCTGGAAATACTGGCTGTCATGCTCGCCCAGCAGATAGGGGCCGGTGGGACGGGAGGCGTCGCCGCCCATCTCCAGCGATTCGATCTTGATGACCTCGGCCCCCAGCTCTGCCATCAGCAGGGTGGCGTAGGGTCCCGCGCCGAAATGTTCCAGGGTCAGGACCCGGACGCCCTCCAGGGGCCGCCTCACCAGTAGGCCGCCATGATCTCGGTCGCCCAGGCGGGCTCCCGCACCTCGCCCCGGGGGAGGAACCCCTGCATGACCGGCTTGATATCGACCACCGGGGTGCCGTCGATGGCGTCCAGCCCCTCGACCACCAGGTCCAGCCCCTCCACGGCGATGATGGAACAGACCGTCACACCCAGTCGGTTGGGCCGGTTCTTGCCGCGCTGGGCGAAGATGCCGACCTTCGGCCAGTCGGTGCGGCCCCGGGGATGGCGGGCCGTGGTGGTGATCTCGTCGGCCGTCACCCGGTCAAAGACGAAGATGATCTCGGCATGGGAGAAATCGGCCAGTCCGGCCAGGGAGCCGGGCGTGAACCGCGCCGGGTCCAGACATATACGCACCCGGCTGGCCGCCCAGTCGTCATCGGTCGCCTCGGCGCGGCCGCCGCGAACATGGCCAATGGCCTCGATTGAAAACGTCATCGGGGGGCTCCTCTCACGGACAGGTACGGTGTCAGGCCCCGCCGTACTCCACCTCGTCCTCGTCCGCAAAATCGACGGGCCCCGGCTCGAAGGAAATGATCTCGCCGGGCTGGCAGCCCAGTTCCCGGCAAAGGGCGTCCAGGGTCGAGAACCGGATGGCCCGGGCCTTGCCGGTCTTGAGGATCGACAGGTTGGCGATGGTCACGCCGACCCGGTCGGCGAGTTCGGTCAGGGACATGCGGCGCTCCAGCAGCACCCGGTCAAGTCGCACGAGAATGGCCATGGGGTCGGTCTCCGCGCTCTCAAATCGTCAGTTCGGCTTCCTGGCGAAGGCGGGCGCCCTCCCGGAAGACCTCGGCCAGGACAAACACTACCATGACGGAAAACCAGGTGGTCAGGTTCAGCCCGCCGCCGTCCTGGTCGACCTTGGGCAGCAACAGGGCGGCCACGCCCCAGAAGGCCCAACGGCCCAGTTCCAGCCCGGCCAGGATCAGGCCGACCAGACGCAGACGCCCGACATTGTCCGGATGGAAGGGATCGCCCGCTGTCAGGGTCTTGAAGATGAGGCGCAGGTTGCCGACGATCAGCAGCACCCCGCCCATATAGAGGGCGCCGGCCAGCAGGGCCGAGGCAAGGGCTGGTCCGAGCAGGCGGCGGTCGCCGATATCGGTCTCGAGCTCGATCTTGCTGATCAGCTCGGTATTGAAACTCAGGAGAAGGGCGGCCAGGGCGGCCAGGGCCAGGGCCCCGATCACGACCCAGAGGACAAACCAGGTCACATCAAGAATGATCTTCAGGAAGCTCGACACCGAGCCGGGTCCCAGAGTCCTCATGGATATGTCCTCACGACTGTGCCCTCATGGCGGTTTCACCCGGAAACCTTGATTGCGCACCGACAGGACGTCAAAGGCGCCCGCCGATCCGCAGCGGTCAGATCCGGCGGATCAGCGAACATGCCTTGCTGGCGCACATTAGGTAAGCCCGCCGATTACAGGGATTGGGCGATGAAGCTGTAGGCGGCGAAGGGCATGGCCAGAACCACGGCGGCGTAGACAAGGCCGACGGCGACGCGGTCGACGATCGAGGTCATGTTGGAGAGGGTCATGTTAGAAATCCATGTTGCGATGCGAAAGAAGATCAGCCCCCTTGGGTCCGACCGGGGCCGGCGATGTCGCCGTCCGTGAGGAGAGAGATAGGCCCGCATCGCTTTTCGATCAAATTACATATCGTTTAACGATATTAAACTCCTGTAATCTCGTTACAGGCCGTTCATGCAGCGCAGCATGAAACCCCCCTTCCTCGTCACGCTGGGTCGCCTGCGCAGCCGGCCTGCCGAAGCCCGCAGCCAGCCGTCTGCCTGTTGATCACCCCGCTGAAACGGCCCTGCGGTCTGCGACCGCTCCCCGGACTGGCGAAGACTCTCAGCCTTGAGCGGGGTCATCCCTGCAGGTCCCGGGGCCTCCGGACGGTCTGTCCTTGCTCCTTGCCGGGCAGGCACTATTCTTTGGCAAGATCACTGGAACAACGCCATGAGCGACACTATCGGGCCTGACGACCTGGTTCTCTGCGTCAATGCCTCTCCCAACCATGTCACCGGCGCCCCTGTGCCTCTCCAGGCCGGAGAGACCTATCGGGTCTGGGATGTCATGGATTTCGCCTGCCCCTGCGGGCGGTCCGACGCCCTGATCGATGTGGGGATCGACTTCGCCTGGTGCCAGTCCCGCTTCCGCCTCCTGCCAAAACCCAAGGCCCAGACCCGGACACGCAAGGAGACTGCGCCGAAGGAGAAGGAAAAAGAGAAGGAAACGACTCGCTGAGGGCAGCCCCGTCCCTCCGTCTTCGTCATCCTGAGTAGCCCCTGAAAGGCGCGTGTCGAAGGAGGCAGCCGGCCGGCAAGTGATGCCCTCACCAACACCGTCACCCCGGCCGCAGCGGAGCGGAGAGCCGGGGCCCAGGGTTGCGAGAGTGCTGAACGGGCAGCGACGACGGAGCGGACCGCCCCCTGGATCCCGGATCGTCCTTTCGGGCCGTCCGGGACGACGCTGATTGGAAGGAGTGAAGATGCCGCAGCCGCTTCGCAGCGGCGCCAAGCTGCTCTAGGTTGGGGCCATCCAGCCAAAGGAGACGACCATGCGGACCCTGTCCCTCGCCATCGCCGCGCTCACGCTCGCCCTGACAGCCGCGCCGGCTCTGGCCCAGGATGGCGCGGCCCTGTACAACAGCCAGTGCAAGTCCTGCCATACCCTGACCCCCGCCAACAGCCCGGCCGGCCCCAGCCTCAAGGGCGTGGTCGGGCGCAGGCTGGGCGGATCGCCGGGCTATCTCTATTCCAAGGCCCTGGTCGCCAAGGGCGGAACCTGGACCGAGGCCAGCCTGGACGCCTATCTGACGGCGCCCGCAACCTTCGCCCCCGGCGGGAAGATGTTCAACCGTGTGGCGGATCCCAAGGCCCGGGCCGCCCTGATCGGCTATCTGAAGACCCAGCGCTGATACGGCGCGCGCGCCTCCGGACCTGACCATGACCCGCCGCCTGATTCCCCTGGCCCTGCTGATGCTGCCCCTGGCGGCCTGCGCCAGCCTTGGAACCGGCAGCAAGCCTGTCGGGCCGCCGCCGCCGGCTGACGCGCCCAGACCGCCGCCCGAGCGCCCCGTCCCGCCCCGTCCTCCGGTCCGCACGGCGCCAGATCCGGCGCCCGGGGCGAGCCTGGCCGCCATCCCCTATCGCTGTTCGGCAGGCCGCCGGTTCTCCGCCGCCTGGGGTCTGGCCGGCGACCGGGTGCGGGTGACCGCCGGGGGGATCAGCAAGATCCTGCCGCCGGCGCCGTCCGCCTCCGGCGCCCGCTACAGCGACGGAGTGTTCGAGATCTGGGGCAAGGGCGACGCCGCCCTGCTCAGCGGCTTTCCGGGCGGTCCCTACCAGAACTGCCGGGCCGGCTAGATGGACGCCTTTCCCGCCTTCTTCCCCCTGGCTGGCCGGCGGGTGATCATCGCCGGATCGGGCGAGGCCGCAGAGGCCAAGGCCCGGCTGTTCGACGGCTCCCCGGCTGAGGTGGTCTGGCTGGACGGTCCACAGGCCTGGCTGGTGGGCTCCTACAGCGGCGCGCTCCTGGCCTTCATCACCGGAGAAGAACTGTTCGTCCAGGCAGCCCGGGCCGCGGCCAAGGCCGCCGGCTGTCTGGTCAATGTCGTCGACCAGCCCGGCCTCTGCGACTTCAACACCCCAGCCGTGATCGACCGGGGCGCGGTGGTGGCCGCCGTTGGCACCACCGGCGCCTCGCCCATGCTGGCCGCCCTGCTCCGCAACGACATCGAGGCGCGGATGCCGCCTGGCGCTGGTCGGGTGGCGGTCCTGTTGCGCCGCCTCCAGGGCGAAGTGCGGGAGGCCTTTCCGGACCTGGTGGCCCGCCGCGCCTTCCTGCGCAGCATCCTCTCGGGCGACGCCGCCAAGGCCGCCATGGAAGGGGATCTCGCCCGGGCAGAGACCCTGTTGCGGGCCGCCATCCAGCGCGGCGGCGAGCCGGTCGGCCGGGTGGCCTTTGTCGCCGGGCGGGGCCCTGCCGACCTCCTGACCCTGAGGGCCAGCAGAGCGCTGGCCGAGGCCGACCTGATCCTGGCTGATCCGGATACAGACCCCGCCATCCTGGCCCTGGCCCGCCGCGACGCCGCCCGGATGTCGCCGGACAATCAGACCGGGGCCGCCTTGGCGGCCCTGGCCCGGGCCGGGCGTCAGGTGGTGCGGATCATCACCCGGGCGCCCGACCCGCAGGACCTCAAGGCCCTGGCGGGCGAAGGTGTGGCCGTCGAGGTCATGCTCGCGGCGCCCGGAAGTTGACGGGCGTGGAAAGCTGATGGCGCCAGGCGCCGCTACCCCGGGCCTGACCGCCGCCGACCTGGAGGTGGTGCTGCTCTCCCTGAGGGTGGCCGCAACGGCGGTGATTGTCGCCCTGCCCCTGGCCTTTGCAACGGCCCTGCTGCTGGCCCGGGGCCGGTTTCCAGGCCGCTCGATCCTTGACGCCCTGACAACCCTGCCCCTGGTCATGCCGCCTGTCGCCACAGGCTACGCCCTGTTGCTGCTGTTTGGCCGGCAGGGGCTGCTGGGCGCGCCCCTGGCCAAGGCCGGGATCGTCCTGGCCTTTGACTGGACCGGCGCCGCCCTGGCGGCCGGGGTCATGGCCTTTCCGCTGATCGTCCGGCCCATCCGCCTGGCCATGGAGACCATGCCGCCCGACCTTCACCTGGCCGCCCGCACCCTCGGCGCCGGCCCCTGGCGGCGGCTTTGGAAGGTGACCCTGCCGCTCTCCGCCCCCGGCATCGCCGCCGGGGTGATCCTGGGATTCGCCAAGGCCCTGGGCGAGTTCGGCGCCACCATCACCTTCGCCGCCGCCATTCCGGGAGTAAGCCTGACCCTGCCGGCCGCCATCTATCAGGCCGTCCAGAGCCCAGGCGGCGAACAGCGGGCTGCGGCCCTCTGCCTGGTCGCCGCCGTGATCGCCGTCGCCGCCGTGGCCGGGGCCGACGCCGTCACCCGCCGGATCCTGCGGCGCTGACCCGTGAGCCCGGCAAGGCTTGCCCTTCGTCCCTGGCTCCCTTAAGTCCCCGGCCATGGTCCTGATCCTGTCCCCGCGATGGCGCCGCGCCTGACAAACCGCTCCCGCGGCGCCGCGACTGCTGCGCAGAGCCGCCCGGCGCGCAATCCGACCTGACCCTTCTGAAAATCCGGATCCCCATGACCGACCAGACCCCAGCCCCCGCCGTCTATGCCGGCCCCGACCGTGTGCTGTCCGGCGTCCAGCCGTCCGGCGCCCTGCATCTGGGCAACTATCTCGGCGCCCTGGTGAAATTCGCCCGGTTACAGCATGAGGTCGAGACCTTCATCTTCGTCGCCGACCTGCACGCCATCACCGTCTGGCAGGAGCCGGCCCAGCTGGCCGCCCAGACCCGCGAGATCGCGGCGGCCTATCTGGCCTCGGGCCTGGACCCGCAGAAGGCGGCGATCTTTCCCCAGTCGGCGGTGCGGGAACATGCCGAGCTGGCCTGGATCTTCAACTGCGTGGCGCGGTTGGGCTGGCTGGACCGGATGACCCAGTTCAAGGAAAAGAGCGGCAAGCACAAGGAACGCTCCAGCGTCGGCCTCTATACCTATCCGGTGCTCCAGGCGGCCGACATCCTGATCTATCGGGCCACCAAGGTGCCGGTGGGCGATGACCAGAAGCAGCATCTGGAGCTGACCCGCGACATCGCCGCCAAGTTCAACCACGACTTCGACGCCCCCGGCTTCTTCCCCCTGCCGGAGCCCCTGACCCAGGGTCCCGGCGCCCGGGTCATGTCCCTGCGCGACGGCCAGGCCAAGATGAGCAAGTCCGATCCGTCAGACCTGTCCCGCATCAACCTGACCGATGACGCCGACGCCATCGCCGCCAAGATCCGCAAGGCCCGCACTGATCCAGAGCCGCTGCCGGAAACCCTGGAGGCGCTGGCCGCCCGGCCGGAAGCCGACAATCTGGTGGGCATCTTCGCCGCCCTGGCGGGGGAGACCAAGGCCGAGGTCCTGGCCCGTTACGCCGGCCAGGGCTTTGGCGCCTTCAAGCCGGCCCTGGCGGATCTCGCCGTCTCGGCCCTGTCGCCGGTCAGCGCCGCCATGCGGGGCTATCTGGGCGACCCGGGCGAAATCGACCGCATCCTGATGGCCGGCGCAGAACGGGTCCGGGCGGTGGCCGAGGTGACCCTGAAGGAGGTGCGGTCGAAGGTCGGGTTCATCGGGGGATAGGGCCGCTCGGCAAACGCAGCGGACACAGGCCGCGTCCTTCGACACGTCTGCTGCGCAGGCTACTCAGGATGACGAATATTGTGAAATTTCAGATGCTTCGTCATGCTGAGTAGCGGTCGCAGACCGCGTGTCGAAGCACACACGCGGCCAACAGCATCCACCCTCAGCGCTCCGCCGCCCCCTTGCCCGCCAGGATATGGGGCCGGAACTTCGCAATAGGCGACACCCGGGTTGCGGCGGCCCTGGCGGCGGTGAGGACGATCTGATGGCTGCGCTGTCGTCCGGGGGCAGGGATCAAGCCGCAGCAGCAGGGCCCCGTCACACCGCCGGAACCGCCATACCCTTCACGACCGCGGGCCGGGCGCCGACGACGTCCAGCCAGCGGCGGATATTGCCGAAGGCGGCCAGCTTCTCGCCGAGGACCGGGGCCAGCATCCCGAAGGCGCCCGAGGTCCAGGGATAGGCGGCGATGTCGGCGATGGAATAGTTGTCGCCCGCCAGATAGGGGGCCTCGCCAAGCCGCCGGTCCATGACCCCCAGCAGCCGCTCGGTCTCCTCGGTGAATCGTCCGATCGCCAGGGGCAGCTTTTCCGGGGCCCGGCCGACGAAATAGCCCAGCTGGCCCAGGATGGGTCCGAGCGCACTGACCTGCCAGGCCAGCCATTCCAGGGCCTTCCAGCGGGCAGGGCCTTCCCTGGCCAGGAAACCGCCATGGGTGTCGGCCAGATAGGTGAGGATGGCCGCGCTCTCGAAGATGGCCAGCGGCCCGCCGGGAGCCGCGTCATCGACAATGGCGGGGATCTTGCTGTTGGCGGAAACGGCGACGAACTCGGGGCTGAACTGTTCGCCCTTGCCGATGTTGATCGGCTTGACCTCATAGGCCAGGCCCAGCTCTTCCAGCAGGATGGAGACCTTGCGGCCGTTGGGGGTGGTCCAGGTGTAAAGGGTGATCATCGTCGCGCGCCTTGGTCTGCATCCATCACTGTTGCAGACATGGGGAGCCGGCCTGCGATGTCATCCCCCGGCCAGCGGGATTCAGACAGAAGCCTGCGTGCGTCCTTCGACACGCCTGCTGCGCAGGCTACTCAGGATGACGAAAATCGTTGATTTTCAAAAACTTCGTCATGCTGAGTAGCGGCCGCAGGCCGCGTGTCGAAGCACGCAGACTGCAGGCCGCCCCCTCGAGACAGATCTCAGTACTTGGCCGGGATCACGACCCGCATGTGGTCATAGCCCTTGACGAAGCTGGAATGGACCCGGCTCGGCTCGGAGACGACATTGATGCGGGGGAAGCGCTTGAGGATCTCTTCCCAGACGATCCGCAGCTGCATCTCGGCCAGGCGGTTGCCGACGCAGCGGTGGATGCCGAAGCCGAAGGACAGGTGATGGCGGGGCCGCTCTCGGTCAATGATGAAGGCGTCGGGGTTTTCGATCACCGTCTCGTCGCGGTTGCCCGAGACATACCACATGATGACCTTGTCGCCCTTGCGGATGGTCTTGCCACCCAGTTCGACATCCTCCAGCGCCGTGCGGCGCATATAGGCCAGCGGCGTCTGCCAGCGGATGATTTCCGAGACCATCGAGGGGATGAGCTCGGGATTGGCCAGCAGCTTGTCATACTGCTCGGGGTTCTGGTTCAGGGCCAGAAGTCCGCCGGTGATGCTGTTGCGTGTGGTGTCGTTGCCGCCCACGATCAACAGGATGATGTTCCCCAGATACTCCATGGGGTCCATGTTGCGGGTCGCCTCGCCATGGGCCAGCATCGAGATCAGGTCGCCGGCCGGCTCGGCATTGACCCGCTCGTTCCAAAGGCGGGTGAAATAGCCCAGGCATTCCAGAAGTTCGGCCCGGCCTTCTTCCTCGGTCTCGACGATGCCCTTGCCCGGCATGGCGGTGGCGACGTCGGACCAGCGGGTCAGCTTGCGGCGGTCTTCCCAGGGGAAATCGAACAGGGTGGCCAGCATCTGCGTCGTCAGCTCGATGGAGATGCGGTCGACCCAGTCGAATTCCTCGCCGATCGGCAGGCTGTCCAGCAGGGCGGCGGCCCTCTCGCGGATCAGGCCTTCCAGCTTCATCAGATTGGCCGGGCCGACGATGGGGCTGACGGTCTTGCGCTGCACGTCGTGCTTGGGCTGGTCCATGGCGATGAACATGGGCAGCGTGAAGTCTGCGTCCGGGTCACGGGCGGTGATGGCGCCCTCGCTGGAAAAGACCTTGTGGTTGGTGTCGACGGCGACGATGTCCTCGAACCGGGTGATCGACCAATAGGGGCCCACTTCGCTCTCGGCGGTGTAGTGGACCGGATCCTCCTGCCGCAGCCGCTCGAAGAAGGGCCAGAAGGTATTGTCCTGGAAACGGGCCGGCTCGAGGGGGTTGATCAGTTCCAGCGGGGTGGACCAGGCTTCCGCCCGGGCGGTTTCCAGCTTGTCGAACGCTCCATCGGCCATGACGATCTCCTCTATCTTGTCACTGTTCACATAGGGCCATGGAACGGCGGCCTTGTCACGCGCAAGGAGAGGAATTGGCGCATTTCCCAGCCGATTCGACCGGGAAATGCTTGATGCCAGCCGATAATCCTCAATCTGGGTCGAGCAGGCCGAGCCAGACCGCCGGTGCTAGCCGGCCATGCGGCGGCGCATAGACGACGTCTCGCCGGACTGGGCCGTGTCGATCCGGAAGCGGCGGATCAGTTCGCCCAGCTGTTGGGCTTCCTGGCGCATGACATGGGAGGCGGCCGTGGATTCCTCGACCATGGCGGCGTTCTGCTGGGTCATCTGGTCCATGCGGTTGGCGGTCTGGGCCACCTCGCGCAGGCCGGTGGACTGTTCCCGCACCGATCCGCTGATTTCCGACATCAGGCTGGTGACCTCGGCAACCCGCGACACGATCCGGTCGAGGGCCGCGCCGGCCTCGCCCACCAGGGACACGCCCGAAGCGATCTGCTCACCCGAGGTGGCGATCAGATGCTTGATCTGCTTGGCGGCGTCAGCCGAGCGCTGGGCCAGGGCCCGGACCTCCTGGGCGACCACGGCGAAGCCCCGGCCGGCGTCCCCGGCGCGAGCCGCCTCGACCCCGGCGTTCAGGGCCAGCAGGTTGGTCTGGAAGGCGATCTCGTCAATCACCCCGATGATCTGGGTGACGTGCCGCGAGCCTTCCTCGATACTGGCCATGGCGGCGACGGCCCGGCGGACCACCTCGCCCGATCCCCGGGCGTCGGCCCCGGTCTCGGCGACAACCTTGTCAGCCTGGCCCGCGCCCTCGGCGGCCCGGGCGGCGGCGGCGGAGATCTCCTCCAGGGATGCTGCGGTCTGCTGCAGGCTGACGGCCTGGAGCTCGGTGCGGCGCGACAGGTCATCGGCGGCGGAACTGGTCTCGTGCGAGACCGACTCGATGGTCACGGCCCGGCTGGAAATGCTGCTGATGATGTCGGCCAGCTGGATGACCGTCGCATTGAAGTCGGCCCGCAGGCTTTCATAGACCGGGGCGAAGGGGGTCTCGAGGCGGTAGGTCAGGTCGCCGTTGGTCAGGCGGTTCAGGCCCTCGGCCAGGTCCTTGACCACCTGGGCCTGTTCACGGCTGGTGGCGGCCCGGGAGGCCTCCTCGGAGGCGCGGACCTCGGCCTGTTCAGCGGTCTGGGCCTGTGCACGGCGGTTGAGCTCGGCCAGCCTGACCTGGTTGTCTCGGAACACTACCAGGGACCGGACGATGGCCCCCAGCTCGTCGCCGCGCCTGAGCCGGTCAAGATCGACATTGTTGTCGCCGCCGGCCAGATGCTCGGTGGCGGCGGCGATGCGGATCACCGCCCTGCGGGTGCTGAAGACCAGCAGGACCGCCACGCCGGCCACGCCGGCCAGGGCCAGGATCACCAGCACGGTGGCGACGGCGCCGATCGTCTTGGCCTGGGCGACCGAGGCCTCGGCCCGGGCCAGGGAGGATGTGCGGCTGGTTTCGACCGCCTTGTCCAGAACGCTGTTCATGGACAGATAGGCCTGTTCGAAGGGCACGCTGAACTGCGCCGCCGTGTTGAAATCGACTTCCAGCATCGACACGACCACCCCGACGGCGTCGTTATAGCCGGCCAGTTCCTTGCGCAGGGCCTTGAGCGGCGCCCGTTCGGCGTCCGTGGATGCGGCGGCGATGACCTGGTCGACCTCGACCTGGATGGCCTGGATCTCGTCGCCGAGCTCTGCCGCCCGCCCAGGAATGGAGGCTGTCTCGATCCCGGCCGCCTGCCGGGTCAGAAGAAGGTAGAGCTCGCCATTGGACGAGCGAATTCGCTGGGAAATCTGGGCCAGTCTCAGACTGGCCGGAACGTCGCGCTTGACGACATCTTCCAGAACGGCGCGCTGGTTGAAGTTCATCCAGGCCGAGCCTCCGGCCACCAGGGCCAGGGCGAGGAAACCGATAAGCGGCGCCAGGCCGATCTTGACGGCGAGAGGAGCGTCGTCGAGGCGGAGAAATCGCATGGTCGATCCTGAATGTCCTTTGGACTGTCAGGACCCAATCTGGGGCGTCAAGGTAAGCTGAGGGTTAAGGTAAACAGAGTTTGCGGGCCCCGGAGCAGATTTCTTTACTCCGGGGGCGCCCCATCAGACTCAGGCGCCGGGGAAGCGCACGGGCACGCGGATGGTGCCTGATTTCGCACCCATGGGCAGAACCTCGGCGACGCAGATCGCGGCCTGTTCAAAGCCCTTGGAAGGAGCCTCGCTCTGGATCACCTTGCAGCCGGACAGCTTTCCGTCGGCAGCCGTGCATTCCACAGTGATGCTGGCGGCCTGCTTGGTGTTGGCATGCTTGGTCAGGCACTTGCCCATCTGGGCGCTGAGGTCCGCAGCCGAGGCCGGAACTGAAACCGACATCATGACACAAGCGACGCCGGCGAAGAAAAATGACTTGTTCATCCTGATAGTTCCCCTTCTGGGCAGGTTCATTGAAGCGACACTGCCTTTTCGCCCGAAACGGGTTAAGTTTACGCTTACAGGGCGAATTCTTCTGCAGACGACGTGCAATGGATTGGTTCAACAAGGGATGCGGCCCTTGCTCCCGGCGTCCGACAGGGCCATCTATCGTCCATCATGTTTATCCAGACCGAAGCCACCCCGAACCCCGAGGTCCTCAAGTTCCTGCCAGGACGCGAGGTGCTGGGAACCGGAAGCCGTGAAATGTCCTCGGCCCAGGACGCCGCCCTGTCGCCCCTGGCGACGGCGCTGTTCGAGATAGACCAGGTGGCCCGGGTCTTTCTCGGCCCTGACTTCCTGACGGTGACCCGGGCCGAGGGCGGCGACTGGGCCTTCCTGAAGGCGCCCATCCTGGCGGCCATCATGGACCATTACACCTCCGGCCGGCCGGTCCTGGAGGCCGGTGATACGGACCAGACGGACGAACCGGAATATGACGGCGAGACGGCCCAGATCGTGGCGGAGATCAAGGAACTGCTGGACACGCGGGTCCGGCCCGCAGTGGCCCAGGACGGCGGCGACATCGTCTTTTCCAGGTTCGAGATCGAGACCGGCACGGTCTATCTGCATATGCGCGGCGCCTGTTCCGGCTGCCCGTCCTCGGCCATGACCCTGAAGGCCGGGGTGGAGAACATGTTGCGCCATTATGTTCCCGAAGTGATGCGCGTCGAACAAACTCTGTAGCTGACGACCGCACTCGGGGCCGCTATGCTGTAACCGATTCAGTTACGGATGGAGCCCCTGATGACCGCCCCCCTGCAAGATGCCGCCCTGGACCAGATCTTCCGCAGCGCCCGGACCCGCAATGGCTGGGAGACCGCGCCCCTGGCCGAAACCTTGCTGCGCGCCGTCTATGACCTGACCCGGATGGGTCCGACGGCGGCCAACAGCTGCCCGGCCCGCTTCGTCTTCGTCACCAGCCCCGAGGGACGCGAGCGACTTGCGGCCCTCAGCTCGCCGTCCAATGGCGCCAAGATCCGCCAGGCCCCCTGCACGGTCATTGTCAGCTATGACCTGGATTTCGCCGACCAGATCCCGGCCCTGTTTCCCCACAACCCGGGCGCCGCCGCCTGGTTCCCCAAGGGCGCGCCCCATACGGAAACCTCGGCCTTCCGAAATGGAACCCTGCAGGCGGGCTATTTCATCCTGGCCGCCCGGGCCCTGGGCCTGGACTGCGGACCCATGTCGGGCTTTGACAATGCCGGTGTCGACGCCGCCTTCCATGCGGGAACCGGCATCAAGAGCAATATCCTGGTGACCATCGGCCACGGAACCGACGAGAACCTGTTCGACCGCAGTCCGCGTCTGGACTTCGAGACCGCCTGCCAGATCGTCTGACGAGACGCGGGGGTCGAGGCTTGCGGCCCCCGCCGTCCGCTACAGCATGGAGGGAATGACCCGGTCCGGCGGCCGGTGGCCGTCCATGAAGGTCTTGATATTGACGATGACCTTCTCGCCCATGTCGATCCGGCCCTCGACCGTGGCCGAGCCCATATGGGGCAGCAGCACGACATTGGGCAGTTTCAGCAGCTTCGGATTGATGGCCGGCTCGTGCTCATAGACGTCCAGCCCGGCTCCGGCGATATCGCCCCGGGACAGCATGTTGGCCAGGGCGCCCTCGTCGATCACCTCGCCCCGGGCGGTATTGACGACAATGGCGTGGGACTGCAGCAGCTTCAGACGCCGGGCCGACAGCAGGTGATAGGTGGCCGGGGTGTGGGGGCAGTTGACCGAGATGATGTCCATCCGGGCCAGCATCTGGTCCAGACTCTCCCAGTAGGTGGCCTCAAGCTCCTCGACCACCCGCGGGCTGGCCGGCTTGCGGTTGTGATAATGGATCGACAGGCCGAAGGCCTTGGCGCGGCGGGCCAGGGCCTGGCCGATCCGGCCCATGCCGATGATGCCCAGGCGCTTGCCCCAGATCCTGCGCCCCAGCATCCAGGTCGGCGACCAGCCCTGGAAGCCGCCGGACTGCACGACCCCAGCCCCCTCGACGATCCGGCGGCTCGAGGCCATGATCAGGCTCATGGTCAGGTCAGCGGTGTCCTCGGTCAGGACCCCGGGGGTATTGGTGACGATGATGCCCCGCTGGTTGGCGGTGGCGACATCGATATTGTCCACCCCGGCCCCGAAATTGGCGATCAGCTTCAGCCGTTCGCCGGCCCGGGACAGCAGCCGGGAATCCAGCCGGTCGGTAATGGTCGGCACCAGGACATCGGCGCGGCTCATGGCCTCGAGCAGCGCGTCGCTGTTCATGGGCTTGTCATCGATGTTCAATTCGGTGTCGAACAGCTCGCGCATCCGGGTTTCCACCGGATCAGGCAGCTTGCGGGTGACGATGACTTTAGGTCTTTTGACGGCCATGACGCATTCGTTGGGGGCAAGCGGGCGCCGCCCGGACGGGCGTCCTCGAACCTGTAGCAAAGCCCCGGCGAGGGGCCAAGCACGCATGAGCAGTCCGGACCAGGGAGTTGACCTATGCTGACGATGTCCGCCCTCGGGAAATGGGCGCTGGCGGCCGGCCTGGCCCTGGTGCTGTCGGGCTGCGGCGAGGACGAGGCGACCAAGTGCCGGACCCGTTCGGGCTTTCCGGTCCCGCGGTTCGTGACCCTGAAGTCCGGAGAAGTGAACGCCCGCAATGGTCCGGGCGAGGATCACCGCATCCTCTGGGTCTGGCGGGTGCGGGGCATGCCCCTGGAAGTGGTCGCCGAAAGCCGTGACTGGCGAAAGGTCCGGGGCCCGGACGGCGCCACGGCCTGGGTGAAGAAGCAGCTGGTGGATGGCGGCCGGTCGGTGATGCGGATCCGGCCGGGCGACCTGCCCCTGAGGGCGGAGCCCCGCGGCGATTCGCGAATTGTCGCCTATCTGCGGTCAGGGGCGATCGCGGGCCAGCTCAGGGTGGAAAAGGGCTGGAGCCGTCTGCAGGCTGGCGGCGTCCGGGGCTGGGCCCCGCAGTCCGAGGTCTGGGGCGGCGGGCCGGAACCGGTCTGCGCACCTGCCCGGCAGCCCCGCAGTTGAGGCGACGGGGGGGGCATGCTACCCCCCTGTCACAATCACCCTTCTCAGTCCGTTATGTCGCCGCGGCGGCCACAGCCGGAATAGCCAGAATGCATGAACCACAGTCTTCCTACAGCTATGATGATCTGATCGCCTGCTCCAGGGGCCTGATGTTCGGCCCGAGCAACGCCCAGCTGCCGGCGCCGCCGATGCTGATGATGGACCGGATCACGCTGATCACCTCGGAAGGCGGGCTTTACGGCAAGGGCGAGATGGTCGCCGAACTGGATATCAATCCCGACCTCTGGTTCTTCAAATGCCATTTTGAAGGCGATCCCGTCATGCCCGGCTGCCTGGGCCTGGACGCCATGTGGCAGCTGGTCGGCTTCTTCCTCGGCTGGTCGGGCGCCCCCGGAAAGGGTCGCGCCCTCGGGGTTGGCGAGGTGAAGTTCACCGGTCAGGTCACCCCCAAGGTCCAGAGGGTCGTCTACCGGATCAGCCTGAAGCGCCTGATCATGCGAAAGCTGGTCATGGGGATCGGCGACGGGGTGCTCGAAGCCGATGGCAAACCCATCTATGAGGCCAAGGATCTTCGCGTCGGCCTGTTCGACCCGGCGTCCATGGTCTGAGACCAAACAACAAAAAAAGAACTGACGGTTCTAAGGGAACAAGGGAGCAGCCATGCGACGCGTCGTCGTCTCCGGCATCGGCATCGTTTCGTCGATCGGCAACAATACCAATGAAGTCCTGGCCTCCCTGCGCGAGGCCCGGTCCGGGGTCAGCGCGGCGCCGGAATATGCGGAGCTCGGCTTTCGCTGCCAGGTCCATGCGTCCCCGGACATCGACTGGGAATCCCTGGTCGACCGGCGGGCGGCCCGGTTCCTGGCCCCCGGCACGGCCTATGGCCATATCGCCATGGAACAGGCCATTGCCGATTCCGGCCTGCAGGAGTCGGAAGTCAGCCACGAGAAGACCGGCCTGATCGTCGGCTCCGGCGGCCCCTCCACCCAGACCATCATCCAGGCCGCCGCCATCACCCGCGAAAAGGGCCCCAAGCGCATCGGTCCCTTCGCCGTGCCCAAGGCCATGAGCAGCGGCCCCTCGGCCACCCTGGCCACCTGGTTCAAGATTCGCGGCCTGAACTTCTCCATCAGCTCGGCCTGCGCCACCTCCACCCACTGCATCGGCTCGGCCTATGAGCAGATCCTGATGGGCAAGCAGGACGTGGTCTTCGCCGGCGGGACCGAGGAACTGGACTGGTCCCTGTCCAACCTGTTCGACGCCATGGGCGCCATGTCCAGCAGATTCAACGACACCCCGCAGAAGGCCAGCCGGGCCTATGATGTCGACCGCGACGGCTTTGTCATCGCCGGCGGCGCCGGGATTGTGGTGCTGGAGGAATATGAGCGGGCCAAGGCCCGGGGCGCGAAGATCTATGGCGAGATCGTCGGCTATGCCGCCAACAGCGACGGCCATGACATGGTCGCCCCGTCAGGCGAGGGCGCCGTGCGCTGCATGAACCTGGCCCTGGAAGGCGCCGGCGGCCGGACCATCGACTATCTCAACCCCCATGGCACCTCGACCCCGGTCGGCGATGCGAAAGAGATGGAGGCGGTTCGCCACGTGTTTGGCGCAAAGGCCCCGCTGATCTCCTCGACCAAGTCCCTGACCGGCCATAGCCTGGGGGCCGCCGGCGCCCAGGAAGCCATCTACAGCCTGCTGATGCTGAACAACGGCTTCGCCGCCGAAAGCGCCAATATCGAGACTCTCGATCCGGCCTTCGAAGACCTGCCCATCCTGCGCCAGCGGGCCGACCGCCAACTGGAAACGGTCATGAGCAACAGCTTCGGCTTCGGGGGCACCAATGGCTGCCTGATCATGGCCAGGGCCTGAGGGCTTCAGGGATATCGTCATGCTGAGTAGCCCTGGCACGGGGCGTGTCGAAGCACGCAAACTGCTTGCCGCTGCCTTCGTCCGCTGTCGAAACAGCCCTGCGGCCTGCGACCGCTACTAAGACTGACGAGGTTTTGTGCCCGAGGCGTGATGGGCGAAATCTCAAAACAATCGTCATGCTGAGTAGCCCCTGAAAGGGGCGTGTCGAAGCACGCAACCCTGCCGGCGGCCACTCCGACGGACGATGAATTGAGCCGGGCTAACCCTTCAGCGCCAGCCTCAGGATCGCATTCATCCGGCCCTGCCAGCCCGGGCCGCTGCTGCGTAGGGTCTCGATGATGTCATGATCCAGCCGGACCGTGACCTGTCGCTTGGGGTTCTCAAGGCGCGGCCGCCCACGCCGGGTCAGGGTCCCCGACGCCGGTCGCACCAACTT
Organism: Caulobacter sp.; assembly: GCA_029866155.1. Taxonomy (GTDB): domain Bacteria; phylum Pseudomonadota; class Alphaproteobacteria; order Caulobacterales; family Caulobacteraceae; genus Caulobacter. The sequence continues at coordinate 78,442 of JARWZW010000056.1, read as the reverse complement.
GGCCCCATCCCGGATCTCGGCCCGGTCAAAGACGGCATCAGACCATTCCGGCGCATCATCCGGGTCGATCCAGGGCTTCCTGGTATTGTTGCCGTTCTCTGGCATTGCACTCTCTCATCGAAATGATCCGCCGGGACCGGCCCCGCACAGTCCAGACCACCATCACCGTTCTGTCGCCCAGACTGCCGATGGTCTGGAAGCGGGTTTCCCCATAGTCCTGCCGGTCATCCTCGACCGTCAGGGTTTTGCCGCCAAAGACCTTGTCGCAATCGGCAAAATCCAGCCCCCGCTCAGCCAGGGTCAGGGCGCGCTTTGCCGAGTCGTAGTCCAGCTTCATCCCGACAGGTCTCGATCGGGCTGGGCGCCCGGTGAGCGATTAATCTGACAGCAAAACCACTCCGGCGCGAACCCTTTCAAGCAAGCTACAAACTTTTATTGTAACGACAATAATTGGGTCGTCAAATTTTTGTCGTTACAATTATCCCCCCGGTCCATGGTTCCGCCCACCACCGAAACCGCCTTGCGGTCTTCGAAACGCGGTCTGCGACCGCTACTCAGACTGACGATTTCTTTAAGCCGGACTGTCCAGTGGTTCGGGCCGGACCAACCCTCGCCTTCCCAAAAAAAATCGTCATGCTGAGTAGCCCCCGAAACGGGCGTGTCGAAGCACGCAGGACCTCCCCGCCCCACCGCCCACCTTGATCTTCCTACGCCGCCCGGGCCAGTCTGCCCCCTAAACAGGAGCGGCCCCATGACACCCACCACCCGGGCCCCGATGACCGGCAACCGCCGCGCCCTCCTCCTGGGCCTGGGCGCCGCCAGCCTCGCCGGATGCGCCACCACAGCCCCGGCCCTGGCGCCGCCCCTGACGCCCGCCACCCCGCCCCGCCGCTTCCTCGTCCCGCCCCTGGCGCGGCTGAAGATGAGCCCCGACCGTATCACCCGGATCACCGTCTGCCTGCGGCCCTTCCGTGCCGCCGGGCCCCGGCTGGAGGTCGAGACCGTCGCCGGCAAGCGGGTGGTCCACAACTATGGCCATGGCGGCAGCGGCTGGTCCCTGTCCTGGGGCTCGGCGCAGATTGCCGCCGAAAAGGCCCTGGCCGGCGGCACGCGGGAGGTGGCGGTGATCGGCTGCGGAGCCATCGGCCTGACCACGGCGGTAACCCTGCAACGGGCCGGCGCAAAAGTGACCATCTATGCCGCCGACCGCACCCCCTATACCCGCTCGGTCCGGGCCACGGGCACCTGGTCCCCCGACAGCCGTATCGCCGATGCCGCTGGGGTCGACGCCACCTTCCCCGCCCTCTGGGACCGCATGACCCGCACCGGCTATGACGTCTGGCAGACCCTGCTGGGCCTCCCCGGCGATCCCGTGTCCTGGAGCAACCGCTACGCCCTGTTCGACGGCCCCCGCCAGCCCAGGCGTCAGGGCCCGCCGCCGCCTGGCGAGATCGACTTCTGGCGCCCCGACCCCTATCCGGACGGCATCGATCCCGACTGGATCGATGTCGCGCCCCAGGACAGCCCGTTCCGGGTGGCCCGCACCCGCATGGGAACCTCCATGCAGTTCAATGTCGCCGCCCTGGCCCATCACCTGACCAGCGACTTCCTGCTGGAGGGCGGCGAGATCATCGCCATGACCTTCGACACCCCCGGCGACCTGTCCCGGCTGAAGGAATCCGTCGTGGTCAACTGCACCGGGTATGGCGCCCGCGCCCTCTGGAAGGACGAGACCGTCACCCCGGTCCGGGGCCAGATCACCTGGCTCGCCCCTCAGCCAGAGGTCCAGTACGGCCTCAGCTATAGACACGTCACCGTCCTGCCCCGCCCCGACGGCATCGTGGTCCAGTATACGGGCGAGTCCGAGATGTGGGGCTATGGCCGCACCGACGAGGTCCCCGACACCGCCGAGGCCGCCCAGGCCATCGCCGCAATCGCGCCGCTGTTTGCGGAGGGTTGATCGGGGGAGGGGCGGTCGCGGTTCAGGGCAGGTTCTATCGCCCGAGCAGGAACCCCTACTTCCTGCGGCTCGATGAAGACGTCGTGGCCTGGTTCGAATCCGGGGGCAGCGGCTATCAGACCCGCGTCAGCGCAGCGCTTCGCGAATACAGGCTCAAGCAGGGCAAGGAGAGCGCCTGAGGCCCTCCAGCTTCGGCAGCGCCAGGAAGCTGAGCGCATAGCCGATGATGGCGCTGGCGCCGTAGCCGACGAGCGGCGTGGGGTAGTTTCCCAGGGCGGCGGCAAGAATGGCGGCGAGCCAGACTGCGCCGAAGGCGGCATACTGGTCGCGGCCCGCCGGATCACGGAACCAGCCGATGACAGCCGGAACCACCAGCAGGGCAAGGCCGAGGATCACCGCCAGACCGGCCAGCAGATGAACCTCGAACGACGAATAGAGGACACCCTCGACATAGTCCGCCGCCGGCAGCCGGTCGGGGCGGGCCAGGGTCACGGCAAACCCGGCAAGGCTGGCGCCCAGCGCCGCGAGGACCAACCGGTCAGGGCGCAGGACCGCCAGGACCCCCAGGCCGGCCGCCAGCATCCCGGCCATGGCCCGGTCAGGCTGAATCGCAATAGCGGCGGCGGCGACCATCATGCCCGCTGTCGCAAGTCGATTGCGGGATCGCGCAAAGGCGACCAGCATCACCGGCAACAGGATAAGGCTGGGCTGGAGGGAGAGGCCCCCCAGCCTCACCCAGCGCGTTGCACCCTCGACGCTGTCTCCAGACAGGGCGGTGGCCAGCAGGGCGCCGGCCATGGCCGCGATGGCTGCGCTGGTCCAGGACCGGTCCGCGAACAGGGCGCCGCCGAACAGACCGAGCAGGGTCAGGCCGACACCCAGGGCGGCGGTGTTGATGACCAGATAGCGCCCCGGCGCCCCGGCGGCGGTCATATGGCCAAGGCCCAGCGCGACCGCGCCGATCGCGCAGGCGACCCCGACAAGGCGAGGGCTGCGTATCGTGGCGTCGAAGCGGTTCATGCTGATCGGGCCTCCGAAGGCGTGAAGGGTTACCGTCTCTCAGCAACGGGCGCCGCCTTCCATGGGATAATCATCTCTCCCGCTTCGAAGACCTCGCAAAGCCCTCGGGAAAAATCCGACAAGACCGCGGTTCGACCGTTACCGAAACCGGCGACCACCCGGACTTCATCGATACCGAAATCGGCGAGCACCCGGACAAGACCCGCACCGGAACGGGGGGCGTCCGACAGGGCCGGGGGCGTTCAAACCCCTTCTCCCCTCGAGGGAGAAGGTGGCGGCGAAGCCGACGGATGAGGGGCCGCGCCGGCGGTAAGGGTCTGATCCGGAATGATTTTCAGGCGCCGGCCGCGCGGAAAGACCCCTGATCCGGCCCGCTTCGCGGTCCTCCTTCTCCCCGGAGGGGCGAAGGAATTGCTATACTGACAGCTCCGCTTCGAGCCATCCGGAGACGCCGTGGTCAGCCCTGTCGAACGGGTGGAAAAATCCGACAGAATGGCCGTCAGAACGATACGAAAACAGGACAGCAGCCGGACAAAGCCCGGACAAGAACGGGACGTTTCCGACCAGACGGACGCTATGCAGAGGGGCGGCCGACGGCGTAGACCGCCGTATAACATTAAGGAATTCAAGAACCTGGCTTCGCACCCCGAAGATCTCTGGTTCCAGCCGGCAGGCCGCTCCATCCAGGAACGGCCCCCGAATTTTCCGAACGCGCTATTTTGCGGGTTTTCTGACCGAAGGCGACGGCAACAGCGAGCAGGAACGGGAACAGGCACAGAATCTTCGTCATGCTGAGTAGCCCCGTCAGGGGCGTGTCGAAGCACGCAGGCCGGCGACCGCTGAACAGGCCCGATGTGGAAACAGCCTGCAGTCTTCGACACGCGGTCTGCGACCGCTCCCCAGACTGACGAAGATTGTTACGATGGGATGCGCCGCCGCCCGCCCGCCGCTTCCCTCCTGCTCCGAACCGCCTATAAACCGCCGAAAGACTTTTCCGGAGACGATCCATGGCCGAAGATTACAGCTTCCCGAAGGGCGAGCTCATGGCGGGCAAATGCGGCCTGGTCATGGGGGTCGCCAACCGCAACTCCATCGCCTTCGGCATTGCCTCGCAGCTGGCCGCCCAGGGGGCGAAACTGGCCTTCGCCTATCTGCCGGACATGGAAAAGCGCGTCCGGCCCCTGGGCGAGGAGCTGGGGGTGGTGGACTTCATCCCCTGCGAGGTGACCGATGACGCCTCGATGGATGCGGCCTTCGCCGACCTGCAGGCGCGGTTCGGCGCGCTGGACTTCCTGGTCCATTCCATCGCCTTCGCCAACAAGGACGAGCTGAAGGGCAGCTTTGTCGAGAACACCACCCGCGAGGGCTTTCTGCGGGCCATGAACATCTCGGCCTTCAGCTTTGTCGATGCGGCCAACCGGGCCTCGCGGATGATGAAGCCGGGCGGCTCCATGGTGACCATGACCTATCTGGGCTCGGAACGGGTCATTCCCAACTACAACACCATGGGCGTGGCCAAGGCGGCGCTGGAGGCCGCCACCCGCTACATCGCCCGCGACCTGGGCCCCAAGGGGATCCGGGTCAACGCCATCTCGGCCGGCGCCATGCGCACCCTGTCCCTGGCCGGGATCAGCGGCGGCCGGGGCCTGCTCAGCCAGGGCCGGATGTTCAGCGCCCTGAAGGAAGACACCACCATGGAGGGCGTGGCCGGCTGCGCCCTCTGGCTGCTGTCGGACCTCGGAATGTCGACCACCGGCGAGGTGATCCATGTGGACGCCGGCTTCCACATGATGGGCCTGCCCGACGAACTGGCCAATCCGGCCGGGTGATCTGACCCCGGGTGATCCGGAGCGGGGTCTTCAGGCCGGGGCGTAGGCCCGCATGAAGACCCGGGCGGCCGAGGTGGCGATCCGGTCGATTTCCGCTGCGGTCAGGTCACAGCCCAGTTGCAGCAGGGCCCGGGTCTGGCGGTGCCCCAGCACCATGCCGCCAAAGAATTCCGCCGCCTGCATGGGGTCATCCACCGTCATCCGCCCCATGCGGGTCTCCAGTTCGAGGAAGGCCGCCAGCTGGCCGCGGGACCTCTGGGGACCGCTCTCGAACACCTCCCGCGCCAGGTCCGGCAGTTCGGCGGCGCTCTGGATCGACAGTCGCATCACGGAATAGGATCCGGTCGCGATGACCTCCAGCAGGGTCCGGGCATAGGCGGTCAGGGTCTCTTCCGGGTGGTCCTCGGCGCCCGGCATGCGAAGGGGCGCGGTAATCGATTCGACCCGTCTGGCGACCAGGGCCCGGACCAGCTCGGTCTTGGCGCCATAGCGGTTATAGATGGTCTGTTTCGACACCCGGGCCCGGCGGGCGATCTCCTCGATGGGGGCCGCCAGGCCCCGCTCGGCCATCACCTCGGCGGCGGCGTCGAGGATGGCTTCCGTCTTGGCCAGGTCGATCTGGCCACTCAGCCGGGCCATATCAGTGCGCCTCCGACAAAAGCGGGTCCGGCGGCGCCGGAACGGGCTTGGCGAACAGGGCCATGACGGCCGCCAGGGCGCCGGCGATGGCCAGGACCTGGAACCCGTCGCCAAAGGCCAGGATGCTGGCCTGTTGATTCAGCATGTAGTGAAAGGCCTTGCGGGCGGCGCCGGCCGGGTCGCTGACCCCCAGCTGCTCCATCCGGGCGGTCAGGCCGGCGATCATCTGCTGGGCCTCGACCGAGGCGATGGTCACCCGGGACGCCAGGCTGTTCATGTGAACCGCCGTCTGGGTCGTCAGGGTGGTGGACAGATAGGCCATGGCGATGGCCCCGGCCGTGTTGCGCGACAGATTGATCATGCCCGAGGCGTCCTTGATCATGTCCTGGGGCAGGGTCGACATGGTCAGCTGGGTGGTGGCGATCATGGCGATCATCACCCCGCAGCCCCGGAAGGCCTGGAGGATGGCGAACTCGGCAAACCCCCATTCGCCATTGATGTCGTGGCCCAGCCACATGCCCCAGGCGATCATCGAGAAGCCGACAATCATGGGAATCCGCGCATCCAGCTGTCTTACGACCCGGCCAATGGCCGGTCCGGTCAGGAACATGGCCAGGCCCGAGACCAGCATGGTGGTCCCCACCTCGGCCGCCGAAAACTGCCGGATGCGACCCAGATAGAGCGGCATCAGGAAGGTCCCGCCATAGAGGCTGGCCCCCGATACGGAGGTCATGAGGATTCCCAGGGTGAAGTTGCGGTCCGAAAAGGCCTTCAGCTGCACCAGGGGCTTGAAATAGGTCAGGGTCCGCCAGACGAAGGTGACGCCGCTGATCACGGTCAGGACCGTCAGCCAGAGAATGATATCATCCTCGAACCAGTTGTCCTTGGCGCCCTCCTCCACGACATACTGCAGGCTGATCAGGAAGACCGTCATGGAGATCAGGCCGAACCAGTCGAAGCCCTTGGCCAGGGACCTGTCTCCCTTGTCGAAATCGCCATAGCGGCCGACCAGGAACAGGGACAGCAGGCCCGGTCCGACATTGATGAAGAACAGCCAGCGCCAGGACAGCCATTCGGTCAGATGCCCCCCCAGGGTCGGCCCCACAGTGGGGGCCAGGGTGACGATCATGCCGGTGATGACATTGGCGGTGACCCGGCGCTCGGGCGGAAAGGCGGTAAAGGCCGTGGCGAACACCGTTGGCACCATGGCTCCGCCGATGAAGCCCTGCAGGGCCCGGGCGAAGATCATGAACTCGATGCTGGTCGACATGCCGGCCACCACGCTCATGATCACAAAGCCGCAGCAGCTCATCATGAACACCCTCTGGGTGCCCCAGAGCCGCGACAGATAGGCCGACAGCGGGATCATCACCACTTCCGGGATCAGATAAGCCGTCTGGATCCAGCTCACCTGGTCGGCGCTGGCGCTGATCCCCGCCTGGATCTGGGGCAGGGAGGCGGCGACGATCTGAATGTCCAGGATGGCCATGAACTGGCCGATGACCATGCCGCCGAAGCCCAGGAACAGCCGTCCCCAGTTGACGGACGCCTCGCTCGGAGCGGCGGCGGCCGGCAGGACCGCGTCGGTCATGGCCGGGGATCGGGCTGGCCGGCGACCTGAGGCTGCGGCGCGCCGGACTCGGCGAAGCTCAGCCCGCCCCGGACCCGGACATCCACCTTGACCTCAAGCGAAAGACCCGGCCGCAGGGCTCCGGCCAGGGCCGGATTGCTGGTCACCGTGATCCGCACCGGAACCCGTTGGGCGATCTTGGTAAAGTTTCCCACGGCGTTTTCCACCGGGATCAGGGCGAACTCGGCCCCTGTGGCCGGGGCGAAACTCTCGATCCGTCCCGTCAGGGACTGCTTGCCGAAGGCGTCGGCATGAATCTCTACCGGCTGCCCGATCCGGAGACGGGCCAGCTGGGTTTCCTTGAAATTGGCCACCACGAAGGTCTGGCCCAGGGGCACGATGACCATCATGGTCTGGCCCGGCTGCACCAGCTGCCCCGGCCGCACAGTCCTGGCTCCGACCACCCCGGCCGCCGGCGCACGGATCACGGTGCGTTCCAGATCGATCCGCGCCTGGTCGACGGCCGCCTCGGCCGCCTGGGCCTGGGCGACCTTCTGCGCCCTGGCCGAACCGAGGGACTGAGCCACCCTCTGCTCGGCCACCAGGGCGGCCTCGGCCGCCGCGACACTGGCCGCCGACTGCATCTCGCTCGCCTTGACCGCCTGAAGCTTCTGTTCCGAGACCCAGCCCTTCTGGGCCAGGTCGCTGTAACGGCGGGAATCGACAGCCACCCGACCGGCGTCGGCCCGGGCGCTGGAGACCCCGGCCGCCCGCTGGGCGATCATCGCCTCCTCCAGGGCGGCCCGATCATCAACCGCCCGGACGTCGGCCTCCAGGGCCGTGGCATTGGCGATGGCCTGGTCCAGCCGCGCCTGGATCGAAGCCGGGTCGATGCGGGCCATGACCTGACCAGCCTCGACCCGCTGGTTGTCAGCAACCAGCACTTCGGTCACGTAGCCAGACACCTGCGGGCTGACCTGGACCGTATCGGCCTGGACAAAGGCGTTGTCGGTGGTCTCGTAGCTCTGCTTGCCATGCCACCAGACGCCGCCACCGATCAGGATGGCCAGACCGGCGACGCCCGCGGCCAGCATGGGGACCAGGCGCTGTCGGGTCAGGGTGGTCATGGGGCGAGTATCCACGTGCAGATTATAAAAATGGACGCTGGCGTCTGATTTTAGATAGCGCCGGAGACGGTTGGTCGCAAGCCTAAACTGGACTCGGGCGTCCAGTTTTCACGTCCCCGCGATATCGAGCGACTCTTTTCCGTCGGCCGAACTCTCGCTACTGTCCGGTCATGGACAGGATTTCCCCCCGGACGCTTCACTATGTGGTCATCAGCCTGTCGGCCTGCGCGGCCGTCGGCCTGTGGATGGGATTGAGCGATTCCCTTCGGCGCAACGCGCCCGAATGGGAAGGAGGCCGGTCCCAGGCGCCGCTGCCGGTGGTTGCCGGTCCGCCAGACGCCGTGGCCTTCACGCCGGGGCCCGATGACCGGCCGGTCCAGAAGCCCCTGCCTGTCCAGGCGCCGATAGAACAGACCGAGCCGCCCGAAGACAAAACCCCGACTCCGGCGGCCAGCCAGACCGCTGCCCCCGCCAATGCGGGGCCTGCCCCTGCGCGACCTTCGGCCAGCGACCCTATCGGCGACCTGGTGCAGGAAAAGACAGCTGCACCCCCGCCGCCCGAGGTTCCGTTCTAGAGCATGGTCCGACAAGCATGGCGCGGCTACCGGATCGAACCTTGCCCTAACACTCTGAATTGGGATCTATTTTTCCGTTTTGATCGGTTCGATCATTGCGGACCAGGCTCTAGGGCGCCTCCGGCGGAGGGCTGCCAGGCCTGCGGCGCACCATGGCCCGAATTTCGGTCATGGTCAGTCCGCCGGAGGCCAGAACCAGCACCGGATAAATGGCGGCGGCCGTCAAGAACAGGGCGAGGACCCCGATCTCCTTGGCGCCGAGCCCCAACAGGAACACCCCGGCCAGGGGCCCCTCGATCAGGTCCCGGTTCAGGCCGGCGACCAGCAGCAGGCCGCCAAGCGCGAGGCTGGCCACGGCAACCCGGGCCATCTTGTTCCAGGCCTGGCTCGAGGGGCGATAGTCGCCCCGCCGGTGCAGGGTCCAGACCATCTGTCCGACATTGACCCAGCTGGCCACGGCCGTGGCTGCGGCGATCCCGGCGAAGCCGATGAGACGAAACAGCGCCAAACCCAGCACGATGTTGATGGCCACGGAAATCAGGGCGAACCTCATGGGCGCCCTGGTATCGGCCCGGGCGAAGAAGACCGGCGACAGCACCCGCGCCAGGATGAAGGCCGGGGTGCCCCAGCCATAGTGGAACAGCGCCAGGGCGGTCTGGCGAGCGTCGAAATCGGTGAAGGCTCCCCGGGTGAACAGTCCGTCGATCAGGTAGTGCGGAACAGCCATCATCCCTGCCGCCGCCGGCAGGGCCAAGGCCAGAGAGACGACGATGGCAAGGTCGGTGCTATCCTGGGCGTCCTTGGCGTCGCCCCGGCCAAGCGCCTGGGATAGGCGGGGCAGAAGGGCCACCCCTATGGCCACCCCGACCAGACCCAGCGGCAGCTGATAGAGCCGGTCGGCGACATTCAGCCAGGACCGGGCGCCGGCCATCTGGCTTGCCAGGACCCCGGAAATAAAGATGTTGATCTGGGTGACACTGGCGGCGATCGCCCCCGGAATCGCCAGCATGATCAAGGCCTTGATTTCAGGGGTGAGACGGGGCAACCGCAGGGATAGCCGGGCCCCGGCCTTGCGCGCGCCCCACCACAAAAGGCCCGCCTGGGCGATGCCGGCGGCCAGGACGGCCCAGCTGGCAGCCCAGGCGGCGGCCACCGGGTCCTTCTGTGGGATCACCGCCAGCAACATGGCGGCGTTCAGAACGGTGGGCGCCGCGGCGGACAGGATGAACCGCCCACGGGCGTTGAGCACCCCCGAGAGAAGGGCGGTGATGGCCATGCAGGGCAGATAGGGCATGGTGACCTGGGTCAGCATCCAGGCCAGCTTGAACTTCTCCGGATCCGCCGCGTAGCCCGGATTGATCAGGTACATCAGCCAGGGCATGGCCAGCTGGAAGGCCACAGTCAGGACCAGGGTGGCCGCCGCCAAGGCGGCCATGGCGTCAACCGCCAGCTGGTCGGCTACTGCCTCGCCCTCGGCCGCCAGGGTGCGGCTATAGGCGGGCACAAAGGCTGCGGCGAAGGCGCCCTCGGCAAAGATCCGGCGGAACAGGTTGGGGAAGCTGAGGGCCGTGTAATAGGCGTCGGCCGCAATGGTCTGGCTGGCCCCCAGCCGGGCGGTGATCACCAGATCCCGCGCCAGTCCCATGAAGCGACTGACCAGGGTCAGGCCCGAAAAGATCAGGGAAGAGCGGATCAGCCCCCCGCGCCTGGCGGGCGGCGGCGGTGCAGGCGACGGCGCCGCCGGGGACGCAGGGGGTCCAGGATCACTCACCGCCCGCTTCTGCGCCGGGCCCCATCAGGGGTCAAGTCGGGGAGGCCTGTTCCGTCCCTGAGGCAGCGTGCTATCGCCCCGGGCTGGTCTTTGGCGGCGGCTGCTCAACGAAAAGGTCGAATCATGAGGTCATTTCCAGCCGTCTGCGCCCTTGGCGCGCTGCTGCTGTCGGTTCCCGACACGGCTCTGCCGGCCGCGCCGGACCGGACAGCGCTCTATTTCGAATGTCGTCCCGGATCACCTGACCACGCAGATGTCACAACACGCGTAGATGAGGAGGTCGAATACCGGCCGGACGGCAAGCGAATATTCGGCTTTGAGGCCGTGGAATTGACGGACATGGCGGAACTTGTTCGGTTCGCCGTGGTCCGCGGGCGCCTTGAGGCCGTATCGGCCGCCATCAGCCGGGCGTCCGGCAAGACCCCGGCTGACCGCGACGACAACCCGGTCTTCAGCGACGCCTTTGGCCGGGGCCTTTCGATCGGACTGGAAGACCAGTCCCGATATCATCCCGGCGACGGGCCCCATACCCAGATCACCTGCACCGATTTCTGAGCTCCGGGAAATCCAGCCCTCAGAAGGTCAGTCCGGTCGCCGCACTGAGTTCCGCCAGGGCCTGGTCCTGGCTGGAGACCTTGATGGCCTTCATGCCCAGGGCCGCCGCCGGCTTGCAGTTGATGCCCAGGTCGTCGAGATAGATGCAGTGTTCCGGAGCGACCGAAAGGGCGTCGCACATCATCTGGTAGATGCGAGGATCGGGCTTGCGCACCCCGGCCTTGCTGCTTTCGATCACCACCTCGAACAGGGCCATGACGTCCGCCACCGCGGCCGCCTTGTCCGAGGACCGGGCCATGCCCGCCCCGTGTCCGGTCTGGACATTGTTGGTGATGCAGCCGACCCGGAACTCCGCCTTGCAGGCCTGGAGCGCCGCCACCATGGCCGGGCGAACATCCCCCGACAGCAGGGTCAGGACCTCGGCGCCGCGCACAGGATGGCCCAGGGCCGTGGATTCCTCGAGGAACTTGACGTCAAATCCGGCAGTGTCGATCTCGTTGCGCTCGAACATTGCCCAGGCGTTGGTGTCGGGATTGGTTGAGTTCACCGTCCGGAACAGATTGTGCGGCAGGCCCTTCTCCGCCTCATACCGGTTGAAGGCCTCGAATGGGGAACTGGTGATCACCCCGCCAAAATCCCAGATTACCGCCTTGACCGTCATAGCGTCCGCCCTGCCCCTTGAATTACTTCGCCAAGGCTAGAGGGTTCGGGACAGAAAGGGAATCGGCGCCGCAAGGTCCGCCTCTCTCGATTTGATCGGGCGCGACCTTCGGGGAAAAGGCGACAGGCAGGACGAATCCTTGGGATCTGCACAGGACCTGCGCGGGCTGCAGCCCATGGCCCGGCCAGCCCTGGATAGGGTGACCTCCTTCCCGGCCATCCTGCGAGCCTGCCCCATGTCGCTGCTTTTTCCGCCTACCCCCTTGAGGATGACCCTGTTTGCGGGTCTGGCGGGCCTGGTCGTCTGGCTATCCCTGGCGCCCTCCTCGGGTCTGCCCGGCGTCGATGGCTCGGACAAGCTGCATCATGCCGTCGCCTATCTGGCCCTGACCCTGGGCGGCGCCTGGACTTTTCCCCGCTGGCGGCTGCAGCTGGGCCTTGGCCTGTTCGCGACGGGCCTGATAATCGAGGTCCTGCAGTCACAGATGGGCCTTGGCCGGCAGGGCGACCCCCTGGACGCCCTCGCCAACACGGCGGGCATCCTGGGCGGACTGTCCCTGGCCGCAGCCACTTTCTGGATCATCGAGACTCTTGGCCCCGCCGGTCAGGCCGGCAGGAAGCCCTGGGACCGGAAGACGCTGCGCGCCTCCCCGCCCGCCAGATAGGCCAGGACGCTTCGCGCGGCCGCCCGGTCCCGCACCAGGGCGGCCGGATACAGGATCGGACTGTGGCTGGCGGCTGGAAAGGTCGCCACAATCCGCACCCGGGTCTCGGCCAGGGCGTCGGTGGCGTAGACGACTCCCAGGGGCGTCTCGCCCCGGGCGACATAGGCGAGGGCGGCCCGGACAGACTCCGCGCTGGCCAGACGGTCCGCAACCCCGTCCCAGGCCTTCAAGGCGACAAGAGCCTGGCGGCCATACTTGCCGGCGGGCACGGAGACTGGATCTGCCATAGCAAGGCGGCCGGACCCCAGGACTGTTACGAGCGACATCCCGGGCTTGAGGTCCAGCTGGACCCTTGAAGCTGCGGGCGCGATCAGCACCAGGCGATTGGCCAGAAGGTTGCGCCGGGTCCCGGCAACGACAAGTCTGCGTTGGCCCAACCAGTTCATCCAGTCGCGATCGGCGCTGATGAAGACATCGGCCGGGGCGCCCTGGGCGATCTGTCGGGCCATGGCCGAGGACGCCCCGAACACCAGTCTCAGGGGCCCGCCGACGCGGTCGCCATAGCGACGGGCAATGGTGACAAGGGCGGTCTCCAGCGAGGATGCGGCGAAGACGGTCACGGGCGCCGGCCGTGCCAGGGCGTCGCCGCCGGGCCAGGCCTGTCCGAGGGCCGTCAGTCCGGCAAGACCGAGGCCTGCCAGAAGCTGTCTGCGCCCCGGATCGGCGCACGACAAGGCGAGGCTGACGGCAGCAGGCCCGGTGGCGCCCTGATTGCGGGAGTCAGGCCCAAACGTATCAAAATGAGACAAGGGGCAACCTGACTTTATGCGCTCGCCAAACGGACCACTGTTCAAGACCTATGAAGTCGCCATCATTGTGGCCTTTCTCATTGCCGCGGCAACGGTTACTGGCCTCAAGCTGGCCTATTGAGGCGGTCGCAGGTCGCTGTTGACAGGCGGCTTCGCCAAACGCTCCCACCTCTGATATGGACACGGACTCCACCAAAGGCCCCGACCGTGTCCACGACCCTAGACCTCTCCCGCGCCCGAACCGGCAGCGCACCCGGCATGAATGCGACGCCCCGGGCGCCGGTCAATCTCTCAGGCCTGACCCGCAGCCAGTTGCAGACTGCCCTGATGGCGGCGGATGTCGTTCCCGCCGACAAGGCGCGGATGCGGGCCAGCCAGGTCTGGCGCTGGATCCATCAAGCCGGGGCGACCGAGTTTTCGGCCATGACAAATGTGGCCAGGGAAACCCAGACCAGGCTCGCCGCTGCCTTTACCATCGCCCGGCCAGAAGTGGTGGAACGACAGGTCAGCAAGGATGGCACCCGCAAATGGCTGATTCGCACCGCTCCCGGCATCGAGATCGAGACCGTCTATATCCCCGATGTCGGCCGCAGCGGCGCGCTCTGCGTCTCCAGCCAGGTGGGCTGCACCCTGAACTGCACCTTCTGTCACACCGGCACCCAGGCCTTGGTGCGCAACCTGACCGCCGCCGAGATCGTGGCCCAGGTCCAGGTGGCCAAGGACGACCTGGCTGAATGGCCCTCCGACAAGGAAGACCGGCTGCTGTCCAATGTGGTGTTCATGGGCATGGGCGAGCCGCTCTATAACCTCGACGCGGTGGCCGACGCCCTGGACATCCTGTCGGACAATGAGGGCATCGGCATCAGCCGCCGGCGGATCACCGTCTCGACCTCGGGCGTCGTCCCCCAGCTCGAGACCCTGGGAACCCGGACCCAGGCCATGCTGGCCATCAGCCTGCATGCCACCAATGACACCCTGAGGGACGAACTGGTCCCGCTCAACCGCAAGTATCCGTTGGCCGAGCTGATGGCCGGCATCCGCGCCTATCCGGGGCTCAGCAACGCCCGCCGGGTGACCTTTGAGTATGTCATGCTGAAGGGTGTCAATGACAGTCCGGCAGAGGCCCGCGCCCTTGTCAATCTGATCAAGGGCATACCTGCCAAGGTCAACCTCATCCCCTTCAACCCCTGGCCAGGCAGCCCCTATTCCTGCTCTGGCTGGGGCGCCATCGAGACCTTCGCAGCCATCCTGAACAAGGCCGGCTACGCCTCTCCGATCCGCACCCCTCGCGGGCGCGACATCCTGGCCGCCTGCGGCCAGCTGAAGAGTGAAAGCGAAAAGGTCCGGGCCAGCGTGCGGCGCCGGAGCGCAGGCGATCAGGCCCCGGGCGAAGAGTCGCCACTCGCCCCGAACTAGAAGCTTGCGGTCGCCGGCCCCTGCCGTGCTAACCATCGATCGATCGTCGCCGAGAAACCCCGATGCCGCCTGAGCTCCAGTCCCCGGAAGTTGTCGCCTTCGCCCGGGGCTTCATCCTGACCCTGCAACATGCCGGATTGACCCTGATCATGCTGATCGGCGGGGCCGCAATCTATCTGTTCCTGACGCCACATCGCGAAATCGCCCTGATTCGCGAGGGCAACACAGCAGCCGCCCTGTCCCTGGCCGGGGTTCTGGTCGGGCTGGCCATACCGCTCTGCGTGTCGCTGTCCGCTTCAGTTTCACCCCTGGAGATCGGCCTCTGGGGCGTGGCGACGATCTTCGTCCAGCTCCTGGCATTCAGGGGCGTCGATTTCCTGCTCCACGGTCTGCCGCAACGGATCCAGGAGGGCGAGATGTCCGCCGCCGTGCTGCTGGCGGGCGCCAAGCTGTCGGTGGCTCTGATCCTGGCGGCGGCGGTGGCCGGCTGACGGCTCGATGCATTTTCCCAAACTGCCAGACTGGCTGATTTACGCCGCCGTGGTGGCGGCCTTGGTGATCGCCTCCATCGGCCGGCAGGAGCGGGCCGACGCCCCCGCGCCACCGCCGCCGGTGCCTGGCCAGTCCGAGGTTCCCCTGGGTCCCTCCTCGCCCTTCGACCCCTCGGTGGTGGTCGATATGCAGCAAACGCAGCAGCCCAGCAGCGGCACGGCCTTTTCGGTGGCCGACCAGGGCGTCTGGATCACCGCCCGTCATGTCGTCGAGGGCTGCCGCTCCGCCGCCATCGTGGTGGCGGAAGGTCGCGGGGTGGCGACAAGAGTGAATATCGACCTGACCGGCGACGCGGCCGTCCTGAGGACGGAAGGCGGATCGCCTGCCCTGCCCATGCTGAATGCCGCCGAGGCGCGGCAACTCAAGCGGGGCGACCGGGCCTTTCATCCCGGCTTTCCGCAGGGCAAGGCCGGTGAGGTCACCTCCAGGCTCCTGGGCCGGGAAAATCTGATCGTGAGGGGACGCGGGGCCCGGACTGAGCCGGTGCTGGCCTGGGCTGAAGTCGGCCGCACAGATACTCTGAAGGGCTCACTGTCCGGCCTGTCAGGCGCGCCCGCCCTGGACGCCGCAGGCCGGGTTGTGGGGGTTACCGTGGCCGAGGCCCCTCGGCGCGGCCGTATCTACACCACCACGCCCGAAACCCTGCTTCTGGCCCTCAGGAGCGTCGGCCAGACCCCGACGGGCCTGGCGACCGGCGAGGCGGTCAATACGGAGAACTATGGCCGTGTGGCGGATTCCCTGCGCCGGGACCTGCGGGTCGCCCAGGTGGTCTGTCTGACCTGACGAGGACCTGAAGGTCGGGGCTCAGAACTCCAGGGAACGCCCGCTGGTCTCCTTCAGGAACAACAGGGTGCAGAGCACACTGATGCCGGTGAAGAAGATCGGATAGGCCAAGCCTGCATAGATATTGCCTGTGGCGGCGACGATGGCGAAAGCGCTGAAGGGCACGAAACCACCGACCCATCCGGTGCCCACATGATAGGGCAGCGACAGGGCGGTGTAGCGCACCTTGGTCGGGAACATCTCCACCAGGGCCGAGGCCTGGGGCCCATAAAGGGCTGTGGCCGCCACAGTGAAGACCAGCAGGACGCCAAACAGGCCCCAGACATTGATCCGCGCCGGGTCCGCCTTGGCGGGATAGCCCGCTTCGGCAAGGGCCGCCTTCAAGCGGCCTTCGACATCGGCCCTGGCGGCCTTCAATGAAGCCTTTTCCAGGCCGCCGCCCTCAAGGGAGGTCACCACCACCTCTCCCACCTTGACCACGGCAATTGCGCCGGAGGCGGCTGGCTGGTTGTCATAGGAGATTCCGGCATTGGCCAGATAGCTCTTGGCGATGTCGCAGGAGGTGACAAAGGCCGACTTGCCAACCGGATCAAACTGCAGGCTGCAGGCAGCCGGATCGGCCACCACCACCACCGGGGTCCTGCGGGCCGCCTCGGCCAGGCCGGGATTGGCGAACTGGGTCATCATGTGGAAGCCCGGCAGGAAGGCCAGCAGGGCCAGGACCATGCCAAACCACATGACCCACTTTCGCCCCCAGCGGTCGGAGGCCCAGCCGAAGAAGACATAAAGGGGAGCGCTGACCACGGTCGCGCCCATGATCAGCAGGTTCACCGTGGGGGCCGGGACCTTCAGGAACTTCTCCATGAAGACCTGAGTGTAGAAGAAGGCGCAATACCAGACAGCCCCCTGGGCGCACATGATGGCGAAAAGGGCGATCAGCACCAGTTTCAGGTTCTTCCACTGGCCGAAGGCTTCCCGGAAGGGAGCCACCGAATGCTCGCCGCTGTCCTTGAGCTTCTGGAACGAGGGGCTTTCCGAAAGCTTCAGCCGCATGAAGATTGAGATCGCCAGCAGACCGGCGGAGACCAGGAACGGGACGCGCCAGCCCCAGGCCTTGAAGGCCTCCTCGCCCACCGCGGTGCGGGTGGCCAGGATGACCGCCAGGGCGCCCAGCAGCCCCAGGGCCGCAGAAGACTGGATCCAGCCGGTCATCTGGCCGCGTTTGTTGGCCGGGGCGTGTTCGGCGACATAGATGGCGGCCCCCCCATATTCGCCGCCCAGGGCCGTGCCCTGCAGGATCCGCAGAACGATCAGCAGGATCGGAGAAATGATCCCCGCCTGGCTGTAGGTCGGCAGCAGGCCGATGGCGAAGGTTGCGGCGCCCATCAGGGTGACCGTGATCAGGAAGGCGGCCTTGCGTCCGACCTTGTCGCCCATGCGACCAAAGATCAGCGCCCCGAGGGGCCGGAAGGCGAAGCCGGTGCCGAAAAGGGCCAGGGCGGCGATCAGGGCCGCAGTCTCGTTCAGACCGGTGAAGAACACCTGGGAGATGACCCCGGCCAGACTGCCGAAGATGAAGAAATCATACCATTCAAAGGCGGTCCCAGCGGAGGAGGCCGCAACGACGGTAGCCATGGAAGCCGGTTTTTCTTCGGTGGCGGTCTCGGACTGCAGCGTCATGGATGTCCCCCCAGAGGCAATTGACGTTCAAGCGTCTAACACTGCCCGGCTGCAATGCGAAAGATGGGAGGATGATGGACCCCTTCATCTGAGGCCTCTCCGCATATCGGATCGCCAGGTCGATTGACATCCGCTCCGCCGGAGAGTCGAAGCAGGCGATGAGCAAAGCCCCAGCCGAAACCTATGATGTCCTCGTGATTGGCGCTGGCGCCGCCGGGATGATGTGCGCCATCGAGGCGGGCAAGCGCGGCCGCCGGGTGCTGGTCATCGACCATGCAGATGCGCCCGGTGAGAAGATCCGCATCTCCGGCGGCGGCCGCTGCAACTTCACCAATACCGGAGCGCCGGCCGGCCGCTTCCTGTCCCGGAACCCGCGCTTCTGTCTTTCGGCCCTCAGCCGCTATACGGCCCGGGACTTCATTGCCCTGGTCGACCGTCACCAGATCGCCTGGCATGAAAAGACCCTCGGCCAGCTCTTCTGCGATGGCTCCGCAAAACAGATCGTGGGCATGCTGCTGTCGGAGATGGACGCCGCCGGAGCCGGCCTTCGGTTGTCGACCGAGATCACCGCGGTCGAGCGTTCGGCGTCCGGGTTCGAGGTCACCGCCGGCGGTCGACGCCTGGCCTGTGAGTCCCTGGTGGTAGCCTGTGGCGGGAAATCCATTCCGAAGATGGGCGCCACCGGCCTGGGATATGATCTGGCCCGGCAGTTTGGCCTCGCTGTCACCGAGACGCGGCCAGCCCTGGTGCCCCTGACCTTCGCAGTCCAGGTTCTGGATCAGCTCAAGCCCCTGGCCGGGGTAGCCATAGACGGCGCCGTGGTCAGTTGCGGCAAGACCCGGTTCGAGGAGGCGATCCTTTTCACCCATCGCGGTCTCAGCGGGCCGGCGATCCTGCAGATCTCCTCCTACTGGCGCGAAGGCGACGAGATCGGACTGAATCTCTTGCCTCAGGAAGACCTTCTGGCCTTCCTGAAGACCGCGCGCCGGGATCATCCCCGCAACGCCCTGCAGACCGTGCTGGCCTGGAAACTGCCCAAGAGCGTGGCGGTGATGATTGCCGAGGATCTTGGAGCGGTCGGCAACATGGCCGATCTTTCCGACAGGGTCCTCAAACAGGCCGCCGATGCGGTCAATGCCTGGCAGGTCAAGCCCGTGGGGTCGGAAGGATATCGGACGGCCGAGGTTACCCTGGGCGGAGTGGACACCCAGGGGCTGGACCAGAAGACCCTGGCCGCCAGGGACGTGCCGGGCCTGTATTTCATCGGCGAGGTGGTCGATGTCACAGGCTGGCTGGGGGGTTATAACTTCCAGTGGGCCTGGTCATCCGGCTGGTGCGCTGGCCAGGCCGCTTAGCAGCGCCCTGGCGCAGGTCCCGCGAACAGCCCCTTCACCCGCTTTCAAACGCTCGTTAGACTTGCTCCATGTCCGATGACCTGACCGATGCCCAGACCGCCGCGATTCCCGAAGGCTACAGCCTCCTGAACTGGACCCGCGGCTTCGGCCGCCAGATCGGACCGCTCTATGAACGGGGCGACCCCGAGGGGGCGACCCTGGCCTTCCGGGTCGAGGAGCACCACACAAACGGCATGGCCAACTGTCATGGCGGCATGCTGATGAGCTTCGCCGATATGGCCTGGGGACGGGTCATCTCCGTGGCTCGTTCCCACTACTGGGTAACCGTGCGGCTGACCTGTGATTTCCTGTCCGGCGGAAAGCTGGGGGACTGGATCGAGGGCCGGGCGGAACTGCTGGCCGAGGAAGATGACCTCTTCACCGTCCGCGGGAGAATCTGGTCGGGCGATCGGCTGGTCATGACCGGCGTCGGCGTGTTCAAGACCGTGGGGCCCAGAACGCCCAGACCCGGTGAAAAGGCGTTCATGGAGCCGGCTCATGGCTGATGGTCAAAGCCGTTTCCGGGAGTATCCGGCCCCGCTGGAGCCGTTCCGGGGTGACAAGCCGCCGGCTCCGGCCTGGTTCGAGGCCGCTATCGCCGATGCGCCAGAGCGCAGATTCATCACGGTGCGGGGGGCGAGGATCGAGCTTCTGACCTGGGGCCAGATCGGCAAGCCAGGCGTGTTGCTGCTGCATGGCAACGGGGCCCATGCCGACTGGTGGAGCTTCATCGCGCCGCTTCTGGCTTCGGACCACAGGGTCGCGACGATCAGCTGGTCAGGGATGGGCAATTCCGACTGGCGTGAGTCCTATGACCCGGACATCTTCGCCGAAGAGATATTCTCCGCCATCGATGCGGCGCAGCTGGAGGCCGACGGCCAGAAAGCGGTTGTCGTCGGGCACAGCTTCGGCGGCTTTCCCACCCTCTATGCGGCAGTTCATTACCCCGAGCGGATGAAGGGCGTGGTGATGCTGGATTCGACCGTTCACCCGCCAGAGCGACAATGGGACGGACCGCCGCCCCGCCAGAGACCCAACCGGGTCTATCCGGACATGGCCAGCGCCCTTGCCCGGTTTCGCCTGGCGCCGCCCCAGTCCTGCGAGACACCCTATATCGCCGATCATATCGCCCGTCTGGCGCTGAAGCCCGCCCCGATGGAGGATGGTTCAGGCCTGGGACTGACCTGGAAGTTCGACCCGCAACTCTGGACCAACTTCACCATGCCGCCTCTTGGCGCCTTGCTCAGCCAGGTGAAATGTCCGCTGGCCCTGATCTGGGGAGAGCGATCACAGCTGATGTCTACAGACACCCTTGACTTCATGCTGCGGGAATTGCCGGAGAATATCCTGAAATTCTCGATCCCCGACGCCGACCACCATGTGATGATTGACCAGCCCCTGGCGACTGCAACCGCGATCCGCTCCGTGCTGGCGGCCTGGATATAGAGCGCTTCCTCCCCGTTGAATGGAACAGAACGGGGATCTCTGCCACGGGCTGGATGACTGCGGGATTTTTGGTGCAGTAGTCAATCAATTCAGGCTGGAAGCACAATGCTTTGGTTGCCGCAAGGTCGGTTGCGTGGGGCCAGGCCACCTGAAGGCAACGGTTAGACGAGCGTCCGGGAATTGATTTCCCTCACTGAATTATGTCGCTGCTGGGCCAATTATTCATGTTCGCCATCGTGACGACGGCCGGAAAACATTGTGAAGAGTTTCGGCTTAACCGTTGCCGCGGTGTA
Organism: Caulobacter sp.; assembly: GCA_029866155.1. Classification (GTDB taxonomy): domain Bacteria; phylum Pseudomonadota; class Alphaproteobacteria; order Caulobacterales; family Caulobacteraceae; genus Caulobacter. The sequence continues at coordinate 57,698 of JARWZW010000056.1, read as the reverse complement.
GGTCGTGACGGTGATTGCGGCCGCTGCGATGAGCACGGCATGACCGATGATGTTTGCAGCCAATGTGGCATAGCTTCCTATTGCGACACAAAAACTCACCGCCCACATGAACCCCAGACCCTGAAGGATGTAGTGGCGAAGAGCAACATCCTGAATGTGGCGAAGGGGACTGACTTCATGGTTAAATATGTAACCCCACGCAAATACGATATACTTCCGCATAGTCACAACTCCAGTTATTTTGGTACGTGAATAAATCAATTCGGTTGCTGAAATCGTCGCACTTGGCTGTGCAAAAGGTGCGGCCATTTCTCAACTCCCGAAACCAGTACGCTGCGAAATATGGATTGGATTACATTCGAGAGCAGCGACATACGAATTAGGGAACCGCGAGACCGCGATGCGCCAGTCCGGGAGATTGTGAACGCGGCGGCTGCTGATTTGAGCGAAGGACCTGCGGTGGTTCATCCGTCACGGCTGGGACGCCAGTCATTGCCGCAGGAGCGGCTGCTGCGGACGATGTTTTTGCAGGCTCTTTACCGGACCAGTTCTGAGTTTCAGCTTATGGAACGGAGCTGCAGTGGGACGGACCGCCGCCCCGCTTGAGATCCAACTGGGCCTATCTCGACCTGGCCGTGGTCTGGAGGGAACGCTCGCAGCTGGTGTCGGCGGGCACCCTTGGCCAAGTGGTGAAAGACCTGCCGGACGCCGCCTGTTCGCCTGGATAAGCTGTCGATAAGGACTAGAACTTGAAGCTGGTTTCGAGACGGACCCGAGGGGCCTCGTCCTTCTGGCCGGGCCGGCGAACCGGATTGTCCCGCTCCGAGGCGACACCCAGGGCGCCGCCAACGCGCAGAGACGGAGTCACACGGAAATAGGCGCCGGCCTCAAGGTCCTTGGCGTCGGCTTCGCGGCCCAGGGGGGCGCCCAGACCGACCTTTACGCCCCATTTTCCGGCCCTTGCGTCAAACTGCAGGCTACGCTCCGCCCGCTCGGGGCCGAGGCGGGTGTTGCGGAGGTCGAACTCACCACGAACGCGGAAGGCGTCGGACGTCAGGGGCTTCGCCGCGCTCTGCGCATGCGCCACCCCGACCGTCCCGAACAGGGACAGAACGGCAACCACTGCAAAGACGCGCGCGCGAGACATGCGCTTCAAACCTTCCCCGGATGACCCGCCGCCGACCCACAAAAAGGGGGCAGACGCGAGATCACGACGGTCGATATAAGCGACGGACATCGGGCCGGGTCAATCAAGGTGATCCTGATAGAGTCGATTCACGGCTCGCCTGTGGCGGGAAGGTCACGAGATTCCTCATTGGAGCCACGATCCGCATGCTGTAGACGGAAGCGGCGGCTCGGGGCGGAGCAGAGTTGGAGCGAAACAGCATGCGGATTGCGCGCGGGGCAATGAAACTGGGTCTGGTGGCGGTCCTGGCGGCCGGCCTTACGGCCTGTGGCACGACCGGACCCATGGCGGCCAACCAGGACGGCGGCGGTTTGAAACTGTTCGGCGGCGGCCAGCCCCAGGCGAAGGCGGCCAGCGAAATCGGCGTGAACAGCTATCTCTGGCGGGCCGCCCTTGATGTGGTCAAGTTCATGCCTCTGGCATCGGCCGATCCCTATGGCGGCGTGGTAATCACCGACTGGTATGCCGACCCGGCCAAGCCGGATGAGCGGTTCAAGGTGACGGTCTACATCCTGGACACACGTCTGCGGGCCGATGGACTGAATGTCGCGGTGTTCAAGCAGGTCGCCAGCGACGGCGTCTGGGTTGACGCCCCCGCCTCAGCCCAGACCGAGATAGACATGGAGAACACCATCCTCGACCGGGCCCGCAAGCTGCGCCTGGCAAACGTCACAGAGTAGCCTCCCGACGGGACCGGGCGATCCCCGGTCCCGATCATGTTCGGAGCCCCCCGGGGCTCGGTTTCCGGCCATCATCCGAGCTCCTGGCGGCCTCTGTTGCCGATTTTCAGGACGGTCGCCCGGACCTGATCGGCCATCGGCCGATTGCCGAGGCGGCGAGCCGGCCTTATGACCCGGTGCATGGCTCGCTATAATCCCAAGGATGTCGAACCCCACTGGCGCAAGGCCTGGGAAGAGGCGGATGTGTTCCGGACGTCCAACGACGACGACGGACGTCCCAAATACTACATGCTCGAAATGTTCCCCTATCCGTCGGGGCGCATCCACATGGGCCATGTGCGCAACTACGCCATGGGCGATGTGGTCGGGCGATACAAGCGGGCGCAGGGGTTTGCGGTCCTCCACCCCATGGGCTGGGACGCATTTGGCCTTCCTGCGGAAAACGCCGCCATGGAGCGCGGCGTCAGCCCGAGGGCCTGGACCTATGACAATATCGCCGCCATGCGCGAGCAGCTCAAGGCGCTCGGCCTGTCCATCGACTGGTCCCGGGAGTTCGCCACCTGCGACCCCGAATACTATGGCCAGCAGCAGCGCTGGTTCCTGAAGCTGCTGCAGCGCGGCCTGGTCTATCGCAAGGAAGCCACGGTCAACTGGGACCCGGTCGATATGACCGTCCTGGCCAATGAGCAGGTCATAGACGGCAAGGGCTGGCGCTCCGGCGCAACGGTCGAGAAGCGCAAGCTGACCCAGTGGTTCCTGCGAATCACCGACTATGCCGACGCCCTGCTGGAGGGTCTGACCACCCTGGACCGCTGGCCAGACAAGGTGCGGCTGATGCAGGAAAACTGGATCGGCCGGTCCAGGGGTCTGCGCCTGACCTTTCACTATGCGGGCGCCGCGCCGGAAGACCAGGGCGAAGGGCTGGAGGTCTATACGACTCGGCCGGACACGCTGTTCGGAGCCAGTTTCCTGGCGATTGCGCCGGATCATCCCCTGGCCGAACAACTGGCGGCAGCCGACCCGAAGGTCGCCGCCTTCGTCGCTGAATGCCGGAGGGGGGGCACCAGCGAAGCCGAGATCGAGGGCGCCGAGAAGCTGGGTCTGGATACCGGGATCCAGGTGGTCCACCCCTTCGACCCCGACTGGCGGCTGCCGGTCTGGATCGGCAACTTCGTGCTGATGGACTATGGCACAGGGGCCATTTTCGGCTGTCCCGCCCACGACCAGCGCGATCTGGACTTCGCCCGCAAATATGGCCTGCCGGTCAGGCCGGTGGTCCTGCCTGCGGATGCCGATCCCGCCAGCTTCGAGGTCGGAGCGGAAGCCTATGTCGGACCGGGCCGGATCTTCAATTCCGGATTCCTCGACGGCCTGACAGTCGAGAACGCCAAGTCTGCCGCCATCGAGAAGATCGAGGCCGGGGCCCAGGGACAGGGGGCGGTTGTCTACCGTCTGCGCGACTGGGGCATTTCGCGGCAACGCTACTGGGGCTGTCCTATCCCGGTCATCCACTGCAAGTCCTGTGGCCTGGTCCCGGCGCCGGATGACAGCCTGCCCGTGGTTCTGCCGGATGATGTGACCTTTGACCGACCGGGCAGCCCCCTGCTGCATCATCCAACCTGGCGACTTGTCGCCTGCCCGACCTGTGGCGGCGAGGCAGAGCGCGAAACCGACACCCTGGATACCTTCATGGATTCCAGCTGGTACTTTGCCCGGTTCGCCGACCCGACGGCGGAGGAGCCCATCAACAAGGCCGCCGCTGACCGCTGGTTGCCGGTGGACCAGTATATCGGCGGCATCGAGCATGCGATCCTGCACCTGCTCTATGCCAGGTTCATCACCCGCGCCCTGAAGGACGAAGGGATGCTGTCGGCGGAGGAACCCTTCGCCGGACTGTTCACGCAAGGCATGGTCACCCATGAGACCTATCGTCGGCAGAATGGTGACTGGGTCGAGCCTTCGGATGTCGCCTTCGAGACCGAGGGCGGGGTGCGGATCGCCCGGCTGAAGCAGACGGGCGAGGCCCTGACCCTTGGCGACATCGAGAAGATGTCGAAGTCCAAGAAAAACGTCGTGGCTCCGGAAGACATCTTCGAAGCCTATGGCGTCGACGCGGCCCGGTTGTTTGTCATGTCAGACAGCCCGCCCGAGCGGGATGTTCAATGGACCACGGGCGGGGTCGAGGGCGCCAACCGGTTCGTGCACCGGGTCTGGGCCGAGTTCGACAGCCAGCCGGAAGCCGGCGGCCAGGCCCCCGACCTGTCCCTCGCGGACAACGGCCAGGCCCTGGAACTGCGACGGGCGACCCACAAGCTGATCGGCTGGGTCACCGACTCCATCGAGAACTTCCGCTTCAACAGCGGCGTCGCGCGCCTGTACGAGTTTCTCAACATCCTGCGGGCGGCGCCGGCCGCCGGCGCCTCCGACGCTGTCCTGGCTGCCCGGACCGAGGCCCTGGAAGTGCTGGCGCGGCTGGTCGCCCCCTTCACCCCGCACCTGGCCGAGGCCTGTTGGCAGAGGCTTGGAGCCGAGGGCATGGTGGTCAATGCGCCCTGGCCCAAGGCCGACCCGGCCCTGGCCACTGACAGCACTGTGGTTCTGCCGGTCCAGATCAATGGCAAGCGGCGGGGCGAGGTCACTGTGGCCAAGGGGACGGATGAGGCCCAGGTTCGCGCCCTGGCTCTGGCGGACAGCGGCGTTTCGGTCCACCTTGCCGGCCTCACCGTTCGCAAGGTGATCGTCGTCCAGGACCGCATCATCAACATCGTGGCCAATTGATCATGACCAGACCCGCCGGCCGCTCCGCCTTAACCGGGCTTGTCGCCACCCTGGGGCTGTTGCTGCTGGGGGGCTGCGGCTTCACCCCCCTCTATGCCGCCCCCGGCGTTTCACCGGGCCTGTCGGCCGTGGAGACCATTGCGCCGGAAGGCCGCTCCGGCGCCCTTCTGCGGGAATCCCTCGATGACGCCCTGGCCCGGGACACCGCCATCCCGGCGCGCTGGCGGCTGGAGGTGGCGCTGAAGGAAAGCCGCATCGCCCGGGGCCGTCGGCCGGACGGCGTCGCCAGCCGCTATGAATATGTGGTGACCGCCGACTGGACCCTGACCTCGCGGGCGGACGGCGCGGTCGCCATCAAGGGGACCAGCCGCTCTGAAGTCACCTTCGACCGGGCTGACCAGCCCTATGCCGCCATTGCCGCCCAGCAGGACGCCGAACAGAAGGTCGCCGATGAACTGGCCCGCAAGATCCAGGTCGATCTGGCGGTCTGGATGCTGAAACAGGGCTGATCACCCGGACAGCGGCTGCAGAAACTGCTGCGCCGTGGCCTCGGCGACCAGCCGGTCTTCCGGTCCGTGAAAGGTCGCCCGCACCGTGATGACCTGCCGGGTCTGGGCGATGACCCGGGCCTCAATGCCCAGGACGACGACCCGGCTGACCCGGATGAAATTGATCTGCAGGTTCAGGGTTCGAAACCCTGAGGCGCCATCAATGACGGTCATGGCGGCAAAGGCCAGACTCTGGTCGGCCAGGGCGGCCAGATAGCCACCGAACAGGGTTCCGTCCCCGTTCTCCAGGCCCGGAGACGGAGTCCAGGTCTTTCGGATCCAGCCCGGCCCCCAGCTGTCCAGAAGCCCCAGCTTGAGCTGGCCCACGACCGGCGGCGGCGAGGCCGCTCCGGCCACCAGGGCGTCGAGGCGTTGGGTGGCCCAGGTCACAACCAGCTCCCGTGAAACAGGTCGTCAGAATGTGAAAAATACTCGTATTCTGGTACTCGCGTCTGGACCGCTTCAGGAACCGGCCCGCCCATGACCCGAAAACCCCCGGCCGGCCTGCGTGCGACACCCCGGCAGGATCGATCACGCTTTTCCGTCGAGGCCATTCTCGAGGCGGCAACTCAGATTCTGGAGTCCGACGGCGAGACCGGGTTCAACACCAATGCCATCGCGGCCAGGGCAGGGGTCAGTATCGGCGCCCTGTACCGCTACTTTCCCGACAAGCGGGCGATCCTGCTGGCCCTGGCGCGGAACGAGAAGGCCAGGGTCGATCTCGAAGTGGCGCAAGCCCTCGGGAACCCATCACCTGGCCTGGCGCGGGACAGGGCCGCCATCCGCGCATTTCTGGGGGCCTTCGAGGGACGTGGGAGGGCGCGACGGGCGGCGGTCAAGGTGCTGCTGGACGAAAGCGATCCCGAGGCCCTGGCGTCCGGCTTCGAACCCCTCGACCTTCCGCCGACCTCCGCCGGGGATCGGCTGACGGATATCCAGGCCTTTGTCCTGTCCCGGGCCGTACACGGGGCGATGCGGGCCGCCGTCATGGAGAATGCACCGTTTCTAGCCAGCCAGGTCTTCGAGGACGAACTGGTGCGGCTAGGCCGGGCCTATCTGGGATATTCGGCCCCGGTTCCGCCTCCCAGTGACCCAGGCGCCTTGGCCAGCAAGGCCGACACATCCTAGACTGGGCTCCAGATGATCGTCTCCAAGCGCCCCGAGGTCGAACGCCTGCTGAAGAGCCCCCCGGCCGGGCTGCGGGCCGTTTTGCTGCATGGCAAGGACCGGGGCGGTGTCCGGGAAAGGGCCGACATCCTGGCGCGGGTCATCACGCCCGACCTCAATGATCCCTTCAACGTCGCCATGCTGACCGAGACCGATCTCGACCAGCCCGGCCGGCTGGAAGAGGAACTCACCGCCCTGTCCATGATGGGGGGGCGGCGGCTGGTGCGGCTGCGACTGACCGGCGAGCGGGCGGCGCCCGACAAGACCGCCGCGGAGGCCCTTGTCCAGCATGCCGAGGGAAAGCTCAATCCCGACGCCTTCTTCCTGATCGAGGCCGGGGCTCTTGGCCGGGACTCGTCCCTGCGCAAGGCCGGAGAAAAGGCTGCCGGCTGCGCCGTTGTGCCCTGCTACGAGGATGAACAGGGCGATATCGCCCGGATGACCCGCGAGGCGCTGGCCGCAGACAAGGTCGGGCTGGACGCGGCCGGCCTGGATGTCTTCACGGCCCGCCTGCCCAAGGAGCGGGGCGTGGCGCGGCAGGAGATCGAGCGGCTGATCCTATGGATCGGCCCGGGCAGCGGCAGGGTGGCCACGGCCGCCGAACTGCAGAATTTTCTCGGGGTCGAGCCTGAAGCCTCCCTGTCCGACGCCGCCAATGACGCCTTTGGCGGTCGGCTGGGCGCGGCGCAGGCGGGTCTGGCCAGAGCGGCGGCCGAGGGCGAATCGGGCCCGCCGGCCGTCCGGGCCATGGGGATGCATCTGGCCAGGCTGCGCAAGGCCCTGACCCTGCAGGCCAGCGGGGCGGGACTGGCCGAGGCCGCCAAGGCGTCCGGGGTCTTCTGGAAAAACGAGCGGGAGTTCATGCGTCAGGCCAGGGCCTGGACCCTGGACCAGATCGACGCCCTGCAGCCGGACATCCTGGCTGCTGACCGGGCCTGCAAACAGACCGGATCGCCGGACCGGCTGATCGCCGAGCGGCTGGCCCTGACCATCGCCGGCCGCGCCCGGCGGCTGGGGCTGTAGAACCAGCGTGACCCTGCCCGTCAATCCCGCCCTGTATGGAACCTTCCTGGCCACCATGGCGGTGATGGCCATGACCCCCGGCCCGGCCAACCTGTTCGCCATCGCCACCGGCATGCGCCGGGGCAAGCGCGCCGTCCTTCTGGGCGTCCTTGGCATGAACTGCGCCACCCTGGTCTGGTTTGGCGGCGCAGCCCTCGGTCTCGGCGCCCTGGTCACCGCCTTCCCTCAGATCTTCCACCTGCTGGCCATTGGCGGGGCTCTCTATCTTGCCTGGCTGGGGTTTTCGTCCATCCGGTCGGGCTGGCGCAATGATCCTGACGCGGAGGCGCCGGAGACCCATAACCAGCGCTCGGCCTTTCGCGACGGATTTGCAGTCCAGCTGGCCAATCCCAAGGCGCTGCTGTTCTTCACCGCCGTCCTGCCGCCATTCCTCGACCCGAAACTGGCCCTGCCGCCGCAGCTGGCCTTTAGCGCCCTGGCCACCATAGGCATGGATATCATCACCATGACCAGTTACGGCCTGGGCGGCGCGGCCCTGGCCAGCCGCATGACCCGGCCGGCCTTTCGCAAGGGGTTTCGCTACGGAGTCGGCGGCCTGCTGATCCTTGCGGCAATCCTGGTGGTTTCCCATGGCTGAGTTCTTGCCGCCCGGGCGGCAAGGGGCCAGTCTGGCGGACGGCGGGCACGGTCCGGAGCTTGAGAGACCCATGATGAAACCGATCAAAACTGCGGCGCTCCTCGGCGCCCTTGTCCTCGCCGGGGCCAGCCTGTCTGCCTGCGCCACCGCCACGCCGTATCAGCCCAATGTCAAGGGCCAGGCCGTCTCGGGCGGCTATGGCGACCAGAAGATCACCGCCGACCGGTTCAAGGTCACCTTCGCCGGCAACAGCCTGACCTCGAAGGACACGGTAGAGCGTTATCTGCTCTACCGGGCGGCGGAACTGACCCTTGCGGAAGGTTATGACGGCTTCATCATGGCCGACCGCGAGGTCAGCAAGGACAGCAGGACCTATCTGGAGCCAGGGCCCGGCAGGTTCGGCCCGGGCTTCGCCTATGGCTACTGGCGGCCGTCCTGGCGCTATTTCGGACCCCGTTACGGATGGCGCAGTTGGGACCCCTGGTATAGCGACCGGTTCTGGGCCGACGACCTCGATACCCGCACAGTGACCCGCTATGAGGCCATGGCGGAAATCGTCCTCTATCGGGGGGCTTCCCCTGCCGGGCCTGAGCGGTCGTTTAACGCCCGCGAGGTGGTGACCAATCTGGGTCCCGGAATCGTTCGTCCCGAGACCCGGTGAGGCCGGAGAGCGTCAGTTGATCAGCGGCAGAGGCCGAATCTGCACCTTGATGCAGTCCGCGACCCGGCTACCATCCGGCTGAAGCTGGAAAATCTGGGGCTTGGACCCGCAGTTGGGGACTGGATTCACCGTCACCTGGGGCGCGGGCAGGGTGAAGACATCATTGAACCGGAAGGAAACGATCTGCCTCTGGGCAGGGTTTGAGATGGCCTTGTAGTAGAAGCGGCCGTCGACCTGGGAACCGTCAGCGACCCGGTACATGTACTGCCCTGCATAGGCGCCCCCTGCGACAGGCCGATAGGCCAGGGCCTGAGAGAAGGTCGTATCAGACACAAGGGTCTGGATGGTCAGATCTCGCGCCAGCTGGAAGTTCTCAAAATAGATCGTGCCTTCTCCGACCTGCCCCCGGAGCAGGACCGGACGCGAGATCTGCATCATGGGGCGGGGCGTGGCCGCAACCTGCACCTGGACGTTTTGAGCCAGGCCCAGTACGCCGCCATCGGCGTTGATCTGCTCGACCGTCAAGGTGCCGACGCCAGCAGCCGTCATCAGGGTCGTCCCGATCGCATAGAATGACGGCATGGCTATACCCGATGTTCGGGTCGATCTTCCCAACGAAAACGCGATGGCGTCGGTCCCGTCTCCAGAGACTGCCAGGGCGATGGTCTGGACCCCGTTGACCGACATCACGCCCCCGCCACCGTTGACCAGGGCGCGCAGGCCCCTGCCGCCCAGGGTCAGTTTGAGGCAGACCCCCTCGCCCCGGGCGACCACCCGATTGAAATTGGCGCGGAACCGCACATCGCTGGCCCGGCCGCCAGGAACCGGTGCGGGCTCATCGACCACAAAACCGATCAGTCCGGGTTGCCCGTTGTCGGCGCAGCCTCGTCGAGCCTGGCCCACGACCACATCCGCCAGGGCGGCCGGAGCCGCAAGGGGGCTGAAGGCCAGTCCCAGCACCGCGAGCCGGACCAGGAATTTGCTGATTGTCATTTTCTTGCCTCCCGACGCCAGGGCGGCGTCACAAGGCCATAGTGACAACACTGCCCGGGGCCGCATCGTCCGATGGGATAGGCCATTCTGGTGACGGGCCTGGCCTGGTCCGGCGCAATCCGGCTGAACGCAGAAGGGCGGCCGCGAATGGACTTCGCCGCCGCCCCCCTGCCGGTTTCTTCCGTCATGATCGAACCGATCATGACGGAAAAACAGTCTCTGGTTCAATATGTTAAGGCCTGGCTCGATCCGATGGCCGCTTCACGCCTGTCGGACCATGCTCCAGGGGACAGCCCCCTCCCCCTGCAGGCAGGGTGCTGTCCTGTATCGGTCCCTGGCTTAGCGCGGGGACATGCGGATGGCGCCGTCGAGACGGACGTCTTCGCCGTTGAAGTAGCCGTTGGTGATCATGGTCAGGGCCAGCTGGGCGTATTCGTCGGCCAGACCCAGGCGCTTGGGGAAGGGCACCGAAGCAGCCAGGGCGGCCTTCACGGCTTCCGGCGCGGCGTTCATCAGCGGAGTGTTGAAGATGCCCGGCAGGATGGTGTTGACGCGGATCCCTTCACCCATCAGGTCACGGGCGATCGGCAGGGTCATGCCGACAACGCCGCCCTTGGAAGCGCTGTAGGCCGCCTGGCCCATCTGGCCGTCCTCGGCCGCCACGGAGGCGGTGTTGACGATGGCGCCGCGCTCGCCGTCTTCCAGCGGCTCCAGGGTCAGCATGCCTGCCGCCGACTTGGCGATGCATCGGAAGGTGCCGACCAGGTTGATCTGGATGATCATGTCGAAATGGGCCAGCGGGAAGTGCTTGATGGCGCCGGTGGCCTTGTCGCGGCTGGCCGTCTTGGCGGCGTTGCCGGTGCCGGCGCAGTTGACCAGGATCCGCTCCTGGCCGTTGGCGGCCCGGGCCTTTTCAAAGCCGGCGTCGACTTCGGCGTCGCTGGTGACATTGACAGCGCAGAAGGTGACCCCCAATTCCTTTTCGAGGGCTTCGCCGCGTTCCTGCTGGCGGTCGAGGTCGAAAATTGCGACCTTGACGCCCTGGGCGACAAGAGCGCGGACGGTGGCTTCACCGAGGCCTGAGGCGCCGCCCGTGACAACGGCGGCGACGGAACTATCGAGTTTCATGGACGTCTCCCAGTCTGATCGTGTTGAACAGAAGTTTGTGGAAAGGGGTTTAGCCTCGTGAGCGCGAAAGCCAAGCCGTCACCCGACGTCAACCCGTCTGACGTCAGTCCGAAAGAGGTTCTTGATCCCTCCCGGACCCTCAGTCCCGAGGTGATCCGGGTGAATGAGGTCAAGGTGGCGGAGGGCTTCTGGCCCAAGGTCCGGCAGGTGGCGTCCAAGGTGCCCTTCCTGGACGATGTCCTGTCGGTCTGGTGGTGCGCCCGGGACCCGGAAACCCCCATGGCGGCCAAGGGCCTGATCCTCGCCGCCCTGGCCTATTTCATCCTGCCGACCGACGTCATTCCTGACGTCCTGGCCGGGGTCGGCTTTACGGATGACGCGGCCGTCATCGCCGCGCTGCTGGCTGTGGTCGGCAAGAACGTCAAGGACCGTCACCGGTCGGCGGCCCGCAGGTTCCTTGCGGGCGACGAGGGGTAGGTCAGTCCGACACTGCCCGCCGGGCCGCCCGCGCCTGCTGCTGTTCCCGGAGGGTGATGATCAGGGTCGAGACCACCACGATCACGGCCCCGACAATCGTGGTCCAGCCGGGAATCTCGTGGAAGACCGCGAAACCGACCAGGGCGGTGAAAACCAGCCGGGTATAGTCGATGGGGGCCATGGCGCCGGCGTCGCCGATCTGCATGCCCTTGATGTAGCAGCCTTGGGTGATCGTCCCCATCACCCCCATGGCGGTCAGCAGACCCAGGTCCGGCAGGCTGGGCCAGCGCCAGACGAACAGGGCGGGCGGCACGGCGAAGGCCACACCCAGGACGGCGGAATAGACCAGCAGGGTCAGGGGGCTGTGGTCGCGGGTCATGACCTTCATCCCGGTGATCGTCATGGCGAACATGGCGGCAGAGGCCAGGGCCGCCAACTGCGCCAGGCCGAAGGGGTGCCCGCTGCCCGTGAAGCCGGGCGACAGCATGACCAGCACCCCGGCAAACCCCAGGACCGCCGCGCCGATCCTCCAGGGTCCCAGCGGTTCGCGCAGGATGAAGAAGGCCAGAGGCACCAGCCAGAGGGTGCGGGTGAAGGACAGGGCGTTGGCCTCGGCCAGGGGCAGTTTCTGGAAGGCATAGAAGCTGAAGATCATCGCAAGCGTGCCGACACCCGAGCGGAACAGAAGGATGCCAGGCCGGGTCGTGCGGAAGGCCCCGCGCCAGTCCCGGGCGACCAGGGGCAGCAGGACAATAAGGCCCGCCGCCGAGCGGTAGAAGGTCTGCAGAGCCGCCGGATAGTCATCGCCCAGCAGCTTGATCAGGCTGGTCATGACCGTGAAGCCCAGCGCCGAGGCCAGCATCCACAGGGCGCCCTCGATATTGGGCGGCAGACGGGGTCGCGACGCCACGGCTGCAGCGGTCGCCGCACCACCGGCCCTGGAAACACCGGTGGGGGGAAGCTCCTCCGGCATGGTCAGGCCCGGTCCTGGCCGGTCGGGCCCAGCCTGCTCATCCGGCCTTGGCGGCGGCCATGGCGGCGCGCATCTCCGCGGCCTGTTCCGCCGAGATTCCGAGCGCTTCCAGAAAGGGCGAGCCGGCCGTGGGGTCCCAGCTGCTGCGGCCGCCGATAGTGATGCCGCCATCCACGACGATATGGGTGCCTGTCACGAAGACGCTGTCGTCGCTGGCCAGATAGAGGGCCGCCCGGGCGATGTCGTCGGGCGCGCCGGCCTTGGGAATCGGCTGGACCTTGCCGCCCATCTCCGCGACCCGGGCGGCCATCTGGTCAGCCACCTCGCGGGAAAGGCCCATGCTGGCGCCGAAGATCGAGGTGGCGATCAGGCCAGGGCAGATGGCGTTGACGCGGATCCTCTGGGGGCTCAACTCGGCGGCGGCGCAGCGGCTCATGTGAATGACCGCGCATTTGGCCGAGGAATAGGCCAGAGGTCCGAAGCCGGCCTGCAACCCGGCAATGGAGGCGGTGTTGATGATGCTGCCGCCGCCGCGCTTCAGCATCAGGGGCACGGCATGTTTCATGCCCATGGCCGGGCCCTTGACCAGCAGGGCGAAGGTGGCGTCCCAGCCGTCAGCATCCATGTCGGCAACGCCGGTGGTGCTGCCGCCGTGGCCGGCATTGTTGAACAGGATGTCCAGGCCGCCGAACTGGCTGTCAGCCAGGGCCACGGCCCGGGCGATATCGGCCTCCTGGGTCACATTGCAGTGTATGTAGCGCACCCGGTCCGGGAAGCGCCGCTCCAGCATGGCGCCCTTTTCATCCTGCATGTCGGCGGCGACCACGCAGGCGCCCTCGGCGACAAACAGTTCGACGGCGCCAAGGCCGATACCCGAAGCGGCGCCGGTGATCAGTGCAATTTTACCTTCAAGCCTGCCGGCCATGACGTTTTTCCCTGATGATTTCTGTCTTGTGCGGAACCGGGGCCGGCCGACCGGGTGGCCCTGCCCCGGGGCTCGCCCGGATCAGCCGTCAGTCAGCCTGCCCCCTGTCAGCCCCTGCTATTCGGTGACGACCACGACCTTGCCCATGGCCTTGCGAGCCGCCAGGTGGGCAATGGCTTCGCCCGCCCGGTCCAGGCTGAAGGTTTCCGACACATGGGGGCGGATCTTGCCCTCGCTGTACATGGTCATCAGCTGGCGGACATTTTCCTGGTGCGCCGCCGGATCGCGGGCCACGGCTGCGCCCCAGAAGACCCCGACGATGTCGCAGGATTTCAGCAGGGTCAGGTTCAGCGGCACCTTGGGAATGCCGGCCGGGAAGCCGATCACCAGGAACCGGCCGCCCCAGCCGCTGGCGCGGATGGTGGCCTCGGCATAGTCGCCGCCGACGGCGTCATAGGCCACGTCCCAGCCCTTGGGGCCGCAGGCGTCCTTGAACAGCTGGGCCAGGGCCTTGGTCCCGTCCTTGTCGAAGGGGCCGACCGGATAGACAACCCCGGCGTCTGCGCCATGGGCGATGGCCAGGTCGACCTTTTCCTGCGAGGAGGCGGCCGCAATCACCCGAGCGCCCATGGCCTTGCCCAGTTCCACCGCCGCCAGGCCGACGCCGCCCGCGGCGCCGAGGACCAGCAGGGTTTCCCCGGCCTTCAGATGGCCGCGATCCTTGAGGGCGTACCAGCTGGTGCCATAGGTCATCATGAAGGCCGCAGCCTCGTCATAGGGCATGGAGTCGGGGATCGGGGTCAGGCGGGACGGATCAATCAGGATCTCCTCGGCCATGCCGCCATTGCCGGTGCTGGCCAGAACCCGGTCGCCCGGCTTCACCGCCGTGACGCCCTCGCCGACTTCTTTGATGACCCCGGAAACCTCGCCGCCAGGCGAAAAGGGCCGGGCCGGCTTGAACTGGTACATGTCCTGGATGATCAGCACGTCCGGGTAGTTGACCCCGCAGGCCTTGATCGACAGCACCACCTGGCCGGGACCGGCAACCGGGCTGGGGACATCCTCCACAACCAGGGTTTCGGGTCCGCCAACCACCTTGCTGAGCACCGCCTTCATGCCAAGTCTCCCGTTTTTCTGTTAAGTCCAGCGAGGCTATCGCCGCTGTTGCAGCGTTCATAGGCCGGGAGACCGAAGTTGGCGAACAAATGTTTGAGTCTGGTTCTGCATGGCGGCGCCGGCGCCCGGCCCGGCCGCGACTACAGTCGCGAGATCGCCCATATGCGCGGCCTGGTCGAGGCTGGACGCGACCGTCTGAAGGCCGGCGCCGCCGCCCTTGAGGTGGTGGTCGAGACCACCCGGGCCCTGGAGTCGTCAGGCCTCTATGTCGCCGGACGCGGCGCCTCGCCCAACCTCGCCGGCGCCTATGAGCTGGACGCCGCCCTGATGGACGGGGCCACAGGCCTGGCCGGCTCCGTGGCGGCCCTGGAAGGCTTCCAGAGTCCCGTGGATGTGGCCCGGGCGGTCATGGACCAGACCCCCCATGTCATGCTGGCCGGCGCCGGGGCTGCCGCCTTTGGCCGGTTACAGGGCCTGGCGCAGGTGGCTCATCCTGCAGACTGGTTCACCCGGGCCGGAACCTTCGAGTCCAACCATCCGCCCGGCGCCCTCCATCATGGCACGGTGGGCTGTGTCGTGAGGGACGATCAGGGCCGGCTGGCGGCCGCCACCTCTACCGGCGGGGTGTTTGGCAAGCTGCCCGGTCGGGTCGGCGACAGCCCCCTGATCGGCGCCGGATGCTGGGCCGACCAGGTCGCGGCGGTCTCCTGCACCGGACAGGGCGAGTATTTCATCCGGGTCGCCGCCGCCGCCCAACTGGCCCACCGCATGCGGTTTGGCGGCCAGTCCCTTGCGGAAGCCGCCGACGCCGTGCTGGACCAGATACGCAAGCTCGGGGGCGACGGCGGGCTGATCGCCATAGGAGCCGATGGAGCCGTGGCCATGCCCTACGTCTCCGCCGGCATGAAACGCGCCGCCCTCTCCCCGGACGGCGACATCGTCTCCCTGGCGTTCGAGACCTAGAGCCTGTTTCGATCCGATAGCCTCTTCACACTTATCGGAACATGCTCTAGCGGCAGCGCCGCTCAAGGTCGCCGTCCCGGCAAGAGGGCGCAATCAGACGCGCAGCGGCTGATTGTCCGGGCCGCTCACCAGGGGGCGCCTGCGACCATCCCGGCCTAGACGCCGCCGCCTTCTCAGCGTAACCGAAATCTCAACAATCCCGGAGGATCCGGGGCGGGTCCCAGGATCCGGCGATTCAATCAAGACCCTATGGGGAGCGGGACAATGAGCGACAGCATCGAGGTCGACTACATCATCGTGGGGGCCGGCAGCGCCGGATGCGTTCTGGCCAACCGCCTGACCGCCGATGGCAAGACCCGGGTCCTGCTGCTGGAAGCGGGCGGTGATGATCGGCCGACGAAGAACCCTTCGCAGTTCCTGTCCAACATGATGATCCATATCCCGGTCGGCTACAGCCAGACCCTGAAGGATCCCAAGGTCAACTGGCTCTACGAGACCGAGCCGGACCCCACTACCGGCGGCCGCAGTCATGTCTGGCCGCGCGGCAAGGTGCTGGGCGGCTCCTCATCGATCAACGGCCTGCTCTATATCCGCGGCCAGGACGCCGACTACGACAACTGGCGCCAACTGGGATGCGAGGGCTGGAGCTGGGACGATGTCCTGCCCTATTTCCTGCGCAGCCAGAACCAGGAACGGGACGCGGTGACCGGTGAAGGCGCCCCGCAGCATGGCAAGGGCGGGCCGCTGAACGTCTCGGACGTCACCACGACCCATCCGGTGTCCGACGCCGTGGTCGATGCCTGTGAACAGGCCGGGATTCCGCGCCGGGCCGATCTCAACGGTGGCGACCAGGAAGGGGTCAGCTACTACCAGCTGACCGTGAAGAACGGCCAGCGCTGCTCGGCGGCGGTCGCCTATCTGCACCCGGTCATGGGCCGGGCGAACCTGCGGGTCGAGACCCGGGCTCTGGCGTCGAAGGTCCTGTTCGAGGGCAAGCGCGCCGTGGGCGTGGCCTTCGTCCAGAATGGCGTGAAGCGTACGGCCAGGGCGGCGAAGGAAGTCATCCTGTCCGGCGGCGCTGTCAATTCGCCGCAGCTTCTGCAGCTGTCAGGTGTCGGTCCGGGCGATCTGCTCCGCCAGCATGGCGTAGAGGTGGTCGCAGACCTGCCTGGGGTGGGCGAGAACCTGCAGGACCACTATGTCATGAGCCAGCAGTACCGGCTCAAATCCGATGTCATCTCTGTCAATGAGCTGACCCGTGGACCACGCTTCATCGGCGAGGCGATGAAGTTCCTGTTCCAGCGAAAGGGCCTTCTGACCCTGTCAGCGGCCCATATCGCGGTCTTCTGCAAGTCCCGGCCCGACCTGGCCCACCCCGATATCCAGTACCATATCCTGCCGGCCACCATGAATGTCGAGAAGCTGACCAACGAGCAGAAGATGGAGCTGGAGGGCCAACCTGGCCTGACCATAGCCCCCTGCCAGTTGCGGCCGGAAAGCCGGGGACATATCCGCATCAAGTCAGCGGACCCTTCGGTCTATCCCGCCATCTTCGCCAACTATCTGGCTGACAGCCTCGACCAGGAGGTGGCCGTGGCCTCCCTGAAGATCGGCCGCCAGATTGCTGCCCAGCCCGCCCTGGCTCCCTTTATCGACCACGAGATGATGCCCGGCCCGGACTTCCAGAGCGACGAGATGCTGCTGGAATATGCGCGGGCCGCCGGCACGACCATCTATCACCCGGTCGGCACCTGCCAGATGGGAACCGGACCCCGGGCCGTGGTCGACGCCCAGCTGCGGGTCCATGGCGTGGAAGGCCTGAGGGTTGTGGACGCCTCCATCATGCCCCGGCTGGTCAGTGGCAACACCAACGCCCCGACCATCATGATCGCCGAAAAGGCCAGCGACATGATCCTGGGCAAGACCGTGCCGTCGTCCATGGCGGCCTGATCGGACGGGCTGATGGCCAGCCGACCGTCAGGTTGCGGACTTTGACACGCATGCCCGAAGGCAACTATGTTTGACAAGCGGGATGGGGAAATCAAGACCCGGGAACCGTTCCCGCAATACTGAAAATACTGGTCAAAGACCTCCGGGCTGATTCGGCAGCGAAGCGGCTGGCGTCAGACCTTGATATCCACCAGCGAACCCGGCCGCAGGATCCTGCGCGGCGTCTCGGCGGCGGGTTCCGGGGCCGGAGCCGGGGTGAAGGCCGCGAGGTTGCGCAGGGCCGCCTGCAGGGAAGCGGTCTGGGAAGGCGTCTGGGCGGCCGCAGTCCGGAGCGACGGCTGCGCCTCGGGACGTGCTGGCGCGGTCTGGACAGGCGCCGCCTGAACGGGCGAAGAATCGCCGGTCGCCCTGCCAAGGGCCGCATCGAAAAACGCCCTCTGGGCCGCGCTGCGGGGCGCAGCTTGAACCAGAGGCGCAATCGGCCGGGCCGTGGGACGGATATCGGACAGGACAGTCACCGAAGTCTGGAGGGGTCGATCCAGAGTCGGATTTTATGGTTAATCCTGTCTTAACGGGCCTTGCTCAGCAGGTCCTGCGCGGAGTCCGCTGTCAGGGGTCCGGTATGTTTGGCCAGGATCACCCCGTTCGCGCCGACCAGATAGGTTTCGGGAACGCCCGTGACGCCAAACTCCAGCCCGGCCCGACCGTCCCGATCCACCAGTCTTTGGGAAAAAGGATCGCCCAGCCGCCCAAGGAAAGCCTCTGTATTGGCCGGAGCGTCCTTGTAGCCAATACCGATGATAGCCACGCCTCGGGCCTTGAGATCCATCAACACGGGATGCTCGACCTCGCAGGGTGCGCACCAGCTGGCGAAGAAATTGACCAGATAGGGAGCCTCGGCGCCGGACTGAAGGACCGGCTCGGGACGGCCGGTCTCCAGGACCGGCAGACTGACGGCCGGGACCGGCTTGCCGACCAGGGCCCTGGGCTGGACATTGGGATCGCGCTTGAGGGCATAGCCGGCAAACAGGACGGCCAGCAGGATCAGAACCCCAAGGGGCAGGAGGGCGACCAGCCGCTTCACCCGGCGTCTCCCTCTTCGCCCAACCGCTTGAGCTCGGCCCGGGCCCGGGCCGCGGAGGCAAGGCTATCCGCCACCATCCAGATCAGCACCCCGGCTGAAATGGCGAAGGCCGGCCAGACAAAGGCGGCATAGGTTCCAGCATCGAGATCCAGCATGGTTTCAGCCCTCCGCTGCGCGCAGGGTCAGGACCCGGATTCGCCGCCGCCGCACCTCGGTGCGGATCCGCACCAGCCACAAGGCCCCGAACAGACCCATATAGGCCAGACTCATCAGAAGGAGCGGGGTCAGATAGACGTCCGGCAGGCGATCGCCGGCCTCGGCCCGGAAGGTCGAGGAGCCCTGATGCAGGCTGTTCCACCAATAGACCGAAAAATGGATGACCGGCAGATTGACCAATCCGACCAGGGCCAGGATCGCCCCGGCCCGGGCCGCCCGGGCCTCGTCATCAATAGCCGAGCGCAGGGCGATATAAGCGATCCAGAGCAGCAAGAGGATCAGCACCGAGGTCATCCGGCCATCCCACTCCCACCAGGTGCCCCAGGTCGGCCGCCCCCAGAAGGAGCCCGTGACCAGGGCCAGGGCGGTAAAGGCCGCGCCCAGAGGCGCACAGGCCCGGGCCGCAGCGTCGGCCAGGGCGTGACGAAACACCAGGCTGAGCAGGCTGGCCACGCCGAGGCAAAGATAGGAAAACATGGCGACCCAGGCGGCCGGCACATGAATGAACAGGATCCGGATGGAATCGCCCTGCTGGTAGTCTTCCGGAGCGGCAAATCCCAGCCAGAGCCCGATCAACAGGGCGCCGGCGGTCGCGGCCCCCAGCACTGGGGCGGCGATCCGGGAAAAGACCATGAAGGCCCGTGGATTGGTCAGGAAAGAGACCATGCCCGCCATCTAGAGGCGTCGGAGACGGCGGGCAAGATGGCGTTTCGTCCGGGGCGTCACTGACGCCCCGGTTCCGCTCAGGGCTGGAGCTCGTCTTGCGACAGGCCGTCCATGATATCGAGTTGGCCGATCAGGAACTCGAGTTCGGCCTCGTCCTCGATCATCGCCATGCCGCCATGACCGGCATGGGGGTCGGCCGCCCCCGATGGCGCGGCGCCCGGCCCACCCATGGGCCCACCCATGGGGCCGCCATGCATGCGCCGCATGATTCGCATGCCCGGACCTGGGCCAGGACCCGGATGCAGGACGTCGAACGCCTTCTTCTGGGACGGGCTCAACACGGCGTAGAAGGCCTTGATGGCCTCGGCGCGTTTCTTGAAAAGGGCCTGGTGTTTGGCCATCATCTCCAGACGCCGATCCAGCCGCTCGGGAGTCGTCAGGGGCTTGGCCATGGCGCCATGCTCATGCTTGGCCATGGCGCCATGCTCATGCTCGGCCATGGCGCCGTGACCAGGTCCCCCCATCTGGCTGTGATGTCCGGCCTCGATCAGGGCCTTGAGCGCCGGCTCCTGGTCCGGGCGCAGCTGGAGGACATCGCGGAGCTTCTGGGCCCGCGCGGCAGGATCCTGCATGGCGCCCATGGGGCCATGGCCCATGCCGCCCCCTTCACCGGGTCCCATCCGCATCACGATGCGACGTTCGATCTTCTGTTCAGGCTTGGCGGGCTCAGCCGCCAGAGTGCTGCCCGCTGCGGTCAGGACGAAGGCGGCGGAGGCCAGAGCGCCAGCGTGGCGTGTAAACAGTGTCATGGTTTGGTCACTCCCCATTCTTGATGAGCTCACAATCACCCGCGGATGTGGCCGGTCGATGTCAGGAACGCACCCGATTGTTGCAGAATGGTTGCAAGGACCCCTTTGAAAACCTGCCGGGCCCATGCCTGCGGGGTTTCTCAGGACAGGGCGTTGCGACAGGCCGCCGCCATGGCCAGGGGCGAAAGGGCCACTGCCGCCAGGGTCCAGCCGCTGAGCAGCATCAGGCCGGAGACGCCGCCTGATCCCAGGGCGGCGGCATAGAGGGCCGCTCCGCCAAAGATCACGGGCGGACAGAACAGCGGCAGGACGATCGCCGCCACCAAAAGGCCGCCCCGACGCGCGCCCAGGGCCAGGGCCGCCCCGATTCCGCCGATGAAGGCGAAGGCGAGGGCGCCCACCAGGGCGCAGGCCAGGATCAAGGGCGCCAGAGCGATGTCCGCCCCCAGAAGCACCGCAGCCACCGGCGCAGCCAGGGCCAGGGGAGCGCCGCCCGCCAGCCACTGGGCCAGGCATTTGATGGCGCAGACCAGCTCCAGCGGCAGGGGACCGGTCATCAGCAGGTCCAGGCCCCCGTCCTCATAGTCCCGCTCGAACAGGCGATCGAGCGAAAGAAGGCAAGCCAGGGCCAGGACCATCCAGGCCACCCCGACGGCAACCGGGGCCAGCCGGTCGGTGTCCGAACCGGCCGCCAGGGGCAGCAACAGGGTGATGGCCGCATAGAAGGCCAGGGCCGGCAAGGGTCCGCCACCCCGCCCCCAGGCCAGGCCCAGCTCCCGCCTGAGCAGCACCATGGCGGCGCTCATGTCCCGACCTCCAGGCCCTGGGCGGCGATGGGCAGGGGGTCATGGACGGCGGCGATGATCAGGCCGCCTCCGTCCAGGTGATCCTGCATCAGCCCTGCCAGCAGCTCCCGCCGGGCCGTGTCCAGGGGCGCCATGGGCTCGTCCAGCAGCCAGAGCGACCGGGGGGCGGTGATCAGGCGGGCCAGGGCCAGGCGCCGCCGTTGCCCGGCCGACAGCCGACGCACTTCCAGAGAGAGCAGGGGAGCCAGGGCGAGGCGCTCGATGGCCCGGTCCAGCCGATCCGCTTCGCCGCCGCCAAGCCAGGCGGCCTGAAAGACCAGTTCGTCCCGGGCGGTCCGCGCGCCCTTCAGCCCGTCCGCATGACCCAGCAGGTGAATCTGTTCTGCCCGCGCCACGCCGGCATCTGCGGCCCCCCTGAAGAAGACCTCCCCGGATTCCGGCCGAATCAGGCCGGCTATGGCCCGCAGAAGGCTGGTCTTTCCGGATCCGTTGGCGCCGGTCAGGGCCAGGGCGGATCCGGCCTCAAGGTCAAAGTCCAGGCCCGAGAACAACAGCCTTTCGCCCCGGCGGATGGCCAGGCTCCGTCCCTCGACAGCAATGATCATGTCCAGCGCCCAGACCGCATCCCGGGACCAGCGAGGCGGCTACTACGATTCCCCTTGGCGGGCGCATGGACGTTTGCCACGGCCCGGAGTATGCAGCGACCAGCCGACCTCCCGCGCAAGCGTGGGAGCGTACGCGGCGCCGGTTGGGACCCTGTGTGTCCCAAGCCGCTGGCGCGCGATCCCGGAAGCGGTTTTCGGGCGGCTTTGAACAGGAAAGGTACTCCCCCAAAATGGCGTCCATCGACAGCCTGAACACCCGCCGGACCCTTAGCGTCGGCGGCAAGACCTTTGTCTACTACAGCCTGCCCGTTGCGGAAGAGGCCGGACTTGCCGGAATTTCCCGCCTGCCGGTTTCCATGAAGGTTCTGCTGGAAAACCTGCTGCGCAATGAAGACGGCGTCGAGACCGACGGCGAGGACTTCAAGGCCATGGCCGATTGGCTGCGGACGCGCGGCAGCGCCCAGCATGAAATCGCCTTCCGCCCGGCCCGGGTCCTGATGCAGGACTTCACCGGGGTTCCGGCCGTGGTCGACCTGGCCGCCATGCGGGACGCCATGACGGCCCTGGGCGGCGACCCCACCAAGATCAACCCCCTGGTTCCCGTCGACCTGGTCATCGACCACTCGGTCATGGTCGATCATTTCGGCACCGCCAAGAGCTTCGGCGAGAACGTCGCCGTCGAGTATCAGCGCAACCTGGAGCGCTACAATTTCCTGCGCTGGGGCTCCTCGGCCTTCAACAATTTCCGGGTCGTTCCGCCCGGCACCGGCATCTGCCACCAGGTGAACCTGGAATATCTGGCCCAGACCGTCTGGACCGCCTTTGACCCGGCCGAGCCGGATAGCGCCGTGGCCTATCCCGACACCGTGGTCGGCACCGACAGCCACACCACCATGATCAACGGCCTGGCCGTTCTGGGCTGGGGCGTCGGCGGCATCGAGGCCGAGGCCGCCATGCTGGGCCAGGCTATCCCCATGCTGATCCCGGAAGTCATCGGCTTCCGCCTGACCGGAGCCCTGCCGGAAGGCGCCACCGCCACCGACCTGGTGCTGACAGTCACCCAGATGCTGCGCAAGAAGGGCGTGGTCGGCAAGTTCGTCGAGTTCTTCGGAAATGGATTGGCAAGCCTGACCATCGAGGATCAGGCGACCATCGCCAACATGGCCCCGGAGTACGGCGCTACCTGCGGCTTCTTCCCGGTCAGCCAGGCGACCATCGACTATCTGCGCGCCACCGGCCGCGACAGCGCCCGCGTCGATCTGGTCGAGGCCTACGCCAAGGCCCAGGGCATGTGGTTCGACCCTGAATCGCCCGAGCCCGAGTTCACCGACATTCTGGAACTGTCGCTGGAAGACGTCCTGCCGTCCCTGGCTGGTCCCAAACGTCCCCAGGACAAGGTCCTGCTGACCAACGCCGCCTCGGCCTTCGAGGAAGCCCTGGCCGGCGAGTTCGGCAAGAAGGACAGCGCCGAGTTGCGTGTCCCGGTGTCGGGCGAGGATTTTGACATCGGCAATGGCGACGTGGTCATCGCGGCCATCACCAGCTGCACCAACACCTCCAACCCCTCCGTCCTGATCGCCGCCGGCCTGCTGGCCAAGAACGCGGCGGCCAAGGGCCTGAAGGTCAAGCCCTGGGTGAAGACCTCGCTTGCCCCCGGGTCCCAGGTGGTCACCGACTATCTGGCCAAGGCCGGTCTGCAGAAGCATCTGGACGCCCTTGGCTTCAACCTGGTCGGCTATGGCTGCACCACCTGCATCGGCAATTCCGGCCCGCTGCCCGAAGGGGTCTCGGCCGCCATTTCCGATGGCGACCTGGTGGCGGTCAGCGTCCTCTCGGGCAACCGCAACTTCGAAGGCCGGGTGAACCCCGATGTCCGGGCCAACTACCTGGCCAGCCCGCCCCTGGTGGTGGCCTATGCCCTTGCCGGCACCATGCGCATCGACCTGACCACCCAGCCCCTCGGCGTCGACAAGAAGGGCAAGGACGTCTTCCTGAAGGACATCTGGCCGAGCAACAAGGACATTGCCGCCCTCCAGAAAAAGTCGGTGACCAGCGCCATGTTCGCCGAACGCTATGGCGACGTCTTCACCGGCGACAAGAACTGGCAGGCCATCAAGGTGACCGGCGGCCAGACATACGGCTGGGACATGGGCTCGACCTACGTCCAGAACCCGCCCTACTTCCAGGGCATGAGCATGACCCCGGACGCCGTGACCGACATTGTCGAGGCCCGCATCCTGGGCGTCTTCGGCGACAGCATCACCACCGACCACATCAGCCCGGCCGGCTCGATCAAGAAGGCCTCCCCGGCCGGCGAGTATCTGCTGAGCCATCAGGTGCGGTTCGAGGACTTCAACGGCTACGGCTCGCGCCGGGGCAACCATGAAGTGATGATGCGCGGGACCTTCGCCAACATCCGCATCCGCAACCGCATGACACCCGAGATCGAAGGGGGCGTGACCAGGCACTATCCCTCCGGCGAGGTGATGCCGATCTATGATGCGGCCATGCGTTACCAGACCGAGGGCCGGCCGGCCGTCGTCTTCGCCGGCAAGGAATACGGCACCGGTTCCTCCCGCGACTGGGCGGCCAAGGGCGCCAAGCTCCTGGGCGTGCGGGCGGTCATCGCCGAATCCTTCGAGCGGATCCACCGCTCCAACCTGGTCGGTATGGGCGTCCTGCCGCTGCAGTTCATCAATGAGGGCTGGCAGCGCCTGAACCTGACCGGGGAGGAGATCGTCTCCATCCGCGGCCTGCAGGATCTCGCGCCGCGCAAGCAGCTGATCGTCGAGCTCTACCGTCCGTCGGACGGCCGCATTGCCCGCTTCCCCGTACGCTGCCGGATCGATACCCCGACCGAACTGGATTATTTCCGCAACGGCGGCGTGCTCAACTATGTGCTTCGGAACCTGGCAAAGCCCGCGGCCTGATGATCACCGGGGTCCCTCTCCTGAGCTGCAGGAGACGGACCCCGGCTCTTCACGGCCTCGTGACCCCCGCGACCTCTCTGCATCCGCTTAATAGCGACCAATGAGGCGCCCGCTCCTTTCCCTTTTCCTGATGGTCGTGGCTGCGGCCACGGCGGCGACCGCCTGGGCCGCGCCGGCGGCGCGTCCGCCTGTCGTTGTGGAACTCTATACCGCCCAGGGCTGCTCTTCCTGCCGCAAGGCCAATGACCATCTCGCGGTCCTGGCCCAGAAGCCCGGTGTTCTGGCCCTGATCTTCGCCGTCGACTACTGGGACTATCTGGGCTGGCCGGACACCTTCGCCCAACCGGCCTTCGCCGACCGCCAGAAGGCCTATTCCCGACGACTGGACGTTCGGGAAGTCTATACCCCCCAGGTGATCATCGACGGCCGCTCCCAGACCGGCGGGGTCAAGGCCGAGAAGATCGACGCCCTGGTCGCGGAGGCAGGCCGCAACCCGGCCAATCCGCCCGACATGCTGTTCATGCGCAACGGCAGGGTCGCGGTGGGCTCGGGTCTTGTACCGCGCAGCGGCGCCGAGGTCTGGATGATCCGCTACGATCCCCGGGAACTGACCGTGACCCCCAAGCGCGGCGACAATCGCGGCGAGCCCGTGGTCCATCGCAATGTCGTGCGTCAACTGGCCCGGCTGGGCGCCTGGAGCGGCAACCCCACCCTCTATCGCACGCCCAAACCTGCCGAGGACGGCCTGAAGACCGTCATCCTGGTCCAGGGCGCCCGGGGCGGCAAGATCATCGGCGTCCTGGTCGAGGACTGACCGGCAGGCCGAAGCGGCTTGCAATGCTGCTCAACTCAAGCCCCCGTCTTCCCGGCCGCAGCGCGCCAGCCCAGAGAGTCGGGACCTAGGGGTTGCAGGGCCGCAATCGAACAGCTGTGCAGTCTGCATCCTGTCCCACCTGGACCCCGGATCGTCCCTCCGGGCCGTCCGGGATGACGGAAGATTTTTCTCCGGCCCAGAGCATGTTCCGCTAGGTGCGACGCGGCTATCGGATCGAAACATGCTCTGACATTCTGATTTAGAGCCTGTTTTTCCGTCATGGTCGGTTCGATCATAACGGAACGGGCTCTAGACCCGCAGCATCAGCCCGCCATCGACCCCCAGGGCCTGGCCAGTGACGAAGCCGCCGTCCTCGCTGGCCAGGAACAGGGCCGCCCGGGCGATGTCGATGGGCTGGCCCAGGCGCTTGAGCGCCGCCTTCTTCGCCCAGAGCGCCGCGACGTCTTCACGGACAAAACTGCCAGCGGTCATGCCGGTGGCGATGGCTCCGGGCAGGATGGCGTTGGAGGTCACCGCATGCCGGCCCAATTCCAGGGCAAAGGTGCGCATCATGCCCACCACCCCGGCCTTTGAGGCCGAATAGGCCACCAGGCCATTGTCGGTGTGGCGGGCCATGATCGAGGCGGTGAAGATCAGCCGGCCGCGCCCCGAGGCCACGACATGCGGTGTCGCAGCGCGGGACAGTCGAAAGGCGGCGCGAAGATTGACCGAGACCAGCCGGTCGAAGGCCTCGTCCGAGGTATCGCCCACCGGGGCCGAATGGGAGACCCCCGCGTTGTTGTACAGAATGTCCAGGCCGCCAAAGGCCCCGGTCGCTGCGGCGATGATGGTCGCAGGAGCCTCGTCAACGCTGATGTCCTGGCCCATCGCCTGGATGGCGGCATGGTCAAACTCAAGAGCGGTTCCGGGACGATCCACCGCCAGGACCTGGGCCCCCTCGGCGGCGAACAGCTCGGCGGTGGCGCGGCCGATGCCGCTGGCGGCGCCTGTGACAATGGCTCGGCGGCCGGTCAGTCTTCCCATGGGTCGTTCCTCCGATGTTTTGCCACATCGAAGCAGGGCGGCGCGCGCTTGGAAATGGCGCCCTTGGGGAAGGAGACCTTCCAGACAAAAAAAGGCCCGCGTCGCCAAGGGGGAGGGAGCGACGCGGGCCGGTCTTGGAAGTGTCTGTTGTCGGCCGGTCCAGAGCCCCGGGATTACGGGGGCTGGGGGGGCTGTTCAGGGTCCGGAACCGCGGGGTCTCTTGATCAGCCGACAATGACGTTATCGCCCCCGAACCCGGCGGTGGAAGGTCCGAAATAAGGTCTTTGCACGGCGATCTGTGGCGGCTTGCGGACCGTCTCGCCAAACCGTCCGATTTGGGTCAGGCTGCAGGACAGATCATGACCTTCGACCCTACACACCCCCCTCCGCCCGTTCCGCAGGTGTTCTTTGAACGGCGGGAGCTGGACCAGCTGATGCGGCTCTACGGGCGAATGGTGGCGGCCGGGGAATGGCGGGACTACGCGATTGCCGGCCTGTCCGACCGGGCCGTCTTCTGCGTCTTCCGCCGGGCGCACGAACAGCCCCTCTACCGGATCGAGAAACAGCCGGACCTTGCCCGGCGTCAGGGCGCCTGGTCGGTCACGGCTCAAGGCGGCATGATCCTGCGGCGCGGCCAGGACCTGGCCCAGGTCCTGCGGGTCTTCGACAAGGGCCGCTTCAAGGTCGTCGAATAGCAAAAGGCCCCGGCGTTTCCACCGGGGCCTTCGCTCATTTCAAGACGTCTGCCTGGCAGACTGCAGGTCTAGCTGCGGCGTGCGCCCAGCAGGGACAGCAGGAACTGGAACAGGTTGATGAAGTCCAGATACAGGCTGAGGGCGCCGTAGTTGGTGGCCACGGCCATGGCGTTCTGGTCGCCGCCCAGTTCGTAATAGGTCAGTTTCAGCCGCTGGGTGTCATAGGCGGTCAGGCCGGCGAAGATCAGCACGCCGGCGGCGCTGATGATCAGGCTGATCATCGGCTGCTGCAGGAACATGTTGACCAGGCCCGCGATAAGCAGCCCCCAGACGCCCATGATGAGGAAGGTGCCCATGCCCTGGAGGTCACGCTTGGTGGTGTAGCCGAACAGGCTGAGCGCACCGAAGGAGGTGGCGGTGATCAGGAAGGTCGAGGCGATGGAGGCGCCGGTGTAGCGCAGCACCCAGACGGCGCCGGAAGCGCCGATCAGGGCCACGATGCCCCAGTAGAGGGCGCCGGAGGCGGCCGGGCTGGGGTTCTTCATCAGGAAGCCCGAGGCCAGGACCAGCACCAGCGGGGCGAAGGCCAGGACCATGCCCAGGATGGTGTAGCCGGCCAGGGCGCCATTGGCGTTGACCACATAGAGCAGGTCGCGCACGGGCGCGATATTGGCCACGCTGTAGGCCAGGACGGCCGAGACCAGAAGGCCCAGCGCCATCTTGTTGTAGA
Source organism: Caulobacter sp. (assembly GCA_029866155.1). Lineage (GTDB taxonomy): Bacteria > Pseudomonadota > Alphaproteobacteria > Caulobacterales > Caulobacteraceae > Caulobacter. Next base: position 30,094 of record JARWZW010000056.1, on the reverse strand, counting down.
CGCCCAGCATGAAGGCGCGCAGTCCAGCGTCGACCGACATGTCGGCGGTCTGCGGGATCGAGCGCGCGTAGCCGCGTTCGAAGTCGCTCATTGGAAAAAGACCCTTTTTGTTCGAGCCCCGGGATCGGAACTCAGTCACTCAATATTGGGGCTGCGACCGTTTGGCGCAAGAGGCCTCCGCATCGCTATTCGGTTCGAAGCACAGGAGCCGGCCGCCGTGAAAGGGCCTGGGCTGCCGCCAGAAGGCCGCCAAGGGCCGCCAGTCCGGCGGCGGCGCCCACAAGGGCGACCACGCCGCCCCAGTCCACCGACCATTTCGCCTCGAAGACCAACACCACAACGGGCCAGGCGGCGGCATAGCCAAGCGCCACCCCGAACACGCCCGCGATCAGCCCCACCGCGCCGTATTCCACCGCATAGGCGGTCAGGATCTGGCTCCGCGAGCCACCCAGGACCTTGAGCGTCGCCGCTTCCCGGGCCCGGGCACGGGCGCCGGCTGCAATGGCGCCGGCCAGGACCAGCAAACCGGCCAGGGCTGCAACCGCGGCCGCGCCCCGCACTGCCAGGGACAGGCGATCAAACATCTCCACGGCCTGGGTCAGGCCCTCGCGGACACTGATGATGTTGACCTCGGCAAAGTCCTGGCCCAGGGCCCGGGTTGCGGCCTTCTCCTGGTCCTCGCTGGCCTTGGCGATGGCGATGTAGCGAAGACCCGCCCCCTCCAGGGCGCCGGGATTGAGAATGACCGTGAAGGCCGGGCTGAAGCCCCCCCATTCCACCTTGCGCAGCACCGCGATCCGGGCGTCGATTTCCCGCCCCAGGATGGACAGGGTGATATCGTCGCCGACCTTCAGACCGCCACCCTTGGCCGCGTCGATCTCCATGGCCACCAGGGGTGGACCGCTATAGCCCGCCGGCCACCAGCGGCCTTCCTGGACCCCGGCATTGGCCGGTTCGCCGTCGAAGACCGACATCTGGAGGTCATTGTCATAGGCCCAGCGCTCGCCGTCCTTGATCGCCTTGAGGTCGACCGGCTCACCCTTGATCCGGCTGATCCTCCCGGACACGAAGGGAAACCGCAGATAGGTTTCCGCCGTCAGGGCCTGGCCGAAGGCCCTGGCGAGGGCGGCGTCGAACTGCGGGGCGCGGTCGCCGGGCACATCCAGGAACACCATGGAGGGCGCCGTGCGGGGCGCGACCTGGCTGACCTGGGACAGCAGGCTGGACTGGATCAGCACCACGGCCGACAGCAGGGCGACGCCCAGCCCTATGGCCGGAGAGGCCGTCCGGGCGGCGGACCTGGGGCCGGAAAGATTGGCCAGACCGATCCGCAGGGCGCCATGGGTCAAGCGTCGCAGCCGACCGGCCAGCCCGGCGGCCCCCCGCCCCAGCAGCGCCAGCAGCCCGAAGGCCACGGCGACCCCGATGATCATCACTGCTGCAGCAACCGGGGTCGGGGCGGTGATGACCGCCAGGGCGGCCAGACCCAGGCCGGCGAGCGCCGTGACCACCGTCTCCAGCCCCAATCCCACCTGTCCCGACAGATCCCGGCGGAACAGGGCCGAGGGCGGGGTGGACCTGGCCCGGGCCAGGGGAACCAGGGAAAAGGCGGCGGCGGCCAGCAGGCCAAAGGCCGCCGCCTTGAGCAGGGGCATGGGATAGACCGCGAACAGGGCCGGGATCGGCAACCTGTCGCGGGCCAGCTCCCCGAGGATCAGGGGCGCGCAGGCTCCCACGGCCAGACCGATCGCCACGCCCAGCAGGGCCAGGAGGGCGATCTGGATCAGATAGGTGTTTCGGATCAGCACCCCCTCCGCCCCCAGGGCCTTGAGGGTGGCGATCGAGGGTTTGCGGGATTCCAGATAGGCGCCCACTGCGCCGGCCACCCCCAGGCCACCGGCGACCAGGGAGGCCAGGCCAATGAAGCCCAGGAAATACTCCAGCTGGTCAATGAGGCGCTTCACGCCATTGGCCGCTTCGTTCCGGGTGCGGATCTCGAGGCCCTGGCCTGGCAAGGCCTTGCGCAGGGCCTTGGAAGCGGTGTCGACATTGGCGCTGACCGGCAGGGCGATGCGGGCGGTCTCGCCCCGGTCGGGCAGGCCCTCGGCCAGGAACCCTCCGGCCTCCAGGGCCTCCAGACTTGTCAGGACCCGGCCGGCAAGGGCGAAGCCCCGACCCAGGCGATCAGGCTCGGACACCAGCACAGCCCGGGCGATGAACGGGGTCTCGCCGATCAGGAACCGGTCGCCCAGCTTCAGCCCCAGCCGTTCCATCAGCGGCTGCTCGACGGCCGCCCCGGCGATCCCGTCCCGGACGACAAAGGCGGCGTCAAGACTGGCGGCGCCGGTCAGGACCACCTTTCCCACCAGGGGATAGCCGCTGCTGACGCCCCGCAGCTCGACCAGACGCCGCTCGCCGCTGGCCGCTTCGGCCATGGCTGACTGGGCGGCGGAAAAGGTGGCCGGTCCCAGCCGGCGGAATGCCTCACGCTCCACCGGTGTGAACCGACGGTCCTCGACACTGACCCTCAGGTCTCCCCCCAGGATTTCACGCCCCTGGGACGCCAGACCCTGACGAAAGGCCTCCGCTGTCGAGCCGGCGGCGGCGATGGCCGCCACCCCAAGGGCCAGACAGGCCAGAAAGATGCGAAACCCGGCCACCCCGGACCGCAGTTCGCGACCGGCGAACCGAAAGGACAGTGGAAGAGCGGACAGGCTCACGCGGCGGTCTCCACCATCCGGCCGTCGCCCATGGTGACGGTGCGATCGGCCCGGGCCGCCAGGGCCGGATCATGGGTGACCAGCACCATGGCCGCACCGGTCTGGGCCACCAGGTCAAACATCATGTCGGCGACGGTCGCGGCATTGATGCCATCCAGGTTTCCCGTCGGCTCATCGGCGAACAACAGCTTGGGCTCGATGGCCAGGGCCCGGGCCAGGGCCACCCGCTGTTGCTCGCCGCCCGACAGCTGGTGCGGATAGTGGGTCAGGCGCGAGGACAGACCCACCCGGTCCAGCCAGCGACGGGCCAGGGCCGTGGCCCCCTTGCGTCCGGCGATCTCCAGCGGGGTGGCGACATTTTCCTCTGCCGTCATGTTGGGCAGCAGGTGAAAGCTCTGGAACACCAGGGAGACATGGCCCCGCCTCAGTTTTGCCCGGCCATCCTCGGAAAGCTTGCCCATGTCCTGGCCAAACAACTTCACGACGCCCCCTGTCGGCTGCTCAAGCCCTGCCGCCACGGCGATCAGGGATGATTTGCCTGACCCCGAGGGCCCCACCACCGCCACCCGCTCCCCGGCGGCCACGGTCAGGTCCACGCCTTTCAGGATTTCGACGGGTCCGGCGGCGGAGGGGAGGGTCAGGGTCACCCCGGTCAGGACCAGGGGCGAAGGCGCGGCGTCAGCGTCAAACATCGGTCGGGGGCTCACAGGGTCAGCGGTCGGGGCGGCAGCGGCGGGAAAAATCACTTTGGCCGGAGCCTACAGACGCCCATGGGCATTTGTGGCGGCCGCGCCGTCCCCTACATAGGGCTTCAGAATGCCAAACACACCTTACATAGCCTTCACCCGCCGCGCCGTCCTGGGCCTGCTGGCCGTGACGCCAGCCCTGCCGGTCCTCGCCCAGACAGGCGGCGGAACCCAGATCGTCACCTTGCTGGGCGATTCCATCACCGCGGGCTTCGGTCTTCCCGCCCGGGAGGCCCTGCCCTTCCGGCTGGAGGCCGAGCTCAAGCGGTTGGGCGCAAACGCCCGGGTGCGGGGCGCAGGAGTGTCTGGCGACACATCGGCCGCCGGCCTGGCCCGGGTGGACTTCAGCGTCCAGGCCGACAGCAGCCTCTGCCTGGTGGCCCTGGGGGGCAATGATCTGCTGCAGGGCATCGATCCCAGGCGCACCAGCGCCAATCTTGACCGCATCATCACCCGGCTGAAGGCCCGCAACATCCGGGTGGCGCTTGCCGGAATGCGACCGCCCCCGGCCCTGGGCCGCAGCTACGCCCGGGATTTCGCCGCCATCTTTCCAAACCTGGCCAGCCGACACCGGCTGATTCTTTATCCAGACCTGCTGGCCGGTGTGGCCGGGGTGCCGCGCCTGAACCAGAGGGATGGAATCCACCCCAATCCCGAGGGCGTGAAGGTCATCGTCCGGGGACTGGCCCCGGTCGTGGTCCGGGCCCTGGTCTGAAGCCGGAGCCGCTACAGCCCATGATCCGACTGTTCGCCGCCATCGCCCTGCCGCCGGAAATCGGCCTGCCCCTGCAGGCGCGTCAGACGGGACTGGAGGGCGCCCGTTGGCGACCGCTGGAGGCCCTGCACATCACCCTGAGATTCTTCGGCGATCTGAAGGAGACCTTGGCCGAGGATCTGGCCGCCGAACTGGCCGCGGTGCGAACCCCCGCCTTCGCCCTGGACCTGGCCGGGGTCGGGCATTTCGGCGAGGCCCAGGACCTTCACGCTGTCTGGGCCGGCGTGGCGGACAGCGAGCCCCTGCGTCGCCTGGCCCGGGCCTGCGAGACAGCCGCGCGCCGGGCGGGGCTGGAACCGGATTCCCGAGCCTACCGTCCCCATGTGACCCTGGCCTATCTCAAGCGCCCCGACCCCTTCAGCGTCGCGAACTGGGAGGCGGCGAACAACCTGCTGCATTCCCCGAGCTTCGAAGTGAACCGGTTCGGTCTCTATTCAAGCCATCTGACGCGGCATGGCTCGGCCTATGGCCTGGAACAACTCTACCGTCTGGACTGAAGGTCATCAGACCGGGACGGCATGGTCCTTCAGGACGCCAAGCGGCACGATGGCGAGGGTTTCTTCATGGGTCGCCTCCAGCACCAGTTGGGGGGCGCAGCCATCATCCAGCGCTTCCTTCCAGCGGGGCGCACAGAGACACCAGCGATCGCCGGGCTTGAGCCCGGCAAAGGCGAATTCCGGCCGGGGCGCTGACAGGTCATTGCCCCGGGATGCGCTGTAACGCAGGAACTCCGCCGTCATCACCGCGCAGACCGTGTGGAGCCCCAGATCCTGCGGCCCTGTCTCGCAACAGCCATTGCGAAAGAACCCGGTCACAGGGTCCAGGGAACAGGAGAGCAGTTCGCCGCCCAGCACATTGCGGGCCGAGGGATCATATCGGGTCATGATGCCATCCTGCCCTGAATGGCCGCCGGTCGCCAGAGGCGGTCATTCGATGACGCCCTGACCAGCTTTGCACAACCGCTCGAATTCCCCGGCCGCCATATGGCGCTTGGCCGCCTGCTGAGGCTATGACGGAGGGACAGTTCCTTCCTGCAAGAGCCTCCCCATGTCCGATACCGCCCGCCCGCGCCGCAGCGCCCTCTACATGCCAGCCTCCAACGCCAAGGCGATCGAAAAGGCCCGCAGTCTGCCCTGTGACGTGGTCATCCTCGATCTGGAAGACGCGGTTGCGCCTGAGGCCAAGGAGATGGCGCGGATGCAGGCGGTCGAGGCGGTGAAGGCCGGCGGCTTTGGTCGTCGCGAGGTTGTGATCCGCGCCAACGGCCTGGACACCCCCTGGGGCCAACTCGACCTCGAACTGGCCGCGCTGGCCGGTCCGGACGCCATCCTGGTTCCCAAGGTCAGCAGCGCCGCCGACGTCGCCGCCTATGATCGCGCCATCGAAAAGGCGCCAGGCCATACCAGCCTCTGGGCCATGATCGAAACCTGTGCGGCCCTGTTCGCCCTCGACTCCATCGCCCAGGCGGCGAAGACGACCCGAATGACCACCTGGGTCATGGGCACCAATGATCTGGCCAAGGAAATGCGCTGCCGCCAGACCGCCGACCGCGGGCCCTTCTGGGGTCCGCTGTCCCTGTCCGTAGCGGCGGCCCGGGGCCATGGACTGACCATCCTGGACGGAGTCCATAACGACATCGAGAACCTGGAGAGCCTGATCGCGGTCTGTGAACAGGGGGTCGATTTCGGATTCGACGGCAAGACCCTGATCCATCCCAAGCAGGTCGAGCCCTGCAACATGGTGTTTTCCCCAGCGGCGGCCGAGGTGGCCTGGGCCCGGTCAGTGATCGCCGCCTTCGCCCTGCCGGAAAACGCCGGCAAGGGCGCCATCCGGGTAGAGGGCCGCATGGCAGAACTTCTACACCTGTCCCAGGCCGAACGGCTGGTCGCGGTATCCGAGGCGATCATGGCGGCGGAGGCGGCGTGAAGCCTGCCCGGCCCATTCTTCTGACCGGCCTCTGGCTGGGCCTCGCCGCCCTGGCCGGGCCGGCTGCTGGCCAGACTCCGTCCCGGGACACGGAACCGGCCAGGAGCCTGCCCCTGGCGGGCAGCGATCCGATCGGGGATATGCTGTCCGGCCTGGCCTCCAGCCAGGCCATGGATGATGACGCCAGCGAGGCGGCGGTCCCGAACCCTGTTGAACCCCCGCCCCTCACCCAGTCGCCGACCGTGACCTTTGTACCGCCGCCGCCTGTCGCCCGGCTGCCGCAGCTGGACCGGCCGGTGATGATCGACGAGCTCTGGCGCTCGCCAGAAGCCCCGCCGACCTCTGTGGAACAGGCCTATGAGAGCCGGATTCGCGGCGGCCTGCTGTCCGCCCAGGGCCAGCAGGGTCCGCTTGACGGCGGCTGGCTGTTACGGGGACAGGATGGCCAGACCCTTTTTGGCCTGCAGCTTGTGGATCGGGGCGCCGCCGCCCTGGGTCTGGAAGGCGCCTGGCGCGAACTCAAGCCGGGCCAGCCTGCAGGCCGTATCGGCCTGATCGAGGCCATAGCCCGCACAGAGGCCGGCGGCCTCTATCTCCGGTTCACCCCGCGCGGCGCCCGCGAGCCGGTGATCGTCAACCTGGTCCCGGCCGGCCGCGACTGGTCCGGTGAGCTCTGGGAATCTGGAACCACCCGCAAGGTCACCCTGCGGCGACCCTGAGGGACGATGCTCTGACGTCTCGAACGAGAGCATGTTCCGATAGGTGTGAAGCGGCTATCGGAGCGAAAAATACTCCAACATTTTGAATCAGAGCCCCAGGGCCAGGCGAGCAGCGGCCAGGGCGGCGGACAGGGGCGAGCCTTCAAGGGCCGGGGCGGGGCTGTGGCCCCAGACTGGTCCAGGCCAGGCCGGATCGCCCGGGCGACGTCCCACCACATGCAGATGAAGCTGAGCGGTGACATTGCCCAGGGCGCCGAGATTCAGCTTGTCCACGGGCAGGGACAGGGCCATGCCCATGGCCCGCACGGCCTGGCCTGCCAGGATCGCCTCCTCCATGAGCCGGCTGCGGTCCGGACCGTCCAGATCCTCGATCTCGCGCAGTCCGGCCAACCTCGGGATCAGGACCAGCCAGGGATAGCGGGCATCGTCCTGCAGCCGGACATGACAGAGGCCCAGGTCCCCGACCGGATGGCTGGTGGTCAGGAAGGCCGGATCAGGGGCGAAACGGCTCATGGGGCTCAGCCCCGCGACGGGACAGCGGCCCAATAGTCGAAATCGAGGATCACCTCGCCCGGATAGACGCCGGCGGCGTCCCTGTCCGGCAGGTCGGCGCAGGGCCGGTCCCGGGTCGCCACCAGTCGCAGCCGCAGGGCGCCGACGCCGGGGGCCAGCTGCGCCCTGTCCAGCACCTCGCTCCAGGCGAACACCGTGCCGCCGGCGAAATAGGGGTTCACATGGCGGCCAGCATTGATGGCCAGGATCAGCCCTGCGTTCTGCAGGCCGTTGAAGCTGAGGGCCTTGGCCGTAGAGATCACCACACCGCCATAGACCAGCCGGCGGCCAGAGGGATCCTTCGCCCGCTCAAACTGGTTGAAATGGACCTTGGCCGTGTTCTGGTACAGCCGGGTGGCCATCTGGTGTTCCGCCTCCTCGATCGCCATGCCGTCGACATGGTCGATCTTCTCGCCGATCCCGTAGTCCTCAAGGGCGTGGAGGGCCCCGGCCAGGGCAAAGTCATAGCGCGAGAAATCCAGGCCTTGCGGCAGGACCAGGTCTGTGGCGGCGACAGCCTCCTTCAGCTTCGGCGTCGCCTGCTCGGGCACAGCCGCGTCCTCGCTGCGCTTGCGCACCATCACCCAGCGGACATAGCTGAGCACCGGCTCGCCATGCTGGTTGGAGCCGGTGGTGCGGACATAAACCACCCCGGTCTTGCGATTGGAGTTTTCCTTCAGGCCGATCACCTCGCTGACCGCCGTCAGTGTGTCGCCCGGATAGACGCTCTTCAGGAACAGACCCTCGGCATAGCCAAGATTGGCCACAGCGTTGAGGCTGATGTCCGGGACGGTCTTGCCGAAGACCATGTGGAAGGCGATCAGGGGATCGACCGGCGCCCGGGCCAGGCCGCTATGGCGGGCGAACTCGTCCGACGAAAACAGGGCGAACCGCGGGCCGTAGAGGCTGTTGTACAGGGCCACATCCCCGGCCGTGACGGTGCGCGGCGTGGCATGGACCAGGATCTGACCCAGCCGAAAATCTTCGAAATAGTTGCCCGGGTTGGTCTTGGTCATGGTCCTGACTCTGGGTCCTGGCTCTGGATGGAGGGATGGCGCCCTATAGCCCCGCGAGCTTGTCAGGCGAAAGGGGGCTTGAGGGGAAACCGGTCGGGGTCTAGACCGCCACCCATCTTTGTCCTTCAAACCTATCCGGAGACCTTCCATGGCCCGAGCCAAGATTGCCCTCATCGGCGCCGGCATGATCGGCGGCACCCTGGCCCATATCGCTGCGCGCGAGGAACTGGGCGACGTCGTGCTGTTCGACATCGCCGAGGGCACGCCCCAGGGCAAGGCGCTGGACATCGCCGAGGCCAGTTCGGTTTTCGGCAAGGACGTAACCCTGAAGGGCGTCAATGACTATGCCGGCATCGCCGGCGCCGATGTCTGCATCGTCACCGCAGGCGTGCCCCGCAAGCCGGGCATGAGCCGCGACGACCTGCTGGGCATCAACCTGAAGGTCATGAAGGCCGTCGGCGAAGGCATCAAAGCCCATGCCCCCGACGCCTTCGTCATCTGCATCACCAACCCGCTGGACGCCATGGTCTGGGCCCTGCGCGAGTTTTCAGGCCTTCCCCATGAAAAGGTCGTGGGTATGGCCGGGGTGCTGGACAGCGCCCGCTTCGCCTATTTCCTGGCCGAGAAGACCGGCGTGTCGGTCGAGGACATCCATGCCTGGACCCTTGGCGGTCATGGCGACGACATGGTGCCGATGGTTCGCCATTCCACCGTCGGCGGCCTGCCCCTGCCAGAGTTGGTCGCCCAGGGCTGGATGACCCAGGAAGAGCTGGACGGCATCGTCAAGCGCACCCGCGGCGGCGGCGGCGAGATCGTCGCCCTGCTGAAGACCGGCAGCGCCTTCTACGCCCCGGCCGAGAGCGCGATCGCCATGGCGACCAGCTATCTGAAGGATAAGAAGCGGGTCCTGCCCTGCGCCGCCTGGCTGCAGGGCCAGTACGGCCTCAGCGGCCTCTATGTCGGCGTGCCGGTGGTCATCGGCGCCGGCGGCGCCGAGCGGATCATCGAGTTCTCGACCAACGACGAGGAGAAGGCGATGTTCGTCAAATCCGTCGAGTCGGTTCAGGGCCTGATCGACGCCTGCAAGGTCATTGACCCTTCGCTGGCCTAGCCTTCGAAGACAAGCGCCCTTCTCCCGAACGAGGAGAGGGGCAGGGATGGGGGTGGGGGCCGAACCGCTCGCGCGGCGTTCAGTAACGACCATTCGTGCTTCCGGCGTCCCCGCTGCAGTCCGCGGCCCAGGGACGGCCTCGCGCATCCACCCCCACCCCCATCTCCGCCCCATCCCCCCGCCCGGGGGAAGGGAGAGTTTGAGCGATGGGACTGAACCACCATGATAGAGACCGCCTTCGCACTTCGCCCGACTCCGACAGTCCCGGTCGAGGGCGGCCTGCCCTTTCCAGTGCGCCGCATTCTCTGCGTCGGCCGGAACTATGCCGCCCACCGTCGGGAAATGGGGGGCGATGACCGCGATCCCCCCTTCTTCTTCGCCAAGCCGGCGGACGCCATCGTTCCGCCCGGACAGGACGTCGCCTACCCCTCAGCCACCGCCGACCTGCATCACGAGATCGAGCTGGTGGTGGCCATTGGGCCTGGCGGAAAAGTCTTTGGCTATGCGGTCGGGGTCGACCTGACCCGCCGCGACCTGCAGAACGCCGCCAAGGCCAAGGGCCAGCCCTGGGACGCCTCCAAGGGCTTTGACCAGAGCGCGCCCATCAGCGCCATCGTCCGGGTCGAGGCCGTCCCGGGCGAGGCCGCCATCAGCCTGTCGGTCAATGGCGTAGTCCGCCAGCAGGCCAGCATCGGCGATATGCTGTGGTCCGTTCCCGAAATCCTGGTCCAGGCGGCCAGGCTCTGGGCCCTTGAGGCGGGCGACCTCATCTACACCGGCACCCCCGAAGGGGTCGGCCCCCTGGTTCCCGGCGATCTTGTCGAGGGACAGATCGCCGGGATCGGCGCCCTCAGCTTCAGGATCGTCTGATGACCTATCGGCTTCACAGCTACTGGCGCTCTTCCGCCCCCTTCCGGGTGCGGATCGGCCTCAATCTCAAGGGGCTTGCCTACGAGATTGCGCCGGTCAATCTGCTCGAAGGCGAACAGGGGCTGGACGCCTATGCCGCCCTCAATCCCCAGAAGCTGGTCCCGACCCTGGAGATTGGCAACGGAATCCAGCTGACCCAGAGCCTGGCCATCCTGGAGTGGCTGGAAGAAGCCCATCCCCAGCCGGCCCTGCTGCCTCGCGATCCGACGGCCCGGGCCGTCGTCCGGACCATGGCCCAAGTGGTCGCCTGCGAGATTCACCCGGTCAACAACATGCGGGTCATGAAGGCCATCACCGCCCTGGGCGCCGACCAGGCGGCCCGCGACGCCTGGACCCGGCGCTGGATCAGCGACGGTTTTGACGCCCTGGAAGGCATGATCGCCCGCCATGGCGGCGGATTTGCCTTCGGTTCGACCCCCACCCTGGCCGATTGCTGTCTTGTGCCGCAGGTCTACAATGCGCGCCGCGCAAACATGGATGTATCGGCCTGGCCGCATCTGAAGGCAGCCTATGATCGCGCCGAGACCCTGGACGCCGTGGTGGCGGCCAGGCCTGACAATCAACCCGACGCTGTGAAGACCTGACCATGCTGGAAGACCTCAAAGCCAACAATCGCGCCTGGTCGGCAAAGAAGACCGAGGTGGACCCCCAGTTTTTTCGCCGCCTCGAGAACCAGCAGAGCCCGCAGTATCTGTGGATCGGCTGTTCCGACAGCCGGGTGCCGGCCAATGAGATCGTCGGCCTCGATCCCGGCGAGCTGTTTGTTCACCGCAATGTCGCCAACCTGGCGCCGCCCCAGGACGCCAACTATCTCAGCGTCCTGCAGTTCGCCATCGAGGTGATCAAGGTCAGGCATGTGATGGTCGTCGGCCATTACGGCTGCGGCGGGGTGGCGGCGGCGGTGGACGGCAAACGCAGGGGCCTGGTCGATCACTGGCTGCACCCGATCCGCGAGGTGCATGAGCATCATCTCCATGACCTGGACGCCATCGAGGGCGACCGCGAACGCTGGGACCGGCTGGTGGAACTGAACGTCATGCGCCAGGTCAAGAATGTCGCCTCCGACGTCTTCGTCCTTGACGCCTGGGCCCGGGGACAGACCCTGGCGGTCCATGGATGGGTCTATTCCCTGGCCAACGGCCTGGTGAATGACCTGAACGTCACCGTCCAGGGGCCCGAGGACTATGATCGGCTAAAGGGGTTCTGACCCCACCTTATTCCCCGCCGCGCAGCTTGGCGATCAGGCCCTTGAAGTCGACCTTGCCGGTTGACAGGGCCCCGGCCCGGAAGGCCCGGCCGGCGATCCAGACCACGAGGGCCACCGTGGCCAGCATAAGCACGCCCGTACCCAGCACCTGCCAGATGGGCGGACCGCTGGCGGCGCGGGCGGTCATCATGAAAGGCGTGAAGGGCGGGATCCAGGACATGATCTCCAGCGCCGGGGTGTCGGGACGGCGCAGGGCCTGGCTCAGGAAGATCACGGGAATGGTCAGCAGGATCATGATCGGCCCCAACAGGGTCTGGGCCTCCCGCGTGGTCTCGCAAAAGGCGCCGATGGCCGTAAAGATCGAGGCGTACATCAGATAACCGGCCGCCAGATAGAAGGCGAAATAGAAGATCAGCCCGCCGCCCATCAGCACCTTGCCGACATCGCGCGCCACATCCGGGGCGAAGACGTTCATCAGGATCGTCCCCACCGTTCCCCAGACCCCCAGGACGGTAAAGGTGACCCCGGCCACGCCGAGGATCTTGCCGAACAGGATTTCCGGCACCGTGGCCGAGGACAGCAGGACCTCGAGCACCTTGGAGGATTTTTCCTCGATCACCCCGTTCAGCAGGATGCCGGCGCCGGTAAAGATGACGCTCCACAGCAGCATGGCGGCGCCGAAGCCTATGACCCCCGGCAGGCGGTTGAGCAGAGAGGCCTTTTCGCTGGTCTTGGGCGAGAAGTCGGTGACCGTCGGCTTGAGGGCCGCGGCCTGCAGCAGCAGGGCCGGACTGACCCCGGCCGCCTCCAGCCGCGAGCGCTCCATCTGGCCGGCCACCACGGTCCGGACCGTGTCCGTGGCGGTCAGCAGGGGGTTGTCGGTCCAGACATCGATTGCGATGGCCTCGCCCTGGCCATGGATGACGAAGGCCGCCGCCAGCTTGCGTTTGCCTTCCAGCTTGAGATTGCCGGCCAGCCAGGGCTTCAGAGCAGCCCCGATCGCCCGGGGATCGGCTGGCAGGACGACGGGCGGGTCAATGATATCCGCCCGGGGGCGGCCGCCGGGACCGTCGGAGAATTTTTTGGCCACCAGCGGGCCGAAGGTCTGCCCCGGTGTCTGGTCGATCAGGACGATGGCCGGCGCCGGAGCGCTGGCCTCCATATAGCCGGAGGCGCCCAGGACCAGACCCATGCCCAGCGGCAGGGCCAGCATGGACAGCCAGAAACCGACCGTCCGGACATAGGCGATGTATTCGCGAGCGGCGATCTTGATCAGTCGTCTCACGCGGCGACCTCCATCTGGTCGGGGGTGGTCCCGGTCAGGACAATGAAGGCGTCATGCAGGCTGGGCTCGCGCAGTTCGAACCGCTGGATGTCCAGCCCCTGGGCAAAGGCGGACTTCAGGGCCTCCTGGCCGGACGCCTGCGGGTCGAGGGCGCAGGTCTGGCGCTGGCCTCCGCCATCCAGGGGCGAGGTGGCGACAGCCGTGACGCCAGGCAGGGCGGCGGCGGCGGCGGCCTCCAGCCTGCCTTCCAGAACCAGGGCCCGGGGCGCCCGGTCCTTGGCCTCGGTCACGCTGCCGTCAAAGGCTTTCCGGCCGCCGGCCAGCAGCACCACGTGATCGCAGAGTCGCTCTGCGTGCTGCATCACATGGGTCGAAAAGACCACGGTCGCTCCATCCCTGGCCAGATTCCGGATCATGGACTCCAGGGTCTGCTGGTTCACCGGATCAAGGCCGCTGAACGGCTCATCCAGGATCACCAGTTCCGGCCGGTGTGCGATGGCGGCGATCAGCTGGACCTTCTGGGCCATGCCCTTGGAGAGGTTGCGGATCTGGCGGTTCTGGGCGGCCCCCAGTCCCTGTTCCTCCAGCATCTGCCGCGCCCGGCGGCGGGCCTCCGGAGCGGGAAGGCCCTTGAGTCCGGCGAGGAAGACGATGGCTTCCACCGGCGTCATGCGGCGGTAGAGTCCCCGTTCCTCGGGCAGAAACCCGATCCGGTCGCGCACTGGCCGGCCATCAGGGGCCCCCAGGACGCTCAGGGTTCCCGAGGTCGGGCTGCTGAGTCCAAGGACCATCCGCAGGGTCGAGGTCTTGCCGGCGCCGTTGGGCCCGAGAAATCCCAGGATCCGGCCCTGGCGCGCGGCGAAGGACAGGTCATCAACGGCTGTGAAGTCGCCATAGCGCTTGGTGACGTGATCGAGAGAAAGGGCGGCGTCCATCAGGGCTCCATCTGGTGGCGTCAGCCTTGCGGCGATATGGAGCTTCTGACCCGGAGAATGGCATCGACCACCACGTCCCGATGCTTCAACCCCAGCATATCCGCATGGCTGGCCTGGTCGATATTGATATGAAACCCGCTGACGCTGTTTCGAGCCGGGGCGGCCTGAAAACGCTTCCACTCCGACAGGGGGCCTTTTCGCGGCGGTCCCGCCGTCACCACCCCCACGGGAAGGGGCGGGTCATAGGGAGCGACCGCCTTGCCCTGCTGCGAACTGGCCATCCAGAGGGACACCTCCTCGGCGGCCCAGCGGTTGTGACGCCCTGAGGCGAAGGCCCGTTTCTTGTCGGCCCTGGCGACCGGCGGCAGGCCTATGCCATCGCCCATGATCAGGGTCAGGGGCTTGAACAGGCCAAGGCTGGCGGCCCCGCCGGCCAGGCGCGAAGCGTCGGCGAACCGTCCGATCCAGCTGGCGGCCATGGGGATGTCTGAGGCCTCCGGCGCGGCGGCGTCCAGCAGGACCAGACCCTGGACCCGGTCCCGGTTTCGGGCGGTGAACAATCGCAGATGCAGCCCGGCCATGGAATGGCCGACCATGACCAGCGGCCCCTCCTCGCCAGAGGCGGCCAGCAGCTTTTCCAGGTCTGACACAATGGCCTCGCTGTGCCGCGGCCGGGGTCCGGGATCGGAACGCCCCAGCCCGGCCCGGTCATAGGCGCAGCTCCGGACGCCGCGGGCCGCCAGACCCTCCTGGATGGCCCCGAAATCAGCCGACAGGCCAAAGGCCCCCGCCTCCAGCACCACAAGGGGTCCCGGGGCCCCGGCCTGGCCGGAACAGACCAGATGCAGACTGCGCCCCCCGATATCGACCATACGACCAGGCGACTTGGCGGCGGCAACAGCGGACATCAGGCCTCCCAGGGCGATTGAAAACGACAGGCCAAGGGCGATGGCGGCAAGGGCCTTTCCGGCGCGGCGGGCAGTCGATTTGGGCATAGGCCGAATCTAGCTCAACTATCGTGCCGGTCGATAGCCGGATGGGGAACGGCGGTGTTCCCGACAGAGCAAGGCCCCCGGGCGAGAAGGTGGTGCGTCCCGGCCGGGCGTCAGGCGTCCGGCGGGGTCAGGGGCGCGATCTTCAGGCGCGGCAAGGCGTCCGGGGTCGCAACTTCCGGGGTCGCAGGCTGTGCCAGGGCGCGCAGGCCTTCGATACGCAGCGCCTGTGCCCTGAGGCCCAGGGGCGCGGCGGCCGCCGTCTCGCTGGCCGCCAGTCGCTGGCCGACCGCCGGACTAATCACCGATCTCACCCGGCCGTCAGATCCTGCAGCGGCCCGTCTTGTCCCCGCAGGCCAGGCGGACACCACCGCCACCCGCACCTGGCTGGACACCCGGGCCGCCTCCTTGAAGGGCAGGCTGTCCAGGGAGGCGAAGCTGCGGCCGATCAGGAAGGCCGGATTGAGCGGGCGATCATGGCGCCGGATCTCGAAATGCAGGTGCGATCCGGTGGACCGGCCGCTGCCCCCGACATAGCCGACCGTCTGGCCGCCCGTCACCGGCGAGCCCGGCTTCAGGCCCCGGGCCGGGCGGCTGAGATGGGCATAGAAGGACACCAGCCCGTCGCCATGGGAAACCTCGACGAACCGGCCGTAGGAGCTGCTGGCGCCGATACGGGCCACCACGCCGGGAAGGGTCGAGGCGACCGCCAGACCGGTCGGGGCCGCCATGTCGACGCCCTCATGCAGCCGGCCGCCCTCTTCCCAGGGCATACGCCGCATCCCGAAGGGCGAGTTGATCGCGAATCCGGCCAGCGGGGTGACGAAATGCACCGCGGGCGGAGCCTCGGTCGCCAGGGCCCCGGCCTCGGCCACGACCACTGGATCGCCCGGAACGGCCTGCGAGCCGCGCAGGGCCGGATGGTCAGGCCGGGTGGCCGTGCTCATGGCGTAGGCGGCGCTCATGGCGAAGGCGCCGCCGACCAGGCCGGCGATAACCGGCACGGCCGCGCGGTAAGGGCTCCTCGGCAGAGCCGGAACGCGTTTCGGTTCGGAGATGGGTCGACCTCATATCGAGCCTCAGAGCCCTGGCGGCCGCCTGACGCAGGCAGTGGCCAAGGGGCTGGGCGCCTCTGAATACGGACAGTCGAAGGGTTCGGGCCTGTCCGGCGAAAGGAGGGCGCCTCTTACGGGCTCGCTACCGCCTTGGCAACCTTGTCAGGGTCAATGGACCGAAACAGGCGCCAGTTCATGGGCCAGGGCGGCGGCGATCGCCGAGTCCCGGTCCCCCATCACGGCCAGCCGCGAGCCATCGGCCCGGTGGACGGCATAGAGGGTCTGTTCCGGGGCCAGCCTGACATTGTCCAGGGCGCCGGCAGGCGCCGTGGCGATGATCTCCGCCCCGGTGACCGGGCGGACATAGACGAGGCTGGGGCCGCCAAGCGCGGCGAAGTCTTCCTGGGTCAATGCTTGCGGTGTCATTTCGACCACCTCCTTGAAGGGGAACATCTATCCGGCGCGAAGGGTTCAGCCGCCGGTCTTGATGGGGATGCGCTGGACCGCCCGCTGGGAGGGCGGACGCGCCAGATCGACATGCAACAGGCCATGTTCGAGGGTCGCCGCTTCGACGATCATGCCATCCGCCAGAATGAAGGTGCGGATAAAGCCCCGGGCAGCGATGCCGCGGTGCAGATAGGCCCGGTCCTGGCCCTCCGCGCCGTCGCCGCGCCGGCCGGCCACCGTCAGCATCTCGCCCTCCACCTGGATTTCCAGCTGGTCCGGCGAGAAACCGGCCACGGCCAGCGTGATCCTAAGGCCGCCATCCTCCCGCGCCTCGACATTGTAGGGTGGATAGCCTTCGGTCGCCGCGCGCTGGGCGCGTTCGATCAGGCTGCGGGTATGGTCGAAACCCAGGAGAAACGGGCTGTCGAACAGCAGGGTTCGTCCGGTCATGATCCTGTCTCAGAGTCCTTTTGAAACCAAGCGACTCCCGCAGGGCCCGGCCCGATATCGGCTCCGGTCACTGCGGCACAGGATCAAGGTGGCGATTGAGAGCGCAGTCCGCAAGGCGCCGCAACGGCCTCGCAACCCCCTCTTCGCTTGTGAGCGGCTGGAACGACAAAGGGGCCGGCTTCGTGAGAAACCGGCCCCCTGGAGGTTGGTGGAGCTAAGCGGAGTCGAACCGCTGACCTCTTGAATGCCATTCAAGCGCTCTACCAGCTGAGCTATAGCCCCGAAACTTCGGGTCGCTGCGTCCGGGCCGTGGCCCGTGGCGGCGAGGGCGGGGTTCTAGGCTGACAGCTTTCGCCAATCAACCCTTCACCGCCACCTTTTTTGAGGTTGGCCCGTTTCACGGAGCCAAATCTCTTACCGGTCGTCGTCGCCTTCGCCCGGCAGGCCGTCAATTTCGTCTTCCGGGAAGTCCTCATCGTCCTCGTCCTCAAGGAACGGCACGTCGTCGGCTTCTTCAGCCAGGTCTTCCTCGTCCTCGGCGAAATCAACGCCCAGTTCATCGGCCGGGGTCGAGGGAGCGCCGTCGCCGTCGACGTCGTCGTCGGTCGCCAGGGGCTCGACGGCGGACTCGTCGTCAATTTCCGGGGTCTCGTCCGGCTCTTCCTCGAAACCATCGGCCTCGGGATCAACGGCGGGCTTCTTGGCCGCCGCTCCCTCGTCCTTCTCGTCGTCGGTCTCGTAGTCGGCCGGGGCGGCACGCGCCCGGACGCGGCGGTTTCGCACCGCTTCTTCCGGATCGAAGGACTCACCGCATTTCGGGCACGTGGCCGGACGGCGGTTCAGGTCGTAAAATTTCGCCGAGCAGGTGGGACAGAGCTGCTTGACGCCGAGTTCGGGACTGGCCAAGGCGGCGGCCTCTTTACATTGGGGGGCTGTTGAAAAGCGGCGGCTCCCTTGCCACGCGCCGGAGGCGCTGTCAAAAGGCTTTCCCTTCCGGCCTCCCCATCACACCTGCGAGCAGCCCCGTTCCGGCATGATCTCAGCCGTCCTTTCGGCCCGCTCCGGCGCGCCCCTTCGCGGCGTCATCCGCGTTCCCGGCGACAAGTCGATGTCCCACCGCGCCCTGATTCTGGGGGCTCTGGCCACCGGGACCACCCGGATCGACGGCCTGCTGGAAGGCGAGGATGTCCTGGCCACCGCCCGGGCCATGGCGGCCTTCGGCGCCGAGGTCGTCCGGCTTGGCGACGGCGAATGGACCGTCACCGGAAGCGGAAGCTTTGTTGAGCCTGCAGACATCATCGACTGCGGCAATGCCGGAACCGGCGTCCGGCTAATCATGGGCGCCGCCGCCGGTTTCGACCTCTGCGCCACCTTCACCGGGGATGGATCCCTGCGCGCCCGGCCCATGGGCCGGGTGCTGGATCCCCTGGCCCTGCTGGGCGCCCGCTGGATCGGCCGGGCCGGCGGGCGGCTGCCCCTCACCCTGGGCGGCGGCGGCCTCAAGGCCATCCGCTATGTCCTGCCCATGGCCTCGGCCCAGGTGAAGTCCGCGGTTCTGATGGCCGGGCTGAACGCCCATGGCGAGACCGTGGTGGTCGAACCCGAGGCGACCCGGGACCATACTGAACGCATGCTGCGGGCCTTCGGGGCCCAGGTCGAGGTTTCAGACAGCGCAGAGGGCCGGGTTATCCGCCTGGCCGGCGGCCAGGCCCTGCAGGCGGCTCAGGTGTCGGTGCCCGGCGATCCCTCCTCAGCCGCCTTTCCCCTGGTCGCGGCCCTGATCACGCCCGGCTCCGAGGTGACGGTCGAGGGCGTCATGCTGAACAGCCTGCGCACCGGCCTGTTTGACACCCTGGTGGAGATGGGCGCCGACCTGGTGATTTCCGGTCGCCGGCTGGCGGGCGGCGAGGAGGTCGGAGACATCACCGCCCGGCATTCGAACCTGACCGGAGTCGAGGTGCCGCCCCGGCGGGCCCCGGCGATGATCGACGAATATCCGATCCTGGCGGTGGCCGCCGCCTTCGCCCGGGGCCCGACGGTCATGCGCGGCATCGGCGAGATGCGGGTCAAGGAAAGCGACCGGATCGCCCTGATGGCCGCAGGCCTGTCCGCCTGCGGCGTCGGGGTCGAGGAGGAGGCCGAGGGCTTCACGGTGGTAGGCTCTGCCGGCGGCAATCATCCGGTCCAGGGCGGCGTTCGGGTGACCACCCATGGCGACCATCGCATCGCCATGAGCCATCTGGTGCTGGGCCTGGCATCCAGCCTGGCGGTCGAGGTGGATGAGCCGGGCATGATCGCCACCAGCTTTCCGGGCTTTGTCGGGATGATGCAGGGGCTGGGAGCCGAGATCGCATGACCGGAGACTCCTTTGTCATCGCCGTGGACGGCCCCGCCGCCTCGGGCAAGGGCACCATCGCCACCCGGCTGGGCGCCCTTTATGGCTATCCGGTGCTGGATTCCGGCCTGCTTTACCGGGCCGTCGGGGTGCAGCTGCTGCAGTCGGGCGGCGACCTGGACGACGCCGAAGCCGCGGCGGCCCTGGCCAGGAAACTCGATCCCGCCAGCCTGGAAGACCCTGAGGTCCGCACCCGCCGGGCCGGCGAGGCCGCGAGCCGGGTCGCCGCCCATACTCCGGTCCGCACCGCTCTCCGGGACTTCCAGCAGCAGTTCGCCCGGCAGTCGCCCGGAGCGGTCATTGACGGCCGGGATATCGGCACGGTGATCGCCCCCTGGGCCCAGGCCAAGATGTTCGTCACCGCCACGCCCCAGGTCCGGGCCGATCGCCGCTGGCTCCAGCTCTCGGCCCAGGGCGAGACCGTCAGCCATGATGAGGTCCTGGCCGACATCCTGCTCCGCGACCGGCGCGACAGCGGTCGCGCCGACTCCCCCATGGTGGCGGCGGCCGACTCGGTCTTGCTCGACACCACGGAAATGGATATAGACCGCGCCTTCGATGCGGCCCGCCGCATAGTCGAGACGGCGCGCGCCCGCCAGGATCAGTCCTGACGAGCCAATCCAACGCTCCGCTCCCTCGACTGGCCGCGGGCGCTACCTGAACTCTCCTTTCACAAACTGAACGCCCGGACTCTCCCCCTGGACTTCCATGGGGCAAGGCATCGTCCGCCGTTCCACAGCAAGAGAACGTAAGAGCCACATGGCTGATGATATGAGCCTCAATCCCACCCGCGATGATTTCGCGGCTCTCCTCGACGACAGCCTGGGCGGCGCCACGGATTTCGCCGAAGGCACCGTCGTCAAGGGTCTGGTCGTCGGTATCGAGAAGGACGTCGCCATTATCGACGTCGGCCTCAAGACCGAAGGCCGGATCAGCGTCAAGGAATTCGGCGTCGATGACGCCGGCAAGCCCACCGTCAAGGTCGGCGATTCCGTCGAGGTCTTCCTCGAGCGTATCGAGAACGCCCTGGGCGAGGCGGTCATCAGCCGCGAAAAGGCCAAGCGCGAAGAAGCCTGGACCCGCCTGGAAGAAGTCTTCGCCCGCAACGAACCCGTCAGCGGCGCCATCGTCGGCCGGGTCAAGGGCGGCTTCACCGTCGACCTTGGCGGCGCCTCGGCCTTCCTGCCGGGCTCGCAGGTCGATATCCGCCCGGTGCGGGACGTCGGCCCGCTCATGGGCAAGGAACAGCCCTTCGCGATCCTCAAGATGGACCGCCCGCGCGGCAATATCGTGGTCTCCCGCCGCGCCATCCTGGAAGAAGCCCGCGCCGAACAGCGCACCGAGCTGGTCAGTCAGCTGCAGGAAGGCGAAGTCCGCGAAGGCGTGGTCAAGAACATCACCGACTACGGCGCGTTCGTGGACCTGGGCGGCATCGACGGCCTGCTGCATGTCACCGACATGAGCTGGAAGCGCGTCAACCACCCCAGCCAGGTCCTGGCCGTGGGCGACACTGTCAAGGTCCAGATCGTCAAGATCAACCCCGACACCCAGCGCATCAGCCTGGGCATGAAGCAACTGCAGTCCGATCCCTGGGACGGCGTGGAAGCCAAGTACCCGGTCGGCGCCAAGTTCACCGGCCGCATCACCAACATCACCGACTACGGCGCGTTTGTTGAGCTGGAAGCCGGCGTTGAAGGCCTGGTGCACGTCTCGGAAATGTCCTGGACCAAGAAGAACGTCCATCCCGGGAAGATCGTCTCCACCTCGCAGGAAGTGGACGTCATCGTTCTGGACGTGGACAGCTCCAAGCGCCGGGTCAGCCTGGGCCTCAAGCAGGCTGCGGCCAACCCCTGGGAGAAGTTCCTCGCCGACCATCCGATCGGCTCGACCGTCGAGGGCGAAGTCAAGAACGCCACCGAGTTCGGCCTGTTCATCGGCCTGGACGGAGAAATCGACGGCATGGTCCACCTGTCCGACCTGGACTGGGCTGTCTCGGGCGAAGAAGCCCTGGCCAAGTACAAGAAGGGCGACATCGTCAAGGCGCGCGTCCTGGACGTTGACGTCGAGAAGGAACGCATCAGCCTGGGCGTCAAGCAACTGGCCGGCGATCCCCTGGCCGGCGACACCTTCCGCAAGGGCCAGACCGTCACCTGCACCGTGACGGAAATCACCACCGGCGGCATCGAAGTGAAGTTCGGTGAAGAAGACGCCCCGATGACCGCCTTTATCCGCAAGTCGGACCTGTCGCGCGATCGTCAGGAGCAGCGGGTCGAACGGTTCGCCGTCGGCGACCGCGTCGACGCCCAGGTCACCTCTGTCGACAAGGCCGCCCGCCGGGTGTCCGTGTCGGTCAAGGCCCTGGAAATGACCGATGAGAAGGAGGCCATCGAACAGTACGGCTCTTCCGACTCGGGCGCTTCGCTGGGGGATATCCTCGGCGCCGCCCTGCGCGAAAAGGCCTCCAAGGACTAGGAGGCTCCTGGCCCGGGCCCCGGCAGGTTCTGATGCGCTCATCAGGTCCTGACCCGGACGCCCGGGCTCAAGGCTGAAGACCAGAAGCGGCGGTCCGGGCATCCGGGCCGCCGTTTCGCCTTTCAGGGGAATGCCCATCTGCAGGGCGCCTGTGTCTTTTCGGGCGATTTTGGGGGTTATCCCCTGAAGCCCCGGACGAGTCGGCCACGCAACCCCTTGAAGACTCTCAGCGAGTTGGGCAAAGGTCGACTGGCCCGAGGGGCGGGCGGGGATAGAAGATGATCAAGTCCGAGTTGATCGCCAGTCTGGCGGCGGAAAACCCGCATCTGACCCAGAAGGATGTCGAGCGGGTGGTCGGGGTCATCCTCGAGCGCATGATCCAGGCCCTGGAACAGGGCGGACGGGTCGAGCTTCGGGGATTTGGCGCCTTTTCGGTCCGGTCCCGGCCTGCCCGGTCCGGCCGCAATCCCCGCACCGGGGAAACGGTCGACGTCCCGGCCAAACATGTGCCCTTCTTCAAGAGCGGCAAGGAACTGCGGGCCCGGCTGAACGCCGACTGACCCGCCATCGAAAGCGGAGTCAGAGTTTGAGCGTTGTCAGCGAGTTCCGTCAGTTCATTTCCCGGGGCAATGTCATCGACCTGGCGGTCGGCGTCATCGTCGGCGGCGCCTTCGGCAAGATCGTCACCAGCCTGGTCGAGCAGATCATCATGCCGCCCATCGGCCTGCTGCTGGCCCGGGTGGACTTCTCCGACCTGAAGATCGTGCTGGCGGCGGCGGACCCCGCCAAGAAGGCGGTCGAGGTCGCTCTCGGCTACGGCGCCTTCATCAATACCGTCATCCAGTTCGTCATCGTCGCCTTCGCCGTCTTCCTGCTGGTCAAGGCCGTCAACGCCATGCGCCGGAAGGAGGCGGATGCCCCCGCCCCATCCACCCCGCCGGCCCCAACCCCCAGCGAACTTCTTCTGATCGAGATTCGCGACCTTCTTGCGGCTGGCCAAAAACCCGCTCGGGACAAGGCGTCTTGACCCGCCAGGCCAAGATCTGCGGCCTGTCGACCTCTGAAACCGTCCAGTCGGCGGTACACGGCGGCGCAGCCTTTCTGGGTCTGAACTTTTTCGACAAGAGCCCCCGCTATGTCAGTCCCGAGGACGCGGCCAGGCTGGCCGCCGTGGCGCGGCGGGACGGACCCCGCAAGCCGCCGGCCATCGTGGCGATCACCGTCGATGCTGACGACGCCCTGATCGACAGGATCGTCACCGCCCTGAAGCCGGACTTCATCCAGTTGCACGGCAAGGAGAGCCCGGCCCGGGCCCGGTCGATCTCGACCCGCACCGGCGTCAACCTGATCCGGGCCCTGTCGGTGTCGGACCAGGGCGATATCGAGGCTGCCGTCAAATGGGACGGGGTGGTGGAGCACCTGCTGTTTGACGCCCGGCCACCGCAGGGAAGCGACCTGCCCGGCGGAACCGGCGCCCGGTTTGACTGGACACTGCTCGCCGGCCGACGCTTCCAGAGACCGCATTTCCTGGCTGGCGGGCTTGACCCCTGGAATGTGACCGAGGCCCTGCGACTGTCGGGCGCTCCCCTGGCGGACGTTTCCTCTGGCGTGGAGCGGGGTCCGGGGATAAAGGACGGCCCCTTGATCACGGCTTTTCTGGATGCCGTGCGCAGCCAGTGAGTCCGTCTTGAACGCCCCCACGCCGCCTACCCTCCGTCCCAACGACTGGAACGCCCTGCCGGATGCCCGGGGCAAGTTTGGTGAGTTTGGCGGCCTCTATGTAGCCGAGACCCTGATGCCCCTGGTTCTGGGCCTGGGCGAGGCCTATGCCGCCGCCAAGGCGGATCCGGCCTTTCAGGACGAACTGGCCTCGTTCCACAGGCACTATACCGGCCGGCCCAGCCCTATGTATTTCGCCGAAAGGTTGACCGCCTACTACGGCGGCGCGAAGATCTGGTTCAAGCGCGACGAGCTGAACCACACCGGTAGCCACAAGATCAACAACGCCCTCGGCCAGATCCTGCTGGCCAGACGGATGGGCAAGACCCGTATCATCGCCGAGACCGGCGCCGGCCAGCATGGCGTGGCCACGGCGACGGTCTGCGCCCGGTTCGGCCTGCCCTGTGTGGTCTATATGGGCGCCACCGATGTCGAACGGCAGAAGCCCAATGTGTTCCGGATGAACCTCCTGGGCGCGGAGGTCCGTCCCGTCACATCCGGGACCGGCACCCTCAAGGACGCCATGAACGAGGCCATGCGGGACTGGGTGACCAATGTCGAGGACACCTATTACCTGATCGGCACGGCAGCCGGCCCCCATCCCTATCCAGCCATGGTGCGGGATTTCCAGTCTATCATCGGGATCGAAGCCCGGGCTCAGATCCTGGAGCTGGAAGGCCGGCTGCCGGACGCCGTGGTGGCCTGTATCGGCGGTGGTTCCAACTCCATCGGCCTTTTCCATCCCTTCCTCGCCGATGAAGGCGTGCGGCTGATCGGGGTCGAGGCGGCCGGACACGGCATCGAGACCGGGGAACATGCCGCCAGCCTGACCGGTGGCCGGCCTGGCGTCCTGCATGGCAACAAGACCTATTTGCTGCAGGACGACGACGGCCAGATCATCGACGCCCATTCCATCAGCGCCGGCCTGGACTATCCGGGCATCGGACCGGAACACAGCTTCCTGCACGACACCGGCCGGGCCGAATATGTCTCGGCCACCGACAAGGAGGCCCTGGCGGCCTTCCAGCTCTGCGCCGAACAGGAAGGCATCATCCCTGCTCTCGAGCCGGCCCATGCCCTGGCCCGGGTCGGGGACCTGGCGAAGGAACTGGGCAAGGACGGCATCATCGTGATGAATATGTGCGGCAGGGGCGACAAGGACATCTTCACCGTGGCCGACGCCCTGGGACGGACGATCTGATGGTCGCCGCCCTCCTGATGACCCTGGCGCTTGGCGCCGCATCACCGGGCGAACTGTCCGGGGCGGCCGCGGCCGGCCTGTCGCGGGAACGACCGTCCCTGTACCAGGCCCTGCCCGACAGGGCCCGCCCCTGCGCCTTCAAGCTGACCGACAGCTCAGACGTCGATTCCGACTGTTTCGTCGTCGCCAGCGCCGACATTCCCGAACTGGTCGACCGGGTGTCGGACCGGCTCTTCGCCGGCGGCTGGACCGCCAGATCGGTCGGCGCCGGCCAGGCCATGAGTTTTGTCCGGCCTTCCCGGGCGCTGTGCGACACGGCCCAGATCTATCCCCTGGGCCAGGGGGATGTTCCCCTGGCCGGGGATGACAGGGTAGTCGTGGTGCTCTTTTTGACCGCCGTATCCTGTGACGTGAGCGAGTAGCCTGTTGAACCGCATCGACAAACGTTTCGCAGCCCTGGCCGAACAGGGACGGGCCGCATTCGTGGCCTATGTCATGGGCGGCGATCCCGACTACGAAACCTCGCTGGACATCCTGCGCGGCCTGCCGGGCGCCGGGGTCGATGTCATCGAGCTAGGCTACGCCTTCTCCGACCCCATGGCCGAGGGCCCGCCGATCCAGCGGGCCGCCCTGCGGGCGCTGAAGGCCGGCATGACCCTGAACCGCACCCTGTCCCTGGCAGCGGAGTTCCGGAAGACCGACAGCGACACCCCGGTGGTTCTGATGGGCTATCTGAACCCCTTGTTCAGCGCCGGCTATGTCGCCTTTGCCAGCCGCGCGGCCGCAGCCGGGATCGACGGGCTGATCTGTGTGGACTGCCCACCGGAAGAGGCCGATGAACTGACGGACGCTCTTGAAGAGGTCGGGATTTCCCTCATTCGCCTGACCGCCCCGACCACGGATGACCACCGACTGGCCACGGTCGTCAAACGGACATCCGGGTTTGTCTATTACGTCTCCGTGGCCGGCGTGACCGGCGTGAAGTCAGCCCAGGCCGATGATATCGCCCCGGCGGTTGCACGGGTCCGTGCGGCGTCCCATCTTCCTGTGGCGGTCGGGTTTGGTATTCGCACGCCGGAACAGGCCGCCAGCGTCGCCCGGATCGCCGATGGCGTTGTTGTGGGCTCGGCCTTCGTGGACGAGATCGCCGGCGCCCTGGAATTGATCGCTTCCGGTGCGAACGAAAATGTGACCACGAGAGTGCTTTCCAAGGCTTCCACCTTGGCCAAAGCTGTAGGTTCGGCGCGAGTCGGTCTGGCTTGAGGCGGTAGACGATGGCTATGGCAGAATCCAAGGGCGACAAGCCCACCCGTCCCCCGGCCCCGGCCAAGGAGCGCAGCGGCTGGCTGTCGCGGATTGCCCCGGGCGTGCGCGGCGCGTTCAGCAAGCGCGAGACCCCGGAGAACCTCTGGGTCAAATGTCCCGACACCGGCGAGATGATCTATCGGCCGGACCTCGAGGCGGCCCTGTGGGTCACCCCGGCCGGCCGTCACATGCGTATCGGCCCCAAGCTGCGCTTCGCCTATACCTTCGATGAAGGACAGTTCGAGTCCATCCCGACCCCGGCCGTGCCGGAGGATCCCCTCGGCTTCTCGGACGGCAAGCCCTATCGGGACCGTCTGGCCGCAGCCCGCAAGGCAACCGGTGAGCCGGACGCCATGGCCATCGGTTTTGGGGCCATCCGGTCGGTCCCGGCCGTGGTGCTGGTCCAGGACTTCGCCTTCATGGGCGGTTCCCTGGGCATGGCGGCGGGCGAGGCCTTCGTCGCCGCCGCCCGGGCCGCCGTGGCCCGTCAGGCTCCGATGGTGGTCTTCACCGCCGCCGGCGGGGCCCGGATGCAGGAGGGCACTCTCTCCCTGATGCAGATGGCCCGCACGACCCTGGCCATCCAGGAGCTCAAGCGGGCTCGCCTGCCCTATGTCGTGGTCCTGACCGACCCCACCACAGGCGGGGTCACCGCCAGTTACGCCATGCTGGGCGACATCCACCTGGCCGAGCCGGGCGCCCTGATCGGCTTTGCCGGTCCCCGGGTCATTGAACAGACCATCCGCGAGACCCTGCCGCCGGGCTTCCAGCGCTCGGAGTATCTGGTCGAGAAGGGCATGGTCGACAGGGTCGTCCCCCGCGACCAGCTCCCGATCATCCTGGGCTCGGTGCTGGGCACCCTGATGATGGGCCGCGACCGTTCACCGGTGGCGTAACGTCGCTTGAGGATGCTCCCCCTCAGCGGGGGAGCTGTCGGCGAAGCCGACTGAGTGGGTCCGCCCTCCATCTTCGCGGGAAAGACCGCCAGCCGCCGCTTCCAAGGTCCGTTGAGGACCCCCTCCACCATCGCCCTTGCGATGGTCCCCCTCCTCGAGGGGGAGGATTCCGAAAGCATGACCGACCATCTGCGCCCCCACGACGCCGCCCTGATGCGGCTTCAGGCCCTGCATCCGAAAAAGATCGACCTGTCGCTGGGCCGCATGCGGCGGCTCTGTGCGGCCCTTGGCGATCCGCAGCTCAGGCTGCCGCCCGTCATCCATGTGGCCGGGACCAACGGCAAGGGCTCCACCGTCGCCTTCCTGCGGGCCATGGCCGAGGCCGCCGGACTGCGGGTCCATGTCTTCACCTCGCCCCATCTGGTGCGCTTCGCCGAACGGATCCGCCTGGCCGGAACCCTGATCGCCGAGGATCATCTTGCTGAGGTGCTGGAGCGGGTCGAGACCGCCAACGGCGGCTTGGCCATCACCTTCTTCGAGATCACCACGGCCGCGGCCTTCCTGGCCTTCAGCGAGGTCCCGGCCGACCTCTGCCTGCTGGAGGTGGGACTGGGCGGGGCGCTGGACGCCACCAATGTGATCGACCCGCCGGCCCTGTCGGTGATCGCCCCGGTAGACTATGACCACCGCGAGTTTCTGGGTGACCATATCGCCGGGATCGCCGGAGAGAAGGCCGGGATCATCAAGGCCGGGACCCCGGTGATCACGGGCTGGCAGGGAGAAGAGGCCTTTGGCGTCATCAGCGACCGGGCCGAGGCGCTGGCCGCGCCCCTGTTGGCCATGGGCCGCGACTTTGACGCCTTTCACCAGTCTGGCCGGCTGGTCCTGCAGACGGGGGACCGGCTGCTGGACCTGCCCCTGCCCTCCCTGGCGGGGCCGCACCAACTGGCCAATGCCGGACTGGCCGCCATGGCCGCCCTGACCCTGGATCATCCCCGTATAGACGAGGCCGCCATCGCCAGGGGCGTCGCCTCGGCGGTCTGGCCCGCCAGGATGCAACGACTAACCCTGGGCCCTCTGGCGGAGAAGGCCCGCCAGGCCGGTTCCGACCTCTGGCTGGACGGTGGCCACAATGTCCATGCCGCCCGGGCCCTGGCGGACGCCCTGCAGGCTCTGCAGGGCCGTGACGGCCGACCCACCACCATTGTCTGCGGCCTCTTGGCCGGCAAGGATATCGAGGGCTTCTTCGACGCCTTCCGGAGCCTGGCTCCACGGGTCATCTGCACCAGCTTTGACGCCCAGACCGCCAGTCCGCCGGAGCGGCTGGTCTCGGCCGCCCGGGCCGCCGGCCTGCCGGCCGAACAGGCAAGCGATGTTTCAGCGGCTGTCGACCTGGCCCTGGCCCAGGACCCGCCATCCCGGATCATGATCTGCGGCTCGCTCTATCTGGCCGGCGAGGTCCTGGCGATGGACCCCGGGACCTGGCCGAACTGATCGGGCGAAACTGAAAAAGGGGCGGCCCCCTGCGGAGCCGCCCCTCGTGGTTTCAGCCGTTGAAAGAAGGCCTACGCCTCTTCGGCGGCGACTTCCTTCTTGGACAGGTCTTCGCCGGTTTCCTGGTCGACAACCTTCATGGACAGCTTGGTCTTGCCGCGATCGTCGAAGCCGATGAGCTTGACCTTGACCATCTGGCCTTCGCTCAGCACGTCGGCGGGGCGGGCCACGCGTTCGTTGCTGATCTGGCTGACATGGACCAGGCCGTCCTTGGCGCCGAAGAAGTTCACGAAGGCGCCGAAATCGACGACCTTCACGACCTTGCCATTATAGATGGCGCCGATTTCCGGCTCCGAGGCGATGGACTTGATCCAGTCCTTGGCGGCGTCGATCTTGGACTGTTCCGAGGCGGCGATCTTGATGGTGCCGTCATCGCCGATATCGACCTTGGCGCCGGTGGTGGCGACGATCTCGCGGATCACCTTGCCGCCGGTGCCGATCACTTCGCGGATCTTGTCCGCCGCAATCTTGATGGTCTCGATCTTCGGCGCGTACTCGCCCAGCTCTTCGCGGGGCGCGTCCATGGCCTTGTTCATCTCACCGAGGATGTGATCACGGCCTTCCTTCGCCTGGGCGAGGGCCTGCTTCATGATCTCGATGGTGATGCCGCTGATCTTGATGTCCATCTGCAGCGAGGTGATGCCATCGCTGGTGCCGGCCACCTTGAAGTCCATGTCGCCGAGGTGATCTTCGTCACCCAGAATGTCGGACAGGATGGCGAACTCGCCCGAGGGCTCGAGGATCAGGCCCATGGCAATGCCCGAGACCGGGCGAACCAGCGGCACACCGGCATCCATCAGCGCTAGCGACGAACCACAGACCGTGGCCATCGAGGAGGAGCCGTTGGACTCGGTGATCTCCGACACCAGACGGATGGTGTAGGGGAAGTCTTCCGACGACGGCAGCATGGGACGGATCGCCCGCCAGGCCAGCTTGCCGTGACCGATTTCCCGACGGCCTGCGCCGCCCATCCGGCCGGTCTCGCCGACCGAATAGGGAGGGAAGTTGTAGTGGAGGAGGAATTTCTCCTTGTAGGTCCCGCTCAGGGCGTCGACGTACTGCTCGTCCTCGCCGGTGCCGAGGGTGGCGACCACGATGGCCTGGGTCTCACCGCGGGTGAACAGGGCCGAGCCGTGGGTGCGCGGGAAGACGCCGACTTCCGAGACGATGTCGCGGACCTTGTCGAGGGCGCGGCCGTCGACGCGGTGGCCGTTGTCGATGATGTCGCGACGCAGGACGTGGGCTTCACATTCCTTGAAGGCCGCACCGAATTTGGCGGAATCGACGCCGTCCGGATTTTCGTCGGTCTTCACCAGCTTGGCGGCGGCGGCCTTCTTGGCCGCATCGACGCCCGAGCGGCGCTCGTATTTGCCGGCGTGGGTATAGGCGGCCTTGATGTCCTCGCCGACCAGCTTCTGGATGGCGGTGACGACGTCGGAGTGATCCTCGGCGGTGAAGTCGAAGGGCTCCTTGGCGGCGTGTTCGGCCATTTCGATGATGGCCTCGATCACCGGCTGCATGCCGCGATGCGCGAACATCAGGGCGTTCAGCATGATCTCTTCCGAGAGCTCCTTGGCCTCGGATTCGACCATCATCAGGGCGTCGAGCGTGCCGGCGACGACGAGGTCGAGCTGGCTGTCGGTCATCTGGTCGAGGGTCGGGTTGAGGACGTATTCACCGTCGATG
>JARWZW010000045.1 GCA_029866155.1 Caulobacter sp. | reverse complement strand
GCGGCGGCCCGGGCGGCCGGCCATGAGGTGCGGGTCGGTCGCTTCCCCTTCCGGGTGAATGGCAAGGCCATCGCCTCCGGTGAACTGGATGGCTTCGTCAAGACGGTGTTCGACGCCGGCACGGGCGCCCTGCTGGGCGCGCACATGATCGGCCATGAGGTCACCGAGATGATCCAGGGCTATGTGATCGCCATGACGATGGAAGGCACCGAGGAAGACCTGTTCAACACGGTCTTCCCGCACCCGACCCTGAGCGAGGCCATGCATGAGGCCGCCCTGGACGCCTATGGCCGGCCCCTGCATATCTGACTGTTCGGGAGGGGCCCCGACTGTCTGTGACTGACCCCACGATCCGGCGCGCGCACCTTGCGGACAGGGACGTCCTGTCCGGCATGATGGCCGGCAGCAATGGCTATGCGATGCCCGCCGCAAGGTCGATGATCCAGCGGTTCGCCCTGTCCTGGACCTATTGTCCCGATGATGAGGTCTGGGTGCTGGAAGCAGAGGGACAGACACTGGGCTTCTTCCAGCTGCTTCCCCTGGCGCCGCCTGACTGGGAGCTGGACCTGTTCTTCACGGCCAATGACGCGCAGGGCAGGGGACTTGGCGCCAGGTTGTTTGACCGGATGCGCCTCCGCGGACAGGCTCTGGGCGCCGCCCGGATCCTGATTTCGTCCAACCCGGACGCCGCTGGATTCTACTGCCGGCAGGGCGCCAGGGAGATCGGCCAAACCCCGCCCGCCGGCGACATTACCTGGCCACGACCCAGGCTGGTGCTGGATATTCCTGAAGACTGACCCGATCGTATCGCGGGCAAATCGCTCTCAGGACCGGACCTTGACGAAACTTCCCGGGGCGTCCTCCAGCGGCGGAAGCACGCCCCTTGCCGGATCGCGGGCCGGAAGCAGATCGCCGGACCGCTGCTTCAGCCAGGCGCTCCAGTGCGGCCACCAACTGCCCGGGTGTTCCTGGGCCCCGGACGTCCAGGCCTCGACGGTCTCGGGCAGGTCCGGATTGGTCCAGTGCTGGTATTTGCGCGCGTCAGGATGGTTGATGACCCCGGCGATATGGCCCGAACCAGCCATGGTGAAGGTGGTCGGACCGCCAAACAGCCGCGCGCCGCGATAGACGCTGCGGTAGGGGGCAATATGATCGTCCCGGGATGACTGCACATAGATCGGTATCCTGACCGACCCCAGCTCCAGCCTGACGCCGTCCAGGGTCAGTTCCCCCGTGGACAGGGCGTTGTCCTTGTAGAAATGGCGCAGATAGAACAGGTGCAGGGCCTTGGGCATGCGGGTCTGGTCACTGTTCCAGAACAGCAGGTCGAAGGGCTTGGGTTCCTTGCCCATCAGGTAGTTGTTCACGAAGAACGACCAGATCAAGTCATTGCCGCGCAGGGAGTTGAAGGTGTCGGCCATGGAGCTGCCGGGCAGAAAGCCCCCGGTCTTGTCCATCAGGCCCTCGATGTCCTTCAGCCAGGCGTCATCGACAAACAGCTTGAGGTCGCCTGCTTCGGTAAAGTCCTGCTGCGCCGCGAAAAAGGTGGCTGAACGGATGCGATCATCGCCCTTGGCGCTCATATGGGCGAGGGCGCAGGACAGCAGCGTGCCGCCGATGCAATAGCCGACGGTGTTCACCTGGCTGACGCCGCACTGCTTCATCACCTGGGCGCTGGCGTCATAGATGCCCTCGACCAGATAGTCCTCGAAGGTCTTGGCCGCGAGGGTCTCGTCCGGATTGACCCAACTGGTGACGAAGACGCTGAAGCCCTGACTGGTCAGCCAACGGATCAGACTGTTATCCGGGCGCAGATCGGTGATGTAGAACTTGTTGATCCAGGGCGTGAACAGCAGCAGCGGGATTTCATGCACCTGCTCGGTGGTCGGCGCATACTGCAGAAGCTGCAGGATATCGTTCTGATAGACCACCTTGCCGGGCGCCGTGGCGACGTTTTCGCCGACCACGAACTCCTCCATGTCCGTCTGGCTGATCTGCAGCTTGCCATTGCCGCGCGACAGGTCCTCGGCGAAGTTTTCCATGCCCCTGACCAGGCTCTCGCCGCCGGTCTGGACCGCCTCGCGAAGGGCGGCTGGATTGCTCATCAGGAAGTTTGACGGGCTGACCGCGTCGGTCAGCATCTTCATGAAGAACTCGACCCGGCGCTTTTCGAGCGGATCGACGCCCTGAACGTCCGCCACCAGGCTGTTCATCCAGTTGGAGGTCAGGAGATAGGACTGTTTCATCACGTCAAAGACCGGATGGGCTCCCCAGTCCGGATCGTTGAACCGCTTGTCGCCCTTGGCAGGGGTCACGACGGGCTCGACGGTCTCCCCCGCCATGCGCCGGGCGGTAGATTGCCACAGGTCCAGATAGCGTGAAAACAGGTCGGCCTGGGCGCGAAGCATGCGGTCGGGCTGCGCCGCCAGCTTGCCCATGACCTGGGTCATGGCGGGACCAACATGGAAGGGGTCGGTGCTCAGGGCGGCGGGGGCCTCGGCCTGGCGCAGCGCCGCCTCGGCAATGGCGCCCTGGGCGGTGATGGCGGCCCTGGCCAGATTGGCGGACATCCTCTCCATCTGCTCGCGCTGCTCCCTGGGAACAAAGGCAGCGGGATCTGGCAAGGGTGTGAACTGCAAGCGCGGGTTGGCCGCGGCAGCCGCGGCTTCCGGGGTTGATTCGGGCGGTGGCGGAGCTGAAGATGGCGCTGCCGCGGCCCCTGGACTGACGGGCTTGCGCTTCGTCTTGACGCCGGCCGGCTTGCCCCGGGGCGCTGGGGAAGGGGCTGCTGCAGCCTTGGGCGGCTTGACCGCCCTGGGTTTCGTCGCCGCCCTGGCTGGCTTTTCAGCGATAGCCTGCGGGTCCGTTCCGGCCTTTGCGGCCTTTGCCGGGCGCGCTGCGTCGGCGGTTCCGGGGGACTTTTTGTCTTTGGCCATCGGATGCCTCCTCCACGAAGGGCGATGGCTCGCCCTTTCGTTCGCCGCAATCATCGCATATGACCGAGTTTGTGATGAACGGCCAAGCCCACGATTGTTTCCCCGGCAGAAACCGGTTGTTCGCGACCTCACTGGTCGTGGCCCTGGGGGTCGGTCTGGCCGGCTGCGTAACCGCCGGCGAGCGCATGCTCCTGAGCCAGGCGCCGGTTGATCCGAAGTCGCCGGCGGCGCCGGCCATTCAGTCCGTGTTGCAGTCGCCCGGCGGCTTTCCGGGGTTTGCGGCCATTCCGTCGGCCCCCACTGACCTGGCCTCGGTCGGGCAACTGAAGGCCAAGGTCGAGGCGGAGCAGGCTGTGGGCCTGGCGGTGACGGCCCAGGCTGGGCCGGAGACCTGGACGCTCGACTCCACGGACGCCTTTGCCGCCCGGGCGGTGGCAGAGGCCAATGCCGGCGGCATTCATCCGCCGACGGCCGCCGAGATCGCTGAATCGGAAGCCTTCGCCAAGGCCATGCGCGCCCGAGCTAAGCCGCCCTCGCGGCCCCGGTGAATTCCCGGCGGCGGGGGCATAGTTTTCCCTGAACCTGCTTGGCGCGATCCCGTCCGGGGTCTATCCATGCGCGACATTTGCTCCTGACGCGCCGACAGCGGCGCAAGAGCCCAGACATGAACACCGATTTCCACCGTATCCGCCGTCTGCCGCCCTACGTCTTCGAGGGGGTCAACAAGGTCAAGGCGCGGCTGCGTGGCCAGGGCGTCGACATCATCGACTTCGGCATGGGCAATCCCGACATGCCGACCCCGCAGCATATCGTCGACAAGATGATTGAAACGGCGCGGGATCCCAAGGCCGGCCGCTACAGCGCGTCCAAGGGCATCATCGGGCTTCGGCGGGCCATGGCCGGCTATTATGACCGCCGGTTCGGCGTGAAGCTGAACCCCGATACAGAGGTGATCGCGACCCTGGGCTCCAAAGAGGGGTTCGCCAACCTGGCAAACGCCCTGACGGCCCCGGGTGACGTGATCATCTGCCCCAACCCCGCCTATCCGATCCATGCCTTCGGCTTCATCATGGCGGGCGGTGTGATCCGGCATGTGCCGGCCCTGTCGCCGGAGGAGTATCTGTCGGGCATCGGCCGGGCTGTGCGCCATTCGGCGCCGCCGCCCAGCGTGATGATTCTCAGCTATCCGTCCAATCCGACGGCCCAGTGGGTCGATCTGGACTTCTACAAGGACGCCATCCAGCTGGCCAAGCGCCACGACATGCTGGTGATCTCCGACATCGCCTATTCGGAGATCTATTTCGACGACAATCCTCCCCCGTCCGTCCTTCAGGCCCCTGGCGCCAAGGACATCGCCGTCGAGGTCAACAGCCTGTCCAAGACCTATGCCATGGCCGGATGGCGGGTGGGCATGGTTGTGGGGAACGAGCGGATCTGCGCCGCCCTGGCCAGGGTGAAGTCCTATCTCGATTACGGGGCCTATACCCCGATCCAGGTGGCGGCGGCTGCCGCCATGAACGGCCCCCAGGACTGCGTTGACGAGATCCGCGCCATCTACAAGTCGCGGCGGGACGTTCTGGTCAAGTCGATGAAGCAGGCGGGATGGGACATTCCGGCGCCGCCGGCCTCGATGTTCGCCTGGGCCCCGATCCCCGAGAAATTCAGGGATGTCGGATCCATGGAGTTCGCCCGGATGCTGGTCGAAGAGGCCGGCGTCGCCGTCGCCCCGGGATTGGGCTTTGGCGAGTACGGCGAGGGCTATGTCCGCATCGGTCTGGTCGAGAACGAGCAGCGGGTTCGTCAGGCCGCCCGCAACGTCAAGAAGTTTCTCGGCAATGCCGACGAGATCCTGGGCCGGGCGCATAACGCCCTGGCCGCACAATAGCCTGGAGGGCCGGGGCCAATGACCATGACCAAGAAAACCTGGCGGATCGGCGTGGCCGGACTGGGCACTGTTGGCGGCGGCCTGCTGGACTTCCTGGCCCTGCGACCGGATTTCGCGCCGGTCGGCGACCGTGCCGAGATTACGGCTGTTTCGGCCCGTAATCGCAGCCGGGGCCGAACCACGGACATCTCGGGCATGACCTGGTTCGATGATCCGGTCGCCCTGGCCGGCAGTCCAGACCTTGACGTCTTCGTCGAGCTGATCGGGGGCTCCGATGGACCGGCCAAGGCCGCCGTCGAGGCGGCCCTGCGGTCCGGCAAGCCCGTGGTCACCGCCAACAAGGCGTTGATCGCCGTGCATGGCGCCGAACTGGCCGCCCTTGCTGAAGCGTCCGGCGTTCCCCTGCTGTTCGAGGCGGCTGTGATGGGCGGGACACCGGCGGTCAAGATGCTGCGGGAAGCCCTTGTCGGAGATGATATTTCCGCCCTTGCCGGAATTCTCAACGGAACCTGCAACTTCATTCTCAGCGAAATGGAATCCAAAGGACGCAGTTTTCCGGCGGTGCTGGCCGACGCCCAGGCCCTTGGCTATGCCGAGGCTGATCCCACCACGGATGTCGGGGGCTTCGACGCCGCCCACAAGATTTCGATCCTCGCCGCCCTGGCCTTCGGTTGCGCGCCGGACTTCGCCGCCGCCGAGATCGAGGGGATCGAGGCCGTCGAACAGCTGGACATCAGTCTCGCCAAGGACCTGGGCTATCGCATCCGTCTGATCGCTTCGACCGAACGGACTGCGGACGGGGTCGCCGTCCGGGTTCACCCCTCCCTGGTGGCGTTCGGTCATCCCCTGGCCGAAACCCGCGGCGCGACAAACGCCCTGTTCATCGAGGGAACCCGGATCGGCCGCATCTTCCTGCAGGGGCCGGGGGCGGGGGCTGGGCCTACAGCGGCTGCCGTGGCGGCCGATATCGCTGACATCATGACGGGCGCCCGTCGGCCGGTG
The DNA here is from genome assembly GCA_029866155.1 of Caulobacter sp. Taxonomy (GTDB): domain Bacteria; phylum Pseudomonadota; class Alphaproteobacteria; order Caulobacterales; family Caulobacteraceae; genus Caulobacter. The sequence continues at coordinate 8,337 of JARWZW010000045.1, read as the reverse complement.
TTCCAGGCCCCGGCGGCTCTGCTCAGTCCCTTTGTCGCCGTCGCGCCTGACCATCGGGTCGGCAAGGCCTATCTGCGACTTCTGGTGAAGGACCAGGCCGGTGTGATCGCCGCTGTTTCAGAGACCCTGGCCGAGTGCGGCGTCTCCATCGACAGTTTCCTGCAGAAGCCGGTCGAGGACGCTGGCGGGGTGCCGATTGTTCTGACCACCCATGCGGTGGCCGAGTCGGTTCTGACCGAGGCGATCAATCGCATAGAGCTGCTCCCGGCGGTTCTGGAACGGCCCAGGCTCCTGAGAATCGCCCGGATCTGAGGGGGCGGCGCCTGCCGTTGAGGCGCCCGCAGGGGCGGCAAAGGCGCGGGAATCATCTCAACCCCCTCTTTGAGGCTCGAAAGATGGCGTGACAGTCGTTATTGCGTCGCGCACCTTCATATACAGAAGCCCCCTGAAGCGGGCCTGGAGACGCCTTGATGAGTTCCGAAACCCTGGATCGCGGATTGATCCTTGACGCCGTTCGCGTCACTGAAGCCGCCGCCATCGCCTCCTGGGCCCTGGTCGGGCGCGGCGATGAGAAGGCCGCAGATCAGGCCGCTGTCGACGCCATGCGCAACGCCTTGAACGATCTGGACATTTCCGGTGTCATCGTGATCGGCGAAGGTGAGCGGGACGAAGCTCCGATGCTCTTTATCGGCGAGGAAGTCGGCAAGGGCGGCCCCCGGGTGGATATCGCGCTCGATCCCCTCGAAGGCACGACCCTGACGGCCAAGGCCATGGCCAACGCCCTGGCCGTCATGGCCTGGGCGCCGGCTGGCACCCTGCTGAATGCACCCGACACCTATATGGACAAGATCGCCTGCGGCCCCGGCTTTCCCGAAGGCATCCTCGATCTGGACCGCAGCCCTGCCGACAACGTCAAGGCTCTGGCCGAGGCCCGTGGCACGACGCCTGACCAGATCACCGTATGCGTCCTCGACCGCCCCCGTCATGCCGATATCATCGACAGCCTTCGGTCTGTCGGCGCGCGGGTCTATCTGATCACCGACGGCGATGTCGCCGGAGTCATCAATACCGCCGACCCTGAAACCGGCGTTGACCTCTACATCGGCCAGGGGGGCGCGCCGGAAGGCGTTCTGGCCTGTGCAGCGCTGAAATGCGTCGGCGGCCAGTTCCAGGGCCGGCTGGTGTTCCGCAATGCCGACGAACGGGCCCGCGGACAGCGCTGGGGCATCACCGACCTGGATCGCAAGTATGATCTGAAGGACATCGTTCGGGGCGACGCCATCTTCGCCGCCACGGGCGTGACCAAGGGCGCACTGCTGGATGGCATCAGCTTTTCCGGCGGTTTCGTTCACACCCATTCCCTGGTCATGAACTCCTCCACCGGCACCGTCCGGGAAGTCCGGATGCGGCGGCCCCTCTAGGGCATGTCCTTGGACCCGGCTGTCTGCGGATCCGCCGCCGCGAAGGGGTCAGGACCTGGCTCAGGCATCTGTCTGTACAGCCTCCGGCCAGCTTCTCCTGCACCGGGGGCCTAGATGGCCCCCGGTCCCCTTTCCCCGGACTTTCTGGGCGTGCGCCGGTCCTTGACCGGCCGCGTCTGGCGCAGCCGGCCGGCCGATGAGTCGGTGACCCGCGACCATCAGCTCAGGCAGGGGCTCAGCGAGCCCCTGGCCCGGGCCTTGGCGTCCCGCGGCGTGTCACCCGATGAAGCGCAGGATTTTCTCAATCCCACCCTCAAGGCGCTGTTTCCCGACCCCTCCAGCTTTCAGGACATGGACCTGGCGGCCAGCATTCTGGTGGACGCCGTGGTCAGCGGACGCCCGGCTGCTGTCTTTGCCGACTACGATGTGGATGGCGCCAGCAGTGCGGCCCAGATCGTTCGCTGGTTTCGCGCCATGGGCCAGGACCTGCCGATCTATGTCCCGGACCGCATCCTTGAAGGCTACGGACCCAGCCCGGTCGCCTTCCGCCGGCTGAAGGCCCAGGGGGCGGAACTGGTGATCACCGTTGACTGCGGTGCGGCCGCCCATGACGCCCTGATCGAGGCTGAGGCCATAGGCCTCGACGTGGTGGTCATCGATCATCACCTGATGCGGGGGGCGCCGCCGCCGGCGGCGGCCCTGGTCAATCCTAACCGGCCGGACGACATTTCAGGCCAGGGTCATCTCGCGGCGGCCGGGGTCACCTTTGTCCTCCTTGCGGCGCTCAATCGCGAGGCCCGCCGCCGGGGACTGTTCGAAGGGCGCAGTCCGCCGGAAGTCATGCAATGGCTCGACCTCGCCGCCATGGGCGCCTTCTGTGACGTCACGCAGCTGACCGGCTTCAACCGCGCCCTGGCGACCCAGGGTCTGAAGGTCATGTCGGGTTGGCGCAATGTCGGACTGAAGGCCCTGCTGGATGTAGCCAAGAGCCAGGGGCCGGCGACCAGTTTCCACGCCGGCTTCATCCTGGGACCCCGGATAAACGCCGGTGGTCGAATTGGTCGCTCCGATCTGGGAGCGCGGCTGCTGAGCACCGAGGACCCGGATGAGGCGGCGGCCCTGGCCCAGGAACTTGACGCCCTCAACGCCGCCCGCAAGGACGTCGAGAAGTCGGTCATCGAAGAGGCGATCCTGCAGATCGAGCGGGACAGCAACCAGGATCCGGACGCGCCAGTCATCGTGGCCGCCGGCGAGGGCTGGCACCCCGGTGTGGTGGGAATCGCCGCTGGTCGCCTGAGGGAGCGGTATCGAAAGCCGGTGATCGTCATAGGCCTGGACCGTCCGGCGGATGTCGGCAAGGGCTCTGGCCGGTCCCAGCCCGGGGTGAATCTCGGCCAGGCTGTCCAGGCCGCCTTCGAGGAGGGGATTCTGCTGGCCGGGGGTGGCCACGCCATGGCAGCCGGCCTGACCATCCGCCCCTCGGCCATCCCTGAACTGAGGGCCTTCCTCTGCGAGCGGCTGGCCGGCGAGATGATTCTCGCCACCGCCCAGGACGCCGTCGAGATCGACGCCCTCCTGGGGCCAGGCGGGGCTAGCAGGGCCCTGTATGAGGATTTCCAGAGGTTGGCGCCCTACGGCCCGGGAAACCCGGAGCCGGTCTTCGCCATCGCCGAGGCCCGGATTGAACGGCCCATCGCCATGCGCGGCGGCCATGTGCGGGTAACCCTGGCGGATGCTTCGGGGGCCCGGCTTAAAGCCGTGGCCTGGCGCGCAGGCGAGACGCCGCTGGGTGAGCGTCTGCTGTCCGGGGGCGGCGGCCTGCATCTGGCGGGCCGGCTGAAAGCCGATGACTGGCAGGGCAGGGAAGGTGTGGAACTCGAGATCGAGGACGCGGCTGACCCCCGAATGGCGGCAAGCTGAATTTCTCCTGTTTGACGGTCTTGCACCCGCCGATGTTCGCGGATATACCCCCGCTTCCTCGCCGCGCGCCCTTCGTCTATCGGTTAGGACCCCAGATTTTCAATCTGGTAAGAGGGGTTCGACTCCCCTAGGGCGTGCCACGAGGACTTCGCAGCGTTGCATTGAGACCGGGCTTTAGCCCGCGATTTAGTGTCACACTTACTCCTCACATACTCCTGTGCGTAGATGATACGGTTGACGACGCACGCGTCGCGGGAACACACATATTCTGGGGGCTGTGGGCTTGGGGCAGTAGGGGTAATGTCGAGCGTGGATTTTCAATCCTCCGAACCTCTGGATGCAGCGGTGAGGATCAGCGGCCGGGTCAAGTGGTTTGACCTGGGAAAGGGCTACGGGTTCGTGGTCCCGGATGACCCGGACCTGACAGATCTCCGCGACGTCCTTTTGCATGTCACATCCCTCAGGTCTGTGGGCCGCGATTCGGTGCTGGAAGGGGCTGTGGTGGTCTGCGACGCCGTCTGCCGGCCCAAGGGCTGGCAGGTCATCGACATTCTGGAACTTGACGAAACAGCGGCCCCCCGGACCTTGGATCGATCGCCACGCCCCGGAGATGAAGCGGCGGGCCGTCGCGACAGTCCGGCCACCGCCCGGGAGCCGCGGTTGAAGCCGGACACGGTGCTGTTCGACGGACCGGCCGAACCGGCTGTGGTAAAGTGGTTCAATCGCACCAAGGGCTATGGTTTCGTGGTGCGCGACACTGCGCCGGGCGATATCTTCGTCCATATCGAGACTCTGCGGCGCAGTGGCCTCGAGGACCTGCAGCCGGGGGATCGCGTCGCTGTACGCTTTGCCGAAGGCCCCAAGGGTCTTGTCGTTGCGCAGATCGAGGCCGCCTGACGAGGGGCGCCTCCCCCTCGGAGAGATTGGCCGGTGATCAAAAATTTGCGGATCGGACGCGCCCTGATGGCGGCTACCGTTCTTTGTTTTTCAGGCCCTGGCCTGACCGCCTGCAAGGCGGCGCCGCCGGCCGAGACCCTGATATCTCCGCTGGAGCCCCTGTCGATCGAGACCGCGTCGGGCGACACCGTCCGGTTTCAGGTGGAGATCGCCGATGATGACCGCGAACGCCAGAATGGCCTGATGTATCGCAAGTCCCTGGGGCCTGACCGGGGCATGTTGTTCGATTTCGGTCAGGCTGCTCCCCGGTCATTCTGGATGAAGAACACCTACATCCCGTTGGACATCCTCTATATCGGCGCCGACGGCTACATCGTCTCCATCGCCGCCATGACCCAGCCCTTTTCCGAGGCTCCCGTCCCGTCGCATGGCCCTGCCCTCGGTGTCCTTGAGATCGCCGGGGGGCGGGCAGGGGAACTTGGGATTCGGCCCGGTGACCGGGTGCGGCACCGGATTTTTCCGAATGGATGATTCGGAAAACACCGCCATTGTTCCGCCAGAGGGTTTCTCACCTTCGGCCCGGGGCCCCTACACCACCCATAACGGCCCCATGTTTCACCGCAATGGCCCGGATGGGTTCGAGCATGCCTTCCATGTGCTGCCCCGCCACTGCAACAGCATGGGGATCGTCCATGGCGGCATGCTGGCCACCTTCATGGACGGGGTGCTGGCCCGGGCGGTGCATGGCGCAACAGGCGGCCAGGCGGCCGTGACCGTGCATCTGTCTCTGGATTTCCTGTCTGCGGCCCGCCGGGGCGACTGGCTGTTCGGTGAAGGCCGCGTGACTCGACAGACCCGCGACCTGGTGTTTGTCGAGGGCGTGGTCCGTACGGCCGAGCGGGAGGTCACCAGGGCCACCGCCATCTTCAAGCCGATGCGACGCAAGATCGCCTGAGCCCTTCCGTTGAAGGCCGAGGCGTGGCAAACACCGGCGCTCTGATGACGGGGCGTAGCGCAGCCTGGTAGCGCATCTGGTTTGGGACCAGAGGGTCGCAGGTTCAAATCCTGCCGCCCCGACCATTGGACCCGGCAGGTGACCGGACCGGTCCGGCCTGCTGATCCGGCGCCGGATGGACAGCGGTCCTGTCCGGCAGGCTTTGACGACAAGGACGACTGCCCATGCTGGCCCGCATCTATCGCCCCGCCAAGACCGCCATGCAGTCCGGAAGGGCCAAGACCCGCGACTGGCTTCTGGAATTCGAACCCACCGCGGCCCGCCGCAATGACCCCCTGACCGGCTGGACCCAGTCCACCGACATGAACGGCCAGATCCGGCTGTCCTTCGAGACCCGGGAGGCCGCGATCGGCTACGCCCAGGCCCATGGCATCCCCTTCCAGGTCATCGAGCCCAAGGAACCTCGCAAGATCATCAAGGCCTATGCGGACAACTTCGCTACCGGCCGCAAACAGCCCTGGACCCACTGACCGTCCCCGTCGGGACGCCCGGCCGGGTGCGCCCCGCAAGCCACGACTTCTCTAGCGTCCCCAAGGTCGCTATCAACGGCCCAGAGACTCCATAGCTCAGCTGGATAGAGCATCCGCCTTCTAAGCGGACGGTCGCAGGTTCGAATCCTGCTGGGGTCGCCACCTCTCCATTTTGCTGAAAATATTCAATGTTTTAAATGAGTTATGACATTTTCCGGTCAGTCTGCATCATATCCTGCTGCGGCGAAATAGTTGGCGCAGTCGGCTTTTGGGTAGGTCTGGATGATCTGGGCGATGGCTTCCCAGAGCGGTGCTGTCAGCCAACGCTGAAAGGTCTCCGGCAAAGTCGGTGTAAGCCGCTGTTGGGGATGGTGTTTCGTGACGCTGGTTTCATTCAGGCGCCACCGGTTTCCGGCGGGCGTGATCCGTCACGCCTTTTGGCTGTACTTCCGGTTCAGCCTCAGTTTTCGGGACGTTGAGGAGCAACTGGCGCAGCGCGGGATCGAGGTTGGCGACGAGACGATCCTTTGCTGGACCATCAAATCTGGGCTTCTGATCGCGCGGCAGCTGAAGAAGCGGCGAGGGGCGCCGTCTCCCCGCTGGCATCTCGAAGGGATTGTGTGCCGGGGCAGCGTTCGACCGGCTGGCACTGCGCCACCTTCATCGACCAGATCGCCTGCGGGACAACAATCGGGCGGAGAATTCGCACCTGCCGATCCGAAGGCGAGAGCGACAGCAGCAGCGATTCAGATCGCAGGCCTCTGTCCAGAGAATCCTCACCACCCATGCGGCGATCTACACGCCTTCAACATCCAGCAGCATTTGATCAGCAGACCCAGCCTTTGTCGCTTCCGCGTCGAGGCTGCTTCCATTTGGGCGGCTGCGGTTGCTTGATGGCGGGCAGAGTTGGGGGTTTGGGAGCTGTAGGAGTTTACCTGACAGCACCGGACGAAGGCACTACGGGGCAAGGAGGTTATCGTCTTCGACGTCTTAAGCGAAGACAACGATCCCCATGGCGAGCACGCCTTCTCCGCTCTGACCGTTGAGGGGGCAGGGGCGATATTCAAGATCGACAATTACGACCTTGAGCTCACCTATGGCTCGCAGGATCCTGCCGATCCGTAGGTGACGAGGCCGGTTATGACGGCCTTCGGAATTCTGGCCAGTTGAACCGGCTCTCGCCGGCTGGTCCGGCTGGTTGGGCGGAGGCGTCTAACTGATCCTGGGTCAGGATGGTAATGGCCTGGATCGCCTTCTCGTCGACCGTTTCAGGGACGTGGACGCGATAGGTGCTGGAGCTAGCCTCGCCGCTTTGGATGGCAGCAGCGTCCCGAAGGCCGGCTACAATCCTGTCGAAGGCTCGTTTCGTCATGGGAGATCTGGTCTCTTCAAATGGATGATCCGGTGCGGGCTAGACCCCCCCGGGGCCAGCCGTCGAGGAACGATTGACCCAAAGTTTGGCTAAACGTATGTTTAGCAAAATCGTTGGGGCGTAACCCCGAAGGTCCTGGAGCACGCTATGCGTCACCAGCGCCTCGTCGATCGGCTTTGATGACCGGAAAACATGCCGTGAGCCCAACCACAAGCCCCGCTGCTTCGCCGAATGGAATCCTGATCGAGGCGGAAGATTTCGACAGCTACGGCGGATGGGTGCTCGATTCCCAGTTCGAGGCTCAGATGGGATCGCCATACCTCCTGGCGCACGGGCTGGGACGCCCGGTCGCCGATGCCACCACGGTCGTCGAGATCCCTCAATCCGGCGACTACGATTTCTGGGTCAGAACAAGAGACTGGGCGGCGCCTCATGGGCCAGGTCGATTCACACTGTCCATCCAGGGCGTGATGCTGCCAGCAGACTTTGGTGCTTGTGGTCCGGACTGGCGCTGGGAGTCCGCCGGGTCGATTTCGCTGCATGGTGGGAAGGCCGAGTTGGTGCTTCACGACCTTACGGGCTTCGACGGACGATGCGACGCCATCTTCCTGGGGCGGGACGGCGAGACGCCGCCAGATGGCGTCGATGAGACCAGCCGCGCCTGGAGACGGGCCTTGCGCGGATTGCCTGATGTTCCGGTGGATGCAGGCGACTTTGACGTGGTGGTGGTGGGAGGCGGCATTTCAGGCTGCGCAGCGGCGCTCACAGCCGCTCGCCTCGGCCAGCGAGTCGCCTTGATCCATGACCGGCCCGTCCTTGGCGGCAATGCCAGCAAGGAGATCGGGCTTATGCCGCGCGGAACGCAAGGGCGATTGCTTCAGGAGTTGAGCGCTCGCACCCCCGATGGCGATCTTGCGGCCCTGTCACTTTTGCAGGCTGAGCCGACAGCTTCGGTTTTTCTCGAGCACCGCCTGCTACGCGCCGCAAGAGATGGCGCCGCGATCGTCTCGATCGACGCTGTTCAGGCCCGCGGTGGGCTTGAGCGCCGGTTCAAGGGCCGCATGTTCATCGACACCACGGGAACTGCGATGCTGGGTGTGCTCGCCGGGGCGGAAACCCTGTTCGGGCGCGAGTCACTTGCGGACTACGGCGAGTCCTACGCCCCGGAAGTGGCCGACGACATGCATCACGGCAATACCCTGTTCTTTCGGACCCGGATGGCCGACCAGCCCGTCCCCTTTC
>JARWZW010000041.1 GCA_029866155.1 Caulobacter sp. | reverse complement strand
CCGTCAATGCCGGCGCCGCGGACGACATCAAGGTGGCCACCGCCGGCAAGTTCGCCCTCACCGCCGCTGGCCCGGCCATCACCGTCAACAGCAACAATGACGTGGTCCTCGAGGGCAGTATCAGCACCAAGGCGGTCAATGGCGCCGGGGGTATTCTCGTCCAAGGCGGCTTTACCGGCGATGTCACCAGTTCCGGCAACATCACCCAGGATGACGACTACACCCCGACCGATACCGACAAGGACGGCGACGAGGACGGGGAGTTCGCCGAAGGAACCGGTCGCTACGGCATCAAGGTCGTCGGTCCGGGCGCCATGGACGGATCGCTCCTCAATTCCGGCGGGATCCAGATCACCGGCAATGACTCGGTGGGCATCAGCCTCGAGACCGGCATGACCGGGACCCTGCGCAACTATGGTTCGGTTTCGGTGATCGGCGACAATGCCGTGGGCGTTCGCGTCGCAGGATCTGTCGCCACGGGCGCCGGCCTCACCGCTCTCCAGAAGGCCAAGGCGGTCTTCATCGGCGGTTCGGTCAATGTGCAGGGCGAAAACGCGGTCGGCGTCGATGTCTCCGGCGACATCAATGGCGCCCTGGTGATCCAGGGGGCTGTTTCGGTCCGGGGCTATCGCTATGGCGCCCGTCCCATCACCGAAGAGGCGCGCAATAATCTGGATGCAGACGACAAGCTGCAGGGCGGGCCCGGTGTTCGGGTCAGCAGCAACGTGTTGAACGGCATCTATCTCGACAGCGCCCCGGTGGACGGCATCGATGACGATGGCGACGGCATTCCCGACGCAACCGACACTGACGACGACAATGACGGCATCCTGGATACGGTCGACACCGACTCCGACAATGACGGCATCAAGAATGATGACGACACGGACGCCGACAATGACGGCATTCCCAACGCCAATGAGGGCGCCGCCAGCATTTCGGTCCTGGGCTCGGCGCCGGGTCTGCTGGTCGGGTCCACCACGGCGGCGATCAATATCGGCAACGCCGGTTCCGCCGCCGCCGATGAGGCCTATGGCCTGATCATCAAGGGGTCGGTCAATGCCGACGGCATTCTGGACGACGTCTCTTCCACCGCCATCCAGATCGGGACGGCCTCCGGTTTCGGGGTCGAGCTGAACGGCGGTATCCGCCTCGACGGCACCGTGACCAGCCGGGCCTATAATGACAATGCCCGCGGCCTCTATCTGCGTAGCGGCGCCATGGCCGACACCCTGGCGCTGGACGGCTTCCTGGTCGCCGTGGCCTCGACCACCTCCGCGCCCCTGGCGACCGAGGACAACAAGCCCGTCAATGCCGTGGCGGTCGATATCGAGAGCGGCGCCTCGGTCGGGTCCATCACCGTGGGCGGCTTCATCTCCGCCGGGGCCCTGGGCGAAGCGGCCAACGCCATCGCCATCCGGGACCTGTCCGGCGGGGTCAGCAATATCCTGGTGACCGGGACGCTGACCGCCACCATCTCGGCCAATGATGACGCAGACGATACAGACGACACGGACCTGGATTCGACTAACGAGACCGTAACAGGCCAGGCGATCGCCATGGACCTGCGCGCCAACACCACGGGCGTCACCGTCGTTCTCAATGGCCTGACCGACGGGGATGACGCCCTGGACGGTATCGCCGACGCCGACACCGATTCAGACGGCGTGGATGACGCCGATGAGCCGATCATTGTCGGCGACATCCTGTTCGGCTCCGGCGCCGATGTGCTGGACCTGAAGAACGGAAGCCTCACCGGGGCCATGGCCTTTGGCGCGGGTGCTGACAGCCTGTCCCTGACCGGCGGCGCCAAGGCGAAGGGTGCGCTCAGCGACAGCGACGGCCAACTCGCCATCGCCGTGACCAACGGCGCCCTGACCACCACCAACACCGGGACCATCCAGGCCACCAGCCTGTCCATCGGCGCCAATGGCGGACTTCTGATCACCGCCGATCCGGTGCTGGGCGCCAATACCACCCTTCAGGTGGCGACGGCCAATATCGCGACCGGCGCCAAGATCGGCCTGGAACTTGACGGCCTGATCAACGGCGCGCAGCGCTTTGTCGTGGTGCGGGCCGGGACCCTCACTGTCGGCAATATCGACCAGTCCCTTCTGCAGAACAGCCCCTATCTGTTCGTCGCCCAGGCCTCGGCCAATACGGCCGTCGGCGAGGTCTATCTGGACGTTCGGCGGCGCACGGCCGCCGAAATGTCCCTGACCAGCAACCAGGGCGCCGCCCTGGATGCTGTCTATGAGGCCCTGCGCACCAGCGATGACGGCGATCTTGCCGTCTCCTTCCTGGGCGCCTCGGACCGCAAGGAATTCCTGAAGCTCTTTGACCAGATGCTGCCCGACCAGGGCGAGGGCCTGTTCTCGGCCCTCGACAATTCCAGCCAGGCCATTTCGCGGCTGACCGCAACCCGGCCGGATCTGGCGCAGCGTTATGGACCGGACAGCTTCTGGGTCCAGGAACTGAACGTGGCGGTCCTGCGTGACGCCGGCGCCAGCCTGGGATCGGAAACCAAGGCCTTCGGCTTCATCGGCGGCTATGAAAGCATGGGCGACGACGGCGGCGCCCTGGGCGCGACGCTGGCCTATCTCAACGCCGAGGAAAAGGACGATGTCGCCCAGGTCGGCGAGCAGACCAACATCTCCCTGCTCGAGGCCGGGGTCTACTGGCGGCGCAATACCGGCGGCTGGCTCTTCTCGACCCGCGGCTCGGCCGGCTATGGCTGGTTCCAGGGCGAGCGGCGCTTTGTCGATCCCACCCTGGGCGTGGCGCGCGCAGCCCATGCAGACTGGGGCGGCCTGACCCTGGCGGCCAACGCCTCGGCCGCCTATGAGGCCCGCTTCGGTCGGTTCTATGTCCGCCCGACGGTCAGCCTCGACTATTTCTATCTGTCGGAAGGCGAGCGCAGCGAGTCCGGCAACAGTTCGGCCTACAGCCTGATTGTCGACGAGCGCACCAGCAGCCGTCTGTCCGCCGCTGCGGAAATGGCCTTCGGGGCCACCTTCGGGCGCGACACCTGGTGGCGTCCTGAACTGCGCCTTGGCTACCGGCAGATCCTGGCCGGTGAGATCGGCGACACCTCGGCCCGCTTTGCCGGCGGCAACGGCTTCACCCTGTCTCCGATGGAGGCCGGTGACGGCGCAGCGATTCTGGGCCTTTCGGTCAAGGCCGGCACCTCCATGAGCTATGTGGCCCTGGAGGGCGAGGTCGAGGCTGCTGACGGCGAGGATCGCTACAACCTGCGCCTCGCCGGCCGGATGATGTTCTGACCGCAATGACCGGAGCTGGTTCAGCTCGGTCGCGACCAGCAGGCCGGCTCCGGGGTCCATGACGGCCCCGGCCGACATGATCCGCGCCCGCCGGCGGCTGACCAATCGCCTGATCGCCGCCCACCAGGCCGACCGGCTGGCGCCCTTCCTGGCTCCGGACATGCGGTTGACCGGCGGCGAGGGCGGCATGATCCTCGGCGCGGCCTCGGTGGTGGAGGCCTTTCGCCAGCAGTTCGCCGATCCTGACTTTGTCACCTACGAGCGGCTGTCGGAGACGGTGACCGTCGATCAGGACGGCGCCCGGGCCGCCGAGTCCGGCCGCTGGACCGGAACCTGGAAGGAGGCCGCCGGACGTCTGGTCCTGACGGGGACCTACCTGGCCGTCTGGCGGAAGCAGATCGGCCAGTGGGTCCTGGAGCAGGAGCTCTATGTCACCCTTACACGGACTTCGCTGCTGGAGACGGACCCCAGGGCGTAATCGCCACCGACCCGGCCGTCGCCACGCCCATCACGACCATTCCGGCCGCCACCAGGGCGAACAGGGACCATGACGGTGCGTCGCCCATCACCAGCAGAACGCCGCCTACGGCGATCACAACCATGCGCGCCGTCCCTGCCAGCAGGGGTCCAAGGATGCGGCCGGCCCCCTGGGAGGCGAAGTAGAGCGCCAGGCTCATGCCGAAGAAGACGAACACCGGCCCGACAAAATGCAGATAGAGGGCCGCCGCCGCCCGCACGCCCGGATCCCGGGTGAAGATGGTCACCCAGAGGTCCGGCGCCAGGCTGAGGAGCAGGCCGAGGCTTCCGAGGCCGACCGCCGCCATGACTCCGGCCGTCCAGGCGACCCTGCGAGCCCGGGCGACATCGCCTGCCCCGATGGCCAGACCGACCATGGGCAGGGCGGCGACCCCGACGGAGAAGGCGATGGGCACCAACAGGAACTCCAGGCGCGAACCAATCCCGTAGCCGGCCAGGGTCTCGACCCCGAATCGGGCGGCGATGGCCGTGATGATCAGCACCGTCCCCACGGTCTGAAGGGGCGACAGCAGGGCCGGACCTCCGACCTTCAGGATGTCCATGAAGGAGTCCCGGTTTATGGCGCCGCTGAGGTCCAGCCGCACCTTGGCCCTGGGGGATCTCAGCATGAGAAACAGCAGCAGGGCCCCGATCACCGAGGTTGCGGCCTGACCCAGACCTACGCCCAGGATGCCAAGCTTCGGCGCCGGACCCCAGCCGAAACAGAGGGCGCCGCCGATCACCACCTGCAGGGCGGCGCCGGCCATCATCACCGCCGAGGGCCCGACCATGTTTCCGGACCCTCGCAGGATCGAGGCGAAGATATTGGTCAGCCAGATGGCCGTGGCGGCGGCGAAGACGATGCCGGCATAGAGGCTGGCCAGACGAAGGGTCTCGCCCCGGCCGCCCAGAAGATGGAACAGGGCCCCGCCAAACACCGTCAGCAGCAGGGTGAAGACCAGCCCCATGGCCAGGCCAATCAGCGAGGCATGTCTGGCCAGGTCCCGGGCGCGGTCGTGGTCTCCGGCCCCGATGGCCCGGCTGACCGCAGCGGAGACCCCGCCGCCCATGGCGCCGGCGCTCATCATCCCCATCAGCATGATCATCGGCAGGACCAGGGCCGCCGCCGCCAGGGGCTCGGCGCCCAGTCGACCGATATAGGCGGTCTCGGCGATCGAGACGGCCGTGGTGGCCATCATGCCCAGCAGGTTGGGCGCGGCCAGCTTCGCCAGGGTGCTCGCCACCGGCGCCGTCAGCAGCGGATGGCGCGGCGCCGGGGCCAGCAACACCGATTCGGGGGTCGGAAGCGGCGCCAGAGGCGTGTCGGAAGGGGGCGGCGAGACGGTCATGGGACAGCCTAGCGCGTTTCTTTTGGAGACGAATAGGGTGTTCTTGGGCCGGGCTGGCGCTCAGGGCCTGACCAGATGGAGCTGATGCCGGCTGTCCTTCCGCAGGACCATATCCGCGACCTCGCGTGCGGGCAGGATGTGGTCGCGCAGGTTCGGCAGGTTGATGCCGGCCCAGACCGACCGGGCGAAGGTTTCAGCCTGGATCTCGTCCATGGTCCGGAACTGGGCGTAGAAGGAGGCCGGATCGGTTTCGGCGGCGCGCCAGAGTACCATGAACCGCTCCAGGAACCAGCGCTCCAGATCGCCTTCGCCCGCGTCCAGATAGATCAGGACGTCCAGTCGGGCGTCAGACGGCGGCAGTCCCAGCCCCTCCAGGATGAGAATCTCCGGCGGCTCCAGGGTCCGGGTCAGGGCCGGGTCAATGTCATAGGTTACATGACAATAGCCCGGAAACGCCGCCGGTCCCTGACGGATGGCGGTCAGGGCCCGGGCCAGGGCCGGCTGGTCGTAGCTCTCCGGAAAGCCCTTGCGCAGGGAAAGCCCCCGCTCGGCCAGCACCGCATTGGGCAGCAGAAACCCGTCGGTCGAGACATGATCCACCTGTTTCAGCCCACCGAGGGCCTGTTTCAGGGCCAGGGCCAGGGTGGACTTTCCCGAGGCCACCGAACCGGTCAGTCCGACCAGCATCGGCCGGTGGGATAGAGGCCGGTCCGCCAGCCATTCAGCGATCCAGCTTACGGTCACGGACTGGGACATCATCAAGCCTGGTCGTTGGAGCGGGTGACTAACCTAGACGCGCCGGGCCGCCCGGTCCATGGCAGTCCAGACTGTCCAGCCTGTCCCGTCACTGGGTGGAAGACATGACCCGGACCGGTCTTTTCCGGTTCAGGGCCGCCGGGTTGAAAATCAAAACCCCGGACCGTCCAGGCTGCTTCCTGTTATGGTTAAATTAATATTTGAGAAATTAACGAGTTGTTTGAACGGTCCGCAAACTGAGATTCCCTAATTAGCATCCCTGCTTTTTCACTTCGGGGGCTTCCATGGGACTCAAACACATTTCCTGCGCTGTCTTGACGGCGGCCCTGTTTACGCCGGGCCTGGCGCTCGCCCAAACGACCTTTCCCTCCACGAATCCGAACGCCCAGGAATGGGCCCTGATCGGCCTGACACCGACGATCGTCGCCTCGGCCAAGGGCGGCGCCGGAGTTATTGTCGGGGTCTATGATGGTCTGACGGCCTGCAATGTGACGGATCTGGCAGGCCGATGCGCGAACTTCAAGGCCAGCAACGGGTCCTATCTGGGCTTCAGCACCCACGGGACCCATACGGCCGGGACCATTGCAGGCGCGAAGTATGGCGTCGCAACGGGCGCCTCGGTCCAGAACTATGCTGTCTTCGACAGCTACCGCTACATCGCCACCGGCAGTGGTCTGATCACTGCCTGGAACACGGCCGCCAGCTTCAAGTCCAGCATCGCCAGCATGAGCTTTGGCTGTCCGCGCATTGCGCTCTGCCTCTCTGCGGCGGAGATCCAGGCCATGGGCGGCCCGACCCTGTCCGGCATGCTGTTCGTCAAGGCGGCCGGCAATGACGGCGTGGCCCTGGGCAATGAGTCGATCCTGGTCACCCAGGTTCAGGCCAGGGCGGCCCTGGACCGGCTTCTGATGGTCGGCAGCGTCAATGCGACGGGTGTCATTTCCAGCTTTTCCAACCGACCCGGCGAAGGCTGCCTGTTGCACGGCGGCGCCACGGTCTGCACCGAGACCCAGAAGTGGAAATACCGGTTCATGGTTGCGCCGGGCGAGGCCATCGTCTCGAACATGCCCGGCAACAGCTATGCCTATATGTCCGGCACCAGCATGGCGACCCCGGTGGTCGCCGGCGCCGCCGCCCTCCTGGAGGGCCGCTGGCCGGTCCTGAAGACCCAGCCGGCCAGGGTGGCGACGATCCTGTTGAACTCGGCCACCGACCTCGGCGCGACCGGTGTCGATCCGGTCTATGGGCGCGGCCTGTTGAACGTCGGGCGAGCCTTCCAGAGCTCTGGCCTGGCCGCCATTGTGGCGCCGTCCGGACAGAGAACTGTGGTCTCCAACGGCGCGGTCTCGGTCTCTCCCGTCATGCGCCGGGCCTGGAAGGTGATGTCCGGCGTCACGGCCTTTGACGAACATGGCCGCGACTACCAGCTGGGTCAGATCCACAACCTCAAGGTCCGCTCAACGCATCAGGACTCCGGAAGCAGCGCAGCCTCCGCCATCGACATGGGCGGCCAGGCCTCCTGGGCCCCTGACTTCTTCGCCGGGCCTTCTGCGCCGGCCGCCTATGTGGGCTTCGGTTCCCGGTCAGCCCTTGTCAGCCAGGGCCAGACCGCCGACAGGACCCTGCGGGCCAGCCTTGACGCCCCGGTCGGCGCGTCCGTGGTCTCCGTTCGACTGACGGGCGGAACCGATGTCCGGGCAGACTTCGCCAGTGACCCCGGCCTGCGTCCCCTGGGCTTCTTTGCCTCGTCCAACCTGCTGGGCCGGTCCGCCCTGACCGGAATGAGCCTGCCGCTGAATGGCGGGGACCGGCTTGTCCTGTTCGGCGCCTCGTCCCTGTCCGGCAGTCCGGGCCTGGGGGCCGAGGACAGCCACCGGCTGGACCTGAGGGCCGATTCCCTCGGCCGGGACCCGACCTTCCTCATCGATCGATCGCCGCTTCGCCAGTCCAGTGTCGGGATTGGCTACTGGGCCCGGCCGGACAGTCGCACCGTTGTCGGCGTCAGCGTCACCAGTATGGTCCAGCGGCACGGCTTCTATGATCTTGCCTCGGATTTTTCGAGCTTCGATGCGCCCGTTGCGCTTCACAGCCTGGGTCTGGCGGCCAGCCGTTCCCTTGGCGCCTGGGAACTGTATGGCGCTGCCGAAGCCACGGCGATCAAGGCCCCGGAGTCCGGCGAGATGATCGCCTTCTCCGACAGCCTGCTTGTCTCGGGCGAGATCGGGGCCCGGCTCAACCGGGATCATCCGGACGCCGGGCTGGAGGAAAGTCTGGCCATCGCCCTGCGGGCCACCCCCCAGGCGGTGTCGGGCCAGATGGACCTCAACTACATGACAGCCACCGAGGATGGTCTCGACACCCGGGCGACGCGTCGGCAGACCTCGCTCGCCGAGATCACGGGCCAACCGGTCCGGATCGAGGGCAGCTACAGCCTGGGCAATGGCCGGACATGGTCAACCCGGATCCGCGGGGGCGCCGACCTGACCGGCGGCGGTGACTACCGCCTGGCCGCCGAAGCCCGCCTGACCTTCTGAACCCGGCTGACCGCCCTGGCCCATCGGCCGGGGCGGGATCGGAGACTGCGGTCGACCGGCCTGCAGGTCCGCTTTCCTGGCCAAGCCGTGTCACAAGGTCGCGACCTTGAGCATGGTCCGACAGGTGTGAACAGCCTGCTAGACCATCTCGGCCAGCAGCTCATCGATACTGACCGAACAGAAGGCGATGGAACTGTCCGCCACGCCATAGGGGATGAACAGCCGGCGACCCAGCACCATGGAGCCGCAGCTATAGACAACATTGGGCACATAGCCTTCCCGGTTCTCGTCCGAGGGCGAGATGAGAGGGGTGGCGGTCCGGCCCAGGACGCGGGTGGGCTGGTCCCGGTCGAGCAGGGCGGCGCCAATGGCGTAGCGGCGCATGGCGCCCACGCCATGGGTCAGGATCAGCCAGCCCTCGGCGATCTCGATGGGGGAGCCGCAATTTCCCATCTGGACCAGTTCCCAGGGAAACCTGGGCGCCAGAATCCGTTCCCCGCCCTGCCAGTCCAGAAGGTTGCTGGACTGCAGGAACCAGAGGGTTTCGCCGTCCTGTCTGCCCAGCATGGCATATCGGCCGCCGATCTTGCGGGGGAACAGCGCCATCCCCTTGTTGCAGGCCGCAGCGCCGGTCATGGGCATCAGATCGAATTGCCGGAAATCCCGGGTGATCATCATCTCCGAGGCGATCCTGCTGCCGCTATAGGCGGTATAGGTGCCGTAATAGACCGCCTCGCCGTCATCCGGGTGGAAGCGGACCATCCGCAGGTCCTCCAGGCCGTTCCGCTGGGCCGGGGTGAAGGGAAAGATCACCGTTGCCGACAGGGACGCCTCCCCATAGCGGCAGGCCATGACGGGACCGTCGGGAATGCCCTCGGGCGGCGGGTCACAGACATGGGCCGCCATGGCCACCCTGGGCTCAGACATCAGTCGAAGGTCGCCATCGGTCGCCAGGATGCCTTCCCGGAAGGCGATCGAGGAGATATGGCCCTCGCCCACCGCCCGCATGGACAGGACGATCCGCATGGCGCTGCCCGACAACCCGCTCTGATCAGGATGGGCGACGATGCTGGGATTGGTCAGGGCCGCCCCGGCATAGCTGTATTCATGACAGAAATAGGCGCCGATCAGCGCCCGACGGGTCTCATTGATCTCTTCGGTGAGATCGAGCTGGGCCTCGATCTGCTTGAACCGCTCCAGGTGAACGGCGCGGGTCTGCCAATGGCGTTCGGCAAAGTCGCGGTTCACCAGGCCCAGCTCGGCGTCGCAGGTCCGCATGTCCATGGCGATGACGGCATCGACGATCCGCCTGGCGCGGGACGTCTGACCCGGATCTAGAGCCTGCGACTCAGAAATGATGTGGAAGGGGCGGATGACGACCCGCGCAGGGTTGGGCGCAATTCTGAGGTCGTTGTGGCGTAGATGGGGCATGGTTGGGCTGCGGCGCCTGTGACATTGACGGGAAGCGCCGGGACGGCGATGAACTTTGCGGAATGCGCCGAGACCGGAAGCGGCGGGCCCAGTTCTGGCAGGGCCAGACGCTCCAGTCCCTGCAGGGCGCAGAGGGCCAGCTGGAACGAGAGAACGGATTCAGCGCCCTGGTTGAGGTTGGGGCCTCGCGCGGTCAGGCCATCATAGCAGTCTCCGGTCAGGGGATCGGCGATGGGCATTCCCAGATCATTGGCCCCCAGGAACCAGTCAAAGGCGCGGCGGGCCTCCTCCATCCAGCGGGCGTCGCCCGTGGCCAGGAAGGCGGCGGCGCAGGCGTCCACGGTGGCGGCGGCTTCCAGCGGCTGTTGGTCAAAGGGTTCCTCGACGCAGAAGTCCCGACCGAAATTGGCCGCCCCGACCGGGCGGAACACCCCGCCGGAACCGGTCTGAAGCCGACAGAGCCACTCCAGGGCGGCGAGGCCTGCCTCGACCAGTCCAGGCTGGGACAGGGCCATGCCTGCGCGGATCAGCGCCTCTGGCAGGCGGGCGTTGTCATAGGTCAGGCGATCCTCGAACCAGAACCAGGCCTCCTGCCCCCGGGTTTCCAGATTACCGGCCAGGCCCCGGACGATGCGTAGCAGGATCTCCGCCTCCCGGCCCTGGCCCGGGTCGGACTGGACCAGGCTGGTCAGGCCCAGGATCAGGAAGGCGTGGGTGCGCAGGGCCGAGAAGCCATCCAGATGCGGCAGGATCCGGTCAGCCAGCTCCCGCGCCCAGCGGCGCAGGGCCGGCAGGTCAGCCTCGGCCGCCGTGACGGCCACAGACCACCAGGCCCGGGCGACGCTGTCGTCGGAGCCGACGGGCTCGAGCCAGCTTCGGTCATAGGCCATGAAGTTGCGGAACCGTCCCGCGTCGCCGTTCCAGGCGTGGTGGACGAAGCCGCTGAACAGATGGGCGAGGGCCTCGGTCTCGGGGGTCCGGTGTCCGGCCCGGCGCAGGCGGTGCACCAGCAGCAGGGCCCTTGCGTTGTCATCGACGCAATAGCCGTGATTGCGGTCCGGAATCGCATGGACGCTGTGCTGCAGCATGCCGACGCTGTCGGTCATCCGCCGCAGCCCCCCCAGATGGGCGCGGGGCAGGGCTGTCGGGCCTGCAGGCGGCGCAACGGGCCTGTGGGGCGCTGTCCGGGCGGCGGAGAACACCTCCAGATAATGTTCCGCCAGGCGGCTCCACAGGGTTTCGCGACCCCGTTCCCAGGCCCTCTGGCGCAGGGCCGCCAGGGCCACGGGATCGGACAGCAGCCCGGTGGCGGCCCGGGCCAGGGCGGCATGGTCATGGAAGGGCACAAGCAGGCCCCGGCCATCGGCCAGCAGTTCCTGGGCGTGCCAGTAGGGGGTGGAGATCACCGCCTTCCCCAGGGCCACGGCATAGGACAGGGTGCCGGAGGTGATCTGGGCCTCGGACAGATAGGGCGTCACATAGAGGTCGGCGGCGGCCAGCCACTGCAGCAGCTCCGGCCGGTCGACATAGCGGTTGACGAACAGGACATGGTCGCTGACCCCCAGGGTCCTGGCCATGGCGGCCAGGCTGTCGCGATAGGCCTCGCCCTCCCTGGCCACCAGGTTCGGATGGCTGGCCCCCAGGATCACATAGAGGGCGCCCGGCCGGGTCGCGACGATCTGTGGCAGGGCGGCGATGACCGTCTCCAGCCCCTTGCCGGGCGACAGCAGGCCGAAGGTCAGCATCACTTCACGACCCGCCAGTCCCAGGGCCGCCTTGGGTCCGGCCGTGTCAGCCATGGGCTGGTCCGGCGCGCCATGGGCGATCACCTGGATCCTCGCCGCCGGAGCCCCCCAGACCTCGGTCAGGATCTGCCGTCCGCGCTCGGCCATGACGATGAGGCGGCTGGAGCGCTGGATCAGCCGGTCCATGACCCGCCGCTGGTCGCCGTTGGGCGCTGTCAGGAGCGTGTGAAGGGTGCAGACCACCGGCGCCCGGACGACGTCCAGCAGGGTCAGCAGATAGTCCCCGGCCGGCCCGCCAAACAGGCCGAACTCGTGCTGTACACAGACCACATCCGGGTTCAGGGCATTGATGGCCGCGGCGGCGTCCAGATAGTCGCCCAGCCGTTCCTGACGAATCCGGCAAAGCTCGGCCGGGTCTGTCGTGGACCGGTCCGCCCGGTCGTCCACCATGGTGACAACCCGGCAGTCGAGGCCGGGCCGCGCCACGGTCAGGGCCTCATGAACATCGGCGGTGAAGGTGGCGATGCCGCAGAGCCGGGGTGGAAAGCTGCCGATCAGTACGACCCGCCGCAAGGCTCCGTCCGAGGCGGGCGCGCCGGACGGAAAGGCGGCGGTGCGGGTCGCTGAAGACAGACTGTTCATGGAAAACCCCAGGGGCGCTCGGTATGGGCGCCGTCAGATGCTGCAACGCACAGGGGGCCGGATGGATGCGGCGGCGACCCTGCCCTGCCGGACCGTGATCGAATCCCGCCGGTCGCGATCCTCGGCCGTTGGCCCGAGCGGGTCAGATCAGGCCCCCCATCAAGGCCTGTCGCCTCCGGAGCCTGTTCCGTCATGATCGAACCGAAAAGGACAGAAAAAGACTTATGAGTCAGGGTGTTATGACACGCTTCTATCCGATGGTCGCTTCACGCCTGTCGGAACAATCTCCAGTCGGCATCGACTTCCAGCCCAGACCGATCGAGCGAACCGACACCAGAGCCTCCAGCTGACGGGCGATCACGGCCGCCCGCTCGTCGCTGACGCCGCGGGCCTCGATGAGGATCGACTGGCCCTCGCCCTGCCGGTCCAGCCGGATCCCGATGATCTGCGCCTCCTGGGTCGCAAATGGCCGCAGGATGCGGATCAGGCTGTCCGCCTCGTGGCCGGTTTCGATCAGGAACAGGCGTTGCCGGTCCCCGGGTTTCCCGGACTCATCCATGGGACCGCTCCGGCAAAGACCG
The DNA here is from genome assembly GCA_029866155.1 of Caulobacter sp. GTDB lineage: Bacteria > Pseudomonadota > Alphaproteobacteria > Caulobacterales > Caulobacteraceae > Caulobacter. The sequence continues at coordinate 14,323 of JARWZW010000041.1, read as the reverse complement.
CTCCGGCAAAGACCGGGCCGGCTCGGACCAGGGATCGAAGGTGCGCCGCAGCAGGACTCGCCCGGCCTCGTCAAAGGCGCTCAGCTGCAGGCCCCGGGGCGATCCGCCCGGGGTTTCTCCGGTCCAGAACATCTCGCAGACGGGCAGCGGTCCGGCCTGGTGCGGCCAGGCGCGGATCAGGCCGGCCTCCAGCTCCAGCAGGTCCTCCAGACTGCCCGAAGCCGGCAAGGCCGCCTCGACCCGGGCCGTGACCTCCAGCAGCCGCGTCCAGGTCAGGGCCTGGGCGAAGCGCCGGGCGGCCAGCCGGGCCGGGCTGTCAGGTCGGGAAGGGGAGGGGGAAGTCATGTTCGGCGTCCTTTTCGGGTGGGATGAAGGGGCCGACGTCGCGCAATAAAAAACCCCGCTGCCTGGAAGGGAGCGGGGTGCTGATCTTGCGATCTGTCGGCGGTCTGGCTTGGGGGTCAAGTCTGGCGCGCGCGTCCCGTCCCTGGCGTGGGGAGTTTGGTAATCGACATCATAATGCTCATGACCCGCAGCGAAGCGGCGCCGGACGGGGCCGTCCGGGCGTTCAGGCTGCAGCAGGGGTCAGGGCGAAGAGTCATGTCGATCCGCGGGCGCAGGCGCGCGCCCAGGGTCTCCTGATAGCGGAGGCGCGGGGACGGGGCAATGGGCGCACCGCCCATTCCGCCAGGGACCGTCCGGGACAGACCCATCCGGACCGGCCCCTCCGGTCATTACCCGAATAGGGTTATCGACCGGGCCTTCCTTCTGTAGCGTCCCGTCATGATCTGCATCGCGAAGGGCCGTTCTGGCCAGTATGGAGCGGCGTCAGGCCGCCGGGCCGCAACCGTCCTGGCGAGCTGGGGACTCGGCGCCCTGCTGTCGGTGCTGGCGGCCACCGTCTCCCTGGCCGAGACGGTCACGGGCAAGGTGGTGGCGGTCGCCGACGGCGATACCCTGACCCTGCTGACGGCGTCGAAGGCCCAGCTCCGGATCAGGCTTGGCGGGATAGACGCCCCCGAAAGCGGACAGGCGTGGGGCTCCAGGTCGCGGACCATGCTCAGGGAGATGACCCTGGGCCGGCAGGCCAGACTGGTCGTGACGGACCGGGATCGCTACGGACGGCTGGTGGCGCGGGTGTATGTCGGATCGACCGACGTCAATGCGGAAATGGTCCGCCGAGGCGGCGCCTGGGCCTATCTGCAGCATCTGACCGACCGGGCCCTGCTCAGGCACGAGGCCGCCGCCTGGCAAGGACGGCTGGGACTCTGGGCCCTGCCGCCGCGCCAGTTGATCGCGCCCTGGCAATGGCGGGCCAGCCAGCGCTCCCTGAACAGCGCGGCGCCGGATGTCGCCCTGGCCGGGGGCCAGGCGGTGACCTGCGGCGCCAAGCAGGTCTGCCGGCAGATGACCTCCTGCGCCGAGGCCAGGGCCTATCTGCGCCAGTGCCGGGTGGTGAGCCTGGATGGCGATGGCGACGGTGTCCCCTGCAACAGGCTGTGCCGGCGCGGAGGCCGGTAGACGCCCGATCCCGGCTCTCCGCCCGGCCTTACAGGGCTCTGGTCAGATCAAACTCCACCCGGAAGAACCGGCCCGGGCGGCGCAGTTCGTAGGAAAAGCTCTGGCCGGGCCGTAGCTCCGTGGCCCAGACATTGGCGACCGAGGCAGGGTTGCCCTTTTCCAGAAACAGGGCGCGGCTGAAGGCGTCGGCCGGGAACTCCTGACGCCCGGCGGCGCCCGGGTCCAGGCTGTCGCCGCCGTAGCGGGACAGCAGGTCCTCGGTTCCGTCGCTGTGGCGATGATCATGCTTGAGCCTCAAGCCTTCCGGCGTCCGGGTGATGATCCAGGTGCGGGACCTGTCCTCCCCGACGGCAAGGGGAATGCGGACCTCCGAACCGGTGCAGGCCACGATCCCCATGACCAGGGGCTTGCCGGCAAAGTCGGCGTCCAGGGGATCGGTCGAGGTCAGCCGGCCGGCGAACCGCTTGCCGCACAGGGACTGCAGCCCGGCGAAATGGCCGTCGGCCGGTCGAAGAGCGGGCGGGCTGTCCGGCCCGGCGGAGGGCGTTGCGGCGCAGGCCGCCAGAAACAGGGCGGCGGCGGAGAGGACGGCGAAGGCGCGATGGAACATTCGGTGAGTCTAGAGCCTGTTCCGCTCCGCTTTCAAGGCGTCGGGACTCCGGGACGGTCTGGCGCGCCTGCGCCGCCCCCCGCCAAGACCGGTCAGGCGCCGGTAGCGTCGACGACGATGGTCACGGTCTTCCCCCGGGACATGGGCTCCCAGCCGGCCTGGATGGCGGAGGCGATGGCCCTGGCCACAAGGTCTGCAGGGATCTGGGAGGCTTTGAGCTGCGGCGCGCCGTAGCGGGGTTGCGGCCCCGCCGGAAACTCCAGGACCGCTTCCCGCTGTCCCTCCTTGTGGCGCACGGCCAGGGCCTTGCCTCGAAAGGCCCCGACGTCGCTGGACCATTGGGGCGGCCTTTGCAGCCGCCAGACATAGGGTTCCCCGCCGACCTCGATGTCAAACTCAGGGCTTTGCTTGGTTCGCGCCATGGGCAGCAGTTACCCCGCCTGCCCTGCAGACGCCACCCCGGCCCCAGGTCCGGGGCCCCGTATTTGGCCCGAAACCCGCCTGCCGACGTGACTTTCCGGATCCGCAATCCCTTGCGCGGCGGGGTTTCATCGGGACGGCGCCCTGGAAGACAGGGCGCGGAAGTTCGCCAAGGCCTCTGGTCTTCCCTTGGGCAAGGCGGCGCAGCCTGGTCTCCTTGGGCGGAGGAGGCTTGAATGAACTGCCAGTGGAAGGCCGGGCGCAGTCCCGAAGACAAGGTCGTCGACAGGGCCTCGATGCCTGGAGCGAGCCTTTGAGCCTCTCGCATTTTCCCGGCCAGGGCGGCCTGCCGCTGGCCGTCGACCGCTATGGCGATCCGGGCGCCGCGCCTGTGCTGTTGCTGCATGGGGGAGGCCAGACCCGCCACGCCTGGGGCGCAACCGCCCGGATGCTCGGCCAGAGGGGCTACCACGCCCATTCCATGGATCTGCGAGGTCATGGCGACAGCGGCTGGTCCGAAGACCAGGCCTACCGGCTGTCGGACTTCGCTGGCGATGTTCAGGCCGTGATGGCGCAGATCGGGCGACCGATCGCCCTGATCGGGGCGTCACTGGGGGGCATGGCGGCGCTGCTGGCGACGGCGGCGACCCCTGATTCGGTCCGGGCCCTGATCCTGGTCGACATCGCCCCCACCATGCCGGCCGAGGGTGCGGCCCAGATACAGGCCTTCATGGCGTCAGCGCCCGAAGGCTTCGCCACCCTGGAACAGGCCGCCGACGCCGTGGCCGGATATCTGCCTCACAGGCCGCGCCCCTCCAGTCCCCAGGGTCTGATGAAGAACCTGCGGCTGCGCGACGGCCGGCTCCACTGGCACTGGGATCCGGCCTTCATGGCGGCGACCCGCCAGGACAGGTCCCTTGCCGAAGAAAGCCTGGTCTCGGCCGCCCGCTCCATCACCACCCCCACCCTGCTGGTGCGGGGCGAGTTCAGCGAGATTGTCGGACCGGACGAACAGGCGCGGTTCGAAGCCCTGATGCCCCATGGCCGCACCATCCTGGCGCCCGGCGCCCGCCATATGGTGGCCGGTGACCAGAACACCGAATTTGGCGCGGCCCTGCTGGCCTATCTTGCAGAGATGGCTCCGCCCTGGATGTCTGGTCCCGGAGCTTGACGGATCGAATCCGGCCCGACCTGTCCAGTTTCCCTCCTCCGCCCTGTGAAGCAGTTGTGACTTCTGCTGAACAGTCTTGCCGCCGGATCAAGCTTCGGCTGCAGGGCCCGCACCGCCATCCGCAGTCGGGCCCGGCCTCGGCCCTGTCCTCGCAAGGGGCTTCACGGAGGGTTGGACTGGCTGGACGCCACCCGCCCGTCCCGGAGTGTGATGCTTCGGCCGCAGCGTTCGGCGACAAGCGCATCATGGGTGCAGATCAGGAAGGTCGCCCTGTCCTCGACATTGACCTCCTTCATCAAGGCCAGAACCTGGTCTGCGGCTTCCCGGTCCAGCGCCCCTGTCGGCTCATCGGCCAGGATCAGCCGGGGCCTGTTCATCAGCGCCCGGGCGATCGCCACCCGTTGCTTTTGCCCGCCCGACAGCCGGGTGGCCGGAAAGTCCATCCGATCACCCAGGCCCACCCGCTCGAGCAGCTCGCGCGCTCTGCGGCGCATGGCGGCGGTGAGGCTTCCGGCGGGGGCCGCGGCGGGAAAGGCGACATTCTCCGTGGCCGTGAAGTCGGGCAGCAGATGATGGAACTGGAAGACAAAGCCGAGGCGGTGATTGCGAAACAGCGTGCGACGATCGTCAGACAGGCCCTCGACCCTTTCCCCGCTGATTTCGATCGTCCCTGCGGTCGGGCGCAGGAGCAGGCCGACAATCGAGAGCAGCGTCGACTTGCCCGACCCAGAGGCGCCCAGCAGGGCGGTGAGTTCCCCGGCGCCCAGTTGAAGATCGACGCCCCTCAGAACCGGAGTCAGTTCATCGCCATTGCGGAAGGTCATCTCCAGTCCCCGGGCATCGAGCAGCAGGGTCATTGCTGGATGGCGTCCAGCGGATCGAGACGGGCTGCCGACCGCGCCGGCGCCAGGGAGGCCAGAACGGCGCCCACAGTCGTCAGGACAAGCGCTGCAAGGTAGCCGCCCTGGTCCGGCGCGATCGGCAGCGCGGCGGTTCCATCGGCCCGGGTCAGGCCTGCCAGGAGTCGACAGAGGCCGTAACCGACGGCGCAACCGCTGACCGCGCCAATCAGTCCGATCATCAATCCCTGCAGGATAAAGACCCGGGAGACAAAGGCGCCCGATACCCCGAAGGCGCGCATGATGCCGATCTCGCTTCTTCGTCGATAGGTCGACAGCACCAGGGCGCTGGCCACGCCGATAAGGATCGAAACCAGCGAGAACGTCTGGATCAGCCGGCCTGTCTGGGCCTGGGCCGTCAGCGCTTCATCGAGGCTGAGGTTCCTGTCCTGCCAGGGGGTGGCGCGGAGGCCGGTCGCCCCTTGCAGCAAGGCCGCAAGGGGCCGCGCGCGCTGGGGATCCGTCAGCCTGATCTCGATATTGGTCACCCCCTCGGGGAGAAGAAACAGGGGTCTGGCCGTGCGGAGGGCCATATAGGCGACCCGTTCATCGATCGCCTCCACCCCCGTCCTGAAGACCCCCTGCACCGTCACCAGCCGCTCAACGCCGCGGTCGGTCCGAAACAGAACCGGCTGACCCGATGCAAGCCCAAGCGCGTCCGCCAGCCGGTCGCCGATCAGGATTCCGCCGGCCTCGAGATTGGAATCGCCGCCGGTCAGCAGGCTGGAAATAGGGGTGATGGCGTCCAGGTCCGCAGGGTCCAGGCCTGTCACGGCGACGGGGGCCGCCGCCTCTCCCTTCGACAGAAAGGCGCTGCCGGTAATCTGTGGACTCACCGCAGCGATCGCAGGCTGCTGCCGAACCAGAGAGAGGGTCGAGGACCATTCCCGAATCTGCTGTCGCTGGAAGGTCGAGACCAGGGAAACGGCCTCGGTATGGACGCCCGGTGCAGCCAGAACGCGGGCCCGCCGGGTTTCCGGCTGCAGGCTGACATGGGCGCCGTTGGCGGTGACGCGTTCGGTGAGGGTGATCGCCAGGCCCTGGATGAGCGCGGTGATGAAGACGAAGATCGTCACGCCGAGGGCTACGCCGGACACCAGCAGGGCTGTCTGCAGGGGGTTTGAAAGGAGGTAGCGCCGCGCGACGGTGAAGGCGAACATGGGGTCACCGATCCCTCCGTGCGGCCGGCGTGACCGGCCTCACATGGGCGTTGGGGCGGGTTGCCGCAGGGTCCAGCACGACCTTGTCGCCCGGGACCAGTCCCGTCTCGATGATGGCGTTGGGGGACGGCCAGCGCATGATCGAAATGCGGCGCAGCCGCACGATGCCGCCGGAGTCGACCACATAGACCCCGGGGGTGGTCGAGGGATCGATGACCGCGCCGCGCGGGATGACGATCCGGTCGGTGCGGCGGTCCACCACAATGCTGATGTCGATCGAGCGGCCAGGGGCCAGGTCTGGCCCGTCGATGGGAACCAGCTTGATGAGTCGGCCGCCCGTCGCGCTGTCGACCTGGGGCGAGATCTCGGCGATCCGGACCCGGAAGGTCTGGTCCGATCCGGTCAGCACCGCCCGGGCGTCCAGCCCGGGCCGCAGGCTGTCGGCATAGGCCTCATCGACCTGAACCTGAATCTCGGCCCCCTGCAGGGAGCCCAGCTGGAAAAGGCTTGTGGTTGATGAGACGACCTGACCGCTGTCGATCGGTCGGTAAAGCACCAGCCCGGCCATCGGCGCCCGGACGGTGAACTGCCTGACCCGTTCCGACGCTGCGGCGGTCGTGGCGGTCGCGGCGTCCAGGCTCGCCTGGGCGGCCTGCAAGGCGGCCCGCGCCTCGTCCAGCGCCACCCGCGCCATGATCCCCTTGTCGGCGAGGATCCGGGTGCGTTCAAAGGCCAGCCGGGCCCGGTCTCGTTCGGCGCGGGCCACCCGCGCCTGGGCCATGCCCACCTGGGTCTGGGCCTGTTCGACCGTCGCCTCGATGATGGCGAGCGGCTCGCCCGGCGCCACGCGGTCACCGTCATCATGCAGCAGCGCGATGACCTTTCCCGGATTTGGCGATCGCACATCCACGAGAGCGATCGGGCGGGCCCGGCCGACGACGGCGAGCACCCGCTCCACGGTCGAGGGTCTGACGATGTACACATCGATAGCCGGCGTTCGCATGATCCACCCTGCCGCCCCGATAACCAGGGCGACGGCGGCCAGGAGCGCCGGACCGATCCAGCGTTTCCAGGTCGGGCGGCCAGGCTTCGGATCTGCCCTGTCGGCGTCTGCAGGCCCTGGGCCCGCAACGGGCTGCGCCATGTCGTTGCGGGGGGGCGGGACCTGGCTGGTCAGATATTGTCTCCAGCCATGACAGGCGCGGCGGTAGTCCGGGGGAGGCCCGGGACAGTGAGGCCGGCCTTGATCGGCTTTGACATAAGTCCTTGCGGCCGGGGTTGTTCCCCCCTGGAGCCAGGTCCGCCAATGTCGGGACCCCGGGCCGCGCAGGGCCGCTTCGGTCAGTCTCGCAAACCAGTCACCGGCTTGCGGCCCGCCTGACGGCCGCTATCCGGCCGGGTGCAGCCCCGGCGCTTCCTGGCCCGTGCGGCTGACATATTCCGTATAGCCGCCGCCATATTGATGGACGCCCTCGGGGGTCAGCTCAAGCACGCGGTTCGACAGGGCCGCCAGGAAATGGCGGTCATGGGAGACGAAGAGCATGGTCCCCTCGAAGTCCGCCAGGGCGGCGACCAGCATCTCCTTGGTTGCCATGTCGAGGTGGTTGGTCGGCTCGTCCAGCACCAGGAGGTTCGGCGGATCGAACAGCATCTTGGCCATGACCAGGCGGGCCTTCTCGCCGCCGGACAGGACGCGGCAGGGCTTTTCGACATCGTCGCCGGAGAAGCCGAAACACCCCGCCAGGGTGCGCAGCGCGCCCTGGCCCGCCTGGGGGAAGGCGCCGTCCAGGGATTCGAAGATCGTCTCTTCGCCCTCAAGCAGGTCCATGGAATGCTGCGCGAAATAGCCCATCCGGACGCTGGCGCCGATATTGACCGTGCCCCGGTCGGGCGCCGTGGCGCCGGCCACCAGTTTCAGCAGGGTCGATTTGCCCGCGCCGTTGGCGCCCAGGACGCACCAGCGCTCCCTGCGCCGCACCAGGAAGTCCAGGCCCTGATAGATCGGCTGGGCGCCATAGCCCTTGTGGATGTCGCGCAGGCTGATCACGTCGTCGCCTGACCGCGGCGGGCTGCGGAACTCGAACTGCACCGTCTGGCGCCGGCGCGGCGCCTCGACCCGTTCGATCTTGTCGAGTTTCTTCACCCGGCTCTGGACCTGGGCGGCGTGGGAGGCCCGCGCCTTGAACTTCTCGATGAAGTTGATTTCCTTGGCCAGCATGGCCTGCTGCCGCTCGTATTGCGCCTGGCGCTGCTGTTCGCTCAGCGCCCGCTGCTGGTCATAGAAGTCGAGATCGCCCGAATAGGTGATCAGAACGCCGGCGTCGATCTCCACCACCTTGCCGATGATGCGGTTCATGAAGGCGCGATCGTGGGAGGTCATCAGCAGGGCGCCGTCATAGGTCTTGAGGAAGGCCTCGAGCCAGATCAGGCTTTCCAGGTCGAGGTGGTTGCTGGGTTCGTCCAGCAGCATGCCGTCGGGCCGCATCAGCAGGATGCGGGCCAGGGCCACGCGCATCTTCCAGCCGCCGGACAACAGGCCGACATCGCCATCCATCCGTTCCTGGCTGAAGCTCAGCCCCGCCAGAACCTCTCGCGCCCGGGCGTCCAGGGCATAGCCGTCCAGTTCCTCGAACCGCCCCTGAACTTCGCCATAGCATTCGAGGATGGCGTCCAGGGCGTCGGCCTGGTCCGGATCGACCATGGCCGCCTCCAGCCTGGCCATTTCGGCGGCCAGGGCGCTGACAGGGCCCACGCCATCCATCACCGCCGCCACCGCGCTCTGGCCCGACATCTCGCCAACGTCCTGGCTGAAATAGCCGATCGTCATGCCGGGATCGATGGTGACCAGGCCGTCGTCCGGCTGCTCCTGCCCGGTGATCATGCGGAACAGGGTCGTCTTGCCGGCCCCGTTCGGCCCGACAAGTCCCACCTTTTCGCCCTTCTGGATCCCCATCGAGGCTTCGATGAACAGGATCTGGTGGCCGTTCTGCTTGGAGATATTGTCGAGGCGGATCATGGGGCGGTCTGCTAGCGCGGGCGGGCTGCAAGCGCCAGCCTTGTCGCAGGGTCATGGGGCCCTTCGTCGCTCCACCCCCCTGACCGTCGAGGGGGCCAGGGTGCTATTCAAGATCGACCAATACGACCGTGACCTCACCTGTGGCTCAGAGGATTCGGCTGATCCGCAGGCGACGCCACGGATCATGACGGTGTTGCTGGCGGAGGAGTGTTGAAGGGGGCGGGACGGCAGGGGCCCCTTTGTCGTTTTCTGCAACGAGAAGCCAGATGGCAAACATCCCCACACGGCGAGATGGGTGCATTGCCCAGCCTGACACGGCGCAGGCCCCTTGGTGACCGACCATACCATCGACCCTGCAATCCTGAGCGCCGTTCAGGCTGCTCGAAGGCTGCGCAACTGCTCGAGCAGATCGGCTGGAAAGGGAGATGCGAACGGCGTCACACCATAGGCGGCGCGCAGCGCCGGGATCTGGGTCTGCCAGTGTTCTTCCCAGGGAATGTCCATCAACGGCGGGGTTTCACGCCCGTGCGCGTAGGCCTGGAATATTGTCTCATAAAGCAGGCCGAGACCCTCCCGATCGCCTTGATGACCAATCGCCGCCACCAGGCTGAGAAACATCGCCGAGTAGGAATGCCCAAACTGCCCCATCTGGAACGCGCTGATGGCGATTTCATGCAGAGCCGTGGTCTCGTAGCCGGCAAGAATGTGCCACAGATCATGTGTCTGCAGGATGCGGACGTTGAGATAATCCAGGGGTGCTGGCAGGTCGCGAAGGCCCAGAGCCTCCCGGTCCAGGACTTCCAGATCGAATTTGTTGTCGACGATCAGGCGGTAGAGCGCATGCCCTATGGAGCCCGTCTCACAGGGCGCCAGCGCTTGAATATCAATCCTTTTCGGCAAGGGCCGGCAAGCGGCTTCAGCCACGCCTGGCCAGAGACCTGCAGCTTCCGCGACTCGCCTACGGAAGCCCGCCCCGGTGTGGCCGCCCAGCGCAGCCGTGCGGACGGTTATGGCGCCGGCGTCCGCAACTCGGCCCTCTCGAGCGTCATCGGTCAGGGTCCAGAACCCTGACCAAAGCTGTGCCGGGATTGGATCCGGAGCTTTTGCGAACGGCGCGATCGCTGGCGCCTTCAAGGCCCGGCCGAGCCAGGCTTCCGCCGCTGCATCATACACCAGTGTTACGGCATCGGGGGCTGAGAACGCCGCGCAGGCCAGCGCAGCGGGCAGGACAAGCCGCTCCGGCGTCTCAGCAAAGGGGTTCGCTTTCAACAAGCCGGCAGCGGCTTTGATGGCTCGGGCGTCCTGTGGGTCTGACGCCAGCGCCTCGAATGCAAGGCGCTCTTCCGGTCTGAACATCGCTACCTTCTCAGTTGGCTTTCCAGAGGGCAGATCCCGTCGATCCGGAACCCTTCACTGGATCTGTTTCCGAAGATGTCATCTGGGCCGCCCCCGGAAGAATCGTTCTGTGACGTTTGACGAGACCACCGCGGGATCAGGCCCATGGCCGCCAGGGCAATCTCTGGATCGTCTGCTCCGCCGGCCCTTTGGGACATGGCTGATCCCATCACTCAAAACGCCGCGCGAAGCGTTGAATCGAGGGACGAAATGCCAGGAACGCTCGGTAGAGTCCCTCCAGTATTCCAAGCACCATTGGCGATCGCGCCGCCAGGCCCAAGGGGCGAAGGAGCGGAATAGCGCGCCACATCGCAGCAAAGGCCGCTGCGCCGGACAGCAATTGCCCCTCTTCGCTGGCATGGAACCGTGCCAGCAACTCTGCCCGGTCGATCGGGCAGGTTGAAGGGGCAGCGGCGGCGAGGTCCAGCCAGTCGATCCGACCGCGGACGTCCAGCTTGCGCATCAAAGCGATCTCGCGGCGGCAGAGTGGGCATTCGCCGTCATACCAGACAATCAGATTGGCCATGCTGCAGAGCTAGCCCGGTTGGTGACTTTGTCATCACCGCAGGTTTCAAGAACAGCTGGACAGGACCCAACAGGGACAGCCTTCATCAGAGCCCCACCAGCCGGCGCAAGCCCGACAGATCTCGACATCGACCCCAGGTGTCTGGTCCCAGGCCTTGATGGATCCGGTTTCGCCTGAACCGTTCGGCCTCTTTTGTCCACATTTTGCAGATGAACTCGTCAGGCGTCAGGCGTCAGGCCCTTGAGGGTCTTGAGTCGTCGGCCAGGATTGCAGGCGGCGATCAAGACGGACAACTGAGCCTCAAGCTGCTGACGGCTGTCGTAACAGTGACGAGTTCGGATCGGCCGGATCGAGTGCGGTAGCTATGCGATGAGAACGGATCGTCTATAAGGGCCGCCTGTTGCCAGAGGTGACGCCTTGCGAAGACCGCTACTCGACCATCCGGCTCGCATAGTGCCCCTGGCCTTTCTGGCTGCCATCTTGCTCGGCGCCGTCCTGCTATCATTGCCTTGGGCCACCACGACCGGCGACCCTGCGCCTCTGCTCACTGCGCTGTTCACCGCCACGTCCGCGACCTGTGTGACCGGACTGATCACAGTCGATACTGCAACCTACTGGTCCCTGTTTGGTCAGGTGGTGATCCTCGGACTGTTTCAGGTCGGCGGGTTCGGCATCATGACCGGAGCAACCCTGCTGGGACTGTTGATTTCCAGGCGCATGAAGCTGGGACGCCGACTGATCGTTCAGGCGGAGACCAAAAGCCTGCAGCTTGTTGATGTGAAAGCCGTGCTGCTGACCATACTGTGGGTCACGTTGACCTTCGAGCTGGCCGTGGCGGTGATCCTGACCCTTCGGTTTCATTTCGGCTACGGAGAGCCATGGGATGTCGCGGCATGGAACGGAGTTTTCCATTCGGTCTCCGCCTTCAACAATGCAGGCTTTTCCACCTTCACCGACAACCTGATGGGCTTTGCACTCGATCCGCTGGTGCTGCTGCCGCTCTGTGCTGCGGTCATCGTCAGCGGACTTGGGTTCCCGGTAATCAACGAATTGCTGATGGAATGGCGGACGCCGGAGCGCTGGTCCATTCATGCGAAGCTGACGCTGCTCGGGACAGGAGGCTTGCTCGTGCTTGGCTTCCTCTGCGTTGCCGTGGCTGAATGGAGCAACGTCGGCACCTTCGGCGACATGTCGGCGCCGGCCAAGATGCTGAACGCCTTCACCCACTCGGTGGTCAGCCGCACGGCTGGCTTCAACACCGTGGACGTTGGCCAGATGCGCCCCGAGACGCTCTTTCTGACGGATGGTCTGATGCTCATCGGCGGCGGCAGCGCGGGCACCGCTGGCGGCATCAAGGTGACAACCTTCCTGCTTCTGGGGATCGTCGTCTGGGCTGAGGTGCGCGGACGCTCCGACGTCACCGCCTTCAGACGCCGCATCTGTCCAGACGCCCAGAGACAGGCGCTCGCTGTCGTGCTTCTTGCGGTGGGACTGGTGGGGGTTTCGACGCTCGCCATTCTCTCGCTGACGATTCACCCTCTGGACAAGGTGCTGTTCGAAGTCGTGTCGGCATTTGCGACAGTCGGCATGAGCACCGGCATCACCGCCTCTCTGCCGCCGACCGCCCAACTGATCCTCATCGGCCTCATGTTCGTCGGTCGGGTCGGAACCATAACCGTGGCGGCGGCCATGGCGCTGCGCGCCCGGCATGTCCCATACCGCTATCCGCAGGAGCGCCCCATCGTTGGCTAGATCGAACAAACAGCTGTCGAACAATGTCGTCGTTGTCGGCTTGGGCCGGTTCGGGGGCGCCGTCGCTCAAAGCCTCAGCCTGCTGGGCCACGAGGTGTTGGCGATCGAGGAAGACCTCGCCCTCGTGCAGTCTTGGTCCGACCGGTTGACCCACGTTGTCCAGGCGGATGCGAGCAACATTGACGCCTTGCGGAGGCTGGGGGTCGCCGACTTCCAACACGCCGTTGTCGGGATCGGCAACGACGTCGAATCCAGCGTGTTGACCGTCCTCGCCCTCAGCGAAATCGGCGTCCCCGATATCTGGGCCAAGGCGATCAGCTCAAATCACGGGAAGATCCTTGAGAAGACCGGAGCCCACCACGTGGTGTATCCGGAGGTCGCCATGGGCGAGCGGGTCGCCCATCTGGTCACCGGCAAGATGATCGACTTCATCGAGTTTGACGACGACTTCGCCATCGTAAAAACGCGCCCGCCTCGCGAAGCGCTGGGCAAGACCCTTGGAGAGTCGCAGATCAGGACCCGGCATGGAGTCACCGTTGTCGGCGTGAAACGCCCGCATGAGGACTTCACCTATGCGAAGCCCGGAACGCTTGTGGCTGACGGAGACCTTCTCATCATCTCCGGCCCGACGCAGCAAGTGGAGCGTTTTGCAGCGCTCCTCTAGAGCCCATTCCGTCATGATCGAACCCATCATGATGGAAAAACAGGCTCTGATTCAAAGTGTTAGAGCATGTTCCGATAAACGCATCACGCTTGTCGGAACAGGCTCTGGCCGGTGACTGGCCAACGCCGACGCTCCGCCGACTGCCTTCACGGCCCGGTTCAGAGCCTGCGACCGTGCCGGCCGAGGAATCCCTCGAGACCGCCGAACCGCACGATGCGAAATTCCTCCGCCGCGTCCAGGTCGTGCCGCTGCCCCACCTCATGCGCGCCGCCCCGGATCAGCATTTCGACAAAGGGCCTGAGCTCGCCGCCGCCGGCCGCCTCGTCCAGGATTGGCAGGCTCCAGCCGCCAGTCTTCGCCTGCATCCGCACCTGGTTCACATAGTTCCGCAGCATTGTCTGGTGGCAGAGAGCGGCCTCAAGCTTGCGCTCCAGCACCGGAGCGATATCGACCACGTCGGTCACCTGCACCACCGAACGCCCGAAGTACCACCGCTCAAAACAGCCGTGTGGGGCCAGGCCGACGGAGAGATGCTCGGGATGGTGCAGCGGGAACTGACTGCACCAGAAGGCTTCGTCGACCGCGGCGGCGACCTTTATGTGATCTTGATTGTCTTCGCCAAACATCGCGTAGGGATCGAAAGTGACCAGGGCGTAGGGCCGGTGCGTACGAATCTGGCGGATCACATGCTCGCGCAGCTCGACCTCGCTGGCGTCGCCCAGAACGTCCGTCGCATAGCCAAGCTCCACGATCTCGGCGATGCCGAGGGCGGCGGCGGCCTGGCGGAACTCGGCGGCATTTGTCGCGATGGTCTCCGCTTCAGACAGGTCGTGCGAGTCCCAACGGTCATCGGTCACCCGCACACAGACGACCCGCCATCCTGCGTCGGTCCAGCACAGGATGGCGCCGCCCAGAAATAACGCGGGATCGTCCGCATGGGCTACCACCAGCAGGATCGTGCGGCCCTCGCCCGGGCTCATGATGATCGGCGTGGTCATGGAAACCAAACCTAGGCGCCAGGGTTCTCGGGGTCAAATCCTTGACCTTCGGGCTTGCAGCCCGCCTGGCCGGTGGCGATCGGTCAGACCCGGACCCGACGACTACAGCCGATCAACCGCCGCCTTCAGTTTCTCGCCCACGACGGCGGCCTGCGCCTTGAGCGCCGGATTGTCGATGGATTGCATGGAAG
>JARWZW010000030.1 GCA_029866155.1 Caulobacter sp. | reverse complement strand
GCCGGTCTCCATCCAGCGGACAAACAGCTGCGGCGCGCCGCCCTCGGCGGTGGAGACATAGGCCAGGCGCTTGCCATCCGGCGACCACCGGGGGCTCATGTGGTTGCCGGGGCCGGCCACGAGGGGCTGCTGGGCCCCGGTGTCTGCGTCCACCAGCCACAGGCTGCGGCGGGCGCGGTCGGTGGTGATGTCGTTGCTGACCCGGACATAGACCACCTGCCGGCCATCAGGCCGCACCTGGGGCTCGCTGGCCTGTTCCAGGGAAAACAGGTCGGCCGGGGTCAGGACCGGCCGGGCCGGCGCCTCGGCGCCCGCCGCCAGGGGCGTGGTCAGCATCATGGCGCTGACCAGCAGGGCCGCAAACGGTCGTCTCTTCACCCGGTCCCTCCCCAAGATATCAGGCCTTCAGGCCCAGCACGTCCTGCATGTCATAATGGCCCGGAGGCCTGCCCGCCGCCCAGACCGCCGCCGCCAGGGCGCCTCGGGCGAACAGGCCCCGGTCGCTGGCGGAATGGGACAGGGTCAGGACCTCTTCCTCGCCGGCGAAGATCACACTGTGGTCGCCGATGATGCCGCCGCCGCGCAGGACGGAAAAACCTATTGCCCCGTCAGGCCGGGGGCCTGTCAGACCGTCGCGTCCGGCCACCCGCACCTCGGAAAGGGTCACGCCCCGGCCCCGGGCGGCGGCCTCGCCCAGCATCAGGGCCGTGCCGCTGGGGGCGTCGGTCTTGCGCCGGTGATGGGCCTCGAAGATCTCGATGTCGAACTCTGCCGGCAGGCTACGCGCAGCGCGCTCCACCAGCCCCAGCAGCATATTGACCCCCAGGCTGAAATTGCCCGACCGCACGATGGCGATGGACGCCGCAGCCTGGTCGATCCTGGCGATCTGTTCGGGACTGAAGCCCGTGGAGCCGATGATCAGGGCCGGCCCGCCCCGCATCGCGGCCCGTTCGGCCAGGGCGACGGACGCCTCCGGAACCGTGAAGTCGACTGCCACATCTGCGCTGCCCAGGGCCTCCTCCTGGGAAACCAGTCCGGGGCCGCTGACGCCGGGCCGGTCGAACCGCGCCGAAACGACTAGATCGCTGCGCCCTTCGGCCGCCCGCGCCACGGCCTGACCCATCCGGCCCAGGGCCCCGGCAATGGCCAGTCGGACAGGGGGTGCGGTCAAGGCGTCGCTCCGGAAAAAAACGGAACCGGACAAAAGCACAGCCCGCCCGGTTTTCCAAAGTCAAACGAGGGGAGTTGGGCCAGTCTCTTCGTCGCCGTTCGCGGCCACTGAAACATCAACCCAAAGCCCCTCTCTTGGTCATCCTGATAGGCCCCGCAGGGCGCGCGTCGAAGGACGCGTTCTGACGTCGGCCGACCCGGACCCTGCAAGGGCGTTGACGCCCCGGCCCTGACCGTTGGACAGTCCGGAAAAATCCCAGGGATGGAACCCATATGCCCCAGATCACCGCCAACGGAATCAGCCTCGAATACGACATCCGGGGGGAGGGACCGGAGACGGTGCTGCTGATCATGGGGCTGGGCGCCCAGATGACGCGCTGGCCGGATGCCTTCTGCGACATGCTGGCCGGGCACGGCTATCGGGTGGTGCGGTTCGACAACCGCGACATCGGCCTGTCCCACAAGTTCGAAGAAGCCGGCCTGCCGGACATGGCGGCCGTCATGGGGGCGGTGATGAGCGGCCAGGCGCCGACCGTTGCCTACAGCCTGGACGAGATGGCGGCTGACGCCGCCGCCCTTCTGGCCGCCCTGGAGATCGAACAGGCCCATATCGTCGGCGCCTCCATGGGCGGCATGATCGCTCAACTGGTGGCGGCGGATCATGGTCATCGCGCCCTGTCCCTGACCTCCATCATGTCGACCACCGGCAACCGCGCCCTGCCGCCCGCCACGCCGGAGGCCCTGACGGCCCTGAGCACCCCCGCCCCCAATCCCCATGACGATATCGAGGCCTATCTGGCCCATGGCGTGAAGAACGCGAAGATCATGGGCTCGCCCGGTTTTGACTTCGATGAGGCGGCCCACAGGGAGCGGTCCCTGTCCGACGTGCGGCGCAGCTACTATCCGGCCGGATTCATGCGCCAGTATGCCGCGATCCTGGCCTCGCCTGACCGGCGACCGAAACTGGCCGGCCTGACCCTGCCGGTCACCGTGATCCACGGCGAGGCCGACCCCCTGGTGCCCCTGGCCGGCGGCGAGGACACGGCCCGGTCCATTCCGGGCGCCGAACTGCTGACCATTCCGGGCATGGGGCATGACATCCCGGTTCCCCTTTATGGCCAGATCGCCGGGGCGATTGCGGCTGTGGCGGCCAGGGCCCGCGAAATGCCATGAAGTGGCTGCTGCGGCCCGGTGAGACGGAGACCCTGGTCGCCCTGGTCATTCTGATGGCTATTGTGCTGCCTCTCCTGATCCTCGGGGCCGTGATAACGCCCTCCGGCTGCCTTGGGCGGGTAGGGCGCGAGGCCCTGGCAAGGCCGCAGTCCCGGGAAGGCCTGGGCCAGGCGCTCGAACTCTGCCGGCGTAATCAGCGGGGGATGAGTGCGGACAGGGAAGCTGCAGAGTCAGGGCGATAGGGCGCTAGCCGTCACGATTGGCGCAGCGCCATGGTTGGGTTTGCCCGTTTGTATGATTGATAGGGTCCCAACCTGTTCCAAGCCGGTTGTTCGCAGCGGCCGCGGTCGTTAGGTTGCGCGCCTTTCCCGAATGGCGGCGCAGGGTTTTCCCGCGCCAGGCGATCTGCAGGCCCCGATGAACGAGTCCGAGAAGAAGTCCTTCACCGACGAAGAGGCGCTGGCGTTCCACCAGTTTCCGACGCCGGGCAAGATCGCCATCGCGGCCACAAAGCCCATGGCGACCCAGCGGGATCTCAGCCTGGCCTATTCGCCGGGCGTCGCCGTGCCGGTCCTGGCCATCGCCGCCAATCCTGAACTGGCCTATGACTACACCTCCAAGGGCAACCTGGTGGCGGTGATCTCCAATGGCACGGCCATCCTGGGCCTGGGCGATCTGGGGGCCCTGGCCTCCAAGCCGGTGATGGAGGGCAAGGGTGTCCTCTTCAAGCGGTTTGCCGATGTCGACGCCATCGATATCGAGGTGTCGTCCAGGGACGCCGACGAGATCATCACGGTGGTCAAGAACATCGGCGTGACCTTCGGCGGCATCAATCTGGAAGACATCAAGAGCCCCGAATGCTTCCGGATCGAGACCGAGCTGCAGGAACTGCTCGACATCCCGGTCTTCCATGACGACCAGCACGGCACCGCCATCATCACCTGCGCCGGCCTGATCAACGCCTGCGAGATCACCGGCCGCAAGCTGGCCGACGTCAAGGTGGTGCTCAATGGCCCCGGCGCGGCGGGGATCGCCACCCTGGAACTGATGAAGGCCATGGGCGTCACCGCGTCCAATGTCATCGCCGTCGACCGCAAGGGTGTGCTGTGGCGGGGTCGGACCCAGGACATGAACCAGTGGAAGAGCGCCCACGCGACCGACACGCCCCACCGCACCCTTGAGGAGGCGATTGTCGGGGCGGATGTCTTCATCGGGCTGTCGGCCAAGGGCACCCTCACCAAGGAGATGGTGGCCAGCATGGGCCCCAGCCCCCTGATCTTCGCCATGGCCAATCCCGATCCCGAGATCACGCCGGAAGAAGTGGCCGAGGTCCGCAGCGACGCCATCGTCGGCACGGGTCGCAGCGACTATGTCAACCAGGTCAACAACGTCCTGGGCTTCCCCTACATCTTCCGCGGCGCCCTGGATGTGCGCGCCCGGCGGGTGAACATGGAGATGAAGATCGCCTGCGCCCGGGCCCTGGCCCAGCTGGCACGTGAGGATGTCCCGGACGAGGTGGCCGCCGCCTATCACGGCCGTCAGCTGAAGTTCGGCCCGGACTACATCATCCCGACCCCGTTCGACCCCCGGCTGATCTGGTACATCCCGCCTTTCGTGGCCCAGGCGGCCATGGATACCGGCGTCGCCCGCAAGCCCATCCCGGACATGGACGCCTATCGCGCCACGCTTGCCAGGCGCCTCGACCCGACCGCTGGCTTCCTCCAGAAGATTTCAGGCCTGGTCCAGTCGGGCGAGACCAAGAAGCGCATCGTGTTTGCCGAGGGCGAAGAGCCGTCGGTGATCCGGGCAGCCTATGCCTTCCAGCAGCAGGGCCTGGGCACGGCCATCCTGTGCGGCCGCGAGCAACTGGTTGAGGAAAACATGCGCCTCGCCGGCATCGATCCGGCCGAGGCAGGGCTGGAAATTGTCAATGCCCGGCTGTCAGACCGCAATCCGGACTATGTCGACCACCTCTATGGCCGTCTTCAGCGCGAAGGCTTCCTGAAGCGGGACGTGCAGCGGCTGATCAACCAGGACCGCAACAGCTTTGCCGCCTCCATGCTGGCGCTGGGCGATGCCGACGGCATGGTCACCGGCGTGACCCGCAATTTCGACCAGGTTCTGGAAGAGGTGCTGGGCGTCATCGACCCGGCCACCGGCGGCCGGGTCATGGGCATGTCGATCCTGCTGGCCAAGGGCCGCACCCTGTTCATCGCGGACACCAATGTCACCGAAATGCCCGACGCCCAGGACCTCGTGGAGATCGCCTGCGAGGCGGCCCGCTCGGTCAAGGCCCTGGGCTTTACCCCCCGGGTCGCCTTCCTCAGCTATTCGGCCTTCGGCAATCCCATGGGCGAGCGGTCCGAGAAGGTCCGTGAGGCCGTGGCCATGCTGGACATGATGGAGGGCATCGATTTCGAATATGAAGGCGAGATGCCGCCCGAACTGGCCCTTGAGCCGGAGCGCCGGGGCAACTATCCCTTCATGCGGCTGACGGGCCCGGCCAATATCCTGATCATGCCCGCCATCCACTCCGCCTCGATCTCCACCAAGCTGGTTCAGAGCCTGGGCGGCGCCACGGTGATCGGCCCCATCCTTCTGGGCCTGTCGCGGTCGGTGCAGATCTGCCCGCTATCGGCTTCGGTGTCGGGCATCCTCAACATGGCGATGATGGCGGCTTTCGAGCAGCCGGCGACGCTTGAGAGCTAGAAACGGACGCCGAGAGGCGAGGCGGCTTCCTTTGGGGTCGCCGTGACGTAACGGCCGGCGGTCCGCCTCCGGCCCGGGGACAAGGTCCCCTTCATGCGCCCGGTCCGTTCGGGGCGCCTCTGAGACCAGACAGAACAGGGCCTCGCGTCCTGGGTCTGGCGTGACCCTGCCGTTTTCCCCCTGCGCCCGTTCTCCGGAACCGGGCGACGACCTGTCCTGGAGACTCCCATGTCCAGTCCTGAGCCCGTGCTCGGCATCGATTTCGGCACCACCAACACCGTCGTCTCCATCACGACCGGTGACGGTGATGCCCAGCTGATCAGCTTTCCCAACGGGGACGAGAGCCTGGTCGCCTTTCGTTCGGCCCTCAGCTTCCATGTGCCGGCCCATGATCCGTCCGAACGGGTTGTTGAGGCCGGTCCCTGTGCCATCGAGGCCTATTTGGAAGAGCCGCTGGAAACCCGGTTCATCCAGTCCTTCAAGAGCTATGCGGCCAGCCCGCTGTTCACCGACACCGAGATCCTGCGCAAGCGCTTCGCCTTCGAGGACCTGCTGGCGGCCTTCCTGATCAAGGTGCGCGACCATGCCGGCGACGCCCTGGCCGACCTGCCGGCCCGGGTGATCGTCGGCCGGCCCGTCACCTTCGCCGGCCAGCGCCCGGACCCGGTCCTGGCCTTGAACCGCTACCAGGCCGCCTTCTCGCGGCTGGGATTTGGCGACATCCGTTATGCCTATGAGCCGGTGGCGGCCGCCTTCTTCTTCGCCCGGCAACTGACGGCCGACGCCACGGTTCTGGTCGCCGATTTCGGCGGCGGCACCAGCGACTTTTCCCTTGTCAGGTTCGAGCGGTCAGGCGGCAAGGTGACGTCCAGGGGCCTGGCCAATTCCGGGGTGGGGGTAGCCGGCGACGCCTTCGACTATCGGATCATCGACCGGCTGGTCTCGCCCAGACTGGGCAAGGGCTCCGGCTACCGGGCCTTTGACAACATCCTGCCCATCCCCAACCGCTACTATTCAGCCTTTGCCCGCTGGGAACAGCTGGCCCTGCTGCGGGCCAGCCGCGACATGCGCGATATCCGCAGCCTGGTGCGTTCCGCGCTTGAGCCGGACAGGATCCGGGCCCTGGTGGAACTGCTGGACGACAATCATGGCTATCGCCTCTACCAGTCGGTGTCGCGCTTCAAGGAGGCTCTTTCCGCGAGCCCCTCAGCCACCTTCCTGTTCGAGGCCGGCGACATCCATATCGAACAGACGGTGGAACGGGCCGAATTCGACGGCTGGATCGCCCCGGAACTGACCGCCATCGAGGGTGCGGTCAACGAGGTCCTGGCCCGGGCCGGCCTGGACGAGGGCGGCATCGACCGGGTGTTTCTCACCGGCGGCTCGTCCTTCGTTCCGGCCGTTCGAGGCATCTTTGCGCGGCGGTTCGGGGCATCGAAACTGGAGTCCGGCGCCGAACTGGTCTCCATCGCCACCGGCCTGTCCCTGATCGGCGCGGAACCGGATATCGATCTGTGGAGCGAACGCGCACCCTGATCCTTCCCAAGGCGCGTCGCGCCGAAACGGGGGAGGCGCCTTAAGACCGCCAGCGCAGGGTGGCCGGTTTGACGGGGTTTTCGAAGGGGCGGCTGGCCGTGCGGGAGGCTGTCCATTCGCGTTTCAGCTGCTGGTACCACTTGGCCTGGGTGTCGGCGTCGTCAATCCACATCAGGCCGGGATCGTATCTCAGGCCTTCGTTCTGCAGGTTCACCATCTTCGCATCCTGCCGCAGGAAGGCCCGAGCCCCGGCGGCGACGAGGGGGCGCAGCAGCAGGAAGGCCGGGTGGTCCGACCAGACGATCTGGGTGATGCGGGTGGCGGTGTCATGGACCGGGGTCAGGCAGGTCAGGGACAGGACCTGACGGGGCCCGATGGTGATATGTTCCCAGCGCAGTCCCGGCAGTCGGAAGGTGATCTCGGTCAGGGGCTCGCCCCCGAGGATCGCATAGGCCCTCGAATTTTTTGACGGCTCGTGACGGACCATCGAGAAGCCGGCCTCCCGGGGCTCGAACTTCTTGGCCTTGTCATGCTGGGATCCGGCTGAACGCCACCACCATTGCTGATGCACATAGGGGCCATGGGCCGGATCCATCAGCCCGACCACCGCATGGTCGATATGGCTGTCGAAGACCATGCGGTCGACGATCTTGGGCCCGCCGCCCACCACTCCGGGAAAGGTCGGCGGCGGCTCCGGAGGCTCGCCCTCGAACCTCGGGTCCGAGGCCATCCAGACAAAGATCATCCCCTGGCTCTCGGCCACCGGATAGCGCCGAACCCGGATCCGGCTGATGTCGATCTCCTGGCCGCCCGTCAGGGACGGCACGGCGGTGCAGGCCCCGCCCTTCCCAAATCGCCAGCCGTGATAGGGGCATTCGACACTGGCCTGGCCATCGGCCTCGGTGGTGATCTTCCCGGCGGACAGGGGCGCGGCCCGGTGGGGGCAAACATCCCGCAGGGCGAACAGCCCGCCCTTGCGGTCCCGGCCGATCAGCACCGGTTCGCCCAGCATCTCATGCCGGGACATGGCTCCGGGTTTCACGTCACGCTCAAGCGCCGCGAAATACCAGATGTCTCTCAGAAAGCCGGAACCGAACCGCGCCGGCGCCGCCTTGTCTGTCGAGGGGGGAGCAGGAGTTTCACCATCGGACATGGCTCTCCTTAGCCTTTCGGGTCGTCTGCTCAAAGAGGTCCCCGCGCGCAGGGCCTGCGACCGATATTCATCGGGAGCTTACGCAGGGGACCGTCCTCGCTTATATCTATCTGCATCGGCGCAGGCGCGCCGCAAGAGAGGGAGCTGTCCAGCCATGATCCGTCTTCGTTCGCTGTTTCGAGTCCTGCCCATCCTGGCCGTCGGCGCCATCCTGGCCAGCTGCGGCATCAACACCATTCCCACCCGTGATGAACAGGTGAAGGCCGCCTGGGGCAATGTGCAGAACCAGTATCAGCGTCGCGCCGACCTGATTCCCAACCTGGTGGCTACCGTCAAAGGTTATGCCGCCCAGGAAAAGGACGTGCTGACGGCCGTGACCGAAGCCCGGGCCAGCGCCACCCAGGTGCAGGTCGACGCCTCCACCATCACCGACCCGGCGAAGTTCGCCCAGTTCCAGGCCGCCCAGGACAATCTGTCCGGCGTGCTTGGCCGCCTGATGATGATCCAGGAGCGCTATCCGGACCTCAAGTCCAACACCAACTTCCTGGCCCTTCAGAGCCAGCTGGAAGGAACCGAGAACCGCATCACGGTCGCTCGAAATGACTACAACGAGGCTGTCCGGCTCTATAACACCTCCCTGCGGACCTTCCCGACCGTGATCTGGGCCAAGACCTTCTATGGCAGCCAGAAACCGGCCCAGCCCTTCACGGCGGCCGCCTCGGCCCAGACCGCCCCGACCGTCAGCTTTGACGCGCCCCCGGCGCCGGCCGCCAATACTGCCCCCGGGTCCGCTCCAGCCCCGGCGCCCTAGGTGACCAGGCCTCCCGCGCTTCGAGGTTCCGTCGACAGGCTTGCAGTCTGGGCCGGCGCCGCCCTGCTGGCCCTGGTCCTGGCGGCGACGGCCTTGCCCGCATGGGCGGCGCCGACTTTTCCCAAGCTTTCGGGACGGGTCGTAGACGGCGCCAACCTGCTGTCGCCGGCCATCGAGCAGGACCTTACGACGAGGCTGGAGGCGCTGGAGACAGCGACCGGCCGGCAGCTGGTGGTCGTCACCCTCCCGGATCTCCAGGGCCTCGAGATCGAAGACTACGGCTATCGGCTGGGCCGGACCTGGGGCATAGGCGACGAAAAGACCGACAGTGGCGCGCTGTTCATCATCGCGCCCAAGGATCGCAAGGTCCGTATCGAGGTTGGCTATGGCCTCGAGGGCGTCCTCACCGATGCCCTGTCCAGCGTCATCCTGCAGTCGGCCGTGCTGCCGAAGTTCCGGGACGGCGACATGCCGGGCGGGGTGGTGGCCGGGACCGAGGCCCTGATCGCCCAGCTCAACCTGCCGGAAGACGAGGCCCGGGCGGTCGCCCAGAAGGCCGCAGTCGCCCCCGCGGCCCGGGACACTTTTCCGGTCCCCCTCGGACCGGTGCTGCTCTTCCTGTTCATCGTCCTGCTGGTCGCCCTGTCGGGCCGTCGACGGCGGAGTGGAATCCTGGGCTGGCTGCCCTGGATTCTGGCCAGCAGCGGCGGCTGGAGCGGTGGGTCCGGCGGAGGCTGGTCAAGCGGCGGCGGTGGTGGATTTTCCGGCGGCGGCGGCTCGTTTGGCGGCGGCGGATCCTCGGGGAGCTGGTGACCATGAAAATGACCCCTGAAGATCAGGATCGCATCGCCAAGGCCGTAGCCCGGGCCGAATCCACCACAGCTGGTGAAATCTATTGTGTCCTGGCCCCCCAGGCATCGGATTACCGGGAAACGCCCCTGGCCTGGGCGGCGGGCGCCGCCCTGCTGCTGCCGGCCGGGGCCCTGCTGGCGGGACTACAGCCAAGCCTGCTCAGCCAGCTGTTCGGCGGCTGGACCGTGGGCCATCCGGCGGCGGCGGACCAGACCATCCTTTCGGCCCTGACCCTCTATGTCATCCTGCAGATCGCGGTTTTCGTGCTGACGGTGCTGGTGACCGGGATCGGCCCTATTCGCCGCTGGTTGACCCCGTCCGGACTGCGGGCCGCCCGGGTCCGGCGGGCCGCCCTGGACCAGTTCCTCAGCCATGGCCTGCATCTGACCCAGGACCGCACCGGTGTGATGATCTTCGCGTCCCTGGCTGAGCGCCGGGCCGAGATCATTGCCGATGAAGGCATCTATCGAGCCGCCCCGAAGGCGGTCTGGGACGAGGTGTCAGCGCTGCTGGTGGCAGGTCTGGAAAACGACGCTGTGGCCGATGGCTTTGTGGCGGCTGTCACCCGGTCCGGCGAGATCCTCGCGCAGTATGTGCCCCCTCGGTCCGACAATCCCAACGAACTGTCTGACCGGCTGGTGATGCTGGGCGGAGAAGGATAGCCCCGCCCCTGTCGGAGCTTCAGGCCCAGACTTCAGGCCTGGCGCTCGCGCTTCTGCAGGTACATGGTGGCGTCCGCCTGGGCGAGGGCGGCTTCCGGGTCTATTCCCGGGTCAATCAGCCGCACCCCGACGCTGACATGCAGGGGCACGGACCACTCGCCGCACTGGACCGGCTCCCGCTCGATCAGCCGGACCAGGCTGTCAGCCTTGGCCTGGGCGGTGATTTCATCGGCCTGGACCATGATCACGGCAAATTCGTCGCCGCCAAGCCTTCCAACGATGTCGCTGTCGCGGATATGGGCTGTCAGCCGTTCGGCCACGGCCCGCAGGGCCGCATCTCCCGCCGCGTGACCGAAGCGGTCATTGACGCTCTTGAAGCCGTCGAGGTCCAGATAGACCAGGCTCGCCGAGGCCCCGTAGCGGGCGGCGAAGGTCGAAATCCGGCCCAGCTCCCGCATGAAGGCCCGGCGATTGAGCACCGGGGTCAGGACGTCCTGGTCCGCAAGCCCTTCCATTTCAATCAGTTGGCTCTTCAGTCGGGTCACTTCGCCGCGAAGGTCGTCGATCTCGCCCAGCAGGGTCTTCAGGGCGCCCTGGACCTGGGGGGTCAGCTCGGCTTCCGTCAGGCCGAGGAAGCCGACCTTGTCCGCAGACGCAGCCTGACCGGTGGCCTGGGCGCCGGCCGCCGTCAGGGCGCGCCGACGAATGGCGGAAAACGCCTCCGCTCTGGCGCCCGAAATCTTCATGACAGAATCATCTTTGATTGGTCCCCGGATGCGGGAATCTGACGCATTGGTTGCGGCGCCACAAGCGGCGCCTATACTCCGCGCCTTTCCGGGACCCCGCCCGGATGGGGACGCTATGACAATGACCGCATCCGCCCCGGTGGCGATCATCATGGGCAGTCGATCTGACTGGCCCACAATGAAGGGCGCCGCCGAGAGCCTCGAGGCCCTCGGCGTGGCCTATGAGGCGAAGGTCGTCTCGGCCCACAGGACGCCGGAACGCCTGTACAGCTTCGCCCGGGGCGCCCGCGCGGCCGGGTTCAAGGTGATCATCGCCGGGGCCGGGGGCGCCGCCCACCTGCCTGGCATGACCGCGTCGATGACCGACCTGCCGGTGCTGGGCGTGCCGGTCGAATCCCGGCTGCAGAACGGCCTGGATTCCCTGCTGTCCATCGTCCAGATGCCAGCCGGAGTCCCGGTCGCCACCCTGGCGGTCGGGCCTGCCGGAGCCAAGAACGCCGGACTGCTGGCGGCCCAGATCCTGGCGCTGTCGGATCCTGCCCTGACCGGCCGCCTGGCCGAGTACCGCGCCCGGCAGACAGCGGCTGTGGCCGAAACGGTGGAAGACTGATGACCGACTTCCCGCTAGCGCCCGGATCGACCCTCGGCATCCTGGGCGGCGGACAGCTGGGTCGCATGCTGGCGCTCGCCGCAGCCCGGCTTGGGCTGGACTGCGTGGTCCTGACGCCGGACCCGGACAGCCCGGCCTCACGGGTCGTCAAACAGACCTTCGTCGCCCCCTATGACGACCCTGCGGCCCTGGCGGCCTTCGCCGCGGCCTGCGATGTCGTCACCTACGAATTCGAGAATGTCCCGGCCCAGTGCGTCGACGCCCTGATCGCCCTGGGCGCCCTTGTCGCCCCCGGACCCCAGGCCCTGTCGGCCGCCCAGGACCGGGTCGCTGAAAAGACCTTCCTCAATGGCGCCGGCGCCGCCACCGTCGCCTTTGCCTCCATAGATCACTGGGAGGCCATAGGCCCTGCCGCCCAGGGTCTGGGCTATCCCGCCCTGCTGAAGACGCGGCGGGAAGGCTATGACGGCAAGGGCCAGATCTGGATCGAGAAGTCCGGCGACGAGGCTGAGGCCTTTGCGGCCATCGGCTCCCGGCCGGCCATTCTGGAGGCCCGGGCCGATTTCGTGCGGGAACTGTCGGTCATCGCCGCCCGGGGGCGGGATGGCGAGATCGCCATCTATCCTCTGGGTGAGAACCACCACGAGAACGGCGTCCTGCGGCGCACCACGGCCCCGGCCCCGGCCGATCAGGCGACCCTGGAACAGGCCGAGCGGATCGCCGCCCAGATCATGGCCGGCCTAGACTATGTCGGGGTCATGGGCGTGGAGCTGTTCCAGCTCGCGGACGGCCAACTGCTGGTCAACGAGATCGCGCCCCGGGTCCACAATTCCGGCCACTGGACCCAGGACGGCTGCGCGGTGGACCAGTTCGAACAGCATGTCCGGGCCGTCGCCGGCTGGCCCCTGGGGTCGACCGCCGTCATGGCCCGGGTCGAGATGCTGAACCTGCTGGGTGATGAGGTGGAGGCCTGGCCAAGACTGGCCGCCGACCCCGACAGCCGGCTGCATCTCTATGGCAAGCGCGAGACCGTGGCCGGCCGCAAGATGGGTCACGTCAACCGCATGCGCGGTCCGGTCTAGAGGGCGGGGCCGGCCTCGAAAGCCCAGATCTCGCCGATCCAGGCTTCGCCATCGCCCCTGTGGGCCTGAAGGCCGCTGACCCCTGCCGCCTGCAGGGCCCTGGGCCAGAAGGCCGCCGCGACGTGATTGCGCCCGGCGACGGCCACTTCCCAGTGACCAGGATGGCAAGCCAGAATCTGTTGCAGGGCTCGCCTTCCGGCGCCGATCCGGCGGTATTTCCGGGCGATGAAATACTCCGCCATGTTCCGGTCCGGGGCGCCGCCCCGTTGTGACAGGCTGTTGATCAGGGCAAACCCGGCGGGGCGCCCGTCCGCCTCGATCAGGATAGGCCAGTGATGCGGCTCGGCCCAGTAACGATCGAGCGGCGGGTATCTGGCGTAGAGGCCGTCCGGCTCCACATCGAACCGGGGGGACGCGGCCGGCTCCATTTCCGAGAAGTCATAGGTATAAAACTGCATCAACCCGGCGATCAGGGCCCGGTCAGCGGCCGCCGCCGGCCGGGCGATGACCTGCAACAGCGCCTCAGGCCCTGCCATAGCGAAGCTGGGCGAGGGCGCCGGCCACATCCCTGGCGAAATCCGCCGGCTTGATTCCGGCCTTCCAGACTTCAAAATCCATGACGTTCTGGATCCGGGCGTCGAGGTAGGAAAGTGCGGCTGTCCGGCCGGAGGTCAGGTCCAGGGCCAGGCAACTGATCAGGATTCCGGCGAGGATGGCCCGCTTGGAATAGTGGTTCTCGTCGGTGGCAGTGTCGCCGGCCCAACGCCACAGGCCGTCGCTGCTTTCCCAGACCAGCCTCAGGGCCAGGGGCAGGTTGAGGGGCAGGGCCAGGAACCCGGCCCAGCGGCGAACAGCCTCATGGTCGGGGCCGGCGGCCTCCAGGCGGGCCACCACGGCCTGACGGATGCGCTGGCGGATCTTCAGGCTGGCCGGATCAGGCAGGGCCGAGAGGGCGGCGGCGTCATGGCGACGTGACAGCAGGGCGGCCAGGTCGCGCGGGCCACCGGGCAAGAGCAGGTCAGCCTCGCCCCGGTTGAGGCCTGTCTTGCGGGCGGCGGCCAGGGTCATGGGCCGGGTCCAGCCCTGGGACGGCGACAGCAGCAGGGCCTGGTCGAGCACAGCCTGCTCGGCCCGATCGGCCCAGTCGTCGGTCTCGGAACCGTGTTCAGGATCGGGGGACGGGTTCATGAACCGACTCTATACAGCCATCCTGCAGCCGATGCGATGGACAAGGGCTTTAGCCTCTGCTATCCCGCCCGCCTCGCTCCGGCAGGGTTTCCTTCCGGGCGCATGAGTTATTTGTTTTCGACCGCCCTGCCGCGCAGGCGTGCGGCGGGCAGCCGAAGGAGAGAGACCCCTGGTTCAGATTTTCGTCCGCGACAACAATGTCGACCAGGCGCTTAAGGCCCTGAAGAAGAAGATGCAGCGCGAAGGCTCGTTCCGCGAGATGAAGCGTCACGTGCATTATGAAAAGCCCTCGGAAAAGCGCGCCCGTCAAAAGGCCGAGGCTGTCCGTCGGGCTCGCAAGCTGGCTCGCAAGCGCGCCCAGCGTGAAGGCCTGATCGCTGCGCCGAAGAAGCCCCCGGGCCGGATGTAGGCGATACGCCAAAGACTTTGAAAAGGGCCGCCGGGCGACTGGCGGCCCTTTTTTGCATCCGGGGCCCGGTTGCCTGCCGGCGAGGTCTATCCGCCCTTGATGCGAACCCTGGCCCGGGCTTGCCGGCCCGCAGTGTCGACAACCGTCACGACATAGAAGCCCGCCGCCGCCGGCCGCCAGATCGGCCGACCGCTGACGCTGTCCAGGGCGACCGGCTGGCCGTCGACATACCAGCTCAGTCCCTCCCCCCCGGCCGCCAGCACCAGCCCCCTTGAGCGGGCGCCGAAGCCGTCCACCTGGACGCTGGCCCTGTCTGGCGGAAAGATCAGCCTGGGGCCCGTATCGGCCTTTTCCAGCCGCTGCAGGGCGGCAGGGGCGTCCTTGGGCCGGATGGGCGGCGGTGCGGCGGGTCTGGCCGCCACCAGATCGGCGACATCAAACAGCAGAGGCAGGGCGGCCTCCCGCCCGGTCAGGCCGCCCCGGGCCCCGCCGTCTGCCCGGCCGGTCCAGACGATGATGGCGTAGCCCCCGGCGACCCCGGCGGCCACGGCGTCGCGAAACCCGTAGGATGTCCCGGTCTTGAAGGCCATGCCGGGGCCGCCCCGGGTCAGGGCCGAGGGAATGCGGCCCCTGGGGCCGGGCGCGTCTTTCAGAATGTCCAGCACCTGTCCTGCCGCCCTGGCGCCGACAAGGCGGCGGCCACCCCCGTCATTGCGGGCCACGGCCTGGCGGGTAAAGGCCAGCGGCTTGGCCAGGCCTTCATCGCCAAGCGCGCAATAGAGGACCGCCAGGTCCCGCAGGGTGATGCCCTCGCCCCCAAGCGCTATGGCCAGGCCTGGCTCCTGCCGGGCCGACCTTGGCCTGACCAGATGGACCCCGGCGTTCTCCAGCCGTCCCAGGAAGCTGCGCGGACCGATTCTCTCCATCATCGCCACGGCCGGGACATTGAGCGAGTGGGCCAGGGCCTCCGAGGCGGTCACCTCGCCGCGAAACACCCGGTCGAAGTTTTCCGGCTGGTAGTCGGCGAACCTTGTGGCGACGTCCTGGATGCGGGTGTCGGGGGCAGCGGCGCCGTCATCAAAGGCCATGGCGTAGATGAAGGGCTTGAGGGCCGACCCGGGCGAGCGGACCGCCGTGGTCATGTCGATCCAGCCTCCGGGCCTGTCCAGCCCGCCAGACCCGACCAGGGCGCGCACCGCCCGTCCCTCGATCTCGACCACCAGAATCGCGGCTGTCGCCTCTGCGCCCTGGCTGCGGGCGTAGCTGGCGGCCAGGGGTTCCAGGCGGGACTGCAGACCGGCGTCCAGGGTGCTGTGGACGGTGGCCTCGCTCCCCGGCGCCCTGCGGGCCAGTTCACCGGCGATATGCCAGGCCCCGGCCGGAAAGGGGCTGCGGCGAGGCAGGGGCTCGCTCTCGGCCTCCAGGGCGGCCGGTTCGGTGATCAGGCCCTTGCGGATCATCAGGCTGAGCACTCCGGCCCTGGCCCGGCGGGCGGAGTTCGGAAAGCGGTCAGGCCGGCGGCCTTCCGGCGCCTGCGGCAGGGCGATCAGCAGGGCCTGTTCGCCGGGCGTCAGGCTTTCCGGCTCATGGCCGAAATAGGAAAGACTGGCGGACCTGACCCCCTCCAGATTGCCGCCATAGGGGGCCAGGGTCAGATACATCGCCAGGATCTGGCGCTTGCTGAGCCGCGCTTCCAGCTGCAGGGCCCGGGCCATCTCGATCAGCTTGGAACCGAGGGTCCTCGGCCGGGGCTCCAGCAGTCTCGCCGTCTGCATGGTCAGGGTCGAGGCGCCGCTGGTCACCCGGCCGCGGACCAGGGCAGAACCCGTCGCCCGGACCACGGCCAGGGGATCGACCCCGGGATGCAGCCAGAAGCGGCCATCCTCAATGGCGACCAGGCGCTTGCGGAATCCGGCGTCGGTGCGTTTCAGGTCGGCCCGGATCCGCCAGCGGCCATTCTCGACCGGCAGGGCCCGCAGCCAGGCCCCGTTGCGATCCAGGGTGACCGGCGAGGACCGCTCCGCCCGTCCCATGTCGGGCGGCAGGGCAAGGTCGACCGTCACCAGCAGGGTCTGCAGGGTCACCAGTCCGACCAGGGCCCGGACGAGCGCGGGGATGACCCCATCAAGACCGGCAGAGGGGAGACTTTTCATTGCAGTTGCGGCCTTGGTTCGAGCCCTGCCTTCTCCCGCGGGGGGAGAAGGCATTGGCCTAGCCCCCCGTGCCGATGACCACCCGTCCAGCCCCGGCCCGGGCGTTGACGGCCGGGCGGTACATGTCGCGGGCTTCCGGCCCCGGCAGGAAGAAGTCCCCGGGGGTCACCGCCCGGGCGATATAGGCCAGGGCGTAGGGGCGGTTGCCGCCCAGGTCCAGGGCCGCGATGTAGCGGTCATCGCGGGATTCCTGGACATCGGCGCCGGTCAGCTCGCCCAGGAACCGGAAGGGACCGTCCTTGGCGTCTTCGGGGCTGAGGACGGTCTCGATCTCGAAGCCGGCGGGCAGCGGGTCGTCCACCACCAGGGCCATGGTGCGGCCCTGCTGCGAACGGCCCGACAGCAGGATCACCACCCGGTCGCCCTGCCGCACATTGGCAAGGTCCACCGACCCGCCCTGCAGGGTGAACATCCGCTTGTCGAGGTTCAGGCCATTGGCCGAGGCGCCAGGGGCCTGGATGGGCGTTCCCCGGACCGTGACCGTGCGCCAAAGGGCGCCGCGGCCCTGGTTGGTGAAGCGGGCGCTCTCCAGCTTGCCGACCGCCCAGCGGGGGGCCCCGCCGGCGGGGGTCAGGGCCGTGGCCCCTGCAGCATCGATCTTCAGAGGACCAGCCGCCTTCATCATGGCCGAGGCCGCCTGCAACAGACGGGCCTGTTCCTGGGTGTTGAGGCTGTCCGGATCGCGGACGACGTTCTCCAGCCGGTTCACCAGTCCCCTGGCCATACCGCCTTCGCCGGCCTCATAGGCATAGGCGACGACAGCGGCGATGTCGCGGAGGGGGCTCTGGTACCAGTCCGCCTCGTCGCGATAGCCCAGGGACCTGACCGCCGCCTTGAGGGCCGATCGGGCCCGGGCGCGGTCGCCCATCAGGGCCAGGCCTGCAGCGACCTGGGCCCGGGCGACGGGGTTTTCGTCCTTCTTCATCTGGACGTCATGCCACCAGCGAAGCCGGGCCAGGTCGCCCTTGCCGGCCTTGGCCAGGACATAGAGGGCATAGGCCGAGGCCCGTGACCGCATCCGCTCGGTGGACTTCTTGGCTTCCTCCTCGTTGCGGCCCCACCAGGCGGGATATTCCAGGCGATAGCCGACCGAGACCCAGCCTTCCGGCCGGCTGATGGCCCGCATGGCCGACAAGGCGCGTTCCATGGCGCTGTCCGGCACCGGGGCGCCATGGGCCTTCGCTTCCCAGAGGAAGTCGGTGGCATAGGCGCCCAGCCAGGCGTCCGCCTCGCCGTCGCCAACCCGCCAGAGCCCGAAGGCGCCATCCAGGGTCTGGCGATCCAGCAGTTTTCCAACCGCCTCGTTCAGGCCGGCGCTGGACTTGCGCTGTTTGGGATCGGCCGCCACCTGGCCGGCATAGAGCAACGGATAGGCCACGGAGATGGTCTGTTCGGTGCAGCCATAAGGGTAGCGTGACAGGGCCGCTGCAATCGCCGCCGGATCAAAGCCCCGGATGGGCGAATAGCTGACCTGAAGGGTCACATCGCCTGCGGCCATGCCGGCCAGAAGGCTCTGGTTGGGCGTCCAGACGGCGCTGGGCTGTTGCAGTTCGGTGGTGGTGCGGGTGACCGCGCCCCAGCCAAGCCGGCTCTGGATCGGATAGGACTTGGACGTGGTGAAGTCAGGCCCGGTGACCTTGAATCCGACCTGGCCGACGCCGATGCGGTCCGGCGCCAGGAAGGGGATCTTTTCGGCGATCCTTTGGCCCAGGACCAGGCGGAACGCCTTCTTGAAGGCCATGACGACCCCGCCGCTGCTGCTGGTCTCGGCGGTATAGTCGCCGGGCTTGCCCTCGACATTATGCAGTTCGAGGGTCGCAAACGGCCTGTCGCCGGGGCTGAGGAACCGGGGCAGGTTCAGATCGGCCACTACGGGCTCGCGCACCGTCATCGGCCTGGAGGCCGAGCCGACGGCTTCGTCTGTCCAGGCCACGGCCATGATCCGAAGCTCGCCGTTGAAGTCGGCCGCCGGAAGCTTGATCGTCGCCTTGCCGAACAGGTCGGTCTCGACGATGCCGGACCAGAGGGCCACGGACTTGATCGGGGTGACGGTCAGGCCTTCGCCGCCAAGCTGGTCGGCGCCGAAATTGACATTGGCCGGGGCCCCCAGGTTGGGATCCAGCAGCCGGCCGTAGTCATCGCGATAATCGAGTGTCAGGGCCCGCTTGCCGAAGTACCATTTGGCGGGGTCGGGACTCGAAAACCGGGTCAGGCGCAGGATGCCCTCGTCGACGGCCGCCACGGTGACCCGGGCGGTCTGGCCCATGCCCAGGCCCTTGACCTGGACTGGCACCTCGACCTCGGACTTGGAATTCAGCTTCTCTGGCGTGCCCAGATCGACGGTCAGTTTGCGGGACTTCGGATCGAGCGGCACATAGAGCAGTCCCAGGGCCCTGCGGGGCCTGGGGGTGGCCGAAGGGTCTCGCGGCTGCACCACGCTGACCAGCACATAGGCCCCGCCGCCCCAGGCGGCCGAGGTCTTGAGCCTCAGGGTGGTTCCACCTTCCGGCACGCTGAAGGTCTTGAAATCGACCACCCGGTCGGTGGCCACCGCCACCTGGGCCTCGCCCGCATAGGGGCTCTTGATGGTCAGGTCGATGCTGTCGCCCTGGCCGGGGTCGCGGGTCGACAGGCCGATGCGGACCTGGTCGGGCGCTTCGCCGTCACCGGCCGCGGCGCCCCATCCAGATGCGAACCGCACCACGGTCCTGGCGCCGCCGGGGCCTTCCAGTTCGAGGCGGTAGTCGCCCCATTCCAGACGGCGGCCAATCTTGGCCGGGGCGCCCGCGCTAATGGCGATCGTGCCCCTGGCGACGACGGCGTCGCGGCTGGTGCGCCGCCATTGCCAGCGGCCATCCTGCTGGAACCAGTCGTAGTCCCAGTTTTCGCTGATCAGGCTGTAGGTGGTTCCGGGCGCGGCGATCCGGGCGCCGGCGCCGTCCACGGCGATGACATCGATGCCGATCGACGGATTGGAGCCGCCGCCCTGGCCCTCGTCCACCTTGACGCCCAGATAGACGGGCCGGGTGCGGACCTTCAGGAACAGGCTTTCGCGCACGGGCCGGCCGCCCGGCTCGAAGACCGAGGCGGTGACCGTGGCCTTGAGGGGAGAGGCCGTGTCGCCGGCCTCGGCGCTGTTGATGGCCAGGAAGGCGCGGCCCTCGCCGTCTGTGACGGAGGAGCCCAGTTCAAGGAATTTTTCCTGGAAGGGCGATTTCTCGTCTCCCCAGCGATAGTCCTTGAAGGCCGGGAAGGGGTTGGGATCGGCCGCCAGCCGGGCTTCGCCCTGGGTCTGCAGACCCGCGCCCACCGCGCCATAGAGGAACCGCGCCGTGACTCCGACCTGGCGTGTCTCGCCGGCCGCCACCGGGGTCGACGCCTTGCCGTCGGTGTCGACCGCCAGTCTCTGGGGCGCAAAATCCTCGACCGAGAAGGACAGTTCGCCTGCGGCGACATCCAGGCCCTCGATCTCAAGCTTCGCCGTCCAGCGACCGCGCGGCGCGCTGCGGGGCAGGGCCAGGTCCTGGGCCAGGGCTCCCTTGGGCGCGCCATCAAAGGCAAAGCGCTTGAACTCTACGCCGGAGGGGCGGCGGACCACGATCTGGCCCTTGCGATCCTTCACCGCCCGGGACTGCAGGTCGCGGATCAGGGCGGTCAGGTGAACGGTCTCGCCCGGGCGATAGATGCCCCGGTCTGCATAGAGATAGCCGTCGATCTCGGAGGCGGCGACTCGGCCCCCGGTTTCATCCTCGTCCGGGGACGGGCCGTTGCGGCCGCCAACCCCCTGTTTGGACAGATCCACAGGCGAGCGGTCGAGGTCGAGGATCGACAGGTCGCCCTGCGGACCATAGGCCATGACCATTTTCGGCTTCAGGGCGTTCTCGCCCTTGAGCAGTGGTCGCAGGAACCGGACGCGGCCCTGGCTGTCGGACTTGGCCTCGGCCAGGTCCTCGCCGTTGCGGGCGACCAGGGCCACCCGCACGCCAGACATCGACCTGGCGCTTTTCAGGGAGCGGACGACCACGTCGAGGGACTCGGCGCCATCATACCCGGCGAGGGCCATGTCGGTGAACATGATCCAGCGACGGGCCTGGGCGGGCTGCACGCCTTCACCGTCGTCGTTGTCGTTCTTGACGCCGGCGGAGGCGTCGCGCGCCTTGATCACATAACCGCCGGCCTTCATTTCCTTCAGCACGGCGCCGAGGGGAAAGACAGTGGTGAGCCGCTCGCCCTGGCCTCCGGTCACGGCGACCTCGCCCTTCCAGACCACGCGGCCTTCGTCATCGGGGCTGTCATCGCCGTAGTCGCCCGGCCAGTCGCCCTCGCCGGTCGGATCGGGCGCACTGATCGACTTGCGGACCAGGTTCCGGTCCGAGATGCGCCAGACCTCGATGGACAGGCGCGAGACATTGACCGTCTCGATCCCGACACCGTCGGCGTCTTCGCGGGGCAGGATGACGCCATTGCCCGCGAACCCGACATAGGGCGGCTTTTCGCCGAAGGTGAAATCGACATCGGCATTGGCCGCAAGGGTGGTTCCGCCCTTGCCGGGCAGACCCTTCAGCAGGGTGATGCGGCGATCGACAAAGCCCATGCCGGCGACGCAAAGCTCGGCGTCATTCTTGGGATTGACGCTGACCGCCGGTGTTCCGCCAAGATCCGGGGAAACCAGAACAAAGTCGCCATAGGTTTTTGCAGCATCCAGGGGTTTGGAAAGCTCGATACAGGCCCTGGGTTCCGACCCCGACGTGTCCAGACGCTGGCGCCACACAGCAAAACCGTCGGGCCGGGGAATGCCGCGACGCGAGGCGCCCGCGGAACGGGGCTTGCCGAACAGGTTCCAGGGCAGGGCCCCGGGGGTGCGGCCATTGGCGGCCACATCGGCCACCGAACCGGCCGGTCCCTGGCTGGACGAAGGGGCAAACAGGTCGCCGCCCTTGGCCGCCACCCATCCACCGCCAAAGCCAAGGGCCAGGGCTGCGGCCGCCGCGATGGCGGCCGTGGGGCCCAAGCCCGGGGGAAGCTGGAACCGGGGCTTGGCCGGAGCGGCCGGGGATCCTGCGCCTGCGGTCTCGTCGGTGGGCGTCATGGCGGAAAATCTCTCCGGTCGATCTCGTCTTGACGTGGACAGTGAGGCCAATGGGGAACAGCGGTCAATGAGCGGATCGATGAACTCTCGTCCTGGGAGAGTTTGGCAAAGAAAACATCGCGCCCTGCGGACGTTCGCCTGGGCCTTCGGGTCCATGCCCGGCGGGGCGGTTGAATTGCGCGCCGCAGGGGGCGGGAACGCAGTCCTGGGCCGGGTCCTGGCATTTTCCTCCTGCCGGCTTGCCTGCCAGCGGTTCTTGACCAAAGGTCAGGACAGGGGCAAACGACCCTCAAACCCGTCTGATGGAGAAAAGCCCATGCGCGTTGGCGTGCCTAAGGAGATCAAACCTGGCGAGCACCGGGTGGGCCTGCCGCCGACTGCGGTTCGCGAATATGTCGCCCATGGTCATCAGGTGCTGGTCGAGACCACCGCCGGTCAGGGGGCTGGCTATGGCGACGAAGCCTATGTGAAGGCCGGGGCGACCATCGTCCCCGACGCCGATGCGGTGTTCTCCGGCTCCGACTTGATCGTCAAGGTCAAGGAGCCCCAGAAGGTCGAGTGGGAGCGGCTGAAGCCCCACCACATCCTGTTCACCTACCTGCATCTGGCCCCGGATCCGGCCCAGACCGAAGGCCTGCTGGCCTCGGGCTGTGCGGCCATCGCCTATGAAACCGTGACCGACGCCCGGGGCGGCCTGCCTCTGCTGGCGCCGATGAGCGAAGTGGCCGGACGGATCGCCGTCTTCTCCGCCGCCGAGACCCTGTTGAAACACAATGGCGGCATGGGCCTGTTGCTCTGCGGCGTGCCCGGCGTGCCTCCGGCCCGCGTCGCCGTCCTGGGCGGCGGCGTGGTCGGCATGAACGCCGCCCGCATGGCCATGGGCCTGAATGCCGAGGTGGTGGTGCTTGAACGGTCCATCCCCCGGATGCGCGAACTGGACGACATCTTCATGGGTCGGGTCCTGACCCGCTATTCGACCCTCGACGCCATCGAGGAAGAAATCCTGAAGGCCGACGTGGTTATCGGCGCGGTCCTGACTGCCGGGGCCGCTGCGCCCAAGTTGATCAAGCGCGCCGACCTGTCTCGGATGAAGCCCGGCAGCGTTCTGGTGGATGTCTCCATCGACCAGGGCGGCTGTTTCGAGACCAGCCATCCGACGACCCATGCCGAGCCGACCTATACGGTCGAGGGCGTGGTCCACTACTGTGTCGCCAACATGCCGGGCGCCGCGCCCCGCACATCGTCCGAGGCCCTGGTCCACGCCACCCTGCCCTTCGGACTGGCCCTGGCGGATCATGGTCTGAATGCCCTGGCCCGGGACAAGCATCTGGCGCGGGGCCTGAATGTGCTCAAGGGCGAACTGACCCATCCGGCCGTGGCCCAGGCCCTGGGCAAGCCCTTCGCAGACCCCTATGGCGCCTGGGCCTGACACCCGGGCCTGTCAATCGACCCCTGACTTCGGCGCCGGGGTTGCCAAACCTGGCGCCCTGCGGCATGACGTTCTGCAGGCGGTCCCCCTGACGGGGGCCAAGAGGGAACAGGGGTGAAAATCCCCGGCTGTGCCCGCAACTGTCAGCGGCGAGGGCCGCGTCGGTCTCCGCAAGGAGCGCCACTGGGAAACCGGGAAGGCGACGACGCGCACCCATTGACCCGCAAGCCAGGAGACCTGCCGCCGATGTCGTTCGTCCGGGGTCCGGGTCCAGACCAGCGGCGCAGCTCCAGGCCTGTCCGGCTCGCCGGGCCGGGCCCTGCTGCCGAAGCGACCGCCGGCCGGCGCGCTGGCGCGGTCGCTTGACCCCAACGCCACGCGGCGCCGCGCGGGCTCCTGTTCCGGAGAACGCGCCATGCGCAAGTCCACCCCTATGGCCGCCGCCGGCGGCCTGAGCCTGCTCGCCGCCTTGTCCCTTGCCGGGCCATCCCTTGCCGCGGAAGAGGTCACAGACCTGGACGCCGTCATCGTCACCCGGCTGGCGTCGGAGCCCGATCGGGTTCCAGGCCTGACCCTCATCACCGAGGACGACATCGCCCTCCGCCAGACCGTGTTCGCCGCTGACGCCCTGGCCACGGTTCCCGGCGTTTCCTTGAGCCGCAATGGCGGGTTCGGCGGGGTCTCGACCCTCCGGATGCGCGGAGCGGCCGGCGACAAGACCCTGGTTCTGGTAGACGGCGTGGTCCAGAACGACGCGTCCAGTCCCAATGGCGGCTTCGATTTCGCCGCCTTTGATCTGGCCGATATCCAGCGGATCGAGATCCTGGCCGGTCCCCAAGGCTCGCTCTGGGGCTCGGACGCCATTGGCGGCGTGATCGCCTTCACCACCCGCGAACTGGACGGCTGGCGGGTCAGCGCCGAGGCCGGAAGCTTTGGATCGCAGCGTGGATCCGCAGCCTTCGGCCAGGTCGGAGACTCCCACGCCATCGGGGCCTCTGTCTCGGCCTACCGGTCTGACGGGGTGTCCAAGGCGGCCAATGGAACCGAAGCGGATGGCCTGGAGAGCCAGGCGGTTTCGCTGAACGGCCGATACAGCTTCAATGACCAGGTCAGTCTCGAAGGCCGGGTGCGTTACAGCGCCTTCGATGCCGAAACCGACGGCTATGACGCCAGCTTCAGCTTTGGCGATACGGCTGACCAGGCCCGGTCCCGCGACTGGTCCGGCTTCGCCCGGCTCAAGGCGGCAGGATGGCTCGGGCTGGACCAGAGCCTGACGGTCAGTCTCTACGACCTGGACCGGGACAACATCTCCGCCTTCTCGTCTTCCTATTCAGCACGGCGCCGTTCTCTCCGCTGGACGGCCGGAAAGGGCGGTCCCGGCGACCGGTTCGCGGTCCTGGCCGGCCTGGAGCGCGACGAGACCGAGGCCTCCCTGAGCAATGGCGACAGGGCTGATCTGGGGTCTGGCTCGGCCTTCGTGACTGGCCGTTTCACGCCCGTCGCCCCCTTGACCCTGGGCGCCGCCCTGAGGTTTGACGAACCGGACGACTTCGACAGCAAGGTCACGGCCCGCCTGACCGCCAGCGGCGACTTCGGCCGGGGTTTTCATGCAGAAGCTTCCTGGGGGCAGGGGTTCAAGACCCCGACCATCAGCCAGGCAGTCTGCGATTTCTGCTTCCCTTCGGGCCCCTCTACGGGGCTGAAGCCGGAAACAGCGGAGGGCTGGGACCTGGGCCTGTCCTGGCGGTCAGGCGACGAAAGGGTTGTGGTCAAGGCGGTCGGTTACCGGCTGGAAGTCGAGGACCAGATTTCCTACGGGATCGGGCGTTACGTGAACCTCGAGCGCACCCTGACCACAGGCGGCAGCCTTTCGGCCGATCTCGATCTCGGCCGGGGTTTCCGCCTCCATGCCGCCTACAGCCATGCTGACGCGACGGATGCGACCACCGGTCAGCCGCTGCTGCGTGTTCCCGAACAGTCCGGTGCGGCCAGCCTGGCCTGGCGGGCCGAGCGTCTGAACGCCATCCTGACCCTGAGGGCGGAAGGCGAGCAGACCGACAGCAACCCCTCGACCTTTTCACCCGAGCTCCGCGACGGGTTTGTCACGGCCAGCATCGCGGCCGGCTGGCGGATGACGGAGTCCCTGGAATTGACTGGGCGGGTGGAAAACCTTGCCGACGAAACCTTCCAGGAGAGCCTTGGCTATCGTGAAGCCGGGCGCGGAGTCTTTATCGGGCTGCGCCTGCGCAACTGATCCGACTTAGCCCGCAACCTTTGCGGGCTGGTTGCGTTCTGTCATCAGGGACGCTGATACGCCCCCCCGACTTTTCAGCGTCCCCAGGAGGCCGCCACGCAAACGTGGCGGCCTCTGTTCTTTCAGGCTGCGGCCCAGGACCCTGTGTCCAGGGCGCCCGGGTCATCCAGGGCCATGTCATCCCAGTCCAGGTCCGGCGGCGGGCTGGCCGCCGCGGCCAGGATGGCGGACAGCTCTGCGGCGGTGGTTGGACTGACCAGCACGGCGCTGGCTTCAGGGCGCGACAGGGCAAATCCCAGGGCGGCCTGCAACGGGTCGCTACGGCCTTCGGCAATCATGCGCCGAACCCGCGACAGGCGGCCGGCCGAGCCCTTGAGGGTGGCCGGCACCCGGTCTGGCGGCAGGAACAACAGACCGTTCAGGAAGATCGACCGCAGCTGCACTTCAATCCCGACGCCGGCGATCCGGGCCAGGGCGCCGTCCGCCAGCAGCCTCTGGTCCAGCAGGGAGGCCGGGGCCTGGACCAGGTCAGGCTTGAAACGGCGGGCCACGCCGAAGGGATCGTCTGAGGCATGAACCGCGATCCCGATCCGGGCGAACAGTCCTTCGTCGCGCAGCCGGTGCAGCCGGGTCCAGAGGGCCTGGCCCTGGGGGCCGAACAGTTCGCCGACAGAGGGCACGATGATCGCGTCCGCCCGCTCGACCGCCAGACGGCGCAGGCTGGCCCGCGCCTCGGCTTCGACAAAGTCGGGGCCCCGGTCAGCGCGAACCGTATTGAGGGTCAGGCGAAAGCTCGACGGGCGGGGGATCAGGTCGCCCAGCAGCTGTTCGGCCCGTCCATAGACGCCGGAGGCGTCCAGAACCGAAAGCTGGCCCCGGGCGGCGATGGCCAGGATGTCGCGAGCCTCGACTTCCGGGGTCCGGGACCGGGGACCTGAGGTCCCGTCCAGCCCGAACTGGGCGGCGCTGACGCCAAGCTTGGTGAGGGAAAACGTCATGCGCGTCCTTCTGGAGCGACGGAATAGAACAGGTCCTGCGGCGGGGCGGGCCGTTGCAGAAGCTCGGCCATGCTGCGCGCCATCATGGCCGGCAGCAGGATGGCGTAGGCGGCGACCAGGGCGCTGACCTCGGCCTCGCCATGGGCGGCGCAAAGGGCATGGGGGCCGGCCACGACCAGGTCCCGGGCGCTCATTTCCCGCATCCAGAGGCCTTCCAGCACCGGAGCGGAGAACAGCGGGGTCGGCAGGGTCGGATCGCCCGCCAGCCTGAACAGGCGGCTGGCGCCGGCCCGGGCGACCAGGGCTTCGACCTCGGTCTGGAGTTCCGCGCCCATGATCTGCAGGCCCGAGGCGACAGGGGTCCTGTCGAGGAAACGCAGGGTCGCCAGGGCGGCGGCCAGACTGTCATCGCGGGCGGGCGGCAGGTCATCGGGATCGATCTGGCGGATCAGGGTCCCGGGACCGGCGATGGCGCCGATTGGCCGGCCATTGGCGATGCTGGCGCCAAAGACGGAAAGGTCAGGCCTCACCCGTCCCAGGCCCTGGGCGCCCTGGGGGTGCACGCGAAAACTGCTGACGCCTTCGTCGAAGATCAGGAAGGCGCCGCAGGCGTCCGCCGTCCTGCGCGCCTGGCGAAGCTGTGCGGGCGACATGCCCAGGGGATCGACCAGCAGGGCGGCTAGGTCGACCGCGTCGTTGAACAGACCCCCGGCAGGTTCCCAGACCGCAACCCGGCGACGGCCGAGGGCCTTGCGGGCCAGGGCGACGGCGACGGGCAGCGCCTGGCTCTCCTCGGCGCAGAAGGCGATAGCGGGCTTGCGGGGCAGGAGCGACGCCAGGGCGGCGGCGACCTCGCCCTGGGCGGGGGCCGGGCCAGCGACGGCGGCCTCGACCTCGGGATGGGCGTGACCGAGCAGCACCGAGCCGCCCAGCATGTCAAAATCGACCCGGACGACGCCCTCCCCATCAGTCAGTCGACAGCCCTCTGCGATCGGTCGGCTGAGGGGCCGTCGCAGGCGGGGGTCGATGATGAAAGCGGCGTTGGGCACGGCGCCGGCTCCAGTCGGGGGCGAAGACAGGGACTTCATGGTGAAGTCGTTGGTAATCATGTCCTCGAGAAGCTTAAGGAACCGGTATCGGCGGTGGTTGCCACGCGCTATTCTGGCCCGGTGACGCGTGAACTGCCTGACTGGCCCCTTTATGGACTTGCCGATGACCAGCGCCCGGCGCTGCGTCAGGTGCTTGCCGCCGGCGACCCGGCTGTGCTGGCGACGATTTCCGCACTTGGCGACGGCGGTCCCAGACCGGTGGGCGCCCAGATGGTGTTCGGTCCCGACCTGATCAGCGGCTTCCTGTCCGGCGGCTGTGTCGAGGGCGATGTGGCGATCCACGCCATGGCCTGCATGGAGGATGGTCAGCCCCGTCGCCTTGTCTATGGCGAGGGAAGCCCCTGGCCTGACATCCGGCTTCTCTGCGGGGCCCGGATCGAGATCCTGGTGGAGCGGATCCTGCCGCAGGACCCCGCCGCTCTCGCCCTGCTGCTGGCCATGGACCAGAGACGACCCGTAACCTGGGTCAGTGACGGCCAGATGCGGGCCTGCGGCTCACAGCTGGACTCCTGGCCGGGCGCCGTGTCCCTGGTGTTCGATCCGGTCTGGCGCATGGTGGTCATGGGATCGGACCCGACCGCCCTGGCGATCGCCAGCCTGGCCGCCCAGGGCGGGTTCGAAACCACCCTGGTCCGGCCCCGGGGCCCGGCCCTGCCGCCCGGCCTGGCCGGGGTCGGCTACAACCGACATGAGGCCGGACCCGCCCTTGCCGATATCGGTCTGGACGCCTGGACGGCGATTGCCGTCTGCGGTCATGACATCGATATGGACCATGCCGCCCTGATGGCCGCCCTGCCTTCGCCGGCCCCCTATGTCGGGCTGCTGGGCGCGCGGCGGCGGCTGCCCGAACGGCTGGACCGGCTCACCCGGGCTGGCCTGGACCCGGCGCTGTTCGCCCGGCTCCGAGCGCCGATCGGCTTGGACCTGGGCGGCAAGGCGCCCTGGGAGATCGCGGTGGCCGTGGTGGGCGAGGTCATCGCCCTGCGTCACGGACCGTCCGCCTGACCGGCCGCCTCAGAGGGCGACGGTAAAGGCGGCCTCGGTCTTTGCCCTGACCTCTTCGACGGTGACCCCGGGCGCCAGTTCGATCAGCTTCACCCCGGCGCCGCGGCCGATGGAAAAGACGCCGAGGTCGGTGATCAGGGTGTCCACGACCGCCTTGCCGGTCAGGGGCAGGGTGCAGGCTTCCAGCAGCTTGGGGGCGCCGGTCTTTTCGCAATGGTCCATGACCACCACCACCCGCTTGACCCCTGCCACCAGATCCATGGCGCCGCCCATGCCCTTGACCATCTTGCCCGGCACCATCCAGTTGGCCAGGTCGCCATTGGCGGCCACCTGCATGGCCCCCAGGATCGACAGGTCGATATGGCCGCCCCGGATCATCGCGAAACTGTCGGCGCTGGAGAAATAGCTGCTGGAGTCCAGTTCGGTGATGGTCTGTTTGCCGGCATTGATCAGGTCGGCGTCCTCTTCACCCTCGTAGGGGAAGGGGCCCATCCCCAGCATGCCGTTCTCGCTCTGCAGGGTCACATCCATCCCGGCCGGGATGTAGTTGGCCACCAGGGTCGGGATGCCGATGCCCAGATTGACATAGAAACCGTCCTTGAGTTCCAGGGCGGCGCGGGCGGCAGTCTCGTCGCGGGTCCAGGCCATTATGCGGTCTCCCTGTCGCGGGTGGTGACCCGTTCGATACGTTTCTCGAAGGTCGCCCCGACAAACAGCCGGTCGACATAGATGCCCGGGGTATGGATGTTGTCCTTGTCCAGGGCGCCGACGGCGACCAGGTCCTCGACCTCGACCAGGGTGGTCTTGCCGGCCGTGGCCATCATCGGATTGAAGTTCCGGGCGGTTTTTCGATAGATCAGGTTGCCGGCGGCGTCGCCCTTCCAGGCCTTGACGATGGACAGGTCGGCGGTCAGGCCGCGCTCCATCACATAGTCCTCGCCGTCGAAGGTCCGGACCTCCTTGCCTTCCGCTACCAGGGTGCCGACCCCGGTGCGGGTAAAAAAGGCAGGGATGCCCGCGCCGCCAGCGCGAATGCGTTCCGCCAGCGTTCCCTGCGGGTTGAACTCGAGTTCAAGCTCACCCGAGAGATATAGCTTTTCGAACAGCTTGTTCTCACCCACATAGGACGAGACCATTTTCCTGATCTGGCGGTTCTCCAGCAGGATTCCCAGGCCGAAGCCGTCGACCCCGCAGTTGTTGGAGATCACCGTGAGGTCCTTGACCCCCGTTTCGCGGATCGCCGCGATCAGGTTTTCAGGAATGCCACAGAGGCCAAAGCCTCCGGCCATGATGGTCATGCCGTCAAACAACACCCCTTCCAGGGCGGCTGCGGCGTCCTTGCGGACCTTGTCGGCCATGATTGTCCCTCTGCAGAAAACCGCGGTGCTGTCGCCCGGATCGGCAAATAATTCAAGTTCTGATGAATATTTTTCAGCGACCTGGGGCAGGCTAGCATGACCGCCGAGTCCGGCGACAGCCGCCTGCTGCTGGTGATGGCTCATCCGGCCCTGGAAAAGAGCCGGACCAATACCCTGTTATGGAACCAGGCGAGGGACCTGCCTGGCCTGACCCCGCTGGACCTCTACGAGACCTATCCGCGGTTCGCGATCAACGTCACGGCCGAGAAGAGCCGGCTGGTCGCCCATGACATCATCGCCCTGCAGTTTCCCCTCTACTGGTACGCCATGCCTGCCCTGCTGAAGGAGTGGTTTGACCTGGTCTGGCTCCATGGCTTCGCCTACGGCAAGGGCGGGAACCGGCTGGAGGGCAAGCGGCTGATGGTCAGTTGCACCACCGGCGGACCGGCCCAGGCCTATCACGCGCTTGGCTACAACCATTTCACCATGGAGGAGTTTCTGCGTCCCCTCGAACAGACGGCCGACCTCTGTGGCATGGTCTGGGAAACGCCCTTCGTCATCCACGGGGCCCGCACCAAGTCAGACGAGGCGATCGCTC
Organism: Caulobacter sp.; assembly: GCA_029866155.1. Taxonomy (GTDB): domain Bacteria; phylum Pseudomonadota; class Alphaproteobacteria; order Caulobacterales; family Caulobacteraceae; genus Caulobacter. The sequence goes on along the minus strand of JARWZW010000030.1, from coordinate 64,312 downwards.
AGGAAGCAGGCCGTTATCGGGCCCGGCTTGAAGGTCTGATCAGGTCCAGCCAGCAGGCGGCGAACTGATGGAAGGTCAGGGACTGCTTCTCCAGACACTGGTCTATCTGGGCGCCGGGGTCATAGCCGCGCCGATCGCCAAGCGGCTGGGCCTGGGCTCCGTGCTTGGTTATCTGATCGCCGGCATCATCATCGGCCCCTTCGCCCTGTCCCTTGTGGGCGAGCAGGCGGATGTCATGCGCTTCGCCGAGTTCGGCGTGGTCATCCTGCTGTTCATGATCGGGCTTGAGGTCCGGCCGGCCCTCCTCTGGTCCATGCGCAAGACCATCTTCGGTCTGGGCGGCGCCCAGGTGGTCTTGACCGCCATGGCGATCGGCGGGGCCAGTCTGTTGCTGGGCCTGGACTGGAAGATCGCCCTGGCTGTCGGGCTGGTGCTGTCCATGTCCTCGACCGCCATCGTGCTGCAGACCCTTGATGAAAAGGGCCTGCGTCAGGGCCCGGTCGGCCGGGCTGCGTTTGGCGTTCTGCTGCTGCAGGATCTTGCGGTCATCCCGCTGTTCGCCCTGCTGCCCCTGCTGGCGGCCGCGCCGGTCCATCTTGTGGCGGAGGCGGCAGACCATGCCGGGGGACATGGCGGCAGCCTGATCGCCGGCCTGCCGGCCTGGCTGCAGACCCTTGCTGTCCTGTCCGCCGTGGCGGCTGTGGTCGGCGGCGGGCGCTATGTGGTCCAGCCGGTCTTCCGCTTCATCGCCCAGTCGCGGCTGCGGGAAATCTTCACTGCAACGGCGCTACTGATCGTTGTCGGCGTCGCCGCCCTGATGCAGACCGTCGGGCTGTCACCGGCCCTTGGCGCCTTCCTGGCCGGGGTCGTGCTGGCCGAAAGCGAATACCGCCGCGAACTGGAAACCGATATCGAGCCCTTCCGGGGACTGTTGCTGGGCCTGTTCTTCATTACCGTCGGCGCCGGCATCAACTTCACGGTCATCCTGTCCCAACCCCTGCTGCTGGCGGCCATGGTCATCGGCATGATGGTCCTGAAGTTCGCCGTGATGTTTGGCCTGGCCCTGATCGGCGGCGCTACCACCCGGGCCGCGGCGGCTGTCGCAACCGCCCTGGCCCAGGGCGGAGAGTTCGCCTTTGTCCTGCTGACCTTTACCGTCGGGGCCGGGGTGATCGGCGCCGACCTGGCGGCCCTGCTGACCGCGGCCGTCGCCGTCTCCATGGCCCTGACGCCCCTGGCCATGATGGCCTATGAAAAGATCGCCGATCTGCTGGAAGCCTCGATCCCGGACGTGAAGCCCGACGATCCTGACTTTGACGAGGCCGAGCCCGACATCATCATCGCCGGCTTCGGGCGGTTTGGTCAGATCACGGGCCGCCTGCTGGGGGCCAATGGCTTCAAGGCGACGGTTCTGGATTCGGACATCGAGCAGATTGACGTCCTGCGCCGGTTCGGCCGCCGGGTCCATTATGGCGACGCCACCCGGCTGGACCTGTTGCGGGCGGCCGGAGCCGAGCGGGCCCGGATGCTGGTGGTCGCCCTGGACGACAAGGAAAAGACCTCGGAACTGGTCGAAAAGGCGCGGGAGGCCTTCCCCAACCTGATCATCCTGGCCCGGGCCTTCGATCGCCGCCACGCCTATGATCTTCTGGCCAACGGCGCCGACGCCATCGAGCGTGAGACCTTCGAGGCTGCCCTGGCCATGGGGGTCACAGCCCTGCGCCGCCTGGGATTCCGCGCCCACCGGGCCCATCGGGCGGCCGACTATTTCCGCGGCCATGACCTGCGCGCCTTCGAGGAACTGCGTCCCATGTGGGGCCAGGAAGAGGCCTATGTCCTGGCCTCCCGCGATGCGGCCCGCACCACGGAACGCCTTCTGGCCGCCGACCTGGCCCGCATGAAGCCAGGCGATTTCGACGGCTGGGACGCAAGCGGCCGGGAGGAAGAGTCTCTCGAATCGGAAGGGGCAGCGCCCCGGCGACCTGACTAGAGCCTGGTCCGTTATGATCCCGGACTGCCCGGGAGGCGCCCGGCCGGCCTAATCCCGCACAAGGTCGTCGGCATGGATCATCGGACCGGCCGTGAAGCCGATCGCCGCCTCTATGGCGTCCGATCTCAGGCCTGCGATCTTTTCGGCGTCGGCCCGGTCGTAGCGGGCCAGGCCCCTGCCAACCTCGATCCCCTCCTGGGTGACGATCCTGACGGCGTCGCCCTTGCCGAACCGGCCGCTGACCCCCCTGACCCCGGCGGCCAGAAGGCTCTTGCCCTGGGCCAGGGCCCGGGCTGCGCCATCATCGACCGTCAGGACGCCAGAGGGCGACAGGCTTCCCGCGATCCAGGCCTTGTAGGCGGCGGCGGGCGTGGTGGCGGCCTCGATCACCGTTGCGGCAGCCCCCTGGCCCAGGGCGCCGAGCGGATTTTGTCGCCTGCCCATGGTGATGATGGTGGCGCAGCCGGCGGCCTGGGCGATCTTCGCCGCCGACAGCTTGGTGGCCATGCCCCCGGTCCCGACCCCGGCCCCGGCATTGGCCCCGCCGGCCATGGCCATGATCTTCGGGGTCAGGGTCTGGATCCGGTCCAGCCGGCGCGCCGCCGGATCTTGCCGGGGATCAGAAGTGTAGAGGCCGTCGATATCGCTGAGCAGCACCAGCCGGTCCGCGCCGATCATCTGGGCGACCCGGGCGGCCAGGCGGTCATTGTCGCCATAGCGTATCTCTTCGGTCACCACCGTGTCGTTCTCGTTGACGACAGGCACGGCGCCCAGGGCCAGCAGGGTGTCGGTGGTGGCCCGGGCGTTCAGCCAGCGGCGGCGAACCTCGGTGTCGTTGCGGGTCATCGGGACCTGGGCCACAGGTCTGCCATGGGGCTCGAAGGCCTCTTCCCAGGCCCGCATCAGGACCGACTGGCCCGCAGCGGCGGCAGCCTGTTTCTCCGGCAGGCTCAGGGCGCGCGACCCCAGGCCCAGACGGCCCCGGCCAAGCGCGACCGCGCCGGAAGAAACCACCAGAATCTGGACCCCCGCGGCGATCAGACCGGCGGCGTCTGAGGCGAAGGCGGCCAGCCAGTCGCGATCCGCCGCCCCCGTGGCGGCGTCCGCCACCAGGGCCGAGCCGACCTTGACAACAATGCGACGGGCCCCGGCCAGCATCCGGTCAGGGGCGGGGCTGCAGCCGGTCAGCGACCGCTTCGCAGGCGGCGGGCAGGCCGCCCGACTTCCAGATTCCCATGCCTGTTGCGGTCTTGAAGGCCACGGCGATGCTGCAGTCGCCGCCGCCCTGACGCCCGCAGACCAGATTGCCGGATGCGTTTGGCCCGCAGACTGTCGCACCCGGCAGGTTGAGGGTCCAGAACAGGACCTGGCCATCGGCCGCCTGCTTGATGCTGTCAGGCGGCCCAAGCCTTGAGGTCAGGTCCGCCTGCGGCCGTCCCTTGTACCCGGCCAGCAGGGCTTCCAGGCGGGGCGAGGCCGGGGGCTCGGCTGGCTGAGCGGCGGCAGCGACCGGCGGAGCCGGGGCGGTCTGGCCGGACATCAACATGAAAAGAAGGGCAAGCAGTATCATCGGAAACTCCAGGCCTAGACGGGTGACCAGGGGGCGTCGGACGGCGCGGGGTCGACATCGTCTTCATCATCGTCCGATGGCGTCTCGCCGCGGTGAATGCGGATCTTGCGGAAGGCCTCCCGCAGGACGGCGCGAACACCCTCGCCTGAAACGCCGGAAATCAGCCAGGGACTCACCCCGGTCGCCGCTTCCAGCTCGGCCGCCTTGGCCAGGCGGGTTTCCTCGTCCAGGGCGTCGATCTTGTTCAGGGCCAGAAGTTCGGTCCGCTCGTCCAGGCCCTCGCCATAGGCCGCCAGCTCGGCGCGAACCGTACGCCAGGCCTCGACCATGTCGTCCTGGGTGGCGTCGACCAGATGGATGAGCACGGCCGTGCGTTCCACATGGCCCAGGAACCGGGTGCCAAGACCCAGTCCCTCGGAGGCCCCCTCGATCAGGCCGGGAATATCGGCCAGGACGAAACGCTCGCCCAGCGACAGGTCCACGACCCCCAGGTTGGGGGTCAGGGTCGTGAAGGGGTAGTCGGCGATCTTGGGTTTGGCGGCGCTGGCGGCGGCCAGGAAGGTGGACTTGCCGGCATTGGGCAGGCCCACCAGTCCGGCGTCGGCGATCAGCTTCAGGCGAAGCCAGATGTATTTTTCCTCGCCCTCCTGGCCAGGATTGGCGTGTTTGGGGGCCTGGTTGATCGGCCCCTTGAAGCGGTCATTGCCCCAGCCGCCATTGCCGCCCTTGGCCAGCAGGACCCGCTTTCCGGCCTCGTCCATGTCGGCGATAAGGGTTTCGCGGTCCTCTTCCAGCACCTGGGTGCCGACAGGAACCTTGAGGATGATGTCCTCTCCGGCCGCGCCGTGGCGGTTGCGGCCCATCCCGTGGGTGCCGGTGTCGGCCTTGAAATGCTGCTGGTAGCGATAGTCGATCAGGGTGTTGAGGCCTTCGACGGCCTCAACCCACACATCGCCGCCCCTGCCGCCGTCGCCGCCGTCCGGACCGCCATATTCGATATACTTCTCACGCCGGAACGAGACGGCGCCGCCGCCGCCATTACCGGACCGGATGTAGACCTTGCACTGGTCGAGAAACTTCATGGCCGCCTTATGGGGGAGAAGCTGGGCGGGGAAAAGGCGCCGCGCCGCTTTCGCGGGCCCGTGCGACGATCGCGTGGCGGATCCGTCGCGTCAGAAAGCCGGTGGTTTCCATCGGTTCGGGAATTGGGAGATCCCGATCATCGCGGGCTCCAGAGATGGAATTGACCGATGTTGACGTGACCCGCCTGTCTGGCGTTGCATGGGTTTGGACTGCAGCGCCTTGGCCGGGAGGCTCCCCTGAACCGTTCAAATCCTTCCTGGATCGCCCTGAGCCTCTGTTTGCTTGCGGCCATGACGGAAGGCTTCGATATCGCCTCGATGGGCGTGACTGCGCCGCGCATGATGCCGGACCTGGGTCTGACCCGGCCCGAGGCTGGGCTGGCGTTCAGCGCAAGCCTCGTGGGACTGTTCTTCGGCGCTGCCTTTGCGGGACCGCTGTCGGATCGCATCGGCCGAAGGCCGGTGCTGGTCGTCTCGATAGCGGTCTTTGGTCTCTTCAGCCTGGCCACGGCCGTTGCGGCAAACCTTCCGGCCCTGTTGATCATCCGGACATTGACCGGGCTCGGCCTTGGCGGGGCCATGCCGATGCTCATCGCCATGGGTTCGGAACTGGCGCGGTCGGACCGGAAGGCCATGACGGTCGGGATGATCACGGCGGGCCTGCCCCTGGGAGGCGCGCTGGCAGGGTTGCTGGCCAGAAGCGATCTCGCCCAGGATGACTGGCGGCTGGTCTTTGTTGTCGGCGGGCTCGCGCCCCTGATTCTGGCGGTTCTGGTCTGGAGGTTCATGCCTGAGACGGGAAGACAGGCGCAGCCAGCCGTGGGTGGGACGGATCCTGGTGGGCCGCGATTGTCCGGGGCGGCAGCCATGAGGGCGCTTTTTGCCAGAGGCCGATTGCTGCAAACCCTCTGTCTTTGGATCAGCTATGCGGCCATAGCCCTGGTGCTGCATCTGTTCCTGAACTGGTTGCCGGTCATGCTGGTTGACCGGGGCATCACGGCGAGTTCGGCGGCCGGCGTCGCCACCCTGTTCAATATTGGCGGTGCGACCGGAGGTCTTTTGATCGGCCTCGCCATTGATCGTCTGGGCCCGAGATGGCCCCTGGCGTCAGTCTTTGCCGCCCTTGTGGCGGTGCTGGTGGTTCTGGCTGCGCCTTCCAGTTCGCCAGCGACCCTCAGCCTGCTGGCCTTTGCTGCAGGACTTCTGATCATGGCCGGGCAGTTCGGCCTCTATGCCATTGGTCCCTGGTACTATGCCGATGAGGTGAGAGGCGCCGGGGTCGGCGCGGCTGTTGCCGCCGGTCGTCTGGGCTCGGTGATCGGACCGGTTGTGGCAGGGCAGATGCTGGGGGCCGGAGCGAGTGGCGGCTCCGTCGTCCTGTTTACGGCGCCCATCGTCGTTGCGGCGGCGGTGGCCGCCCTCATTCTGACGGTGGTTGGAAAGCGCGCCTGATCAGGCGGTCTCGAACCCCGGCGAGGGGAAGCCCGGCTGGTGGATGCTGATGACCTTGAAGAGCTCGCCCATCTGATCTGGCGCCATCAGCCTGTTCATCTGACGGCCAATCACCGGGGCGAGGTCCGGCCGTGCGGCGATCAGGGCCTCCGCCCGGTGTGACAGTCCCAGCCTGCCAAGGAACAGTCCCTGTGCAATCGGCCCGGCGGTTTCCGCCTCCGCCTCGCGCGCCGCCGCCAGGACGGCCGGGAAATCGGTATGGATGGTCAGGTCCGACTCGCCTGGAAAGGCCAGGGGATCGACCTTTTCATGGGCTTTCAGGGACTGCAGCGTGTCGCCGAACTCGGGCTCAGAGCGGCCATAGTCGATCAGCAGGGCTGCGCCCCGCTCCCGCACCACCCGCTGGGCCACCTGGGCCGCAAAGGCTTCCTGGGCCGGAGACACTTCCAGAACCAAGGCGCCCGGCTCTGGCGCCAGGCCATGGTCCGAGGGCGCCAGGCCAAAGGCCAGCGCCCCGTCGGCGCCAAGCCCAACCAGACGCTCGACCCAGCCGCCGGGGGTCATGACGAACTGGCGGGCCGGCAGGCAGTCAAGCAGCTCATTGCCGATCAGGATCACCGGGGCCCCCTCGGCCACGTCGTCCAGGCTGTCCGCCCAGCGTGGCTGCAGAACCGCGCCCGCCAGCTTCCCGGCCTGGGCGGCCCTGAGCGGCGCCGAGGTCTCGACCAGCCAGAGATCGGCGGCGGCTATGAAGTCCGGGGCCAGGCGGACGGCCCGCAAAAGATCCGACATCAGGGTTCCGTCACCGGGACCCACCTCGACAAGTCGAAACGGCGAGGGCTTGCCCAGACGGGTCCAGGTCTCGACAGCCCAGAGTCCGAGCAGTTCACCGAACATCTGGCTGACCAGCGGCGCGGTTATGAAATCGCCCTGGCCGCCCAGGGCGGGCCGTGTGGCGTAATAGCCGTCCCGGGAGTCATGCAGGCAGAGGGTCATGTAGGCCGCCACCGAGATCGGACCGCTCTGGGTGATCTGGGCTTTCAGACGTTCCGCCAGGCTCATGATTGGGTCCCGGGCTTGGGAGCGTCGGTCGCGGGCGCCTGTCGGACAATGTCCACCGGCTCCCGCAGTCCTCGCCAGACCAGCCATGCTCCGGCCAGCATCATCGGGACCGAGAGCAGCATCCCCATGGTCAGCCCGCCCGTGGCCTCCACCAGGCCGGACAGGAAGTTGTCGGGTTCCCGGACATTCTCCAGAGACAGACGGAACAGGCCATAGCCGGCCAGGAAGATGCCGGCCACCACACCCCGGCGCTGCAGCCAGAGAAGCTGATGGGTTGCGAACCGCAGGAGCAGGAACAGGACCAGGCCCTCAAGCGCCGCTTCATACAGCTGGCTGGGATGGCGTGGCGCGCCGCCGGCGCCGGGGAAGACGAAGCCCCAGGGCAGGCTGGTTTCCCGGCCCCACAGCTCGCCATTGATGAAGTTGGCGATCCGGCCGAACAGCAGGCCGAAGGGCACGGCCGGGGCCACGGTGTCGGCCAGCTTCAGCAGATCGATCCCGTTGCTTCGGGCAAACAGCGCCATGGCGACGATCACCCCGATGAGGCCGCCATGGAAGCTCATGCCCCCCTGCCAGATCTGCAGGATCTGGCCGGGCGCCTCCCAGATCATGTGAGGCTGGTAGAAGGCTACATAGCCGAGGCGACCGCCGAGGATGACGCCAAGAGTGACCCAAAGGATCAGGTCGTCGATCTGGGGCGCCGAAACTGGAGAGGGCTGGCCGCCACGGATGACCAGGTTGCGGGCAAGGCCGAGAGCGTAACGCCAGCCCAGCAGGATTCCTGCGACATAGGCCAGGGCGTACCAGCGGATCCCGAACTCGCCAACGATTGGCAAGGTCACGGTCCAGCCGCCGACGAAGGGCGAGATATCGGGGAAGGGCATGGGCATTAACCTCACCGGAGACGAAACAGTGCTGGTTTAGACTTATTCCCCTTCGCTTTCACCAATCGTTTCCCATATGAAGAGGCATGCATACTCAGAACCCCTTTCTGGATGAGATCGCCAAGCTGACGACAGCCGCCGCGGGCCTCGCCCAGGCGGCCGGCGAAGAAGCCAAGGCTGCGTTTCGCGCCCAGGGTGATCGTTTCGCCGCCGAGCTCGACCTGATCCGCCGCGACGAGTTCGAGGCCCTCAAGGCCGAGATCGAGACGCTTCGCGCCGAGATCGCAAGCCTGAAGGGTGCGGCCCCTCCGGTACAGGGCGAGTAAAGCTCGCGCCCTGAAAGAAGCGGCTGTGACGGCAACCGCGAACCAGACTAGGGTCATCAGGTGCAGGCGATTCGGGATAGATTCCACGATATCGCCCGCCCTCCAAAGGACGGCAAAACCGATGGATATCTCGCCTCCGGAAGATGATGAAGTCTTCCTGGCGCTCGACCCGCTTGAAGTGGTCGAACATGTGCTCGCGGCCGAGAATCTGGCGTTTGACCGGACAGAGGATGGCGATCTGGCATTTTCCCTGGCTGGCGACTGGAAAGACTACGAGCTGTGGTTTGCCTGGCGGCCCGAGGCGGAATGCCTTCAGCTCTGCCTGTCCATCGACCTGAAGGCCGGCAAGGCTGTGCGCGCCAAGGCCTATGAGCTGTCCAACCTGGTGAACCAGCGACTCTGGCAGGGCCATTTCGAAATCTGGGCCGATGATGGCGAGGTGGTGTTCCGTCACGCCATGGGGCTGTTTGAATCCGACCGTCCGACCCCCGCCCAGACAGCGGCCATGATCGACGTGGCGATGGAGGCCGCGGACCGCTTCTATCCAGCCTTCGATTTCCTGCTGGCCGGCGCCAAGAGCCCGGAAGAGGCCATGGCCGCCTGTATGTTCGAGACCGTCGGACAGGCTTGAAGCCCGCCGGGCGTCACGCGCGACCGGTCTGTCAGGCCCGCCGCTTGCGTCTCAGGACAGGCCTGACCTCGTCGACCACCTCAAGGGCGGCAATCACCAGATCGTTGTTGGTCCATGCGCCCAGGGTCTCGACCGGGGCCGGTCGCCCGATGGCGTAACCCTGAAGTTCGGCGCAGTCCTCGTCGCGCAGGAACTGGCGCTGTTCCTCGGTTTCGACACCCTCCGCCACGACCGGGATATTGAGGCTGCGGCCCAGTCCCAGGACCGCCCGGACGATGACGGTCGCCCGCTCGTCCCGGTGGATGTTCTCGACGAAGCTCTTGTCCACCTTGATCTTGTCGAAGGGGAAGGACTGCAGGGTGGACAGCGAGGAAAAGCCCGTGCCGAAATCATCCATGGCGATCCGGACGCCAAGGGCCTTGAGGCGGCGCAGGTTGTCCAGGGCGCGCTGGTAGTCCTTGAACAGGGCGCTTTCGGTGATTTCCAGCTCCAGCCGGGCCGGGGACAGTCCGGTCTGGATCAGGACTTCATGCACCAGGGTGGGAAGGGCCGGCTGGTTCAGCTGCAGGGGTGACAGGTTCACGGCGATCCGCAAGGGCTTGTCCCAGGCTGCGGCGTCAGCGCAGGCCCTGCGCAGGACCCACTCGCCCAGGGGACCGATCAGGCCGCTTTCCTCGGCGACGGGGATGAAATCCAGGGGCGGGATCATGCCCCGCACCGGATGCTTCCAGCGGACCAGGGCCTCGAAGCCGCAGACCTCGCCATCGCTGGCCCGGGCGAGGGGCTGGTAATGAACGATCAGATGCTCGTCGATGATCGCCTGACGCAGTTCGCGGGCCATTGTGCGGCGCTCGCGGATCGACTCGTCCATTTCCCGCTTGAAGAACCGGTAGGCCCCCCGACCACTTTCCTTGGCGCGATACAGGGCCATGTCGGCATTGGCCAGGAGGGCTTCGCGGGTTCGGCCATCGTCCGGATAGAGCGACACCCCGAGGCTGGCGCCCATGACCAGTTCCTGGCCCTCGAACTGTCCGGGAACCCTGAGGATGTCCAGCAGCTCTCCGGCCAGTTCGGCCGCTGCGGAGGGCTGGTCCTGATCGGTGATCTGGACCACGACGAATTCATCGCCACCCAGCCGGGCTGCAAAGGACGGGGCGCTGATCGACCCCTGTAGCCGCCGGGCGGCCTCCCTGAGGACGGAATCCCCGGCCAGATGGCCGTGCAGATCGTTGGCTTCCTTGAAATGGTCCAGGTCGACGCAGATCAGGGCCAGCGTTTCGCCTGAAGCCTCGACCCGCTCGATCGCGGCGGCCAGCTTGACCTGCAGTGCATTGCGGTTTGGCAGGCCGGTCAGGCCGTCATGCTCCGCCAGATAGCGAATCTTGTCCTCTGCCGAGCGCCGCTCGCGTAGGTCGCGGATCGCCAGGACCGTCAGTCCGGAAGTCTCGATCCGGGCGCCATCGTCCATCAGGCGCGAAAACACCTCGACCGGAATGCTGATCTTGTCGGTCAGGGGCTGCAGATGGGCCTCACGCCGTTCGTCTGGGCTTTGCAGCGGGTCGTCAAAGGTCAGGATGTCGTCCAGCAGACTCAGGCCCACCAGGTCCTCAAGCGGGGCCCCGGCCAGTTCGCAGAAAGCGGAGTTGGCGTCGTTGATCCGGCCGTTCTGGATCACAACGATGCCTTCATAGGCGGCATTGGCCAGGGTGCGGATTCGCTCCAGGGCCGATCGGGTCGTCTGGCTTTCGATCAGCATGGCGCCCAGGCCGCCCAGGATGATCAGGCCGGTGATCGAGGCCACGGCGAAGGTCATGACGCCCACGGACATCATGGATTCAGGAACCTCGACCAACGGATCGGGAACGATGGTGATGGCCGCCATGCCGATGAAGTGCATGGCCAGGACCCCGGCGCCCAGCAGGCCGGCCGCGGCGACCAACTTGACCAGCCCCTTGCCCTGGCCGATCACCATCAGGGACAGGGTCGCCCCGACAATCCCGGTGATGATCGAGGCCGCTACAGTTGCGGGCTCCCACTCGATCCGTCCTTCGGTGACAAAGGCTGACATGCCCGAATAATGCATGCCCGCAACCCCGAGGCCGATCAGCATGCCCCCGGCGATCTGGTTGGAGCGCTCGTCATCCACCGGGATGGAGGCGAAGAAGCCGCCGCCCATGAAGGCGACGGAAATCATCAGGGAGGCGATGGTGCCGGTAGAGGAAAAACCCGTAGGCAGTCCGGGGTCATAGGCCAGGAGCCCGAGGAAATGAGTCGCCCAGACGCCGCATCCGGCGACAAGGGCGGCCAGAAGCAGCCAGGCGCCCCTGACCAGTCCCCTGGCCCCGGTCATCCGGGAATAAAGACGGAAGGCCGTCAGGCAGGCGCCCAGACAGACGGCCACCGCCAGTATTACCAGCCGCAGATCGTGGTCGTTGCCGAGGCTGGAAAGCACCTTGATCACACCCGGATCCCTTGGAAAGGAAGATTGGATGTGGACAGTTACTGGTCAGGTGCAAAAAAAGCGTTGCACTACAGGATGCAACTGCGACCGCCGCGCGCCATGACGCGTAAAATGCGGTCGCCAGCCACAGGGAAGCGCCTCAGGCGGCCTTCTTGGAGTCGCCGCTGTTCAGGGCGCGGGCGACATTGAGGACCGCTGCGCGAGACTGGGAGTCTTCGATCGAGGTATAGGCTGTCAGCAGATCGATGGCGCCGGGGAAGGCCAGCATGGTGAGCAGCGATTCATCGGTCGGGAAACCGCCCGGCTCTTCACCGACCAGGAACGCCACCGGGCATTCCAGACGTTTTGCGGCCCGGACCAGCATGGAGGCGGACACCCGGTTGGCGCCACGCTCGTACTTCTGGACCTGCTGGAAGGTAATGCCCAGGGCTTCCGCCAGGGCCGTCTGCGTCAGTCCCAGGGTTTTCCGGCGCATCCGCATGCGAGCGCCGACGGCGACGTCGATGGGATCGGGTGATGCATTCATGGGGCGAGGCAAATCGAGGTCTCCCTAGTATTGCTATGATGGCCGGCGGGCGTCGCGCCTATCGGGCTCGTTTATCGAGGCAGACCGGAGTCAACCTCGCAGCGCGTTTGTTATCCAATGTCGTAGCGGATGCAAGCAGGGCTGCTTGAATTTACACAGAAAACAGCCCCAATTTGAGCCGGATTCACTACCATAGATGGCAAATTCCGCCTTCTTCTGATCTGTCCGGCCTACCGACAGAGCTCGCCGACGGGCTGCCTGCCTGCAGGGTCACCTTTCGGAAGAAGATGAAAGTTTCGACTGGGCTCTGCGACTATCGGCCACGTCAGCCTGAAGGGGCGAGGCGGCGGCCTGAACAGGTCAGGGCGAGGGCCAGGCAGAAGGATAGGAAATTGCGCCGGGCGGGGAGTCTAGCGCTGGGTCCCGGAGGGGGACGATGGTGGACGCGACTGGGATTGAACCAGTGACCCCTTCGATGTCAACGAAGTGCTCTCCCGCTGAGCTACGCATCCGAACCGTCAGGAGGCGGGTCTATACAAAGTGATTTCGTCTCGCGCAACCGCCCTTGTTTGCGCTCGTCAAGCCGCAGCCATCATCCTGTCGACCTCGGTGACGATTTCACGAAGGTGAATGGGCTTTGAAAGGACCTTTGCGCCGGCCGGCGCACGTTCGCTGGCGGACAGGGCCACGGCTGCGAAGCCGGTAATGAACATGATCCTCAGGCCGGGGTGGCGGGCAGCCGCGTGGCGCGCCACCTCGATGCCGTCCATTCCGGGCATGACGATATCGGTCAGCAACAGGTCCCAGTTCTCGTCGAGACAGGCTGCGGCCTCCTCGCCATCCGCGCAGGCGCGGACGTCGTATCCGGCCCGCTCGAGAGCCCGGGACAGGAAGTTGCGGAGGGAGTCGTCGTCTTCGGCCAATAGGATGCGTGGCATGCTGGACTCTTGCGCAAGGTCGAACGTCTGGGCCAGCAGTCTTACCAGACCAGATGTAAAGGCGTGGTGAACCGTCCGGCCGAAGCGGCGCCGACTGCGTCGAAAGCCTTTGACCGGATGACAGGGTCGGATGAAAAAGGGCCGATGACCATCCTCAGTGCTCAAGGCGAAGGGATTGCCGCCGCCGACTGGCCCGCGACCCCGGACGCAGCCTTCGACGTGCTGTCTCCCCTGTCCGGAGCGCCCGCCACGCCGCTGATCTTCGCCTCGCCGCATTCGGGTGGCTTCTATCCGGCCGACATGCTGGCGGCGGTCGCTGTCGAAGTGTCCGTTATGCGCCGGTCGGAAGATGTTCTGGTCGACTCCCTTGTTGCGTTCGGACCGGTCGTCGGCGCCCATGCCATCCGGTCACGGTTCGGCAGGGCCTATATCGACCTGAATCGCCATCCCTGGGAGCTGGATCCCTCTATGTTTGATGGCGATCTTCCCGACTACGCCCAGGGGCGGACTGCCCGGGTGGCGGCCGGGCTGGGCGCCATCGCCCGGACCGCCGGCGAAGGCCAGAAGATCTACGCCCGCAAGCTGACCTTCGAGGAGGCCCAGCGGCGTGTCGAGACGGCCCATCGGCCCTATCATGACGCCCTTTCCGGGCTGATCGACCAGGCCCGCGAGACCTTTGGTCTGGCGATCCTGATCGACTGGCACTCCATGCCCGCAGCCGCCGCCCGCACGGTGGTGACGCCCCGCTTTGGCAAGGGATGTGATTTTGTGCTCGGGGACCGCTTCGGCTCCGCCTGCGCCCCGGGCCTGACCCGAATGGTGGAAAAGGCCCTTGAGGCCCAGGGTTTCCGTGTTGTCCGCAACATGCCCTATGCCGGCGGCTACACCACCGAGCATTACGGACAGCCGTCACGCGGGGTCCATGCCCTACAGATCGAGATTGATCGCGCGCTCTATTGGGATGAGGCTGCCCAGCAGCCGACCGAGGGTCTGATTGTCCTGAAACAGGCGGTCGCCCGTTTGTCGAAACAGCTGGCCGAGGGCTGGAAAAGCCTGGCCTGAGACCCAAAAAAAACGGCCGAGCCCGAAGGCCCGGCCAGTTCATTAGGGAGGAAACGCCCAGGAAGGGCAGAAGCGGCAGCGCCGCCTCACGAGCTGGAAGATAGGTTGCGATGCACAATCCGGCAAGGGCAAACTGTGCGCTACAGCGAAGAATTTCTGCATCGGTTTTCAAAAACACTTGTTCCGCAAGGTCATAGCGCCCCATTTTCGCCATTGTGCATCGCACAAAAATTCCCTCTGCAGGGTGAAAATTCATCAAAGAGAGAATATTTTCAAGGCTTTGGGCGCCCGATTCAGACTGTCATGGCCATGGGGTGGCTTATTGCGCCGCACTCGCGTAAAAGCGCGCGCCTCGCTCCAGACGCCGCCCTCCAAATAAAGCAGTCCCGAATGTCCCTGCGAAATATCGCCATTATCGCCCACGTCGACCATGGCAAGACCACGCTCGTCGATCAGTTGCTCGCCCAGTCCGGCGTGTTCCGAGCCAATGAAGCCACCGTCGAACGGGCCATGGACTCCAATGACCAGGAGCGTGAGCGCGGCATCACCATCCTGGCCAAATGCACCAGCGTGCTGTGGCATGGCGAGGCGGGCGAGACCCGCATCAACATCATCGACACCCCCGGACATGCCGACTTCGGCGGCGAGGTCGAGCGGATCCTGGGCATGGTGGACGGCTGTGTCCTGCTGGTCGACGCCGAGGAAGGCGTCATGCCCCAGACCAAGTTCGTCCTCGGCAAGGCCCTGAAGATGGGCCTGCGGCCAATCCTCTGCCTCAACAAGGTCGACCGCCCCCATGCCGACCCGGACCGGGTCCTAAACGACGCCTTCGACCTTTTCGCCGCCATCGGCGCCACGGACGAGCAGCTGGATTTCCCCCATATCTATGCCTCCGGCAAGAACGGCTGGGCGACCATGGACCTGGCCAAGCCCAATGACACGCTGGCGCCCCTGTTCGACCTCATCGTTCGCCATGTGCCGGAACCCAAGGCGGTCAGCCGTGCTGACGAGCCCTTCCAGATCCTGTCAGTGCTGATCGAAAGCGATCCCTTCCTGGGCCGCCTGCTGACCGGCCGGATCGAATCCGGCAAGGCCGTGCCCGGCATGGCGATCCATGCCCTGTCGCGGGACGGCAAGGAGATCGAACGGGGCCGGATCACCAAGGTCCTGGCCTTCCGGGGCCTCAAGCGCCAGCCGATCGATGACGCCGAGGCTGGCGATATCGTCGCCATTGCGGGTCTCAGCAAGGCGACAGTGGCCGACACCCTCTGCGCCATGGACGTCTCTGACGCCCTGCCGGCCCAGCCCATCGATCCCCCGACCATCTCCATGACGGTTTCGGTCAATGACAGCCCCCTGGCCGGCCGCGAAGGCGACAAGGTCCAGAGCCGCGTGATCCGGGACCGCCTGATGAAGGAACTGGAGGCCAATGTGGCCATCCGGGTCACTGAAACCTCGGAAAAGGACGCCTTTGAAGTCGCCGGCCGCGGCGAGCTCCAGCTGGGCGTGCTGATCGAATCCATGCGCCGCGAAGGCTTCGAGCTGTCGATCAGCCGTCCCCGGGTGGTGTTCCAGACCGATCCGGAAACCGGAGCCCGTCTGGAGCCGGTCGAGGAGGTGATGATCGACGTCGATGACGAGTTCAGCGGCATCGTCATCGAGAAGCTTTCGGCCCGCAAGGCCGAACTGAAGGACATGGGCCCGTCCGGCGCCGGCAAGACCCGCATCCTGCTGATGAGCCCTTCCCGGTCGCTGATCGGCTACCAGGGCGAGTTCCTGACCGATACCCGGGGCACCGGGGTGTTGAACCGCGTGTTCAGCCATTATGAGCCCTACAAGGGCGCTATCGACGCCGGCCGGAAGGGCGTTCTGGTCTCCAACTCCGATGGTGAAACCCAGGCCTATGCCCTGTGGAACCTCGAGGAGCGGGGCTTCATGTTCGTGGGCGGCAACGAAAAGACCTACCAGGGCATGATCATCGGCGAAAACAGCCGGATGGACGACCTGGACGTCAACCCGATGAAGGCCAAGCAGCTGACCAACGTCCGGGCCAGCGGCAAGGACGAGTCGATCCGCCTGACCCCGCCCCGCCGGATGACCCTCGAACAGGCTATCGCCTACATCGAGGAAGACGAACTGGTCGAGGTGACCCCCAAGAATATCCGCCTGCGCAAGAAGGTGCTGAACCCCAGCTTCCGCAAGCGTCGCGTCAAGGACGAGTAGTCGCTTCCGGGCGACGCTTCCGGGGCCAGGGTCAATGACGAGTCATCCTCTACGGTCATCGCCGGCGGCCGTGCGCAATCGCGATCCGATCTTCGCGGTTCTGCAGCCTCGCCTGCCGCAGTCCGGCCTGGTGCTTGAGGTCGCTGCAGGGACCGGCGAGCATGCCGCCAGCTTCGCTGGTCGCCTGCCGAATCTGGCCTGGCAGCCTACCGATCCAGATCCGGAAGCCCTTACCAGCATCGCTGGGTGGCGGGACGCTGCCGGCGCGCCGGGGATGCTCGCGCCCCTGCTGCTCGACGCCAGCGATCCTGAACACTGGCCGGTCGGGGCCGTGGACGCCGTTGTCTGCATCAACATGGTCCATATCTCGCCCTGGGCCGCGACCGAGGGCCTCATGAAGGGGGCCTCCTCGCGATTGCCTGCCGGCGGATTGCTGTACCTCTACGGTCCCTATCTGGAAGACGGGATCCTCACCGCCCCTTCGAACCTCGATTTCGACGCCAGCCTGAAGGGGCGCAATCCCGCCTGGGGGCTCCGACGCCTGGAGGCTGTCCGGTCGCTGGCTGATGACCAGGGCCTCGATCTCAGAGAGCGGATCGCCATGCCCGCCAACAATCTGAGCCTGGTCTTTCGCCGGCGTTGAACATGAACGCCAGATGATCATCGCCGTTCAGCTTGGGCTCAAGCGAAGGTCTTCATAACCCCTCCCAACGACGGGGACCCAAGGATGGTCCAAAGGCCCCGCCGCCGGGAGACAAGACAATGAAGCGCATCCTGATCGCGGCGGCAGCCCTGACCGTCCTCGCCACTGCCGGGGCCGCCTCTGCCCAGCCCTATGGCGGCCAGCAGGGATCCGACCGCTACGAGCGCCAGGACGACCGTGGCGGCCAGCGCGGCGCCCGTCCGAACGAACGCGGCACGCAGCCCAACGAGCGGGGCGCCCCCCAGGAGCGCGGCGACCGCCAGGACCGTGGCGACAACGCCCGGGACGACCGTGACCGGGGTTATCAACAGGGCGGCGGCGACCATCGCCGGGATGACCATGATCGCGGCGATCGTGGCGGCTACGCTGACCGCGGTTATCATCAGGGCGGCGGCGATCATCGCCGGGACGGCTATCGGGACGGACGCTACCACGGTCCTGGCTATGGCCAGTGGGCCCGCCGGTCGCAGCACCGTTACCATGCCGGACGGTATCAGGCTCCCCGCGGCTACTACGCACGCACCTGGCGCCGGGGCGAGTATCTGCCGCCGGTCTATCGCGGACGGGGCTATTATGTTGACTACCGCGCCTATCGCCTGCCCCCGCCCCCGCGCGGCTACGGCTACTATCGTCACGGCGACGACGTCATCCTGACGGCCATCGCCACCGGCCTGATCGCCTCGGTCGTGTTCGACCTGTTCGACTGACCCCTGGACCCATGGGGTCCGGCCTTCATGCCTGAAACCAGGCCCCCGGCGGATAGTCCGCCGGGGGCTTTTTCCTGTTCAGCTGCGGCGGGATTCGGCCATGGCGTCCATCAGGGCTGCGGCGCCGACGATGGTCGGGCCCACCAGGATCCAGCCGCAGGCCAGGGCCAGGTCGTAGGGCGTCCCGGACGAAAGCAGATTGCCCAGGATGATCAGCCCCAGCCAGCCGATCCAGTGGCGGGCGGTCAGGGGCCCCGTATTCAGGGTCTCCGCCAGAGGCCGCGCCGCCAGGACAGCAATGGCGACCAGGGCGATGACCAGTCCCTGGATAGGACCTTCGGGCTCGGGCCCGTTCAGGAACAGCAGGGCGCCCGCCAGACCAACCAGAGTCAGCAGGGCCGAGGCGCCGGCCCGCCGGGCGACCGGCCCCAGCCTCGTACACCAGAAATCCAGCAGGCTCTGAGACCCCAGGGCGCTGAGGACGGCGCCGGTCAACAGCGCCGGCGCCATGACATGGACCGCCGGGGGGCCTCGCCAGGCGAGAAGGGCTATCCAGATCAGGTAATAGGCATTGGCCCGCAGCATGCGGACCCACCAGGAGGTGTCGTCCTCCCGTCGGTCCATCTCGCCGACAATCGCAGCCCAGGCCGACAGGCCAAGTCCGGGGATGGCCAGCAGCAACAGGGACCAGGGTGAGACAGGCAGGGCCGCCGCCAGCAGGATCAAGGCGCCCCCCGCCGGAGCCCAGCCATGCTCGACAAAGGCCGGAGCCCGCCATTGCCAGGACTCGCGCCAGCGTCGACGGGGCGTCTGGATGCCATAGAGCCAGGCAAAGGCCAGTCCAAGGACCGCCAGACCGCCAGACAGGGCGAGGCCGAGGTCTGTCAGGGGCGAGGCCCCCGGCGCGAGGAACAGGCAGGCCAGGGCCGATACCGGAACGGCCAGTATGGCGGCCCAGAGCGCCGCCGGGGACAGGCGGGGAACCTCGAGCCAGGCCTGCCAGGCCTCGAGATGGGGGAAGTCCTCCTGCAGGGACGGAAAATCCTCCTCCAGTCGTAAAATCAGTCCCGGCAGGTCCCCCAGGGGCGAAGGGCGAAACAGATAGGACAGGACGGACCGGGGCGGCGGTCCCGACAGGGCCAGGAAGGCGACATGTCGCGGATGACGCTTGAGCCGCAGATCCCGAAGAAATTCCAGGGCGTCCCGCCGGTCGAAGGCGGCGTCCACGGCACGGCCGAGGGCGCCGTCGCCATGCCGCCGCCATTTCAGGGCGTCGACGGCCAGGTGGATCAGGGGGTCGGACCGCGGCGCCTCCTGCCGGATGGTCCGGGCCAGCCAGAATTCCCAGTCGCTGCGGCTGTCCAGCCCCTGCAGCGCCGGTTGGCTCATCATGTCCTCCAGGGCCAGGGCCAGGGCCGACGAACTGGCGGCCGGCTCGGCCCTCAGCAGGGCCAGGAGGCGCTGGCGGCTGGCCGCAAGGGCGGCCTGGTGATCCGGCCTGTTCTCGACAGGTCCCGGGTCCTGCGACGCCCTGGCGTCCGGGTTGGCGGCCGGGCTTGCGCCCGGGTGGTCGGCCTGCCCGGCGAGCGGACCGGTTGGGGAAGGCTCCGCGCCGGCGTTTTCTGGGCGGTCCGGGAGGGCGCCCGGATCATCGCCATCATCGTCCTGGTCATCATCGTCCGGGCCGGACTCATAGTAGAACCGGACGCCGCTGAGATCGAAACCGGTCTCGCAATAGCGCAGAGCCGCCTCATAGGCCTCGCGCAGGGCCTGGAAGCCGGCGGCGTCATCCTCCGGGTTGGTGATCTTGAGTCTGGCTGCATAGGCCCGGCGAACCGCGCGGGTCTCCCGCGTCCGCTCCAGACCCAGCCGATCCCAGATGGAGCCGTTCACAGATAGCTCTCGCCCTCAAGGGCGTCCAGGGCGCTGGTCAGCTCGGCCCGGGCATGGTCGGCGGCCAGCGGGTCCTGGGTCTCCAGCACCGCCTCGAAACGACTCATCAAGCCGGCGACATAGTCCCGCTTGTCGCCCAGATAGTCCTCGTAGCAGCGATTGGCCCGGGACAGGGCGGCCCGGTTGGCCTCGTTTTCCCGCGGGTGCTGCTTGAGCAGGGCCAGCCGCGCCCGCTGTTGCGCCAGGTCCTGACCCTTGGGGCCTTCGTCATCGACAATCAGCAGTTCGCGGGACTCTCCGCTGGCCGGCACATTGAGGTTCACCTCGATCAGGCCATTGATATCATAGGTAAACCGGCACTGGATCTCGACCTCGCTGGCCTTGCCGGGCGGCACCGGAATCTCGACCTGCCCCAGGCGAATATTGTCCGAGACGTTGCGGGATTCGCCCTGATAGATGTTGAAGGTCACTTTTCTCTGGCCGTTATGGACCGGAAAGAAGCTCTGCATCCGGCTGGCCGGAACCACCGTGTTGCGCTCGATGACCGGTGAGAAGACCGAGCCCCGGGCCTGGCCGTTGGGGCCCATTTCCGTGCTCTCCACCCCCAGGCTGTAGGGACAGACGTCGGTCAGCACGATTTCCTTCAGGTCGATGTCCCGGGCCTTCAGTCCGGCCTGGATCGCTGCTCCCAGGGCCACGGCCTCGTCCGGGTGAACGGCGGTGGAGGGAAAGCGGCCGAACATGCGCGTCACCGCCCGGCGCACGACGGGCATGCGGGTGGCGCCGCCGACCATGACGATTTCGCTGAGGGCCTCTGCCCGGATGTCGCTGTCCCTCAGGGACCGCAGGACCGGTTCCCGGAGCCGGGCCAGCAGCGCCGCCGCCCGGGCTTCGAAAACCTCCCCGGTGATCTCCATCTCGTAAGCCTGGTCCTTCCAGATCACCGACAGGGTGGCAGTGGCATTGTCGGTCAGGGCTCGCCGGGCCCGCTCGGCGCTGGCCCTCAGCCGCTGGCGCAGGCCGGCGTCGGTCTTGGCCGCTTCACCCCAGTCCTTGCCGAACCGGGTGAACATCTCGGCGACCAGCAGGTCGTTGAAATCCTCGCCCCCCAGACGGTTGTCGCCGGCCGAGGCCCGGACCTCGATCACCCCCTCGAAAATCTCCAGGATCGAGACGTCAAAGGTGCCGCCGCCCAGGTCAAAGACCAGGAATCGGCTCTCGTCGCCCAGTTCATGGATGCCATAGGCCAAGGCCGCCGCCGTAGGTTCATTGAGCAGCCGCTGGACCTTAAGGCCGGCCAGTTCCCCGGCGCGCCTTGTGGCCTTGCGCTGGCGATCGTTGAAATAGGCCGGCACCGTGATCACCGCCTCGGTGACCGGCTCACCCAGAAAAGCTTCTGCATCGGCCTTCAGGGACGACAGCAACAGCCCGGAAAGCTCTTCCGGCAGATAGGTCCTGTCTCCCAGGGGTGTGGCCCGGGTCGACCCCATATAGCGCTTGAAGGTGACGGCGGTGCGCCCCGGATGGGTCGACATCCGTTCCCGCGCCGCCATGCCGACCAGCAGGGCGCCGCTCTCGTCCAGGCCGACGGCCGAAGGCGTGAGGGTCTGGCCCAGGCGATTGGGGATCAGTTCCGCCTTGCCGTTGCGCCAGACGCCAACCGCGCTGTTGGTCGTTCCCAGATCAATCCCGACAATCACCGTTCACCCCTGCACGTCCTCAAGCGGTCTCTCTACCGAGACGACGGGCCCTGCGAAAGCGCTGGCTGCAGGGAGCGCTCCATCCAGACATTGCAGCGGGCATAGGGCGTTTGCTGAGGCGGCAGATCGACGAACCCCATGGCCCGATAGAGCGCCAGGGCCGGCGCCAGGTCGGCATTGGTTTCCAGATAGAGCCGGGAGACCCCAAGGCCGGTGGCCGCGTCAATACAGGTCTGGAGCAGGGCCCGGCCAAGACCGGCGCCCCGAGCGGTTTCGCTGACCGTCATCTTGATCACCTCGAAACCACCGCCAGGAGCCTGTGGAAGGGCCATCAGCCCGACACATCCCACGGCCCGGCCCCGGTCATCCTCGGCGATGAAGATCCGGCCTCCTGGCTGCAGGACCTGGCCCGCCGGGTCGTCCAGCACCTTGCGGTCGCTTGGCTCGATCGAAAAATGACGGGTGATCCAGGCTTCGTTGAGCTGTTTCCAGGCCGAAGCATGACGGGGTTCGAAATCGACGATGCGCATGGCAGAAGCTTTGTGTGCGAGCCTGCGTCGCGCAACCCCGCCGGAGCCTGAAATCTTGGTCCATCCTGTCTTTGCCGATCTGCCGACCACCATTTTCGAGGAGATGAGCGGCCTGGCCCGTCAGACGGGGGCCATCAATCTGGGACAGGGGTTTCCTGACCAGCCAGGGCCTCTGGCCGTCCGTCAGAGAGCGGCCCTGGAAACAGTGGAGGGCTACAATCAGTATCCGCCCATGCGGGGCCTGGCCGAGCTGCGGGCGGCGGCGGCGCGCCATTATGGCCGCTTCCAGGGCCTGGATCTGGATCCTGATCTCGAGATCACCGTGACGTCCGGCGCTACGGAAGCCCTGGCGGCCGCCTTCCTGTCGCTGATCTCCCCGGGGGACGAGGTGGTGCTGTTCCAGCCCCTCTATGACGCCTACCTGCCCATGGTCCGCCGGGCCGGCGGGGTGCCCAGGCTGGTCACCCTGGAAGCGCCCGGATTCCGGCTGGAGCGGGCGCAGCTGGAAGCCGCCTTCACGGCCCGGACCCGGATGGTGGTGCTCAACAACCCGATAAATCCCGCCGCCACCCTCTGGGAAGACGAGGACCTGGCCCTGCTGGCGGAGTTCTGCGTGGCCCATGACGCCATCGCCGTCTGTGACGAGGTCTGGGAACAGATTGTCTTCGACGGCCGGCCCTTCAGGCCGCTCATGGCCTTTCCGGGTATGCGACAGCGCACGGTCAAGATCGGCTCGGCGGGCAAGATGTTCGCCCTGACCGGCTGGAAGGTGGGCTTCATCTGCGCCGCCCCGGCCCTGACCCGGGCCCTGGCCGGGGCCCACCAGTTCCTGACCTTCACCACCCCGCCCAATCTCCAGGCGGCGGTTGCCTGGGGGCTTGACCATTGTCCCGACTGGTTCGCGGCCATGCCGGGCGCGCTTCAGCGTTCCCGCGATCGGCTGGCCGGCGGCCTGACGGCGGCGGGGTTCGCCGTGGCGCCCTCGGCCGGCACCTATTTCCTGATGGTTGACCTGGCAGCCTCCGGAGTCCGCGAATCGGACCGGACCTTCTGCCTGCGTACAGTCACGGACCACGGGGTCGCGGCCATACCGATCAGCGCCTTCTATGAGACCGGGGCCCCGGTAAACCTGATCCGCCTGTGTTTCGCCAAGCAGGACGCGACCCTGGACGCCGGGGTCGAGCGGCTGGCCCGGGCCAGGGCCGTGGTCATCTGATCCCGGGGCTGGCGGGGCCGCCGGCCTTCGATCAGTTGATCTCTTCCTTCTTCGGCGGGGCTGGGGGCAGGGGGGCGACCTGGATGCCGTCGGCGATCAGGGCGCGCGCCTGGACCGGGGTGGCCTCTCCATAGATGCTACGTTCCTCGCTCTTGCCGTCGTGGATGGCCCGGGCCTCGGTGGCGAAGCTGTCGCCGACATAGTCGAAATTGGCCTCCACATGGGCCCTGACGGCGCCCAGGGCCTCCATCATCATCTTGTGCTGTTGCGCGCCCGTATCCGGCGCCGACTGGGCCTTGGTGCCGCGCACCGCCGGCGCCATGATCTGCTTGCGCACTTCGGCGGAGCCGCAGACCGGACAGGACAGCAGGCCCCGCGCCGCCTGGTCATCATAGTCGGCCGAAGCGCCGAACCAGCCCTCGAACCCATGGCCGGCCTGGCAGGCAAGTGCATACTTGATCATGCGCCCGGCCCGCTGAAGTTCCGGGCGTTCTTCAGGGCCGGAATGGCGGTCCGCGCCCGGTCGGCCAGGGCCGGATCGATCATCGCGGTGATCACCCCCGGCTCGTCGCCGTCAAGCTGGCCCAGCACCTCGCCCCAGGGGCCGATGATCAGGCTGTGGCCCCAGGTGCCCCTGCCATCCTCGTGAAACCCGCCTTGCGCCGCCGCCAGGATGAAGCTGCCGGTCTCGATGGCCCGGGCCCGCAGCAGGATTTCCCAATGGGCCTCGCCGGTCGGCCGGGTAAAGGCGGCCGGCACGGTGATGACCCTCGCGCCATACAGGGCCAGCGCCCGGTAGAGGGCCGGAAACCGCATGTCGTAGCAGATGGTCAGACCCAACTGGCCAAAGGGCGTGCTGGCCGCCACCGCCTCGCTTCCGGGGGTATAGACCTCTGACTCGCGGGCGGTTTCCCCGGTCGGCAGGTCGACATCGAACATGTGCAGCTTGTCATATCCGGCGGCGATGGCCCCGTCCGGCCCGACCAGCAGCTGGCGGTTGGCGGCCTGTCCATCCTGCCGGCGCACCAGCACCGACCCGATCGCCAGCCAGACCTTCAGCTCCCCGGCCAGGGCGCCAAGCCCCTGAACCACAGGATCATCTTCGACCAGCCGAAGCTGCGGCAGCAGGGCTTCGCGATTGCGCTGCAGGATATTTGTGCCTTCCGGCGTAACGATCAGCTCTGCGCCCTCCGCCGCCGCCTGCCGGATCAGCGGTTCGGCCTGGGCCAGGGCGGCGGCATGGCTGGCGGGCGTGCGTAGTTGCACAAGCCCGGCCTTGAAGGGCCCGGTCTTGAAGGACGCTGCCGGCGGCGTCATGCCGACAGGAGCGGGTCGAGCCGGCCCTGGCTTTCCAGGGCCATCAGGTCATCGCAGCCGCCGATATGGTCGCCGCCAATGAAGATCTGCGGGAAGGTGGCGCGGCCGCCCGACCTCTGGATCATCTCGTTGCGCAGGGCCGGGTCCATGCCGGCCTCGATTTCCCTGAAATCGGCGCCCTTGGCGTTGAGCAGGCTGAGGGCGCGGGCGCAATAGCCGCAGAAGGGGCGGGTGTAGATCTCGACCTTGGACATGACGCCTTCCATAGGGACTTTTGACGCTTTTATGTAGGGCCTCTTGCGCTCTGTTTCACCCTCGCGACAACAACAAGCCAGACCTGCGCCGCGCCCGCCGCCTTGAGGGCCCGGGCGCAGGCGTCGGCGGTCGCGCCGGTCGTCAGGACATCATCGACCAGCAAAAGGCGTCTGCCGGTGACCTTCGCCTTCTGGCCGGCCGGAACGGCGAAGGCGGCGGCCATGTTACGTCGCCGCCCGGAGGCCGAGCGTCCCCCTTGGGTCGCTGTGGCCCTGGGCCTGACCAGCACCTGCGGCGCGTAGCTCTTGCCCCGGATCGCCGCCAGCCTGCGGGCCATTTCGGCGGCCTGGTTGTAGCGCCGCGACAGCAGCCGCCAGCGATGTAGCGGAACCGGAACGATCAGGTCCGCCTCCGCCACCAGGTCGCCCCCGGCCCGCGACAGCCAGCGGGCGAACAGCGGCGCCAGGTCGGTGCGGTCGGCATGCTTGAACTGCAGGATCGGCTCGCGGCTATGCTCGTCATAGAGACAGGCGGCCCGGGCCCGGGAAAACACATGCGGCCGGGCCTCGCAGGCCGGGCATCGCCCGATCAGGGCAAACTCCGCCGGCTGGCCACAGCCATCACAGACCGGATCGTCGATGAAGGTGATCCGGCCCCAGGCCAGGGCGCTGAGGCCCGGCGACTGGGCGCGGGCCCCGGCCAGGTCGGTGGGCGGCAGAACCAGGTCCAGTGTCCGCCTGGCGATGGCCAGCAGGTCAGGACCGGGCCTCCAGCGCCTTGCACCGGTCTTCTGATCCCGCACCATGCCTTGTTCGGCTCCCTTGCACCCGCAAGCCCAGCCTATTCCACCGGCAATGGCCTCTCAAGATGTGGAGAGGGCTACAAGCAATCAAGGATTGTTAAAAAGGTGATGGGCGCATCGGACGCCCCGCCTCAAGCCTCGATGTCGGCCCGGGCAAATCATCCCGAAAGCGGCTATGTCGCTGACGGTCGAACGGACGACCGGGTCAGCGAGGGCGACAGGATGACTTCAATTCGCACGCGGATATATCGCCAGCTTGAGCCGCGCGCCTGGCCGGGCCTTGGCCTGTCTCCGGTCAACAGGGCCCTGGCTGTCCTGATCCTGGCGGCCACGGCCCTGGCGATTGTCGAGACAGAGCCGCTGCTTCAGCGGCGGTTCGGCGCCTGGTTCATGGCCGCCGAACTTCTATTCGCCCTGGTGTTCGCTGTGGAGTACGCCCTTCGCATCTGGACGGCGCCCCTGGCCCGGGACGGCGAATCTGCCTGGAAGGCCCGGCTGAAGTTTCTGATCTCGCCAGCCGCTATCCTCGACCTGCTGGCGATTGCGGCCTCCCTGGTCGTGGTCGGCGGATCCAGCGCCATGCTGCTGCGGCTGGCCCGTCTTGGGCGCATCCTGCGCCTCGCCAAGCTGGGCCGCATGTCCCGGGCCCTGGAGCATCTGTCCGAGGCGGTGGCCAGCCGGCGCGAGGAACTGCTTCTCAGCCTGATGGCGGGTTTCTTCCTGATGGTTGTTGCCGCCACCGCCCTTTACCTGGCCGAAGGCGCGATCCAGCCGGACAAGTTCGGCAGCATCCTTCGCGCCCTCTGGTGGTCCGTGGCGACCATGACGACCATCGGCTATGGAGATGTCTTTCCGGTTACGCCCCTGGGCAAGCTCCTTGCGGCCATCACCGCAATCTTCAGCATCGGCTTCATCGCCCTGCCGACTGGCATCCTGGCCTCGGCCTTCAGCGACGCCGTTCAGCGTCACAAGAGCCGGACGGACGACGAAACCTGACCCGCTGGCCCCGTCCGGCCGCCAGCCGGACAGGGCGGTCCCTTTCCTTCACCCTCATCCCGAGTCATCTACCCTTCCCCATGTCCTCGCCTCCGCTGCTCTTTGACCGCGCCCTGCATCGTCGCCGCCTCAACCGGGCAGCCAGCGGCTACGGGGCTGCCGATTTTCTCAAGATCCGGGCGGCCCAGGATGCGGCGGCCCGGCTGGAGCCGATCCTGCGGGATTTTCCCCTGGCCCTGGACCTGGGCGCCCGGAACGGCGCCTTCGCCGCCGCCCTGGCCGAAAGCCCCGCGGCGGCGCGGGTCGGCCAGCTGATCGAGACTGACCTGTCGGCCGCCATGCTGGCCGGCCGATCGGGGACCCGGCTGGTGGTGGATGAAGAGCGTCTGCCCTTCGCCCCGGAAAGCCTGGACCTGATCGTCTCGACCCTGGCCCTGCACTGGACCAATGATCTGGTCGGCGCCCTGATCCAGATCCGTCGGGCCCTGAAGCCCGACGGCCTGTTCATCGGCGCCTTCCTTGGGGGCGCCAGCCTGACGGAGCTGCGCCAGTGCCTGCTGGAGGCCGAGTCGGCCCTGACCGGTGGCGCGGCCCTGCGGGTTTCGCCCTTTGCCGATGGCTATGACGGCGCCGGCCTTTTGCAGCGCGCCGGGTTCGCCCTGCCGGTCAGCGATGTGGACCGGGTGACGGTCCGCTACGGCAATCCGCTGCGGCTGTTGGCCGACCTGCGCGCCATGGGGGAGACCAATGTCCTGCTGGACCGCTCCCGGAAACCCCTTACCCGGTCGGTGCTGATGCGGGCCATGGCGCTCTATCAGGATCGGTTCGCCGGTCCGGACGGAAAGGTCCCGGCCAGTTTCGAGATCATCACCGTAACCGGCTGGGCGCCTCACGAAAGCCAGCAGAAACCCTTGAAGCCGGGAAGCGCCCGCATGCGGCTGGCCGATGCGCTTGGCGTTGCAGAACAGCCCCTGCCGGAAACCCGGCCGGGGGACGAGCCGACTATTTGATGGCTTCGTCGATGGCGGTGGCGACGTTGTTCATGACACCGGTGGTCCTGTTGCCAAAGGCCGTGACCGAGGTGACGATCACCAGAAAGACCAAACCGGCGATCAGGCCATATTCCACGGCCGTCGTGCCCCGCTGGTCCCTCAAGAAGCGCTGGATCAGAGAAGGTCGCGCAACCAGGCGACCAGCGGCGCGTCCGCCGGAGGCATTGGATAGTCGGCCAGTCTTTCGGGCTTCACCCACGCAAGAGCCTCATGTTCCAGCGCCCTGATCACACCGTCCCAGCGCCTGAGAAGGTAGAGTGGCATGAGCAGGTGAAATGAATCGTAACCGTGGCTTGCAAAAACGAACGGAGCAAGGCAGGCGGCCTTGACGTCGATATCCAGCTCTTCCTTGAGTTCCCGGATCAGGCAGGCCTCCGGGGTTTCGCCCGCCTCGACCTTGCCGCCCGGAAACTCCCATAGCCCGGCCAGTTGCTTGCCGGCCGGCCGCTGGCAGATCAGCACCCGTCCATCGACATCGACCAGGGCGGCGGCCACGACAAGGAGGAGGGATGGCTTGCTCATGACCCTCTGTTCGCCGGGTCGGGGCGCTATGACAAGAGGCATGGAGGGCTTTCCGCAACTCCGCTCAGCGTGAAAGCCGCGTCTGGGCGTCCGGTCCAACGGCGATTTGCACCTGCTGCTGCCGCCGAGGGCTGAAGGCTTGCTAAAGTTCCATAGTTCGAGGATATTGGAATTATAGAATTGCAGTTGGCGACCAAACTCCGTCGGGTCTGGAAACCCACGGGACTTCTTGCAGTCTCGGCATCGGATCCAGCATGCCGACGGTGCGCCAACTCAATCCCTTGCCATGACGAATCTGGAAGCTGAACGGCAATAGCCGCAACCCGCCAGCGCTACGGGGCACAAAGATGAACGTATCGGGACTCAAGAGGCTTCTGGCCGTGGTCGCCATCCCTCTGCTCGGGCTGTTGCTGATCGCCGCAGCCAAGCCTGTGCCCCTGAACGGCGCAGGGTCCACCTTCATCAATCCTATCCTGTCCAGATGGGTCCAGGACTACGCCTCAGACTACCGGGCAAGCACAGGCGTCACGATCACCTATGCGTCGGTCGGGTCGGGAGCCGGGCTGGAACTGATCCAGGCGCGGAAGGTCGATTTCGCAGCTTCCGACCGGCCACTCAGTTCCGCCGAACTGGCCAAACACGGACTGGGACAGTTTCCAGTGGTCATCGGCGGCGTTGTGCCGGTCGTGAATATTCCGGGCGTGTCGCCGGGCCGGATGAGGTTTACCGGACCGGTCCTGGCCGACATCTATCTGGGAAAGATCACCCGCTGGAATGACCCGGCCATCCAGCGCCTGAATCCTGGCTTCAAATTGCCCAAGGACAGCATCCATGTCGTCCACAGGTCCGATGGATCGGGGACCACCTTCAACTGGGTCAACTACTTTTCCAAGGTCAGTCCGGAATGGAAAGCCCGGGTCGGAGAAGGAACCAGGGTGGCCTGGCCGGTTGGCAAGGGCGCAGCGGGCAACGATGGCGTGTCGGTTCTGGTGCGACGAACCAACAACAGTATCGGCTATGTGGAACTGAGCTATGTCTATCGGGACGGCCTTGCATGGGCGCTGGTCAAGAACCGCGCCGGCAACTTCGTGGCCCCGAATCCGGGCAGCTTCGCTGCGGCAGTCGAGAACGTGAACTGGGACGCAGCAACGGATTTCAACCTCGTGGTGACAAACGCCCCGGGCGCCGGGGCCTATCCCATCACCGCCACCACCTTCGTCCTTGCCCCCAAGCATCCCAGGGACGGCGCAAAGAGCCGAGCGCTGGTCCGGCTGTTCGAGTGGGCCCTGTTCAATGGCGGTCCGCAGGCCTCGGCCCTTGGTTATGTGCCCTTGCCCAGGCACTTGGCCAATCGCGTGCAGTTCTACTGGACGACGGAGTTTTCCAGGTAGGGACCGGAGCCGCCTTGCGGCCCGGTCTGTGCGTCAGCTGCGATAGTCGCCGTTGATCGCCACATACTGTTTGGTCAGGTCGCAGGTCCAGATCACGGCATGGCCGCGTCCCACCCCGACGTCGATCCCGACTTCAAGCTCCTGGTTATTCATGTAGGCGCTCATCTTTTCCTCGGAGTAGGTCGGCGAGACCAGGCCGTCCTGGGCGGCGACCAGATCTCCGAACCGTACGCTCATCCGGTCGCGGTTGACCGGTTCGTCGGCCCGGCCCACGGCCATGACGATCCGCCCCCAGTTGGCGTCCTCGCCGGCGAAGGCCGTCTTGACCAGGGGACTTTCGGCGACTGTCCGGGCGATCTTGCGGGCGGAGGCGTGGCTTTCAGCGCCGGTGACGGTGATCTTGACGAACTTGCTCGCCCCTTCGCCATCCCGGACCAGCTGCAGGGCCAGGTCCAGCAACAGGGCTTCAAGCTTCTCCCGGAAATCGGCCAGTCGGCGGTCTCCGGCCCGGCTGATGCGCGGCGCGGAAGACTTGGCCGTGGCGAACAGCAGCAGGGTGTCATTGGTCGACCGGTCGCCATCCACCGTCACGGCGTTGAAGGTCGAACGGGCATAGAGGCTGACCAGGGTCTGGAGGGCGGCCGGCGCGATATCGGCGTCAGTGACCACGAACGACAGCATGGTGGCCATGTCCGGAGCGATCATGCCCGAACCCTTGGCGATGCCGGCGATCCGCACCGGATGGCCGTCGATCAGGGCCGTCGCCACCGCGCCCTTGGCAAAGGTGTCGGTGGTCATGATGGCCTGGGCAGCGGCGGTCCAGCCGTCGGGAGTCATTTTCGCCTCCGCCTCGGCCAGGCGGGCTGTGATCCTTGAGTCATCAAGGACCACGCCGATCACCCCGGTCGAGGCCATCATCACATCCCGCTGGCGGCAGTCGAAGCGCTTGCCCACCGCTGTCGCCACCCGCCGCACGGCGTCGGCGCCGGGCTTGCCGGTGAAGCTGTTGGCGCAGCCGGCATTGACCACCAGGGCCCGGACATCCTCCCCCCTGGAGGCGGTGAGCTGGCGCTTGCACCAGTCCACCGGCGCCGATCCGACCCCGTGCCGGGTGAAGACACCGGCGCAGCTGGCCCCCTGGGGGAAGCTCATGATCAGCAGGTCGTCGCGCTCGTGCCTGTAGAAACCGGCCCGGACCGTGGCGATCTCGACTCCGGCCACCGGGGCGATTTCCGGAAACGGCACGGCCAGGGGCGACACCAGCAGGCCCGGCTTTCCGGGCGTGGTCGGGGCGCTGGCTCCGGCCGGAGGCGGGGTCTCGCTGCTCTTCTGGGCCCGTTTGAGGGCCGCGCGCTTGATGGCCGAGGCCAGGGGATCAAGGGCGCGCTCGACGGCCTGCCCGACCATTTCGGCCGGCTTCGCGGCGGCTTCAAGGGCCCGGGCCGGGATATCCAGCGCGGAGGAGGACTTTCCGGTCTTGCGGGTCATGGCTTGGCGGGTCCCGGGGTTTTGGCGGGCGGCGAGGCGGTGGGCGCATCGGGCGCCGGCCCAGGATTGGTCGGCCCGGGATTGGTGGGGGTGGGCGTCGCAGGGGGGGCGGGGGGAGCGGCCGCCGGTTCGCTGGGCGCTCCGGGCAGGGCCGGGCCCTTGGGAAGAAGGTTCTCGACCTTGGCGCCGCCCCGCAGCTTCTCAAGCAGGTCGCGCACCTGTCCATAGGTCAGAAAACGGACGATCTGCGGCCGGGCCGCCTCGATGGCTATGGGCTGTTCGGGTCGTTTTTCATCGACCCGGACGATGGCCCAGCCGCCCTCGACTGCGACGGGACCGACGATCTGTCCCGGCTGCGCAGCCTTCAGCGCCGCCTGATAGGCGGGCGACATGACATCCAGTGTGAAGAAGCCGCCAAAATCGCCGCCGCTGAAGCGGGTGGCGCTGTCGGTTGACCGCTCCATGGCCAGGGCGTCGAAGGAGGCGCCCGCCGCCAGCAGCTTCTTGACGTCCTCGGCCGCGGGAGCCGATGGCAGCAGGATCTGGCGGGCCTTGATCTCTTCCGAGCGGGCCGAAAGTTTCTGCTGCTCGCGATAAAGGGTCTGGATGTTCTCCTCGGTCACGCCCTTTTCGACGACGCCGGCGACCAGCATGTCGCCCAGGATTCGCTTGCGGGCCGCCGCAAGCCGCCGCTGGACCGTCGGATCCTTGTTGATGCCGCGCTTGATGGCCTCGGCTGCCAGCAGATCCCGGTCAATGACCTCCTCCAGCACCTGCCTGAACAGGTCGGACTGGATGTCCAGGGGCTCGCCCTCGCCGATGAGGCCCTGGGACACAGCTTCCCGTTTGACGTCGGAGGCCCAGATGGGCTGGCCATCCACCCGGGCGACCGCCCGGTCGCCGGTTTCCGGCGGACGGTCATCCCGTTTTTCGGTGTCGCAGGCGGCCAGCAACAGGCTGGTCACCAGGCTCAGCAGCAACGGAAGGGCAATGGATCGCCTGGCCATGGGCAGGAAAGCTCCTTGGACTGTCGGGTCCAACTAGAGACTTTCAGGGCGCTTGGGAATCCTTTCGGCGCCCGGACCCATTCAGGTTCTGCCGGAATCATCAAAACTAGATGGAAAGAAGATGGACCCGATCATTTCAAGCCATTCCGCACGGCGCAGACCAAAGAATGGAGCTATGTCGGAAGTCGATCTGCAACAGTATGTTTACACTGTTTGTGACATTAACCTGTCCGGTTTAATGATCGTGGATCCATACTAGCAGTGCTGAGCGCCGACGACAGGATCATGCAGCGCATGGCCCCGCAACTGCAGCGGGTTCTTATTGTTGATCCGAATTCGGCCGCCAACAAGCTGTTGCAGGAACTGCTGCGCAGTCTTGTAACCTGTCAGGTCTGGACCGCCGCCTCGGATGGCAAGGCGATCCATACAGCGCGGGCGGTGGATCCCCAGATCCTGTTTGTCGAGAATACGGGGCCGGAGCTGGACGGCGCCCGGCTGGCCAGGACCTTTCGGCGCAGCGATCTGTCCTGCCGCAAGGCGCCGATCATCATGGTCACGGGCGACGCGACCGCACAGACCATCCTCAATGCCCGCGACGCCGGCGTCCATGAATTCCTTCGCAAGCCCTTTACCATCAAGGACCTGGTCCGTCGCCTCGAGGCCGTGGCCCTCAAGCCCAGGGACTGGGTGGAAGCGGTCCACTATGTCGGACCGGACCGTCGGCGGTTCAACAGCGGCGACTATACCGGCCCGCGCAAGCGTCGCTCCGACGCTCAGAAAACCCCGGCCCAGGCCAAGATCCTGCAGTCGTTGAGGATCGTTCGCGCCGCCTACCAGGCTGTAGGGACCGACTGGCCCCAGGCCCGGCGCGCCATGCTGGCCCAGGCCGTGGACCTGCAACAGGCCGCTGTCGCCGTGGGGGACCTGAAACTGATGGAGGCCGCCGCCGCCCTTGGCCAGGCCATTGGTGATAGCGCCGATATGGCCCGCCTCAAGCCGGCGGTGGCGCGGTTGATGGACTTCTTCCCGACCGAACCGGACGGCGGCAGGAGGTAGAGCATTTTCCGACAAGTGTGAAGCGGTTATCGGATCGAAACATGCTCTAACCCTTTGAATCAGAGCATGTTCCGATAAGTGCTAAGCGGCTATCGGATCGAAACAGGCTCTAGGGGGCGGAGTGATGACCCGTTCGCCTCAAGGGAAGCCTCTGGCCCGCTGGACCACTTGAGGCGAAGCTGACCGGCCTTCGTCTAGTGACCCCCGCCGCCTTCCAGGGGGCCCATGGCGCTCTGCAGGTAGTTGGCCTCGCCCAGGGTGCGGATCAGGTCCAGCTGGGTTTCCAGGAAATCGATATGTTCCTCTGTGTCTGACAGGATCTCGACCAGCAGTTCGCGGCTGACATAGTCCTGGGCCGCATCGCAGGCCTGGATGCCGGGGATCAGGGTCGCCCGGCCGCCAACCTCGACCGCCAGATCGGCGGCCAGCCCTTCAGGCACGGTCTCGCCGACCTTCAGCTTGTGCAGGTCCTGCAGGTTGGGCAGGCCATCCAGGAACAGGATGCGCTTGATCAGCTTATCGGCGTGTTTCATCTCGCCGATGGACTCGTCATAGGTGATCTGGCCGATCCGGCTCAGGCCCCAGTGCTGGTACATCCGGGCGTGCAGGAAATACTGGTTCACCGCCGTCAGTTCGTTGGTCAGGACCGCGTTCAGGATGCGGATAATGGCCGGATCGCCCTTCATGGCGGTGATTCCCTGTTTTTCGAGGCGGACAGTACGCCCGCACAGGCAACGGCTGGCAAGGCGTGACGGGGTGAACAGACCGTGATGTCAGGGGCGGCCAGATAGGTGGCCTGCGCCTATTCCGCGGCGTAGCGCAGGGTTTCCCGCTGCTCATCGATCATCCGCCGCATGTCACAGACGCACTTGGCGCATTGCGGCTGGCACTGCTGGCGCCGAAAGATGTCGGCCGGCCGTGAGGCGCCCTCGTCGATGGCCTGGCGCACCTCGCGTTCGCGGATGCCATTGCAGTTGCAGACGTACAAGACAGCGGACTCTCTGGCGGCTTCGATTGAGTCAGGCTGTAGCAAATTGCGAACGACGTTGCAACGCATTCGCATCTAATCGTCAAGAGCCGGGGCCGCCCTCGTCCGACGCCCCAAGCGTTACACCGTCTCCCCCCACGGGGAGAGAGAAAGCCTCGCCAAACCCTTCTCCCCCTGGAGAGAAACTCACGCAGCCGAAGGCTGACGGGGGCGGGCAGAGCCGCTGTTCGCCCGGGACCCGCCAGCCCCCCGTGTTCCTACCCCCGGCCGCGGGTCGGGATGTCCTTGAAGGCGACATCCTTGTCGACCCGGATGTCGCCGGGCAGGCCGAGCACCCGTTCGGCGATGATGTTGCGCAGGATCTCGTCGGTACCGCCTTCCACCCGGGTGGCGGGCGAGCGCATCAGCATGGCCTGGAACCGGGCGCCGGCCTCGGCCTGGGCGGGGTCGCTGACCACACCGGCCTGTCCCTGGAGGTCCAGGGCGAACATGGCCAGTTCCTGCATGCTGGCCCCGGCGACCAGCTTGCCGATGCTGTTTTCCGGTCCCGGGGTCTCGCCTCGCGACAGGGCGCTGATGGCCCGCATGCCGGTGTATTTCAGGCCGCTGGCCCGCACCGCATAGGTGGCCAGGCGCGAGCGCACCGACCGGTCGTCAATGGCCGGACCGTCCTCGGTCTGCAGGTTCATGCAATAGTCGAACAGCTCGGGGAAACCGGTCGGCATGCCAGACCCGATGGACAGCCGCTCGTTCATCAGGGTGGTCAGGGACACCTGCCAACCATTGCCCACGGCGCCCAGGCGCTGGGCGTCGGGGATGCGGACGTCTGTGAAATAGACCTCGTTGAAGCCCGACTGGCCATTGGCCTGCTTGATCGGGCGGATCTCGACGCCGGGCGACTTCATGCTCAGGAAGAACATGGTCAGGCCCTTGTGCTTGGGCACATCGCTGTCGGTGCGGGTGATCAGGATGCCATAGTCGCTGTGCTGGGCGCCGCTGGTCCAGATCTTCTGGCCATTGATGATCCAGTCGCCGGAGCCGTCCGTGGCCTTCTCGGCCCGGGTGCGCAGGCCGGCCAGGTCGGAGCCGCCGGCCGGTTCGCTGAACAGCTGGCACCAGATATGCTCGCCGGACGCCATGGGCGGCAGAAGCTCGCGCTTCTGTTCTTCCGTGGCCCAGGCCATCAAGGTCGGGCCGCACATGCCGTGGCCGATGGTGAAGGTGCCCGACAGAACGCCGAACACGCCTTCCTCCTGGCCCCAGATCACCCGCTCGATGGGGGTGGCGCCCCGGCCGCCATAGTCCTTGGGCCAGTGCAGGCAGGCCCAGCCGGCCGCCTTTTTCTTCGCCTGCCAGGCCTTGGAGGCGGCCATGGGGTCGACCGATTTCAGGGTCATGCCGCCAAAGCCGCTCATCTTCAGCTCGGCTTCAAGTTCCTTGGGCGCATGGGCGTCCAGCCAGGCGCGGGCGGTGGCGCGGAAGGCGGCTTCTTCGGGCGTGTCGTCGAAATTCATGTCTTTGGTCCTTCGCTGGAAGGGAAACGGTGAGGGTGGTTGGGCTTTCGGATCAGGCGGCTGCGGGCGCGTCGTTGCGCTGGCGCAGTCGGTCGATCAACAGGTCTTCCCAGGTGGATTTGGAACCCAGGCCCAGGGCCAGGGCATTGGCCCTGCGGTAATAGAGGTGGCAGTCAAAGGCCCAGGTAAAGCCCATGCCGCCATGGACCTGGATATTGTTCTTGGCGCAGTGCTGGAAGGCGTCCGTGGCCGAGACCCGGGCCGTGGCCGCCGCAACCGGCAGCTCCGACGAGCCGGTCGACAGGGCCCAGGCCCCGTAATAGGCGTTGGAACGGGCCAGGGTTGCGGCGACATACATGTCGGCCAGCATGTGCTTGACCGCCTGGAAACTGCCGATCTGCCGGCCAAAGGCCATGCGGTCCAGGGCGTAGTCGCGGCCCATTTCCAGGGCGCGGTCGGAACCGCCCACCTGTTCGAAGGCGACCAGGACGGCGGCCCGGTCCATGACCTGCGAGGCGATAGCCCAGCCTTCGCCGGCGAGGCCCAGCAGTTCGGCCGGGGCGCCGTCAAAGACGATCCGCGACTGGCTGCGGGTCGGGTCAATGGTGTCGATGGCCTCCACCGAGACGCCAGCCCCGATCAGGTCTACCAGATACAGGCTGATGGCGTTCTCGCCGGTTCCCGTCCCGCTGCGGGCGGCGACAATGGCCAGGCCGGCGACATCGCCATCGGCGACGGGCGCCTTGGTTCCGCTGATTGTTCCGCCGTTGACGGCCGTGCGGATCGATTTGGGGGTCACCCGGCCGACGCCCTCGGACCAGGCAAAACAGCCGATGGTCTCGCCGGAGGCCAGCTTCGGCAGCCAGCGGGACTTCTGCTCTTCCGTGCCGGCCGCCATCAGGAACTCGGCTGCCAGATAGATGGAGGAAGCCATGGGCACGGGGGCGACGACGCGGCCCAGTTCCTCGGCGATGACGCAGAGCTCCAGATGGCCCAGGCCCACGCCGCCGTATTCCTCGGGGATGGCGGCGCCGAGGAAGCCCATCTCGGCCAGACCCTTCCACAGGCCGCGGTCGAACGGTTCCGGCCCTTCGAGGATCGCCCGGACGGCGGCGGGGCTGCAGCGGTCGGTCAGGAAGCGCCTGGCTTCATCGCGCAGCTGCTTCTGCTCGTCGGAAAAATCGAAGTTCAAGGGAGCCTCCCAAGGATCTCATGTCTTGTTGGAAGGGATTAGAACCGGGTCACCTTGCGGTAGTCAAAGGGGGTCTTTGCGGGATGATTGATCGCCGGTTCCAGGCTCATTCTCCAGGCCCGCAGGGCCCGATCGGTGGAAGGGGCCGTCGCGATAGCGATGATGGAGGGGATCCTTGCCCCTACCCGTAACATCGGCTTTGAAAGCCGTTGCCAATACTTGGTGTAGACCCCCTCTGACGGCCGGCTTTCGCCGCCCGCCACCTCGCCCGAACCGTCCTGCAGACACGCCTGCTGTTCCTCGCCGCCTCCTCCTGCGCTAAACCCTGACCATGACAACTGATTGCCGCCTCTATCTGATCACGCCGCCGGTGCTGGGCGATCTTTCGGCCTTTGCCGGGCGACTGGCGCAGGCCC
This sequence comes from Caulobacter sp., assembly GCA_029866155.1. Lineage (GTDB taxonomy): Bacteria > Pseudomonadota > Alphaproteobacteria > Caulobacterales > Caulobacteraceae > Caulobacter. The sequence goes on along the minus strand of JARWZW010000030.1, from coordinate 27,360 downwards.
TGGAGGCCGGTGATGTCGCCGCGCTGCAGGTCCGTCTGAAGGACGCGCCGGAGGCCGAGATCGCCGCCGCTGTCGAGGCGCTGGCGCCCATTGCCCGGGCGCACGATGTCGCCGTGATCCTCAATGACCAGCCCGACCTGGCGGCCCGGCTGGGCTGCGACGGCGTGCATGTGGGTCAGTCTGACGCCAGCTGCGCCGAGGCGCGGCGGATCATGGGCCGGGACGCCATGATCGGCGTCACCTGTCATGACAGCCGACACCTGGCCATGGAGGCGGCGGAGGCGGGGGCCGACTATGTCGCCTTTGGCGCCTTCTTTCCGACCGCCACCAAGGAAACCCTCTACCGTCCCGAGCCGGACATCCTGACCATCTGGCAGGAGACCATGCAGATCCCCTGTGTCGCCATAGGCGGGGTGACGGCCGACAATGCTGAGGGCCTGGCCGCAGCCGGGGCCGATTTCCTGGCGGTCAGCGCAGGGGTCTGGAGCCATCCGGACGGCCCGGCTGCGGCCGTTGTCGCACTGAACGCCGCCATGGCCCGGGGCGCCGCCTCGCGCAGCTGATCAGGGCAAACCCCACAGAACCTTGCTATAGACCGGCCTCGTCGCTAGGTTCCGCGACCTTTTTTTGAGACCCCCCGCCATGCCCGCCACCTCGCCCCTGATGAACGTCATGATGGATGCCGCCCGCAAGACCGGGAAGGGGATGGCCCGTGACTTCGGCGAGGTCGGGGAACTTCAAGTCTCCCGCAAGGGGTCGGCCAGCGACTTTGTCACCGCCGCCGACCTGAAGGCCGAACAGACCCTCTTCGAACTGCTCAGCAAGGCGCGGCCTGGCTACAGCTTCATCGGCGAGGAGAGGGGCCTGATCGAGGGCACCGACAAGACCCATACCTGGATCGTCGACCCCCTGGATGGCACCACCAACTTCATCCACGCCATTCCGCATTTCGCGATCAACATCGCCCTTCAGCGCGAAGGCCAGATCGTCGCCTCGGTGACCTATAACCCGATCACGGCCGACCTGTTCTGGGCCGAAAAGGGCAAGGGCGCCTGGCTGGGCGCCGAGCGCCGCCTGCGGGTGGCGGCCCGCAACCGCCTGGACGACGCCCTTCTGGCCACCGGCATTCCCTTCCTGGGCAAGCCCGGCCATGCCCAGTTCCTGAAAGAGCTGCATCAGATCACCCAGAGGGTGGCCGGGGTGCGCCGCTATGGTTCTGCGGCCCTGGACCTGGCCTGGGTCGCGGCCGGGCGGTATGACGGCTATTGGGAGCGGGGCCTGAAGAACTGGGACATCGCGGCGGGCCTGCTGCTGATCACAGAATCCGGCGGCAAGGTCACCGACCTCGACGGCGGCGAGACCATGCTGGACAGCGGCAACCTGCTGGCCTCCAACCTCGACCTGCATCCGCTGATCCTGGAGAAGCTCAAGGCGGCGGGCTGAGAAGCCCCGCCACCCTGATCATCAGGCCCAGCCTCAAATCCTAAGCTGTCAGGACCACCTTGCCGACATGAGCGCCGGCTTCCAGGTGGGCGTGGGCCCGGGCGGCCTGGGCCAGGGGGAAGGTGGCGTCGATCACGGTCCTGACCTTGCCGGCGGCGATCCAGGGCCAGACAACCCGTTCCACCTCGGCGGCGATCCGGGCCTTTTCGTCGACGCTGCGGGGCCGAAGGGTCGATCCGGTGATGACCGCCCGCTTCTGCATGATCTTCATGATCGGGACCTCCAGCATGCCCCCGCCAAGGGATGCGATATAGACGATCCGGCCGCCGGTCTTCAGGGCCTCCAGGTTCTTGGCGAAATAGCTGGCGCCGACCATGTCCAGCACCACATCGGCGCCGCCGTCCGCCTTGACCACGGCCTCGAAATCCTCACTCGAGGCGTCCACGGCGATGTCGGCGCCCAGGGCCAGGGCCTGGGCGGCCTTTTCGGCGCCCCGTCCTGTGGCGATGACCCGGGCGCCTGCCGCCTTGGCCATCTGGATGGCGGTGACGCCGATGCCCGAGGTGGCTCCATGGATCAGCAGGGTTTCGCCGGCCTTCAGGGCGCCATGCTCGAAGACGTTGACATAGACGGTGAAGACCGTCTCGGGCAGGCTGGCGGCCTGGGTAAAGTCCAGACCTGCCGGGATAGGCAAGGCGTGCCGGGCGTCCACGGCGACAAATTCCGCATAGCCGCCGCCGCCCAGCAGGGCGCAGACCCGGTCGCCGGCCTTCCAGCGCCCGGCGCCGGTGACGACTTCACCCGCCGCTTCGAGGCCAAGCGTGGCCGGGGCGCCGGGGGGCGGGGGATAATAGCCCATCCGCTGCAGCAGGTCCGGCCGGTTGACCCCTGCCGCCCTGACCCGGATCAGCACATCGCCCTCGCCCGGCTGGGGAATTGGCGCCGTTTCAGGCCGCAGGGCTTCTGCCGGACCCTTGCCGCCCTCGATGGTGATGGCCGTCATGTTGGTCTGGGACATGGCTTGGCGTTCCTTTGGCTTGCGAAGGTCGGGCTTGAGGGCTCAGATAGGCCAGAACCCGGACTTTCGCGATAGGGCGCGGCGAGGAGAGAGGGCGATGATGGATGAACCGGCGGGCGCCAGGCCCCTGCCGGGGGATGGCCTGAAGGCCCTGACCCGCGAGGATCTCGAAATCTACGGTGTGTCGGAACTAGAGGAGCGTATCGAGGTCCTGGAGGCTGAAATCGCCCGCAGCCGTGCCCAGATCGCCCGGAAACAGGCGACCAAGTCGGCGGCGGACGCCCTGTTCAATTTCAAGAATGGCTGAATCCCGGGCCGGGCACGGACGGACCCGATCCGGCTCTGGCACGGGCGTTGCAGTCGAACCATCGAGCGGCCATTGGCGCCGTTCTGTTGAGAGCTTTGGGGCGGAGTGTCCATGAACGATCTTGGAGCGCTGGCGACGGCGCCGTGGCGCGCCGGCGTGATTGCCGATTTCGCCCGGTCAGAGCTTTTTGAGCGCACCTTCCAGGAGGGAATGGACCTGGTCGAGGAGACGGCGGCCTATCTGGACGGCGGCGGGCGGCAGGAATCCAAGCTGCTCTCCCGCAACGGAGCCCTGGCCTATGCCTCCGAGAGCATGCGTCTCACGACCCGTCTGATGCAGGTGGCCAGCTGGCTGCTGGTGCAACGGGCTGTGCGGGAAGGCGACATGCTGGCCGACGCCGCCTGTGACGAGCGCTACCGGCTGAGCGCCGAGGCGGTCTGCCTGGCAGGAGCGCCGGAAGAACCCCTGCCCATGGGCCTACTGGACCTGCTGGACCGGTCCGCCCGGCTCTATGATCGGGTCCGGCACCTGGACAGGAAGATGTATCTCGAGGTTGGCGAGGCCGAGGCCCCCAATGCGGTTCTGAGCCAGTTCGATCGCCTGAGGGACGCTTTCGCCGGCGCCAACTGATCTGCGCGGCGGCCGGGTACAGGCTCTGGTTCAAAGAGTTGGAGAATGGGCCGAGAACCGCTTCACGCTTGCCGGGCCAGACTCCAGGTCGTTCGCCTTCCCCAAAATCCGCGCACGAAAAAGCCGGCCCGCGTTTCCGCAGGGCCGGCCTCGTCATGAATCCTGCGCCGCCCGAATGGGACAGCGCGGGACTGCTTATTTCTTGGTGAAGGCGCCGAACTTTGCGTTGAAGCGGCTGACGCGGCCACCGCGATCCAGAAGGTGCTGGTTGCCGCCGGTCCAGGCCGGGTGGGTCGAGGGATCGATATCCAGGTTCAGGACAGCACCCTCCTTGGCATAGGTGGAGCGGGTCTGATAGCTGGAGCCATCGGTCATCACCACGGTGATGAAATGATAGTCGGGATGGGTGTCTTGTTTCATCGGGCGGTCCAACCGACTTAAAGCGGCATAATGATGTGGATCGCGGGGTCGTCCGCGAGACGGGCGGCTATACATAAGGCCGCACGACAAGGCAAGGGGCCGGAATGAGCAGTACAGACGCGGGACAGGCCAAGGTGGACGGCCGCCCGGGCGCCGGGGCCGAGTTGGCCCAGGCCATGACCGAGGCGGTCAACCGCCGTGAAAAGTCCCGAGACGTTCGAAACCTCACCCGGCTACTGCCCTTCGTTCGCGCCCATTGGGGCTTTGCGGCCGGGGCTTTCGCCTTTCTGATCGGCTCGACCGTGGCGACTCTGGGCATGACCGGAGCCGCCAAGCTGGTCGTGGACAAGGGCTTCCTCAGCGGTTCGCACGCCGCCCTCAACACCGCCTTTCTCGGGCTTGGCGCGGTCGCAATCCTTCTGGCCGTCACCAGCGCCTGCCGGTTCTATTTTATTTCGCGTCTGGGCGAGCAGGTGGTGGCTGACCTTCGCAAGACCCTCTACCGCCATGTCCTGACCCTGGATCCTGCCTTCTTCCTGTCGACCCGCACCGGCGAGGTGCTGTCGCGGATGACCACCGACATCACCATCGTCGAAACCCTGGTGGGGTCCTCGGCCTCCATCGCCCTGCGAAATCTTCTGACCCTGATCGGGGCGACCGTGGTCATGGCCCTGGTCAGCCCGAAGCTGACCCTGTTCGTGATGTTGCTGGCCCCGGTGGTGGTCGCGCCGATGTTCCTGTTTGGCCGCAGGGTCCGCAGCCTGTCGGTCCAGGCCCAGGACCGGTTCGCCGATGCGGTCGCCTTTGCCGGTGAAAGCCTCGACGCCCTGGAGACGGTCCAGGCCTTCAATCGCGAAACCCTGGCCGGCAACCGGTTCAGCGCCGCCGTCGACAGCGCCTTCGCCAAGTCCATGGCGCGGCTGACAGCCCGGGCAGGCATGACGGCGGTTGTCATCTGCCTGGTGTTCGGAGGCGTGACCCTGGTCCTCTGGGCCGCCGCCCATGCGGTGATCAACCGCCAGATGACACCGGGGGATCTGATCCAGTTCGCCTTCCTTTCCATCATGGCGGCCAGTGGCGTCGGCATGCTGGGTGAGGTCTGGGGAGACGTGCAGAAGGCCTCCGGAGCCATGCTGCGGATTTCGGAACTGCTCGCAGCCCGGCCCAACATCGCCGCCCCGGCCCATCCCGTCGCCCTGCCGTCCCCGGCCCGGGGCGCGGTCGCCTTTGAACAGGTGACCTTCGCCTATCCCGGCCGGCCCGACCTGCCTGCCCTGCGTGGCTTCGACCTGCAGATCCGGCCGGGAGAGACCGTGGCCCTGGTGGGCCCCTCGGGCGCCGGCAAGAGCACGGTGTTTCGCCTGCTGCTGCGGTTCTACGATCCCCAGTCCGGAGTCATCCGCCTGGACGGCGTCAACCTGACCGACGCCGATCCGGGCGAGGTGCGCTCGCGCATGGCCCTGGTCGCCCAGGACGCCGCCCTGTTTTCCGGTTCCGCCAGGGACAACATCAGGTTCGGCCGGGACGGGGCCAGCGACGCGGAGGTGGCCGAGGCCGCCGCTGCCGCCGAGGCGGCCGGTTTCATCGCCGCCCTGCCCGAGGGCTATGACAGCCCGGTCGGCGAGCGGGCCAAGACCCTGTCAGGGGGCCAGAAGCAGCGCCTCGCCATCGCCAGGGCCCTGGTTCGGGAAGCGCCGATCCTGCTGCTGGACGAGGCCACCAGCGCCCTGGACGCCGAAAACGAACGGCTGGTCCAGAAGGCCCTGGACGAGGCCATGGGGGGGCGCACCACCCTGGTCATCGCCCACCGTCTGGCGACGGTGCTGCGGGCTGACCGGATCGTTGTGATGGAAGATGGCCGGGTCGTCGAACAGGGCACCCATGGCGAACTGGTGGCCAGGGGCGGGCTCTATGCCAAGCTGGCCGGACTGCAGTTCTCAGCTGACGCGGCCTGACCCGACAGGCCAGGGCCGCGACGCCTTGTCACTGCATCCAATGACGGGGGTTCTGCGTTAGAACCCCCGGGCCTGGATTGAACCAGTCCGGCGCGGTGGGATGATGGCATGACGGACTTCGACGCCCTGTTGCTGGCAAGGCTGCAGTTCGCCTTCACCATCGCCTTCCACATCATTTTTCCGAGTTTCTCCATAGGATTGGCCAGCTTCCTGGCGGTCCTCGAAGGCCTGTGGCTGGCCACCCGTCGCGAGGTGTTCCGCAATCTCTATCTGTTCTGGGTCAAGATCTTCGCCCTGAGCTTCGGCATGGGCGTCGTGTCCGGCGTGGTGATGAGCTACCAGTTCGGATCCAACTGGAGCGTCTTCGCCCAGGTCTCGGCGCCGGTGCTGGGCCCTCTTCTGGCCTTCGAGGTCCTGACGGCCTTCTTCCTCGAGGCCAGCTTCCTGGGGATCATGCTCTTCGGCTGGAAAAAGGTCGGGCCCCGCCTGCATTTCACCGCCACACTGCTGGTCGCGATCGGCACCCTGATTTCGGCCTTCTGGATCCTGTCGGCCAACAGCTGGATGCAGTTCCCAACCGGCTTCGCCATCCTGCCGGATGGTGGGCTGATCGCCACCGACTGGTGGGCCGTGGTCTTCAATCCCACCTTCCCGGTCCGGCTGATGCACATGTCCCTGGCGGCCTTCCTGACCACGGCCCTGGCGGTGGGCGGGGCCAGCGCCTTTGTCTTGCTGCGCGACCCCGAGCAGCCGGAATCGCGGATGGCGCTGCGCATGGCCATCGGCATGTTCGCCATCGTCGCGCCGCTGCAACTGGCCGTGGGCCACGAGTCCGGGGTGCTGGTCCGCGATCACCAGCCCCTGAAGCTGGCCGCCATCGAGGCCTACTGGAAGACCGGCCCCGACCAGGCCCAGAGTCTGGTGGGCATTCCGGACCGCAAGGCGGCAAAGACCCATGGCGAGGTCGCCATCCCCGGGATCGGCAATCTGATCCAGGGCGTGCCCAGGGAAACGGTGATCCGGGGTCTGGACAGCTGGCCAAAGGAGGACTGGCCGGTTGTCGGCCTGGTCTACTGGTCCTTCAGGATCATGGTAGGGCTGGGTCTGGCGATGATCGGTCTGGGAATCTGGGGCACCTGGCGATGCTGCCGCGGCGGGCCCGAACGGGCGACCTGGCTGCTTCGCGCCTGCGTCCTGATGGGGCCCATGGGGTTCGTCGCCGTGATCTGCGGCTGGATCGTCACCGAGGTTGGCCGTCAGCCCTGGGTGATCACCGGCCTGCTGCGAACGGCTGACGCCGTATCTCCGGTCGGCGCAGGTCAGGTTTCAGCGACCCTGCTGGGGTTCATCGCGGTCTATGCCGTCGTGTTCAGCGCAGGGGCCCTCTACATCCTGCGGCTGATGGCCAGGGGCGCCGGGCCGGATGAGCCTGCGCCCGAGATCGACGATCGGGCGCCCGGCAGTCCGATGGCCGCTGCGCCGGATGAACCGGAGTCCGGCGAGCGCGCGCCCCGGAATCCTGAGGGAGACCGCTCATGACCCTCGACCTGCCGCTGATCTGGGCCGGGCTGATCGCCGTGGCCGTGCTGATGTATGTTCTGCTGGATGGCTTCGACCTGGGGGTCGGCATCCTCTTTCCCTTTGCCCGGGGACCCGAAGAGCGGGATGCGATGATGAACTCCATCGCCCCCTACTGGGACGGCAACGAGACCTGGCTGGTCCTGGGCGGCGGCGGACTTTTCGCGGCCTTTCCCATGGCCTACGCCATCCTGGGCCCGGCCCTCTATCTGCCCCTGATGCTGATGCTGCTGGCCCTGATCCTGCGCGGCGTAGCGTTCGAGTTCCGGCTGCATGGACGCGAGCGGGGCAAGGCCCTCTGGACGGCCGCCTTTGCCGGCGGCTCCCTGACCGCGGCCCTGGCCCAGGGTCTGGTTCTGGGCGGCTTCGTCCAGGGCATTACGGTTGCCAACGGGGCCTTCGCCGGCGGGGCCTTCGACTGGGCCACTCCCTACAGCCTGCTGGTCGCCATTGGACTGGTCGCCGGCTACGCCCTGCTCGGCTCCGGCTGGATCCTCTGGCGGACCGAGGGCTTGCTGCATGAGGATGCGCGGCGGTGGGCCACAGTTGCGGCCGCCGCCACCGCCCTGCTGCTGGCCGGGGTCAGTCTCGCGACCCTGCTGATCCATCCACGGGTCGCGGAACGATGGGGTTTTGCCGCTGACGGCTTCGACCTGGGGACGCTCCTCATCCATCTGCCCATCCCTCTGGCGGGGCTGGCAGGCCTTGCCATCGTCGCCTGGGGGCTGTGGAGGCGTTCGCACCATGCGCCGTTCCTGGGGGCCCTGCTGGTCTTCCTGTCGGGCTATATCGGCCTGGCCGCCGGCTTCTTTCCCAATATCATTCCCTATGACGTCACCTTCCGGATGGCGGCCAACGAGGACGGCGCCCTGGCCTTCATGCTCTGGGGCGTCGGGATCCTGCTCCCGGTGATCCTGGGCTACACCGCCTGGGTCTACTGGATCTTCCGGGGAAAGGTGGCCGCCGATGCCGGATATCATTGAGGGCCCGCCAAAAGCCGACGAGCCGCAGGCGCCGTTGACCCACAGGCTGGCCTGGTTCTTCGGCCTGGCGATCAGCGGGACCCTGGCCACGGCCCTGGTCGCCTATGGCCTGCGGGCGCTGCTCAGGCTTTAGCGGTCGGCCCTTGCATGACGCAGGGGACCGTCCTCCACTCTGGTCAAAACAGACTGAGGAGGAACGCCATGGACCTGGGACTCAAGGGCAAGACCATCTTTGTCGCCGGCGCCAGCCGCGGCATCGGCCTGGGGATCGTGGAGACCTGCCTGGCCGAGGGCGCCCGCGTCGCCATCACTGCCCGGGGGGCTGAGGCCCTGGAAGAGACCCGGGCCCGGCTGGCGGAGACCTATGGCGCCGACAGCCTGTGGTCCATGGCCGGCGACCTGCGCGAGACGGCGGTGATCGAGGCCGCCCTGGCCGGGGCGGAAGCGGCGCTGGGGCCGATTCATGGCGCGGTCGCCAATGTCGGCCTGCATCCCTGTCCTCCGGGGGCGGAGGTCGATGACGACACCTGGGATGCGGGATTTTCCCAGAACCTGGGTTCGGCCTGGCGGCTGGCGCGGGGCGCTTATCGTTTGATGCAGCCGAGGGGCAGGGGCTCCATCCTGTTCATCAGCTCCATCGCCGGCCTGGGCGCCCTGGGCACGCCCCTGACCTACGGCACGGCCAAGGCGGCGGTGAATCACCTGACCAAGGAGCTGGCAAGGATCACCGGGGCCTCCGGCGTGCGGGTCAACTGTATCGCGCCGGGTAACATCATCTTCCCCGGCGGCGACTGGGAGGCCCGGTCGACCGGTGAGAGGGCCGACAACTGGAACCGCTGGCTCAAGCGCGAGGTGCCCCTGCGCCGCTTTGGAACCCCTGAGGAAATCGGAACCATGGCGGCCTTCCTGATGAGCGATCGCGCCAGCTTTGTTCACGGCGCCGTCGTGCCGGTGGATGGGGGCCAGACGCGCTAGAGCATGTTCCGACAAGTGTGAAGCGGCTATCGGACCACCCTCTAACACTCTGAATCAGAGCCTTTTTTCCGTTTTGATCGGTTCGATCACAACCGAACAGGCTCTAGGTTGGACCAAACTTGACCCTGCCGCTTGCCTGAAACAAAGTAGGAACATACAGGAGGCGTCATGCGTCAAGACGGCAAGATCGACTATGTGGAACTGCCCGGCGGGACCCTGCCGGACAGCAAGGCCTTTTACACGGCCGCCTTCGGCTGGACCTTCATCGACTATGGCCCGGACTATGCGGGATTTGACGAGGGGATCGACGGCGGTTTTGACTCCAGTCCTGGCGAGGCGACCGATCGGCCGCTGGTCATTCTCTATGCCCACGACCTCGAGGCCATGGCGGGCAAGGTGGCGGCGGCGGGCGGCGAGATCGTCAAGCCGATCTTCAGCTTTCCGGGGGGGCGGCGGTTTCATTTCCGCGACCCGGCCGGCAATGAGATGGCGGTCTGGTCCGAGACCTGACGTCACCGCGTCAGGGAAAGGCCCAGACGCTGGTCCGCTTGACCTCGAAATCTTCCAGTTCCCGGGTCGTGGGGACCTGGTATTCGGCCAGCTTGATCAGGCCCTCGCGGGGAAAATAGGTCCGCATGGGATCGCCGATCAGCACGGTGCGCCCCTCTGCCCTTGCCCGCGTCAACCAGGCCAGGACCCGGCCCGCCAGGGGCTGTTCGTAGCAGATGTCGCCTGCCAGTATGACCTCGATCCCGTCCGGAACCGGTCCATCCAGCAGGTCGCTGGCGGTATAGGTGACCTGCACACCGTTGGCGGCGGCGTTCAAGGCGACGGCCGGTCCGCAGAAATCATCGACATCGCTGGCCAGCACGCTTTTTGCCGCCGACAGCATGGCGGCGATGGCCACCAGTCCCGAGCCCGTGGCGAAGTCCAGCACCTGCTTGCCGGCCACCAGATGAGGGTGATCCAGCACATGCCGCGCCACGGCCTGGCCGCCGGCCCAGGCAAAGGCCCAGAAGGGTGGCGGCAGGCCGATCTCGGCCAGGCGCTCTTCGGTCAGCCGCCAGATGGGGGTGATCTCGTCGGCCAGATGCAGTCGCAGTTCCGGCGTATGGGGCGGAACCTGCAGCCGCGTGTTTTCGAGGATGAACGCCGTCCGGTCCTGGATCAAGCGACGGCCGGCCGTCCCGCCGCAAGGTCCAGAACGGCGCCATAGCCGGGGGCCGTCAGCATCCCCGCCGTCACACCCTTGGCCGCCAGCAGCCTGTGGACCTTCGGCAGGTTCCAGCAGGGCACATGCATGAACATATGATGCTCGCAGTGATAGTTCACATAGTAGGGGGCCAGGAACAGGCGGGCGATGGGGCCGGCATGGGTGGTGCGGGCATGGCGCAGGGGGTCGGGCTCGTCCTTGGCGATACAGGCATGCTCGGCGATGTTCCGCAGCCTTGTGATCATCGGATACCAGGTGGCCATGGGGACCAGCCACAGGGCCGGCCAGACCCACCAGAGCCCTGCAAGGATCAGGACGGCCCACATCAGGCCGTTGAAGATGAGGAAGGGGCGCCAGAAGGCCAGGACTCCGGCCGCCGTCTTGGCCAGAGGCACGCCCTTTCGGGCGCCGTCCCGGAAGGCGGCGATGGAAGGGGCGATCCGCTGCTTGTAGAAGGTCTGGCCGGTCAGGTCGCGGATCAGCTTGCGGTACAGTGACTTGCGGGTGATGGGAAAGGGCGCCGACAGGCCAAGGTCCGGATCCTCGGCCTGCTGGGCGTACTTGTGATGGCCCATGTGATAATCGCGATAGCGCGGCAGGTCGGCGTTGGTCGGGGCGCCGCAGAGCCAGTTTCCCACCCAGTCATTGACCTTCAGCTCCGGATGCAGACAGCCATGGGCCCCGTCATGCATCAGGATGGCTAGGCCCAGCTGACGGCCGCCGATGATCATCACCGCCAGCAGCCAGGTCAGGGAGTTGGGCAGCAGGACGACCAGGGCCATGGCGGCGGCGATGGTCAACCAGGCATGGGCGACCAGCCACAGGCCCATCCAGCGAGAACGCGCCGCCAGAGGCGCCCATTCCTGCGGCGTGAAATAGTCGGTGGGTTTGACGCGGGCGGCGACGGCCATGGGGCGAACATCTCATGCCCCCATCCGGCTTGAAAGGGGCGCCAGACTTGAAGGGGGAGGCCTTTAGAACCCCGCTGGTCGCCACAGGCCGGCCACCAGGGCCGCCACCAGCAGCAGGCCGGCCAGGGTGTTGGACTTGAACAGTCTCAAAGCCAGGGCGGGATCATCCAGCCGCAGTCTGGCCGCCTGCCGCGACAGATGTAGCCCGAACAGCCCAAGCGGCAGCAGGGCCAGGGGCCCCAGCCCCCCCAGGGAGCCGGCCATCAGCACCAGCACGAAACACAGGCCATAGAAGACCAGCACCCCCCGGGGCGCGTTGTCGCCCAGGCGCCGGGCCGAGGATTTCACCCCGGCCAGGGCGTCGTCCTCCAGGTCCTGGACGGCGTAGATGGTGTCATAGCCAAGGGTCCAGAAGATCAGGGCGCCATAGAGCAGGACGGCGGGCCAGGGGCTGAGCGCCACGAATGGCGCCGGCGTTCCCAGGGGGATCAGGCTGGCGCCGCCCAGCGCTGCGGCAAACCCCATGGGCGCCCCCCAGTTGAAGGTCAGGCCCAGCCAGGCCTGGGGCCACCAGGTGATCCGCTTCATGAAGGGATAGGCCGCCACAAGGGCCGTAGAGGCGATCCCCAGTCCGACGGCCCAGACATTGAGGGTCAGCAGGATCAGGAAGCCCAGGCCACAGCAGCCCAGCACGAAGGCCCAGGCCTGTTTCAGGCTGATCTGGCCCGCCGGGATGGGCCGCAGGGCGGTCCGGGCGACCCTGGCGTCGATGTCCCGGTCGACGATGTCGTTATAGGCGCAGCCCGCCGCCCGCATCAGGGCCGCCCCCGCCAGGAACAGGACCATCAGGACCGGGTCCGGCCAGCGCTGCTGCATGGCGCCGGCCAGGGCGATGCCCATCCAGCCCGGCAGCATCAGCAGCCAGATCCCGGCCGGCCGATCAAACCGCCCCAGCTTCAGCCAGGGCCGCAGCCCCGCCGGCGCATGCCGATCCACCCAGTTTCCGGCGGCGGCGTCGGGCAGGGGAGCGTCGGGCAGGGTGGGGGCGCGAGTCATGGGGGCATTATAGCGGAAAGGCGGCGGCGATGCCTTCGCCGCGGACCCGCCGGTGGGGACCCCTTCCACCATCGCTTTCGCGATCGTTCATCTTCCCCGGAGAGGAAGAACTATTGAGGGCGCTTCCCTCAGCGGCCCAGTCGGGCCAAAAGAGGGGAGGAGTTCGACCGACCATGCGCATGACCCTTTTCGCCGCCGGCAAGGCCCTGGCCCCTGTCCTTCTGACCCTGGCGACCCTGGCGGCGCCCGCCATGGCCCAGGAGGCGACGGTGCTGGGACGGTTCGAGGCGACCAATTCGGGCCAGCCGATCCTGCTGCCCCAGGGGCCGGCGGCGGTGACAGTCAGCCGGGTGGTGATCGCGGCGGGGTCCAGCCTGCCGGTCCACAAGCATCCCCATGCGCGCTGCGCCTATGTCGAGTCCGGCCAGCTGAGGGTCAGCAACCTGGACACCGGCGGGTCGAAGGAATTTGGCCCCGGCGACACGATCATCGAGGCCCGGGGCCAGTGGCATACCGGCACGGCGCTGGGTGCGGCGCCGGTGGTGGTGCTGGTCATCGACCAGGCGCCGCCCGGCGAAGCCAACACAATCCGCCGGGAACCCTGAACGGTCGGATTCACGGCTTCCCCTCCCTAGCGGAGGCCTTGCTAGACTGACTTCAAATCACCGCCCCCTGCGCCATCCAGGACGAAGGAGACCGCCATGAATTTCGAGCTCGACGAAGACCATCGCATGCTGGCGGACCTGGTCCGGCGGTTTGTCGAGGACGAACTGATCCCCATGGAGCCGGCCATCCTGCAGCGGGAGGCCAGTGGCCAACCGGCCGTCCTGACCCATGAGGAAAAGGCCCGGATCGACAAGGTTTCCAAGGACCTGGGTCTCTGGAGCCTGGACGCCCCGGTCGATGTGGGGGGCTATGACCTGCCGCATGTGGCCATGGTGGCGGTCAATGAGGCCCTGGGCCGGACCATCACCGCCTATACCCTGCCGCCGGACAGCCCCAACCTGCGGATGCTGATGACCACGGTCAATGAACAGCAGAAGGAGGCTTATCTGGCCCCCTATGCCCGGGGCGAGACCATTTCCGCCATCGGTATTTCCGAGCCGGGCGCCGGCGCCGATCCCTCCGGCATGCTGACCCGCGCCGAGCGCGACGGCGACGACTGGGTGATCAACGGCCGCAAGATCTGGATCACCCGGGCGGCCGAGGCCGACTTCACCATCCTGATGGCGGTGACCGACAAGGAAAAGGGCAGCCGGGGCGGCATGTCGGCCTTCCTGGTCGATCGCGAGACGCCCGGTTTCAAGGTGCTGCGGGCCATCCCGATGATCGGAACGGAAGTCACCTATGAGGTGGCGCTGGAAGACTGCCGGGTGCCGGGCTGGAAGCTGCTGGGGACCGAAGGCCAGGGCTTTGCCCCCATGCAGGTGCGGCTGGGCACCCGCCGCTGCGAAATGGCCGCATGGTCCATCGGTCTGGCCCAGAGGGCCCTGGACATGATCATCGAGTACGCCCCGCAGCGCAAAACCTTCGGTGTGCCCCTGTCGGAGCGCCAGGCCATTCAGTTCTGGGTGACGGACGCGGCGACCCGCATCCATGCCGCCCGGCTGATGACCTATGACTGCGCCTGGAAGATGGACCAGGGCCGCGACGTGCGCACCGAGATCTCGATGATCAAGGCCTATGCCACCGAGATGGCCTGGGAGGTCATCGACAGGGCCATGCAGACCTTCGGCGCCATGGGCATGACCCGCGAACTGCCGCTGCATCTGATGGCGGCCAAGGTGCGGACCATGCGAATCTATGACGGCCCGACCGAGGTCCACAAATGGGTTGTGGCCCGAAACCTGCTGGGCACCCGCAGATAGGGCCGCAATCCCCCGGGCCGGAGCCGGGCCGCCCAGGCGCGCCACCGGTTCCGGCTGCCCCGGCCCCGGAAGTCCCGGCGCCCGGCGTCTCGACAGGCTTTGGCGCCTATCTGTTCACCCACGGCGCCTGGTACCTGGCGTTTGGGGTGCAGATGGTGCTGTTCCCCTACATCGTCCGGATCCTGCTGCAGGAGAACGAGGTCCGGTTCGGCCTGGCCCAGATGTGCCTTCAGTTGCCCACCACCCTCCTGATCCTGATCGGAGGCTTCGTTGCGGACCGTGGAAACCCCCAGCGAATCGTCATCATCGCCTGCGGGCTGACGGTCATCACCTTCCTGGCCCTGGGACTGATGATCACCACCGGCCATCTGACCTACGGACTGACCATCGCCTATGCCCTGGTCGTCGGAACCATCGGGGCCTTCGCCATTCCGGCCCGGGACAGCCTGCTGAGCCAGGTCGCCCCGTCCCGCGACGCCTTCGGCATCCAGAAGGCGGTCAGCTTCGCCGCCCTGGCCCAGTTCGCCGCCCAGATCCTCGGGATGGTCTGCGCCATCGCCGCACCCTTCATCGGAGTGGGGCCCCTGCTGCTGGCCCTGTCGGTCCTGATGGTCTCCGCCACCTGGGCGGCGGTCCGCCTGCGGCCCAGGCCTCCCGAACACCGGCCTCAGTCCGGCGACAGCCCTCTGCTCCGCCGGATGGCGGGGGACATCGCCGGCGGTCTTCAGGCGGCCGCCGGCATCCCGGTGATCGCCGCCGTGATGATCTGCGCCGTGGCCATGGGAATCTGTTTCATGGGCAGCTTCTATGTTTTGCTCCCGCTGATCGTCGAAAGCTATTTCCAGGCCGACCCGGACAAGACCCATGTCGCCTCGGCCCTGGCCCTGTTCAGCCTCTGTTTCTGGACGGGCTCCATGGTCTCGGCCCTGGTCCTGGTGCGGATCGGCCATATCCGCCGCAAGGGCCTGCTGTATCTGGCGGCCCTCGCCACGGGCGGAGCGGTGCTGGTGGCCTGCGCCCTGTCCCTGCCCTTCTGGGCCTTCTGCGGACTGAACTTCATCTGGGGCCTGGGCGGCGGCGTGGCCATGACCCTGGGCCGGGGTCTGGTCCAGCATCATGCCCCGGCCGAAAGTCGGGGACGGATCCTGTCGATCTTCACCCTGGGTCTAATGGGCGGCGGTCCCCTGGGCGCCGTGGCCTATGGCTTTCTCGCCAAGGCGATCGGCCCCCATATGGCGGTCCTGGTCCCGGGCCTGCTGATGCTGGCGACCCTCGCCCTGGTCTATGCCCTCTCGCCCCTGCGAAGTCTGGATGAGGACCGGCGGGGGGCCTAGAGCCTGTTCCATTATGATCGAACCGATCATACTGGAAAAACAGGCTCTGATTCAAAGTGTTAGAGCATGTTCCGATAACCGCTTCCCACTTATCGGAACATGCTCTGGCGCTCTGCACCACATCTGCATGGTGTCCGGCTCAGGGCTGCATCCGGAGCGGTCAGGTTGCGCGCTGCATTGACCCGGGGTCCCGTTTCACAATGATGCCGTCCATGTCCCGCTCCATCCTGATCGTCGATGACGACCCCCATATCCGCGAACTGCTGGATTTCGCCCTGACCAAGGCGGGCTACGCCACCCGCCAGGCCCAGGACGGGGTGGAGGCGCTTGAGGCCGTGGAGGCGGCGGCGCCGGACCTTGTTGTGCTGGACATCAACATGCCGCGACTGGACGGGCTGGAGGTCTGCCGACGCCTGAGGGCAAAGGGCCAGACGCCGATCCTGTTCCTGTCGTCCCGCGACGACGAGATCGACCGGGTGCTTGGGATCGAGCTGGGCGCCGACGACTATGTGGTCAAGCCCTTCAGTCCCCGGGAGGTCACAGCCCGGATTGGCGCAATCCTTCGCCGGGCCTCGGGATCGCCGACGGCTGCACCGCCGGAAGCCGCCGCGGCCCGGGGGCTGGTCCATGGCCGTTTGTCTGTGGACCCTGAGGCCTGGACCGCGCGTTGGGCCGGAACGGAAGTCTCCCTGACCGTGACCGAGTTCGGCATCCTCTCGGCCCTGGCGGCGGCGCCCAGCCGGGTGTTCAGCCGCGACGCCATCATCGACCGCCTGCATGGCCCGGGCTTTGCCATCACCGACCGGACGGTGGACAGCCATATCCGGAACTTGAGGGGCAAGTTCGCGGCGATGGGCGGGCTTGACGTGGTCGAGACCAAGGCCGGGGTGGGCTATCGCCTCGGGCCCTGCCAGGGCGGAGGCCCAGCCGCGTGATCAAGGCGGTCAAGGACCTGGCGAAACGCTACTGGCCGGCCCTGCGGCTGCGCACCATCCTGCTGGCGGTGCTTTTGCTGGTCGCGGCCATACCCGTAGCCGGCGCCCTGTTCCTGCGGGTCTATGAAAACACCCTGATCCGCCAGACCGAGGCCGAGCTGGTCGCCCAGGGCGCCGTCCTGGCGGCCGTGGCCACAGCTGACTGGCCGGGCGCCCCGCCCCAGGGGCCCATCGACACCCGGGCGGACGGCTATTACCGGCCAGAGCGCACCACCATTGACCTCAGCGCCACCCCGATCCTGTCAGAGCGGCCGGCCCCCATGGCCGGGCCGCCCGCCGACCCGGCGGCCGTAACCGCCACAGCCCTGATGGGGCCGGTGATCGACCGCTCGGTCCAGACGACCCTGGCCTCGGTCCTGGTTCTGGATCGCCAGGGGGTGGTGGTGCGCGGCCATGGCCAGGGCGGCTCCCTGGCCGGCCTGCCCGAGGTGGTAGCGGCCCTGGACGGTTCGCCCCGCACGGTCCTGCGCCGCAATGGCGACTACCGGCCCCGCTACAGTTTCGAATGGCTCAGCCGGGCCTCGGCCCTCCGGATCCATCATGCCCGGCCCATCAAGGTCGCCGGAAGGTCTGTGGGTGTCCTGTTGCTGTCGCGATCGCCCCGGGCCCTGTTTCGCGGGCTCTATGAGGACCGCATCAAGTTCGGCCTGGGACTGGTCCTGACCCTGGGTCTGCTGGTGGTTATGGCCGGCCTTGTGTCCCGGGGCATCGCCCGGCCTATCGAGGCCCTCAGCCGGGCGGCCCGGGAAGTGTCTGCCGGGCGCGGGACCACCCCCGACACCCCGGTCACGGCGGCCATCGAGATCCGGGCTCTCTATGACGATTTCCGGGAAATGGCGGCGGCCATCGACCGTCGCTCCCGCTATCTGAGGGACTTCGCAGCGGCGATCAGCCACGAGTTCAAGACCCCCCTGGCCGGCATCGGCGGGGCGGCGGAACTGCTGCAGGACCATTTCGAAACCATGAGCCCGGCCGAACGCCGCCGGTTCCTCGACAATATCGCCGCCGACAACCGCCGCCTGTCGCGGCTGGTCACCCGGCTTCTCGATCTCGCCCGGGCCGACATGGCCAGGCCCGAGGCCGGGGTGGCGGCCGACCTGGCTGCCAGCCTCCGCCGCACGGTTGATCTGCAGGCCGAGTCCGGCCCCGAGATCACCATGGACCTGCCGGCGGGACTGCCCGCCGTGGCGGTTCCCGAAATGACCCTTGAGACGGTCATGGCCACTCTGCTGGAAAACAGCCGCCAGGCCGGGGCGACCCGGGTGGCGATCAGCGTCCGGCAGCTGGCGGGACAGGTCCTGATCGCCGTCCAGGACGATGGTCCCGGTGTGGCCGAGGCCGATCGCGACCGGCTGTTCGAGCCCTTCTTCACAAGTCGCCGGGCTGCGGGCGGAACCGGCCTGGGCCTGCCCATCGCCCGGTCCCTGCTGGCCGCCAGCCAGGGAACCATCCGCTGGACGGCCTCTGACTCCGGCGCGCGATTCGAGGTCCGGGCGCCCCTGGCCTGACCCTGGCCCCAAGGCCGCAGCGCATCTGCACCGAATCGGCGCCGTGACGACGGTCATGGCTGCACCGGCCCGGATCATGGTTAGCGGACATCCTGAGGAGAACGTCCGATGACCCCCAACCCGTCGACCCGGAGCAACCCGGGCTACGCCCTATTCGTCCGCCCGGAAAATGCCCGCTGGACCTGGACGGTCATGACCCTGGACGGTGTGGCCGCCGCCCGGGGCGAGGCGGACGACCGCGCCACGGCCTGGCGCACCGGCGAGTTCGCCGCCGCCTCGGTGGGCGCCCTCAGCAAGGCCGCCCGCCGCCGGTTCTGATCAGCAATAGGCGACCCCGCCGTCGACGGTGAGGGTCGCGCCCACCACATAGTCCCCGGCGCGCGAGGCCAGATAGATGGCCGCCCCGGCCATGTCCTCGTCCCGTCCAATCCGCCTGGCGGGAACCCGGGCGGCGACGGCCTCGGCCTGGTCCCGGGCGGCGATGTTCATCTCGCTGGCGAAGGCGCCAGGGGCGATAGCGCTGACCACGATGTTGTCGGCGATCAGGGTCTTGGCCATGCGCCGGGTCAGATGGATCAGGCCGGCCTTGCTGGCGGCATAGGGATAGGTCTCCTGCGGATTGACCGAGATGCCGTCGATGGAGGCGATATTGATCACCTTGGCCGGCCGGTCAGCCGAGGCGCTGGCCCGCAGCATCGGCGCAAGCGCGGCGGTCAGGTAAAAGGGGGTCTTGACGTTCAGGTCCATGACCTTGTCCCAGCCCTTTTCCGGGAAGTCGTCGAAGGGAGCCAGCCAGGCGGCGCCGGCGTTGTTGACCAGGATGTCCAGGCTGGACTCGCGGGCGCCATAGGCCTCGGCCAGAGCCTTCATGCCCTCCAGGGTCGAGACATCGGCCGGCAGGGCGACCGCGCCAATCTCCTCGGCGGTCTGCTGGCAGGCGGGGGTCTTGCGGGCGGAGATGTAGACCTTGGCGCCCTGGGCGATGAAACCCGCCGCGATCATCCGGCCAATGCCGCGTGAACCGCCGGTGATAAGGGCCGTGCGGCCCGCCAGGGAGAATAGGTCGGTGGTCATGGGTGGTGTCCTCAAATCTGTCTTTCGGCCATGCTAAGCGCCAAGCGCGATCGACCCAATCGGATTCGACGCCTTAAGGACTGTCCGGCGTGCCGGAATGTCCTGTTTATGACCTGGCCTGGGGAAGACATGGACTGGAAGACGCTGGCGGTCCTCGCCCTGACCCTCGGTTGGGTTCCCCTGGCCGCCACAGCGGCCCAAGCCCAGGCCAGGCCTTCGCCCTGGTCCGTTTCGGCAGTGGCCGGACTGCCGGAAGATGTCATGCTCTCCGGCAGCTTCCGGGTCCGGCAGGAGCACCTCGAAGGTCAGCCCAGGCCCGGGTTCAATGGGTCAGACAGCCTGACCAGCATCCGCACAACCCTGCTTGCGGAGTATCGCCCGGGCCCCTGGCGTTTCGGGGTCGAGATCTTCGACAGCCGCGCCTACGGGGCCGACAGCGGCACGCCGATCAGCACAAACGAGGTCAATACCTTCGAGCCGGTTCAGGCCTATGTCGGCGTCGATTTGAAGGACCTGCTGGGTCCTGGCAGCAGGACCACCCTGCAGGCCGGCCGATTCGTCGTCAATCTGGGGTCCCGACGGCTGGTTGCGGCCGACGACTTCCGGAACACCACCAATGGCTACACCGGCGTCAGAACGGATATCACGCTGGCCGAAGGCCTGAAGGCGACAGCCCTCTATGTCCAGCCCCAGACCCGACGTCCGGATGACCTCGATTCAATCCTGGATCTCGAAGGCGCGCCAGACCGGGAAAGTGACGACCTTGCCCTTTGGGGCGCGGTCGTCAGTCAGGGCCGGCTGCTGGACGGGGCTGTCGGCGGCGCCACGGGCGAGATCTCCTACATCCATTTCGAAGAGCAGGATTCGCCTGGTCGGCCGACGCGGGACCGGTCCCTCGATACGGTCAGCCTGCGGCTTATTCGGGAGCCAGCGGCCAAGGCCTGGGACTTTGAGGTCGAGACCATAGGCCAGGTTGGAAGTCTGCGGACGGGACTGGCGGCGACGGCTCCGCCCGCTAATGTCCTGGCTTATTTTGTTCATCTGGATTCAGGATACAGCTTTGATGCCGCATGGAAGCCGCGCCTGTCCGTGGAATTCGACTATGCCAGCGGGGATCGTCCGGGTGGCCGGTTTGGCCGGTTCGACACCCTGTTCGGCATGCGGCGGGCCGATCTGGCGCCGTCAGGGCTGTACAACTCCGTGGGACGGGCCAATGTCCTGACGCCAGCCGTCCGGCTCGAGGTGGCCCCGTCCAGTCGGCTGGACGGCTTTGTCGCCTATCGCGGGCTGTGGCTGGCCTCACGGACCGACAGCTTCTCGACCACATCGGTGCGGGATGCGACCGGCGGTTCAGGCAATTTTGCCGGTCAGCAGGTCGAGGGCAGGGTCCGCTACTGGCTTGTGCCGGACGCGCTGCGTCTCGAGGCCAATGGGCTGGCCCTGTTCAAGGGCCGTTTCCTGAATACAGCCCCCAACGCGCCCCGCAGCGGCGACACCCTGTTTCTGACGTTCAGCCTGATTGCCTATTTCTGACGACAACCGGCAGCGACGCGCCGACGATCAGTTCCGCGCCTTGCGGGCGGCGTAACGGGCATCGCGCTTGGCCTTTTGTTCAGCCTTGCTGAGGGCCTTGCGTTCCTTGCGCTCACCGCGCTTGGCTTCCAGGGCGGCTTCCTCGGCCTCGCGGGCTGCTTCGGCTTCCAGAGCCTTGCGGGCCTCCGATTCCTGACGGGCCTTTTCCTTCTCGGCTTCGTGCAGGGCGCGTTTGGCCGCGAGCTCTTCAGCCTTGCGGGTGGCGCGGTCGACAAAATTGGGGTCGGAGACCGTCGGCTTGGGCTTCATCCGGGCCAGCATGGCCTTCTTGGCGTCAGCGGCGGCGGTGAGACGGTCCGTAAAACCCGTCTTCAGGGGATCTTTCATTCAGTCCTTCGGTGTTCATTCTTGGTTCGCGCCCGCGTAAAACCCCAGATCGCCGCCGGACGCAAGCGGAGAGCTGTGACGGTGATGTCCGAAAACCGCGAGACGCGGGCCTTGGTTCCATGGATCATGGCCATATGGACCTTGATCATGACGCCTGCTACCGCGCCATCGCCAGTCGGGACGCCCGTTTCGACGGGAAGATCTTCACCGGCGTAAAGACCACAGGCATCTACTGCCGTCCGGTCTGCCCGGCAAGGCTGCCAAGGTCACAGAACCTGCGGTTCTTTCCGTCGGCGGCGGCCGCCGAGGCGGCGGGCTTCCGGGCCTGCCTGCGCTGTCGCCCGGAAACCTCCCCGGACCTTGGCGCCTGGCGCGGCGCTTCCAACACGGTTCACCGGGCCCTCCGCCTTATCGAGGAGGGCGCCCTTGACCAGGGAGATGTCGAGCAGCTGGCGGGTCGCCTGGGTGTCGGGGCGCGGCAACTGCGCCGGCTGTTTGGCCAGCATCTGGGGGCCTCGCCGGTCGGGGTAGCCCAGACCCGGCGGGTGTTGCTGGCCAAGCAGCTGATCCATGAGACCGACCTGGCCATGGCCGATATCGCCATGGCGGCCGGCTTTGGCAGCGTCCGCCGTTTCAACGAGACGTTTCAGGCCCTGTATCAGCGCGCCCCAGCAGCCCTGCGACGAAGATCGACCCGGGAAGCCGCGACCGACGGCGTGACACTGAAACTGCGGTTTCGTGGGCCCTATGACTGGGACGCCATGATCGGCTTCCTGCGGCTGCGGGCCATTCCGGGCGTGGAAAGGGTGACCCAGGGCGAGTATGCGCGAACCATCGCCATCGGGCCCGACATGGGGACGGTGGCGGTCCGTCCCGTCGGACAGGACCAGCTGGCCGTTCAGGTGCGGTTTCCGCGCATGGCGGTCCTGCCGACCATCCTGACCCGGGTGCGGAGGGTGTTCGACCTGGGGGCTGATCCGCTGGTCATCGGGGCTCATCTTTCAACGGACCCCGGATTGGCCAGTCGGGTCGCGGCCCGACCCGGCCTGCGAGTCCCCGGCGCCTGGGAAGGCTTCGAACTGGCGATCCGGGCCATCCTCGGCCAGCAGATCACCGTCCCGGCCGCTGTCAGGCTGGCGGGCAAGCTGGCCGCGCAATACGGTCAGCCCCTGCCGGATGCCTGGGCGCAACCCGGCCTGGACCTGGCCTTTCCAACGGCCGAACGGCTGGCCGGGGAGGACCTGACCAGTCTGGGCATGCCGGGAGCCAGGGCCCGGGCCCTGACCGCCATGGCGGGGGCCTCGGTCGCGGATCCGGCCCTGTTTGGTCCGCGCCAGGATCTGGACAGCGCGATCTCCGCCCTGAAGGCTCTTCCCGGCATCGGGGAATGGACGGCTCAGTATATCGCCATGCGCCAGCTCCGGGAGCCCGACGCCTTTCCGGCTGCCGATATCGGCCTGATGCGGGCCCTGGAGGACTCGGCCGGACAAAGACCCAACCCTGCGGAACTTCTGGCCCGCGCCGAGGCCTGGCGGCCCTGGCGGGCCTATGCCGCCCTTCATCTCTGGACCGCCGATGCAGTGTCCATTCAGGAAAAAGCCGATGCAAAAGCCGCCGCCTGATCTGAGCCCTGCGTCCGCCCCGCCGCCCGCCCGGCCGCCAGGACGACTGACCCTTGACCGGATGGCCACGCCGGTCGGGCAATCCATCCTGGTGACCGACGACCAGGGCCGCCTGAGGGTGCTGGATTTCGGCGATTATGAAGACCGCATGGTTCGGCTGCTGTCCCGCGCCTATGGCCCTGTGTCCCTGGCGACCGGTACGGCGCCGACCGCCATTCGCCGGGCCCTTGAGGCCTATTTCGCCGGAGACCTGTCGCAGCTGGGCCAGATTTCCTGGGCCACGGGCGGAACGGATTTCCAGCGCACGGTCTGGCAGGCCCTGACCAGCATCCCGCCTGGCGAAACCCTCAGCTACGGCGCCCTTGCGGCCCGGATTGGCCGGCCCAGGGCGGTCCGGGCGGTCGGTCTGGCCAACGGGGCCAACCCTGTGGCGATCGTCGTGCCCTGTCACCGGGTGATCGGCTCGGATGGCTCCCTGACCGGCTATGGCGGCGGCCTGCCGCGCAAGCAGTGGCTTCTGACCCACGAAGGGGCGCGCTTTTCAGGCGGACAACCCAAGCTGATCTGAACCGGGTTCGGGGCTGCGGTCGTGCGGGCGAGGCCTGTCGGGGCTATAGAGACCTCAGAGGAGACACGTCCATGAGCGATTCCCGGACACCTGAAGGCAACGCCGCCCAGATCGACTACTGGAACGCCCTGGCCGGCCAGACCTGGGTCCAGTTTCACGACCAGCTGGATCGCCAGCTGGAGCCCCTGGGTCTGGCGGCCATGGACCTGCTGGCGCCTGCGCCTGGCGAGCGAGTCCTGGATGTTGGCTGTGGCTGCGGCCACACGACCCTGGCCCTGGCCGAGCGGCTCGGACCGGCTGGCCAGGCGACCGGCGTCGACATCTCCCGGGCGATGCTGCAGGTCGGGCGGGCGAGGACGGTTGCGGAAGGCCTGGCCGCGATCGCGTTCCGCGAGGCCGACGCCCAGCAGGATGACCTGGGACAGGGCCAGTGGGACGGGGTCTTTTCCAGGTTCGGCGTGATGTTCTTCAGCGACCCGGTGGCGGCCTTCGCCAATCTGCGGAGGTCCCTGCGCCCCGGCGGGCGACTGGCTTTTGTCTGCTGGAGGCCGTTCGCCGAGAATGACTGGATGCGGATCCCGATGATGGCGGCCCTGCCGCTGCTGACGCCGCCGGCCCCGGCCGATCCAACGGCTCCCGGCCCCTTCGCCTTCGCCGATCCCGAACGGGTAATGGGTATCCTCAAGGATGCGGGATTTTCCGAGATGTCGATCACGCCCTTCGATACCCGGATCGGCGGGGCGGACCTGGATCAGACGGTCGCCCTGACCCTGAAGGTCGGGCCGCTGGGCAGCGCCCTGCGCGAGTCGCCCGATCTGGCTGAGCCTGTCGCGGCGGCGGTCAGGACGGCGCTGGAGCCCTATGACACTCCCAAGGGCGTCCTGATCCCTGCTGCTGTCTGGCTGGTCAGCGCCAGCACGGTCTAGGGCCAAAATCTGACGCTTGAGTCCCGACCGTTCGAAGGCGGGGCTGGCAAGCAAACGTCCCGGTTCCCGGCTGGAAGGCTACGGTGTGGATCGACCCGTTGCGGAATTTCTAAAGTCATTGCACAAGTGCTCTCGTGCTGACGCAGATCAAGTCTTGGGCTCAAGGCCTTAAGCGCGATGTCGTCGCCCTTTGGATCGCCGCTCGTAGCCCGCGAACACCCCTTGCTGCAAAGCTGGTTGCCGGTGCCATTGCGGCCTACGCCTTAAGCCCCATCGACCTGATCCCTGATTTCATTCCCATACTGGGCTACCTCGATGACCTCGTGATTGTTCCTCTGGGGATCGCGCTCGCGGTTCGATTGATCCCCTCCGCCCTGATGGCCGAGTTTCGGACGCAAGCGGTTGCCGCCGCGAGACCGGTCAACCGGACAGTGGGCGTGGCGATTGTCATCCTATGGTTTGTCGTGCTTGTGATCGTTGCGGTTTGGTGCTGGCGGAACCTCCGCTTCATGCCGATGCAGCAATCGCAGTAAACGGCCCTGAGGGTCCATAGCCGCGCGGGCGTCAAGCGTCAGCGACTATCCATCAGCCTATCGGACAGGGATCAGGCGGCGGCCCGGACCCTGGCGGCGTCCAGCTGGAACTGGCCGATCAGTTCCCGCAGGCTTGCCGTTTCGGATTTGAGGGAATGGGCGGCGGCCGTGGTCTGTTCCACCATGGCGGCATTCTGTTGGGTGGTCTGGTCCATCTGGTTGACGGCGGTATTGACCTCTCCCAGGCCGGAAGCCTGCTCCTGGGATGAGGCGGCGATCTGGGAGACCAGCTCGTCGATTTCCCCCACCCTGGCTACGATGCGGGTCAGTGCCTCGCCTGTATCGCCCACCAGCCGGACACCCTGACCGACCTGTTCGGCCGAGGTGTTGATCAGGCCCTTGATCTCCTTGGCGGCTTCTGCAGAGCGTTGGGCCAGGGCCCGGACCTCCTGGGCGACCACGGCGAAGCCGCGACCGGCGTCCCCGGCCCGGGCGGCCTCGACACCGGCGTTGAGGGCGAGAAGGTTGGTCTGGAAGGCGATCTCGTCGATCACCCCGATGATCTGGGCGATCTCGGCGGAAGAGGATTCGATCCCGCTCATGGCGGTGACGGCGCCCCGCACGACCTCGCCGGACTGTCGGGCCTCGGCCCGGGCCCTGGCCACCAGTTCGGCGGCCTGTTGGGCCCCCTGGGCAGAGCGTCTGACCGTCGCGGTCAACTGGTCCACTGCGGCGGCGGTTTCTTCCAGGGTCGCGGCCTGTTGCTCGGTCCGTCGCGCCAGATTGTCCGAGGCCTGGGAGATTTCCTCGGCGCCGGCATTGATATGGCCGGCGACCCCAGTGACCGAGGCAAGGGCCCCGGACAGGGCGTCGAGGGCGGCGTTGTAGTCATTCTTCAACCGCTCGAATTCGGCGGCGACCGGGCCCTTCAGCCGGGTGGTCAGGTCGCCAAGCGCCAGCTTGGCCAGGCTTGAGGCCAGGGCCTCCACCAGGCCGGCCTGGTCACGGTTGGCGGCGCCAAATCGCGCCTCGGTTTCCCGTAGCTTGGCTTCGTTCTGGGCGTTCAGGGACGAGGCGTTGGCCTGCAGCCTGTTGCGCTCGACGATGGCGCCCTGGAAGTCATGGGCGGCGCGGGCCATGGCGCCGATCTCGTCCGGGCGGCCCACGCCCTTGATGGTGAAATCGGTGTCCCCCGCAGCGAGCCGCCGGAGGTCGTTGTTCAGCCCCATCAGAGGCCTGACGATCACGTTGAAGCCCAGATAGATCAGGCCGATGCAGGTCACGACTGCGATGAGCAGGACAGCGATCAGGAACAGGCTGGACTGGGCGGCGGCCGAGCGTGCGGCCTCGCTCTGGGTCTTGGCTGCCGTCTCGATCCGGTCCGTCACGTTCGACATGCGGCCTTCCAGATCGACAAAGGATCGCATGAAGTCCGGCAGTGCGGCGGAAGCTCCAGCAGGATCCACAACGGCCAGGCCGACGAGGTTGGCTGCAGCCCGCTCATAGGCTTCCAGGCTGCCCTCGACACTTTTCAGGGCGTTGGAAACCTCGCCGGACGGGGCCAGGGTTCTGTTTTCCGCCACGCTGCTTCGGAACAGTGCGGTATGTTCGGCTAGGTCGGCCTTGACCTCTTCGATCTTGATGTCGCTACGACCACTGGCCACCAGCAGGGCCGCATAGACATCCGCGCGCAGGGCGTCGTGCATCATGTCCGCAGTCAGGTGATTGCGTAGCAGCGCCGCCGCCCGGTCACTCAGGACCAGTTGATCGCTCAGTCGGCTGGCCGCCCAGATTCCGGAGCCTGCCGAGCCGGCGCAGAGCAGCAGGATCAAAGCCCCTGCGAGGATGAAGCGGTTCTTGATCGAAGACAGCATGGAGCAGGTCCCGTGAACGGTTTCTGCGGATGGGCCGGCGTCCGGGGCGTTCGTGCGGCGGGCGTCAACCAGTCCGAGATTGGACAGCAAGGCGATCAGGTTTTCCGCCAGGTCCACCGTAGGAGTCCGCCCGTTTGAGGCGGTCGACCGGTGTCAAATGACAGGACTGTCCGAGGAAACGCCTGCTGCCCATTGCTGACTTTCAGCGCATGGCCAATCAGGGCCCCCCGGACCTTCCATTACATCGTTTACGTGTTTGGATAAAAAAAGGTTAGCGAAATCAACGATCGGCGTTCTTCAAGGCCAACTGTTGCGTGCAAGGACCGATTTTCCCTTGTGTTGAAGGGATTTCGGTCAATGCAATCCTTGGCGTTATCTCGGGGCGCGCTCGCTGGGATCAGCAGCTGAGTGCCGTAACGGCACTCAACCGATCGAAACGAACGCCCTTGTCTGGATCATTAATGACGGGTCGGGCCCCGGCTATGATCTACTGACAGGCGAGGCATTCCTCATAGTCGGTGGGGGCTGCGGCCTCGGCGCTGGCCCGGGCCTCGTCCTCGCCGGCATGGGCCGCCCGCTGCACGGACTTTGAGCGCAGGTAATAGAGGCTCTTCATGCCCCGCTCCCAGGCCGTCCAGTGCAGCATGTG
>JARWZW010000064.1 GCA_029866155.1 Caulobacter sp. | reverse complement strand
GCCCCTGACGCCGGTCGATGACCTCGAAGACGAGCTGGACGACCTGCCCTTCGAGGCGCCACCCCCTCCGCCCCCGGCCTCCCCGGGGCCGGCCCGCCGCCGCGCCCCCCGCGCCAGGCCCGCCCCGGTGCAGGAGGAACTTCCCTGGGACCTGGACGACGAGGATGACGACGACGATCCCGATCGCCGGCTGATTTGACAGCGACCTCGCCGGCAAGGCAGGCTGGGCTCAAACTCGGGGAAGAAACATGACCATGCTGATCGCCGCCGCCGCGGTGTTCGTCCTGATGCATCTGCTGATCGCCGGAACCCGGCTGCGGGGCGTCATCGTCGGGGTCATTGGCGAGGCCGCCTATTCCGGGCTCTTCTCCCTGGCCTCCGTCGCCGCCCTGGTCTGGCTGGGCATGGCCTATGGCGCCGCGCGCGGCCAGGGCGAGATCCTCTGGCCGCTCCCCGAATGGGGCAAGATGGCCCAGGCCGTCATCCAGTTCATCGCCCTGATGCTGATCGTTCCCGGCCTCTTGACCCCCAACCCGACCAGCGTCGGCCAACTGGGCGCCGTCGAGAAGCCTGCCAGCGGCATGGTTCGGATCACCCGCCATCCCTTCCTCTGGGGCGTGGCGATCTGGGCCGCCGGCCATCTGCTGGTCAATGGCGACACGCCCAGCGTCATCCTCTTCGCCTCGGTCGGCCTGCTGGCCATAGCGGGCACGGCCAGTATCGACCTGAAGCGCAAGAACAGGCTGGGCGAGGCCTGGGCCGCCTTTGCCGGCCAGACCTCCAACATCCCCTTCGGGGCCATCCTGTCGGGCCGCCAGAGCCTGAAGCTGGGCGAGATCGGCTGGTGGCGTCTGGCCCTGGGCGTCCTCGTCTGGGCCGCCCTGTTCCACGGCCACGGATACATCTTCGGCGTCTCCGCCCTGCCCTGATCGGCCTCAGCTCCGACGGGTTTCCCAGGCCAGCCAGAGGGCCACCGCCGCGATCCCGATGGCCAGGCCCCGGCGCACCAGGGTCATCCGCTCCCCGGCGGCGATCAGGGCTCCCGCCCGGGCCGCCCCCAGCACGATGGCGCCATGGACCAGGGTGCTGATCAGGATATGGCCCGCCCCGAACACCGCTGACTGCGCCGCCGAGGAGCCAAAGCCCGGCCGAATGAAGCCGGGCAGGATGGCGACATAGAACATGGCCGCCTTCGGATTGAGGATATTGGCGATGAACCCCCGCCCAGCCAGGCCAAGAAGGCCGGGGCCCTCCCCCTCGGCCGGCGCCGCCTCGCCCTCCGCCCCGCGCCAGGCGTCCCAGGCAAGCCAGAGCAGGAACGCCACCCCGGCCCAGCGCAGCAGGTCATAGGCCGCCGGCCAGAGCAGCAACAGCTCCGTCACCCCGGCGATCGAGGCGACCAGATAGACCGCCAGCCCGGCCGTCACGCCGCAGACCGCCGCCAGGCCCGCCACCCGTCCGCGATCGGCGGACAGGGCGGCCAGATAGGCCATGTTGGGCCCGGGCGTCAGCTCCACCAGAACCATGGCCGCCAGGAAGCTGGGGACCACGGCCGGATCGACGGGCCAGGCCAAGGCGGTCAGATGTCCGCGTAGACGTGCCGCTCGCCGGCAAAGCCCGGATGCGTCACCGCCCCCAGATGGGCCGGGCCGACCCCTTGCGCAAACTTCCAGATGGCCCCGGACCCATAGCCGGTCACCCGGGGCTTCCACTCGGCCCGACGACGCTCCAGCTCGGCCGGATCAACCTCCAGCTCGATGGTCCCCGCGTCGGCGTCGATGGCGATGATGTCGCCGTCCTTCACCAGCCCGATGGGGCCGCCAACCTGGGCTTCCGGGCCGATATGGCCGATGCACAGCCCACGGGTGCCGCCGCTGAACCGGCCGTCGGTGACCAGGGCCACCTTGTCGCCCCGTCCCTGGCCGGCCAGGGCCGCCGTGGTCGACAGCATCTCGCGCATGCCCGGACCGCCGCGCGGTCCCTCATAGCGGATTACCAGAACGTCCCCGTCCCTGTAGTCGCCCGCCGCCACGGCCTCGAAACAGGCCTCCTCGCCATCGAACACCCGGGCCGGACCCCGGTGGGCCCGGTGGGATTCCATGCCCGCCACCTTGACGATGGCGCCGTCGGGGGCAAGCGAGCCCCAGAGTCCCACCACGCCGCCGGTCGGCGACAGGGGGTTGGTATAGGGCCGGATCACGTCCTGGTCCTCGTTGAACACCGCGCCTTCCAGGTTCTCGGCCAGGGTCTTGCCGGTGACCGTCATGCAGTCGCCATGCAGATAGCCGCCGTCCAGCAGGGTCTTGAGCAGCATGGGCATGCCGCCCGCCTCGCCCATGTCCTTGGCCACATAGCGGCCGCCCGGCTTCAGGTCGGCCAGATAGGGGGTGCGCTTGAAGATCTCGGCCACGTCGGCCAGCGTGAACTCGATGCCGCATTCATGGGCCATGGCCGGCAGATGCAACCCGCCATTGGTCGATCCGCCAGTCGCCGCCACCACCACGGCCGCATTCTCGAAGGCCTTTCGGGTGCAGATGTCCCGCGGCCGGATGTTCTTCTCGATCAGCCGCACCACCGCCTCGCCGCTGGCCACGGCATAGGCGTCGCGGTCCAGATAGGGCGCCGGCAGGGACGCCGACAGCGGCAGGGCCAGGCCGATGGCTTCCGACACACAGGCCATGGTGTTGGCCGTGAACTGGCCGCCACAGGCGCCTTCGCCGGGACAGGCCACCTGTTCCAGGGCCGTCAGCTCTTCCTCGGGCAGGTTGCCGGCCGAGTTCTGGCCCACCGCCTCGAACACGTCGACCACGGTCACGTCCTTGCCCTTCCAGCGGCCGGGCAGGATGGAGCCGCCATACAGGAACACCGACGGCACGTTCAGCCGCAGCATGGCCATCATCATCCCGGGCAGGGACTTGTCACAGCCGGCGATGCCCACCAGGGCGTCATAGCTGTGGCCCCGCATGGTCAGCTCCACCGAATCGGCGATGACCTCGCGGCTGACCAGGGACGAGCGCATGCCCTCATGGCCCATGGCGATGCCGTCGGTGACGGTGATGGTGCAGAATTCGCGCGGCGTGGCGCCGGCCGCCTTGACCCCCTCGCTGACCGCATGGGCCTGGCGCATCAGGGCGGTGTTGCAGGGCGCAGCCTCGTTCCAGCAGCTGGCCACGCCCACGAAGGGCTGGCGGATCTCCCGGCTGCCCAGGCCCATGGCATAGTAATAGGACCGATGCGGCGACCGCGCCGGGCCTTCGGTCACATGGCGGCTGGGCAGTTTCGACTTGTCCCAGGTTCCGTCCGGTTTGCGGGCCATCAGCGCCTCCTCAAGATCTTCGCCCCTCTCCTACCGACCGGCGCGGCCGGACAAAAGGGGGCAAAATCGTGCGAGGGACCTTTGTCAGCCCCCGGACGGCCGCAAGACTTTGCCGCCGACGGGACAGATGAGGCGCTCGCCGCGCTACAGCGCCGCCTCGACCGCCGCCAGGATCTCCGGGTCCTGCGGATCGGTGCGCGGCCCGAACACATTGATCAGGCTGCCGTCCTTGCCGACCAGCAGCTTGTGGAAGTTCCAGACCGGCTCGGCCGGCGCGCCCACCTGTTCGACGGCCCAGCGATAGAAGGGATGCGCCCCCTCGCCCTTCACATCGGCCTTGGCGGTCAGGGGAAACTCCACCCCGAAATTGGTCCGGCAGAAGTCGGCGATCTCGGCCTCCGTCCCCGGCTCCTGCCCGGCAAACTGGTTGCAGGGCACCCCCAGCACCACCAGCCCCCGCTCCCGATAGGCGGCATAGAGCTTTTCCAGCCCCTCATACTGCGGCGTCAGCCCACATTTGCTGGCCACATTGACCACCAGCACCGGATGGTCCCGGAACTTGGTCATGGGCAGGGGCTGCCCATCAATGGCGGTAAAGTCGAAATCCCAGGCAGTGGACATGAACGGCGGCTCCGGTTGGGTTGGTGGGAGTTTGCAGGATTTTGGGGAGGGGGGAAGGGGGAGATCGGGGAAAGGGGGGCAAGTCCGATGCGGCAGATGCGGATGCGAGCGGCGAGGATGTCACCCGGCCGACCATGCGTTTCGTCGCCGTGAAGACCGCAGCCCAGCAGGCGGTTCTGATGCTCCGCAAGACCCGGGATCTGTTGGTCCGTCAGAGGACCATGATGATCAACGCCCTCCGCGGTCCCCCAAGCGAGGTCGGGATCGTCGCAGCACAGGGCTCTGGAGGCGTTCAGGCGGCGCTGCGGTCACTGATCCTGGAGCAGGAACGGTTGCCCGAATTGGCGCAGGCCGAACACCGGACCGCACGCGACCGAACGCCGAACGTTAACTTCAGCCTTGCGTCATGGAGGTCGTCCACAAATGGCGTCCCTGTCGACGGCGCAATATAGAAGCCGGGCAGGATAAGGTCGTCAACACCACCACGTCATCAGGTCAAAATCAACACTCAAGCGACTTGAGCAAACTAGGCCCCATGTTTTGAGATGGTTAGGCTGTCCTCGAAGTCGAGCAACAAATCCATTAGCTCGTCGGGCGAGATTGTCCTGGGTTGCCTCTTGGGGAAACGATAGCTCCAGAAGCTGTTGATGTGCTGGATGGCCCCGAGGCGCTCGCCCAATTCCGAAAACATTGACGGGGCGGAGAGTAGGAAGTCGCGGAAGGCGTTTGGCCTGCCATCTTGGGTAAGGGCGGCATACGCCTTATTGTAAATGTCGAGCATGTTTTGCGCCTCAACGACCGCGTTGGCGCCTGTCTGCTGCAGGCGGCGCTTGGCATCGGGGATATAGGAACTGGCCTCGGCGCTGGATGGGCCGCGCGGAATGATGTCGCCGATCTCCTGCAGGACCAAAGATATTTGCGCGTACAGATCGCTTAGCACCCATTTGTAGTATAGAAAGCCGCGCCAGGAGAAGATTCCCTCTTCGTATTCTTGGTTGTTGAGCTTCAGCGTTATCCTCAGGGGCTCGAACCCGCTTTCTGGCGAATTGGAAAGCAATTTCCCCACTAGGCGCGCTGAATGGGAGACGGCTTCTTCGGGCGAAGACAGCTTTACTAGGGCCATGATTTCGCGCTGGACGAAGTCGAACATCCGCTGGATGTCGGCATCGGAAATGCCAAAATAGGCGCGGGCGGGCTCTATTTCAGCGCGGAGCAGGGCCTCGCGCAGCAGAAATGGGTCGAGCGAGGGTAGATTATCGAGCAGCTCCAGTACGCGGCGGTCGCGCGAGCCGTGTTTCATGTCGACCCCGAACTCTGACTCGGCAATCCGGTCGAAGTCCTTCTGGCCAACAAAAAAGGTTTGGGCCCCGGCCCGAAGATCAGTGCTGTCAATCGGTAGCATAATCTTAGTGGCATTGGGGCGTGGTCTAGAAAACTGACAGTATTCATTGGGACGAAGCCGGTGCTTCAAAATGATACTATGGTCCAGCCGCTGGTTCTTGAAGAAGGGCGCCTGCGCGATCTGCGGATCGTTGGCGAATTTGTGGTGTGTGGCTACCAGATTCAGCACGCGTGCAGACGAAGCCGAATCTTGGAGGCCGGTCAACAACCGCAAGTTTCGAGCAGGCTGCATCGCTATTCCTTCTCTAGCCGGGTCCCGCGGCGAGCCTCCAGCAAGAGGCTGGCAGGCTCTAACTCCTTGCGGATCGCCGGCCAGCGATCCGCAAGAACAGTGGCTGCGGCGCTGCTATCGAATCCGATCCACCTTTCGCTGCCGCCCTGTCGGCAGCCGTTTCGGAGGAGTGACTCTTTGGGCTTCTGTCCGCACCCGCCGTCGTTCAGGTAGAGGGCAGATGAAAACTTTGCATGAATCCATTAGATTAATGTTGTTGGCGCGATTTCAGTTTATCTTACAATTAATAGGAGTATATGTTGCCCTTCGGAGCTAATACAGTTTGAAGTTCGTTCTGGCCCAGATGAGCACCAGAACATGAAACGCAGCCGTTTCTCTGAAGAGCAGATTATTGCGATCCTGAAGGAGCATGGGGCCGGCGTGTCCGTCGCTAACCTTTGCCGCAGGCACGGCGTCAGCGACGCCAGCATCTACAAACGGAAGGCAAAATTCCGCCTTCCTTCTGCGACGCGAACAGGCGCTGAAACCGGACGAACAATAGCCGCCGATCGCCCCCCCCCCCTAAACCCCCGCCGCCTGCTCCACCGCCAACGCCAGGTCCAGCGCCTTCGCCGCCTCTTCCCCCGTCACCACGGGCCGCTCCGTCCGTCCCAGGACCGCATCCACAAACCCCTGCACACTGGCGCCCAGCGGGTCCTTGCCCGCCGGGGTTTCCGCAAAGTCTGCATTCAGGGCGAACGGGGTGCTGTTCCTGAACGCCCGGGTGATGAAGTCGATCTCCAGCACGCCGGAGGGATAGACGATCCGCATGGTGCGCTCCCGCGCCTGCGCATTGCGGGCGGCCTGGAAGACGGCGGTGAAGCCGTCGTCGAAACTGGCCTCGGCGTCCAGGGCGTCGGCGTCGCCCTCCCCCTCCACGGTAAAGGGCTCGGCCCGGGTCAGGGACAGGGCGAGATCAATGTCATGGATCATCAGGTCCAGGGCGACGGAGACATCGCGGCTGCGCTCCGACGGCGTGCCGCGCCGCACCGCCTCCAGCCGCAGGGGCCGCTCTGGGATATCCAGCAGGCCCATGGCGCGGGAGACGACCCGCTCCTGATGGCCACAGGCCAGGACCGCCCCCTGCCGCGCCGCCTCGGCCAGCAGCCGGTCGGCGTCGTCAAGCGTGGTGGCCAACGGCTTTTCCACATAGACGCCCCGGCCGGCCTTGAGGGCCTGGAGCGCGGCGGCCGCATGGGTGGTGGCAGGGGAGGCGATGGTGACGATGTCACAGGCCTCCAGCAGGTCCGCCAGGCTGTCAAAGGCCCGGGTTTCGTTCTGGGCGGCCATGGCCTGGCAGCGCGCAGGGTCGATATCGAACACCCCGGTCAGGACCGTATCGGCCAGCTGGGCGTATTTCTTGGTGTGGAATCCGCCGAACACGCCGGACCCCACGACACCGGCTTTCAGAAGCTTGCTCATGACGCTGTTCTAACCCAGTTCGCGCCTTTCGCGAACCTCGCCAAGGGGATAAACAGTCGTTTGAAAAAACACAAAAGCCCGGAGGATATCCCATGACCCAATCCCGCGAAGTGCGCCTCAAGAGCCGTCCCGAGGGCATGCCTGTCGCCGCCAATTTCGAGGTGGCGACCGTCGAGCTGGCCGCACCCGGCGCCGGCGAGGTCCAGGTCCGCAACCATTTCATGTCGGTCGACCCCTATATGCGCGGCCGCATGTATGACCGGCCGAGCTACGTGCCCCCCTTCCAGATCGGCGAGGCCCTGCAGGGCGGCTGTATCGGCGAGGTCATCGCCTCGGGCGATCCGGCCTTTGCCGTGGGCGATATCGTCCAGAGCATGTTCGGCTGGCGCGAGGCCTATAACGCCCCGGCCGGCGCCCTGCAGAAGGTCGAGACCCACGGCCTGCCGCTCCAGGCCTTCCTGGGCGTGGCCGGCATG
The DNA here is from genome assembly GCA_029866155.1 of Caulobacter sp. Lineage (GTDB taxonomy): Bacteria > Pseudomonadota > Alphaproteobacteria > Caulobacterales > Caulobacteraceae > Caulobacter. The sequence goes on along the minus strand of JARWZW010000064.1, from coordinate 18,565 downwards.
CCCGGCATGACCGCCTATGCCGGCCTGCTGCGCGTCGCGGCCCTTAAAGACGGCGATGTGGTGTTCGTCTCGGCCGCCGCCGGCGCCGTGGGCTCCGTCGTCTGCCAGATCGCCAAGATCAAGGGCCACACCGTCATCGGCTCGGCCGGCGGCCCGGAAAAGGCGGCCTTCCTCAAGTCGATCGGCGTCGATCACGTCATCGACTACAAGGCGACCCCCGACCTGAAGGCGGCCCTGCATGCCGCCGCCCCCAAGGGCATCGACGTCTATTTCGAGAATGTCGGCGGCGAGCATCTGGAAGCGGCCATTGATGCGGCCCGCCCCTTCGCCCGCTTCGCCCTATGCGGCATGATCAGCCAGTATAATGAGACCGGCGAGCCCAAGGGCCCGTCCAACATCATCCAGGCGGTGGGCAAGAGCCTGAAGCTGGAAGGCTTCATCGTCTCCAACCATTACGACATGCTGCCGGCCTTCCTGAAGGACATGTCCGAATGGATCGGGTCCGGAAAGCTTCAGTGGAAGGACACGGTCGATGTCGGCATCGACAACGCCGCCGGCGCCTTCATCAAGCTCTTCAAGGGCGAGAACATGGGCAAGATGCTGGTCAAGCTCGTCTGATGGATCAGGGACGGGGGTCCGGGCCTTCGGGCGGCGGATCCCCTGACTCTTCGGTCTCTGGGGCCTCTTCGGTCTCTCGTGCCTCTGGGGCCTCTGGGGTCTCTGAGGCCAGCATGTCCTTCTGGCAGTCCGCCATATCGGACGTCAGGAGGGCGAGCCGTGCATCTGCATCCCCGGCCCTGCCCAGGTCGTCATACCGGATCACCGTGACTTCTGTGGCCTCCATGGCCGCCTCGACAAAGGCCGCGTCGCCCTCGACGATATGGTCGACCCAGGTCCAGGCCATCTCCCTGTAGTCGGGCCTTTCCGGGCCCGGCATCCGCTCGTCAGCCTCGCCCATCAGGTTGACGATGGCCAGACAGCTTCCGGCCACCTGCGCGCTCACGCCGGCCCTGATCTTCCAGGGACCGGCCTGGGCCGTCACGGGCAGGCACAGGGCAAGGCTGGCGATCAGGCCAGACACCAGGCCGGCGGTCAGGCCACGGAACCGCGATGGGCGACTGAAGGACATGGACGGGCTTCCACAGGGTCTGGACGGGACACCCTGGCGGCCGCCGCCCATGGCAAATCCCTAGCAAGGGGCAGCCTCCGCCCGCAAGATCAGGGCCGAACCCCGGTCCTGCCTGCGAAATCTCGCCCTCATCCGTCCGGCCTCGGGCGGCCCGTCAGGTCAGCAGGAAGTCCAGGCAGTCGGCCATGTCCGAGACCAGGGCTTCCATCACCTCGTCGGGCTCCGCCTGCTTGGACAGATCGTCATAATAGGTGGCCGAGGTCGTCATGGCCTTGATCGCCTCATCGGAAAAATCCTCGCCGCCCTTGGCGATGTAGTCGACCCAGGCGCTGGCCATCTCGCCATACTCGGGCGTTTCCTTTTCCAGCAGGCCCTCGCTGATCTCGGCGAACAGGGTGATGTTGGTCAGGCACTTTCCGGCGTCCTGCGCGCTGGTGCCGGACTTGATGGTCCAGTCTCCGGCCTGGGCCGCTGCAGGCAGGCAGAGGGCAAGGCCGGCCATCAGGCCGGCGAACAGGGCGGAGCAACAGGGATTCATGGGTGCGGGTTCCGGCGGTACTAGACCCGGATGCTAACAGGCGCGCCCGTCCCGCGATCACCCCAACAAGGGGGGAGCGGCCCGGGAAATCAGGGCCTCGCGGCCAGTTCGGTCAGGGCCCATCCCTGTCCCTGCTTGCGGAATTTCGCGGTCACCGGCGCGCCGGGCGTCACGGGCGCTGAGGCCATGACATCGGCAAAGGCGACAAAGGTCGTGCGACCGGCGGCCAGTCCGGCGTCCGGCGCCCCGGCATGGTCCAGCGTCACGGTGTCCAGCGTCTGCGACGACAGCGAGCCCTGCACCTCATGCACCGGCCCCTCCAGCGGGGGGGCGGCGACCGCTGTCCTGATCTTGTCAGGCCCCGGGCCGCAGGCGGCGGCGAGCAGGCAAAGGGCCAGGGCGGCGGCGGCTCTCATGGCTTATTCCCTTCCGAACACGGACGACCCGATAGCACGGCCTTGTGACGAAATAACCTCAGCGCTTTCGATACGGCGCTGCATGGCCTAAAAGCCGCCGTTCGCGGATTTGGAGAGTGACAATTGGCGCGCCTGTTTGACGCCTTCGTGATGATCGACTGGAGCGCCTCGGCGACGCCCAAGACGGGCAAGGACTCCATCTGGATCGGCGTGACCAAACGCGACATCCGGTTCCGCCCGACCTTCGAGGCCCATAATCCCGCCACCCGGGCCGCCGCCATGGCAACCCTGCGCGAGGTCCTGGCCGACCTGCGCCGCCGGGGCGAACGCACCCTGGTGGGGTTCGACTTCCCGCTCGGCTATCCGCAGGGCACGGCGGCAAAGCTGGGCCTGGCCCCCGCCGACTGGTCGTCCATGTGGAAGTTCCTGGCCGACAATGTGGTCGACAAGCCGACCAACCTGAACAACCGCTTCGCCGTGGCCAACAAGATGAACCGGCTGATGACCGACGCCGCCCGGCCCTTCTGGGGCTGCCCGGCCAAGGACGTCCAGACCTGGCTGGCCTCGACCAAGCCCGAGCATGGTGACGACCTGCCCCCCGTCTTCCGGCGCGCCGAACGCGCCACCCAGGGCAAGGGCAAGTCCGGCGCCAAGACGGTCTGGCAGATCTTCGGCAATGGCACCGTGGGCAGCCAGGCCATTGTCGGCATCCCCGCCGTCGCCGCCCTGGCGAAGGAAATGGGCGACAAGGCCAAGGCCTGGCCGTTCCAGACCGGCTGGAAGACGCTGAAGCCCGACGACACCGCCGGGCTGGAGGCGATGTTTGTGGAGATCTATCCGGCGCTTGGCGAAGTTCGCCCGGAGCCCGGCGAAATCCTCGACCGGGCCCAGGTCCGCGCCCTGTGCGAACATTTCCTGCGCCTGGACGAAGCCGGCAAGCTGGGCGACGCCTTCGCCCCGCCGCCCGGCCTGACCCCGGAAGACATCGCCGCCGTCGAACAGGAAGAAGGCTGGATCCTGGGGGCCTGATACCCCAGGCCGCCTCTCTCCGTCATCCCGGAAGCGGCGAAGGCCGCTATCCCGGACCCAGAGCCGCCGCCGCTCATATCGCCGCCGCCAATTCAGGGCCCCCGCAACCCTGGGCCCCGGCACTGGGCTCCGCTCCGGCCGGAGTGACGGCTGCTCTGTCGGGAGATCTCCGCCAAGGCCCCCCTTCGGCTCCTAGCGCGCGTCCGCTCCAGACATCCGCCCTGCCACCCCATGCGCCAGATAGGCGGTCAGGGTGATCGCCATACCAATACCCATGAGATGCCAGGACGTCGGCGCCCCCGTCGCGGCAGCCAGCTGTTCCGCCGTCAAGCCAGCAACGACGAAGACCAGGCCATTGGTGAGCAACAGAACCGTCGCCGCGCCGGGCAGCCCGCGCCGCAAGGGAAAGACAATGACATAGAGTCCGGCCAGTCCGAGGGCGAGCGAGGCAGCGCCGATCAGATGCATCAGGGCCAGATAGAGGGGCTTGGCCGCGCCGCGGACCTCGTCGGGCAGGGCGGCGGCATGGAAGCTCAGCATCTCCTGCGCCATGCCATAGGTCAGGCCGAACCAGACCAGAAACAGGGCAACAATCGAAAACAGAACCAGACTGGTCCTCTGCAGTATCAAGCGCATTTTGATGTCCTTCAGAATGGTTTGCGGAGACCGGCCGGGGCCGTCAGGTCGGCGTCCCTTAAGCCGATCCCCGCCGCCGGTCCCCTGCCCGGTCGGCATGGGTTTCATGCGCCGGACGCATCATGCGCGGCCGGCATTGAATCCAGTCGCAAGAGGCATTTCAGTTGCAGACCGGGATCGCCGACACCCTGCAAACCAACGGCGGCACGCTCCTGTGCGCCGTCCAAGCAAGGCAGGACCTTCCCATGCAATACTCCGGTTTGAAATCTGCGAGCCTGGCGGCTGTCGTCGCCGTCTTGTCCCTGGCCAGCGTCTCTGTCGCAGCCGCTGGCGAATGCCCGGCCGGCCAGAGCGGCGTCGATGTCACGGCCCCCGGCCCGATGATGCCGTCCAATGTCACCGACACGGTGATTTCGTCCATCGATCTGGGCAATGGCTACCAGATCCCGGGCCGCCAGTTTCGCATGCGTCGCCTGGTGATCCAGCCCGGCGGCGTGGTGCCGTGGCACAGCCATGGCGAACGCCCGGCGATCATCTATGTCGTGAGCGGCAGCGTCACCGAATACCGCAGCACCTGCGCCGTGGCGATCACCCACAAGGCTGGCGAAGTCGTCTCCGAAACCGGCCAGACCAGCCATTGGTGGCGCAACAACGGCAAGCAGCCGACCGTGCTGCTGTCGTCCGACATCCTGCCGGCGGCCATGTCCCCCGACCACAGCATGTAGCCGATTGCCGGGTTTGACACCTGGTTTGGGCGTGGCGCACCGCGCCACGCCCAAGACTTTTGACGGAGGCACCCATGTCCATCAATGCCGACAACCGCGATCCGGGATCGCGATCGCCCTTGAGCGCGGGCGCCCTGTTCAACCTGTTCGTGATCGGGCTGACGGCCTTTCTGACCGTGGTGGACCTGTTTGCCACCCAGGCCATCCTTCCGACCCTGGCGCTGCACTATGGGGTTTCACCCTCGGCCATGGGGGTCGCGGTAAACGCCACGACGCTTGGCATGGCCGCATCCGGACTTGGTGTGGCGCTGTTCAGCCAGCGGATCAACCGGCGGCTGGGGATCGCTGTCAGCCTGTTCTTGCTGGCCATCCCGACCGCGTTGCTGGCCCATGCCCCGGACCTGGCCACCTTTGCGGCGCTACGGGTCTGCCAGGGCGTTTTGATGTCGGCGGCCTTTTCCCTGACCCTGGCCCATCTTGGCGAGCGATGCACAGCCGTGGCCTCGGCCAGCGCCTTCGCCGCCTATGTCACAGGCAATGTCGCCAGCAATCTGGTGGGCCGGCTTGTGGCCGCTACAGCCGTGGACACCGTGGGCCTGGCCTCGAACTTCTATCTGTTTGCCGGGCTGAACCTGCTGGGCGGCGTCCTGGTGATGGCGACCATCAGCCGGGCCAAACCCATGCCCGGACATGAGACCATGGCCGCCTCGCCCTTTGCGACCGTCGCCGCCCACCTGGCCAATCCGGCCCTGCAACGCGCCTTCCTCATCGGTTTCCTGATCCTCTTCGCCTTCATCGGGACCTTTACCTATGTGAACTTCGTGCTGGTGAGGCCGCCCCTGTCCCTGGACATGAAGGGGTTGGCCCTGGTCTATTTTGTCTTCGCCCCGGCCATCCTGACGACTCCGCTGGCTGGCGCCATGGTCGCCCGGTTCGGCGCCCCGATGGCGATGGGCTGCGGGCTTGGCCTTGCGCTGCTGGGCCTGCCCCTGCTGCTGGCTGGCGGCCTGGCGCCCATGGTCGCAGGCCTGGTGCTGGTGGCCTGCGGAACCTTCTTTGCCCAGGCCACGGCCACCGGGTTTGTCAGCCGCGCGGCGGCCGCCGATCGCGGCTCGGCCAGCGGGCTCTATCTTGCCAGCTATTTTCTCGGCGGCCTGGCTGGGTCAGCCCTGCTGGGGCTGCTCTTCGAGCGCTTCGGCTGGCCGGCCTGCGTCTTCGGCATCGGGGCAGCCCTGGTCGCCGCCATGCTGCTGGCCGCCGGGCTCAGCCCCCGGGCAACAGTCCAGCAGACCGCTCCGGGACGCATGGCCGCTTCCGGACCTGCCAACCGCCACGCCCAAACCTCTGTCGCAGGCCACTGATGGCTGCGGAATCCATCCCCCAACCCGAAGGACCACCGACCATGACGGATACAGCCTCCACGACCGCTTCTGCCGCCGCCGCCCGCCCGCTTGCCGGAAAGGTCGCCCTGGTGACCGGATCCACCAGCGGCATCGGACTTGGCGTTGCCGAGGCGCTGGCCCAGGCCGGCGCCACGCTACTGCTGAACGGCCTGGGCGACCCCGCCCATATCCAGGCGACCTGCGCCCGACTTGGCGACCTCTACAATGTCCCGGTCTACTTTCACGGCGCAGACCTCTCCAGGGCTTCGGCCGTCGCAGAGATGATGCAGTTCACGGAAGACACGGCCGGAGCAGTGGACATCCTGGTCAACAATGCCGGCATCCAGCATGTGGCGCCGGTGGAAGCCTTTCCCGTCGAAAAGTGGGATGCCATCCTGGCCATCAATCTCAGCTCGGCATTTCACACCATCCGCGCCGCCCTTCCGGCCATGAAGGCAAAAGGGTTTGGCCGTATCGTCAATATCGCCTCCGCCCACGGACTGGTGGGATCGCCCTTCAAGTCGGCCTATGTCGCCGCAAAGCATGGGCTCCTGGGCCTGACCAAGGTCGTGGCCCTGGAGACCGCCGAAGCCGGCATCACCTGCAACGCCATCTGTCCCGGCTACGTCTGGACCCCCCTGGTGGAAAAACAGATCGAGGACCAGGCCCAGGCGCACAACATCCCCCGGGAACAGGTCATCCGCGATGTGCTGTTGAAGGCCCAGCCCAACAAGCGCTTTGCCACGGTGGAGGAGATCGGCGCGCTGGTCGCCTTCCTGGCCTCGCCGTCCGGACAGGCCATCACCGGGGCCGCCCTGCCGGTGGACGGCGGCTGGACCGCGCAGTAGGGCGGTCGGACCTTGTCCGGCGCCGCGCGGGCAGATCCCGGGCGGCGCTGGCGAACCCCGGCGGCCGGTCTGGGATGGCGATAGACCCTTGACGTCAATTGCCAGCAACCGACGGCTGGTCCATACACCGGGACTGGGGTCGCCTCGAACTCCTGAACCTGCCGAGTCTGGTGTCCGTCATGGAAATGCAACAGATACGGTACTTTCTCACGCTCGCCCGCACCTTGAATTTCACGCGGGCCGCCGAAGAATGCCACGTCACCCAGCCGGCCCTCACCCGGGCGATCCAGGCCCTGGAGGCCGAGCTGGGCGGGGAATTGATGCGCCGGGAGCGCCAGAATTCCCACCTGACCGACCTGGGCAAGCGCATGCTGCCCCTGATGCAGCGATGCTATGACAGCGCCCTCACCGCCAAGGAACTGGCGCGTTCGGTCCTCTCCAGCGATGTGGCGTCCCTGTCCCTGGCCGTGTCGCACAGCGTCAATCTCGAGCTCCTCATGCCGATGATTGCCGAGCTGTTCCGCGCCTTCCCCGGAATGCAGCTGAAGCTGCAGCGCGGCGGCCGCGATCAGATCATTGCATTGCTCAAGGACGGTGGCGTCGATATCGCCATTGCCGGGCCGCTCGGGGAAAAATGGGAACGGTTGGACAGCTGGCCGATCTTTTCGGAGGCATTCGAGGTGGCCCTGAATCAGGCCCATGACCTGGCTTCGGCCAATGCCATCGATATCGCCAAACTGGCCGGTCAGCAGATCCTGTTCCAGGAAGGCTGCGAGTCCCGCACGGATGTGTCTCAAAGACTGGACATGGGCGAGGCGGTCGATCCCTGGGGCCACCAGGTCGTCACCCACCATGACCTGATGGCGATGCTGGAAGCCAATCTGGGTCTGGCCATCGTGCCGGTCAGCGCGCCGCAAACACAGAATGTGCGCAGAATGCCTCTCAATGATGCCGGCCTGCGGCGCACGGTTTCGGTCTATTGCGTCGCCGGACGGCAACGGTCCGCCGCGAGCACGACGCTGCTCAACCTTGTCCGCACCGGCGATTGGTCTCGCTACGCCGCCTGATGCAGGGCGCTAACGGCCTCAAGCAGCAGATCCACATCCATGCGGCGGCGGTAGTCCGGATCAATGTGCCGGGCAGAAACCCGGCCATCGGCGTCAATAATGAACGTGGCCGGAATGGGCAGCATCCAGCTGTTGCCCCCCTGAAACTCATCCAGTCCATAGCCAACCGACCGCATCAGGCCTTCCATCTCCTCTCCGACCCAGATGGCCAGATTGAGGGACAGGGCATAGCCATTGTCGATGTCTGAAAGGATCGACACCTCTCCGCCCGCCTCGGCCTTCAGCAGGGCGTTGTACTTGCGCCTGTCGGGGGCGATGGCCACGATGCGGGCCCCCGCCAGTTCGACCTGGCGCTGCACCTCGCCGAGGGCAATGGCATGCATGCGACAATAGGGACACCAGTGCCCGCGGTGAAAGGCCACCACAACGGGTCCTTCGCGCAGGAGCTGGCTAAGCGAAACAAGCCGCCCCGTTTCATCGGGAAGCAGGAATGAGGGCATCAGATCCCCGGGAGACGGAGCCCCGTTTCCGGCGCCCTGTGTGGCAAGTCTCGCCACCATTCTTTCCACGCCCTCCGAAAAGCCGGGGTTGAGGCCGGCCACGGCGTCCTGGATCAGTCTCAGGCGCGCTTCAAGCGGTGCGTCCAGAGCAACGGCCGCCGCCAGAATCTCGGTGATCGGATCGGCTGGATTGGTCATCGGGTTGCTCCATACGCAAGAACCAGACGGTCCACGCGTCCCTCAAGGGGGGATTCTACGAAGTTTCAGGGCCCGGCGCCATCGCCTTGCCGACGCGGTTGGCCGGGCCTGGCTTCATGTCAGCTCCCCGGGCCGGGCGACCTGAAAACGCATGACAGCCACCGAAAGGCCCAATCCCCCACTACACGGCCGGCTCGGAACCCACAGCGGCCATGACGCCCCCGGAGGCTTCGTGCAGCAGAAAGCCGTGTTCATCGCCATAGATCTGTTCCCAGGGCGCCGTCTGGAGCGCCCGGGCAGTTTCCTCATAACCTGCGTCCCAGCGGGTCCGGATGCCGGAGGCGCTGAAGTCCATGTCCTTGGCATGGTTTTCGCCATCGATGGAGGGCGCCAGCAGCCGCACGACATGCATCCGGGTCAGGCAGCCATAGCCCATCAGTTCGCGAACTTCCGGTGTGCGATCAGCCTCCGGAATCAGGGCACCCAGCTGTGAAACGACATGCCGCAGCTGGTGCATCTGCTGTTGCCGGCGGATATGGTTGGCCGCCCTGCTGGAATATTGCAGGTCTTTCTGGCGGTTCAGAACCTGGTTCAGGGTCTCGGGCTCGGCGCCATTGGGGTTCCAGATGTGGACCGCAAAGATCAGCGAGTTCTTGCGATTGCTGTCATCAAACACTGCCTCTACGGGCGTGTTGGAGAGGATGCCGCCATCCCAGTAGAGCTCGTCGCCTATCCGCACCGCCGGAAAGGCGGGCGGCAGGGCGCCGGACGCCATGATGTGCTTGACGGTCAGGGTCTCGTCGCGACTGTCGAAGTATCGCATCTCGCTGGTGCGGACATTGGCCGCGCCGACGGTCAGCCGGGGGCGTTTTTCGGCGACCAGGTCGAAATCGACCAGTTCGGTCAGCGTCGCCTCCAGTTCCGCCGTCTTGTAGATCCCGGCGTTTTCCGCACCGAGCTTTGCGTTGGGACCCAGCATCGCCAGGGGGTTGGGCGCAAAGAAGCCGCGCAGTCCCTGGGTCATGGTCACGAAATTCGCAGCCGCCGATCCCATAAAGGGCATGTAGGACATCATGTCGGCCACCAGACCCCGGTCCATGCGCCGCCAGAATTCCCTCAGTCGGATGACCCGCTTCTCCGGGCTGTTGCCAGCGATCAGGGCGGCGTTGATGGCGCCGATAGAGGTGCCGATCACCCAGTCCGGTTCCAGACCGGCTTCCGACATCGCCTGATAAACCCCGGCCTGATAGGCGCCCAGCGCCCCTCCGCCCTGAAGCACCAGGACAATCTGGCCATGCTTGCGGGGATCCCCAGCCCGTCTTGATCCGGCGGGAATCTCCGGGGGGTTGGCTTCTGCGGGGGAGGAATGCCTGGGTGACGTTTTCATGGGACTCGCCTTTTCGACCTTCCTCATCATGGCGGTGACGATCGCCGCCGACCAATGCCGCCTCGGCATGGATTGGATGAAGCGGCAGAATGAGACGCCCGTCCCGCCCGGGAGACCTCCCGCCAACCCGGGAACAGCGCAATGTCGGAAACACACCTCTTGGTTACCTCTGACCGGCGCGCGAATTGCGGCGTGGGAGGGTGAGGGGGTACGGTCTTTCCGGATAAGGCGGTGTCCTATGTGCGACAATACACCCGCCGCTTCGAGCCTCGCCTTGCCAGCCCCGGCCGGACGGTTCACGCTTGAATCGCCTTGGGAGGGGCGCCCATGACCACGACGCAGGACCGCCACATCTCCATAGACGCCGTGCGCGGCTTTGCAGTGCTGGGGATCCTCCTGATGAACATCGTCGGCATGGGTCTGCCGACCTTTGCCTATATCACCCCCACCTATTTTGGCGGCCATGAGGGGCCAAACCTCTGGGCCTGGGCGATCAATTTCGTGGTCGCCGACGGCAAGATGCGCGGCCTGTTCACCATGCTGTTCGGGGCCAGCATGATGCTGATCGCCGACCGGGCGGAAGGCCAGACGCCGGGGCCGGCCGGCCTGCATTACCGGCGGATCGGCTGGCTGTTCGTCTTCGGCATGCTGCATGCCTATCTGCTGTTTTTCGGGGATATCCTGGTCGCCTACGCCATCGCCGGGGCCCTGGTATTTCCGTTCCGAAAGCTGGGGCCGCGTCTGCTGATCGGTCTGGGAGCGGTGATCCTGGCGCTGCTGGTCGCCAAGGGCCTGATGGAAACCGCTCATGCGGCGCAGTTGCGCGAGGCGGCCCTGGCCCCCGGCGCCGGCGAGGCCGCCCGCAAGGCCTGGGCCGAGGCCTCCTTCATCCTGGCGCCCCCGGCCAGCCTGGGCCAGAGCGAGCTGATCGCCTATCGCGGCGGGTTTTTCGAGGCGCTCAAGGCCAGGGCCTTCATCGCCCTGATCATGCAGACCATCCTGCTGGTTACCGAAAGCCTGCCCGAGGCCATGGCCCAGATGATGATCGGCATCGGCCTTTACCGGCTGGGCTTCTTCACCCTTGGCTGGTCCAGCCGGGCCTATGGTCTGGTTCTGGCCATCGGCTGGGGCATCGGCGTTCCGGTCACCGCCTGGCTGGCCTGGCAGACGGCCGTCGGCGGGTTCGAGACGATCGAACGCCAGAGCCTGTCCTGGTGGGCGGCCATTCCCCGGCCGCTGATCGCCCTGGCCCATGCCAGCGCCCTGCTGCTGCTGGTGCGGTCAGGGGCGTTTGGCTGGATGGTCAACCGCCTGGCCGCCGCCGGCCGCATGGCGCTCAGTAACTATCTGGGCACCTCGATCCTGACCAGTTTCCTGTTCTGTGGTTACGGTTTCGGGCTCTACGGCCACCTGCAGCGCTATCAGCTCTATGGCGTGGTGGTCGTGATCTGGGCCATCATCCTGGTCTGGAGCCTGCCCTGGATGCAGCGGTTCCAGTATGGCCCCTTCGAATGGCTCTGGCGGTCCCTGGTCAAGGGCAGGCCCCAGCCGATGCTGCGCCGCACTGCAGCATCTGGCGCCTGAGCCGCCGGCGCGCTACCAAGCGGCCATGGGGACCTTCCGATCCGTAGTCATGGCGGCTCTGGCCGCAACCTGCCTGTCACCGGTCCTGGCGCCGGCGCCAGCCGCTGCCCAGACAGCGCCCTCGTCCGAGCCGGCTGACCTGGGCTTGCAGCCCCCCGCGCCGCGACCGGACCGCTCTGCAGACCTGGACCGTATCTTCGCCGCCTTCGCCAGGCCGGACGGCCCGGGCTGCGCGGTCTCGGCGGTTCAGGACGGCCAGACCCTGGCCGAGCGGGCCTATGGCGCGGCCGATCTGGACCATGACATCCTCAACAGTCCCGCCACGGTCTTCGAGGCCGGGTCGGTGTCCAAGCAGGTGACCGCCACCGCCATCCTGCTGCTGGCCCGGGACGGCCGGCTGAAACTCACCGACGACATCCGCAAGCACCTGCCGGGCCTGCCCGCCTATGGGACGCCGGTCACCATCGAGCAGTTGCTGAACCATACCGGCGGCCTGCGGGACTGGGGCGAACTGGCCGGAATGCAGGGCTGGCCCCGTACGACCCGCGCCTATGGCCAGGCTGATATCCTGGACCTGATCCAGCGCCAGAAGAGCCTCAACTTCCGGCCGGGCGCCGAGTACAACTATACCAACAGCGGCTACAACCTGCTGACCCAGATCGTCCAGACGGCCTCGGGCCAGAGCCTTGCGGCCTTCTCCGCGACCCGGATCTTCCAGCCCCTGGGCATGAGCCAGTCCCAATGGCGAGACGATTTCCGCCGGATCGTCAAGGACCGGGCCATCGCCTATCAGCGAAAGCCCGCCAGCGCCGGCGGCGGCTACGAACAGCAGATGCCCTTCGAAGACGGTTATGGAAATGGCGGACTTCTGACTACGGTCGGCGACCTGCAACGCTGGAATGGCGCCATGGCTGCGGACAGCCTCGCCCCGGGCCTGAGCGCGGACCTCCAGCGGCGGGGCATTCTGACCGACGGCGCCGTCATCCCCTATGCGCGGGGGTTGATCGTCACGACCTGGAGCGGCGTGCCCGAGATTTCCCACAGCGGCGCCACAGCCGCCTACCGGGCCTGGCTGGGCCGCTATCCGGACCAGAAGCTGTCCGTCGCCGTCCTCTGCAACGCCTCGGACGCCCCCGCCCTGCCGCTGGGCCGGGCCGTGGCAGGCCTGTTCCTGCCGCCGCCACCGCCGCCCAGCCCGGTCCAGCCCCTGTCAGATGTGGCGGGCCGGGCGGGCTTGTTCGTCAACCAGCGCACCGGGCGGCCCCTGCTGCTGGCCGTTGACGGCGACAGCCTGAAGGTTTCAGGCGGCGAGCGGGTCTGGCCCCTGACCGCCGACAGCGTCGCCTATGGGGCCGATGTCCTGGCCTTTGAGGGGCGCAACGCCTTTGTGCTCAAGACCTTTGACGGCAACAGGCACCGCCATGTCCGGACTCCCTTGTGGTTTCCGGCGCCGGAGGCCCTCCCCGCCTTTGTCGGCCGCTATTACAGCGACGAGATCAACGCCACCTACCGGGTCGCGCTTGAGGGGAGTCGGCTGACCCTGAAGCTTGAAGCCAGGCCGCAGCCGGCGATCGCCATGGGCCCGATCTATCAGGACAGCTTCAACCTGGCGGGCAATCTGGCGCGATTCAAACGCGACAGCGCAGGCCGGGTAGTGTCGCTGCACCTCGGCAGCAGCCGCGTCCGGGACCTGAAATTCCGGCGGATCAGCGGCTAGAGCATGTTCCGATAAGTGTGAAGCGGTTATCGGAACATGCTCTAACACTTTGAATCAGAGCCTGTTTTTCCGCTATGATCGGTTCGATCATAACGGAACAGGCTCCAGGCAGGCTCAGCTCGCCACCCGCAGATCGTCGGCCCGAAGGTCCCGCAGCTTCTCGGACACAAGGAAGGCCAGCTCCAGAGCCTGCTCGCCGTTCAGGCGGGGATCGCAATGGGTATGGTAGCGATCGCCCAGATCGCCTTCCGCCACCGCCCGGGCGCCGCCCAGGCATTCGGTGACGTTCTGGCCGGTCATTTCCAGGTGCACGCCACCCGGGTGAACCCCCTCGGCGCTGGCGACCTCCACGAAACTCTTCACCTCTGACAGGATCCGGTCGAAGGGCCGGGTCTTGTAGCCGGTGCTGCCGGCCTTGAGGGTGTTTCCGTGCATGGGGTCGGTGGACCAGACAACCGACCGGCCCGACTTGCGGGTAGCGGCCATCAACCGGGGCAGACGGTCGGCGATCTTGTCAGAGCCAAACCGACCGATAAGGGTCAGACGGCCGGGCTCATTGGCGGGGTTCAGCACATCGATAAGGCGCAGCAGGTCGTCCGGCTCCATGGTCGGACCGCATTTCAGGCCGACCGGGTTCTTCACGCCCTTGAGGAAATGGACATGGGCCCCATCCAGCTGCCGCGTCCGCTCTCCGATCCACAGCATATGGGCGGAGGTGTCGTACCAGTCGCCGCTGGTGCTATCGACCCGGGTCATGGACTCTTCGAAGCCCAGCAGCAGGGCCTCATGGCTGGTGAAGAACTCCACCCTGTGCATTTCGGGATAGGTGGCCGGGGTGATGCCGATGGCGGCCATGAAGGCCAGGCTCTCGCTGATCTTGTCAGACAGTTCGCGGTAACGGGCGCCCTGCGGGCTGTCCGCCACAAACCCGAGGGTCCAGCGGTGGATGTTGTAGAGATCGGCATAGCCGCCGCCAGCAAAGGCCCGCAGCAGGTTCAGGGTCGAGGAGGATTGGGCATAGGCCTTCAAAAGCCGCTCCGGATCCGGAGTGCGAACCGCAGGGTCGAATTCCATGCCGTTGATATTGTCGCCCCGGTAGGACGGCAGGGTCACCCCCTCGATCGTCTCGATGGGCTCAGAGCGCGGTTTGGCGAACTGGCCGGCGATACGGCCCACCTTCACCACCGGCTTGCCTCCGGCAAAGGTCAGCACCACTGCCATCTGCAGGATCAGCCGGAAGGTGTCGCGGATATTGTCGGCGTGGAACTCCTTGAAGCTCTCGGCGCAGTCGCCGCCCTGCAGCAGGAAGGCCTTTCCGGCCGCCACATCGCCCAGCAGGGACTTGAGACGACGGGCCTCGCCGGCAAACACCAGCGGCGGCATCCGGCGAAGTTCATCCTCGACCCGTGTGACAGCCTCCGCGTCCGGATAGTCGGACGGGATGTGCTTGGCGGGCTTTTGTCTCCAGGAGGACGGGGTCCAGCGCTCGGTCATGGTTCAGCTCGATAAAAAGAGAACGCGGCTCATACACGAGCCGCGGGCCTTAGGCAAAATGATGCGCCAGAACGGCGAGATTCTGATGTCGCGGGGCAGTTTCTTGCGTCAGTTTGCCGCCCCGAGGTTCGGCGGCACGTACTTTTCCTTCATGGTCACCAGCTCTTCGGCTGCGGTCGGATGGACGGCGCAGGTGGAGTCCCACTGGGCCTTGGTGACGCCCATCTTCACGGCGATGGCCGCCATCTGGATCATTTCCGGGGCGTCCGGCCCGACCACGTGAACCCCCACCACCTTCTGGTCCGCCGGATTGACCAGCAGCTTCATCAGGGTCTGTTCCTCGCCATGATAGAAGGTCACCTTCATCGGGCGGAAGATCGACCGGTAGACATCCACATCGCCAAAGGCATGGCGCGCCTCGGCCTCGGTCAGGCCGACCGTCCCGATGGGCGGTTGCGAGAAGACGGCGGTTGCGATCATCTCGTGGTCGAAGGTGGTCGGGTTGTTGCGGAACTGGGTCTCGGCAAAGGCTGCGCCCTCGCGGATGGCCACCGGCGTCAGATTGATCCGGTCGGTGACATCGCCGACAGCAAAGATGTTCTCGACGCTGGTCCGCGACCATTGATCGACCTGGATGGCGCCCCGCTCATTGATCGCCACCCCCGCTGCTTCGAGACCCAGCCCCTCGACATAGGGCGACCTGCCAGTGGCGAACATCACCTGGTCGGTGGTCAGGGTGATGTCATTGGTCAGGCGGCTGACCAGCCCGCGCTCTGTCTTCTCGATGGACTGGTGCTGGCTGCCCAGCACCACGGTGATGCCCCGCCGCTCCAGTTCCCGGGTCAAGTGGGTGCGGACATCCTCGTCAAAGCCGCGCAGGATGTTGGGGCCGCGATACAGCAGCGTGGTCTTGACCCCAAGGCCTGCAAAGATCCCGGCAAACTCCACCGCAATATAGCCGGCGCCCACCACCACCACGCTCTTGGGCAGGGTCTCCAGGTGGAAGGCCTGGTCCGAGGTGATGGCATGTTCGATGCCCGGCAGGTCGGCGGGAACGGTTGGCCGGCCGCCTGTGGCGATCAGGATCTTGTCGGCGGTGACCGTCCGGTCCTTGCCGACGATTTCGAGGGTGTGGGCATCCTTCAGCACGGCCTTGCCATGGACAAGATCAGCGCCGGCCTTGGTCAGGTTGGAAACATAGATACCCGACAGCCGGGCGATCTCGACATCCTTGGCTTCGAGGAAGGTGCGCCAGTCAAAACTGGCCTCGGGGATGGTCCAGCCAAAGCCCCTGGCTGTCTTGATCTGGCTGGAGACCTCGCTGGCATAGACCATGAATTTCTTGGGCACGCAGCCACGGATGACGCAGGTGCCGCCGACCCGGAACTCCTCCGCGACAGCCACCCTGGCGCCGCTCATGGCGGAGAGACGGGCGGCCCGCACGCCGCCGCTGCCGGCGCCGATCACAAACAGGTCGTAGTCAAATTGGCTCATGGATCGATCGGGCCTTTGAGGTCAGGAAAGCAGTGGTTGCCGCAGTATGTAGGGATTTACGGTGTCAGCCGCACCACCCCGGCGTCGGTTCCCACCATGGCCTCATCGGCCAGGTCCAGGAACAGTCCATGGTCCACGACCCCGGTGACAGACTTCAGGGCTGCGGCCAGGACCGCAGGCTCCTCGATCCGGCCGGACATCATGTCATAGATCAGGTTGCCGCCATCGGTGATCACCAGTCCCCGGTCTGACCGCCGGAGCCTGGGCGGGGGCAGGTCGAACTCGGCGGCGATGTCGGCCAGCCGTTGGCCGGTATGGACATGGCCAAACCGCACGACCTCGATGGGCAGAGGGAACGTCCCCAGCACCTTTACCTGTTTTGCCGCGTCGGCGATGACAACACAGCGATTGGACGCCTCCCAGACCAGCTTTTCGCGAAGCAGCGCCGCCCCGCCCCCCTTGATCAACGACAGGCCGGGCCCGACCTCGTCGGCGCCGTCGATCGTCAGGTCGACCCTGCGGACATCGTCCAGGGCCACCAGGGGGATGCCCAGTTCCCGGGCCAGGTCAGAGGTGGAATCCGAAGTCGGCACGCCCCGGATATCCAGCCCTCGGGCCGCCAGGGCCCTGACAAACCAGGCGGCTGTCGAGCCGGTGCCAAGGCCCACCACCATGCCATCCTCGACAAGGGCTGCTGCTGCCTCTCCGGCCGCCTGCTTCTGGCTGTCTGCGCTCATCGCCCCCGCTGCTCCTTCATCTTGCGTTTCATCTCGCGGAACCGGGCGGCCCAGCCCGGCTTGTCCACCTGGTCAGGCCGGGTCAGGGCCAGGGCGTTGGGCTCGACATTGCGGGTGATCACAGAACCGGACCCGGTCATGGCGCCAGCCCCGATGCTTACCGGGGCAACAAGTGATGTGTTGGAGCCGATGAAGGCGCCGGCCCCCACATGGGTATCGAACTTGTCGAAGCCATCATAGTTGCAGAAGATCGTCCCGGCCCCGATGTTGGCCCCCGGCCCCACCGTGCCGTCGCCCAGATAGGACAGGTGGTTGGCCTTGGCCCCGGCCCCGACCGTCACCTTCTTGACCTCGACGAAGTTGCCGATATGGGCCTGCTCGCCGATATCGGCGCCAGGCCTGAGCCGCGCATAGGGGCCGACAATGGCGCCGGCCCGCACATGCGCCCCTTCCAGGTGACTGAAGGCCCGGATCACCGCCCCCGTCTCAACCGTCACCCCCGGACCAAACACGACATTGGGCTCGATCACCGCCCCGGCCGCCACCCTTGTGTCCCAGGACAGCCAGACCGTCTCGGGCGCCGGCATGGCGACGCCAGCCGCCAGCAGGCCAGCGCGCACCCGCTGCTGCCACAGGGCCTCGGCCCGGGCCACCCCGGCCTGGTCATCGGCGCCCATGACGGCCGTCTCGGAGGCAAAGGCCACCCCCACCCTGGCGCCATCGCCATTGGCCAGGGCGACAATGCTGGTGATGTAGTATTCGGACTTGGCATTGTCGTTATCGACCCTTGCCAGCCAGTCGAACAGCGGCCCGGCCGGCCCCACCAGCATGCCGCTGTAACAGGCGCCGACGGCCCGCTCCGTCTCGTCGGCATCCCGCGCCTCGACAATCCGCAACAGCCGGCCGTCGCTGTCCTGGATCATCCGGCCATAAAGAGCCGGATCGGCGGGTTCGAACCCCAGCATGGTCAGGGCGTCCTGGCCAAACAGCGGCTCCAGGTCCTCGGCGGTCAACAGCGGGCAGTCGGCGTTGGTGACCAGCACCTCACCTTCAAATCCAGCCAGGGCTTCACGGGCGCAGAGCACCGCATGGGCCGTCCCCATGGGCGGGTCCTGAATGGCCACAGCCCTCTCGCCCAATCGCGCGGCCACATGGGCGGCGACCGCGGGGCTATGGGTTCCACAGACCACAACGATGGTCTCGCAGCCGGCCCCTTGAGCCGCATCGATGGCCCGGTCCAGCATCGTGCGGCCGCCGACACGGTGCAGCACCTTGGGCAGGGGCGACTTCATCCGGGTGCCCTGGCCGGCAGCCATGATCACGGCGGCGCGCTTGTTCATCGACTCGTCCCGACAGCGATGGAAGTGAACTGGCCTTTAGCGGAAAGCGGACGGCCTTGCATGACCCGCGTAAGCAAATCTGGAGCCTGCAGGCCGCCGACAGACCCGCTGCCCTCTTGCCCGGCCCCCGCCGTCTCGCTATAGACGCCCCCTCCTGTCGGGGTGCGCCCCACAGCGGATGCGTAGCTCAGCGGGAGAGCACCTCGTTCACACCGAGGGGGTCACAGGTTCAATCCCTGTCGCATCCACCATTCTTCGACCCTGCGAAACGGTTGGATCAGACCTCCCTTCAGGCCGACTCCGCCTCTTCCCGCACCTTCATCCGGATCTCCAGGCGCTTGCGG
>JARWZW010000042.1 GCA_029866155.1 Caulobacter sp. | reverse complement strand
GCTTCGGCCGCAGCGGCCTCGGCGGCCGCCTTCTGGCGAGCCTCTTCCTGGGCCCGGGCCAGGGCCTGGGCCCTCGCCTGCTGCTGTGCAGATTCGATTGCCTGCTGGCGGGCGCGCATTTCCTCGGCCGACAAACCGCCGGCGCCGGACGGCGAGGGGCGCTGCGAGCCGCCGGCCGGGGGCCGGTTGCGTTCGCTGGAGGACGGACCGGCAAGATTGGTCTGCGGCGCGACATGGGGTCGCGCGCGCTTGGTTTCCACCACCACAGTCTTGGACCGGCCGTGGCTGAAGCTCTGCTTGACCACGCCAGCGCTGACGGACCCCGTACGGGGTTTCAGCGTCATGGGGGGGCGGCCCGGCCGGTTCTCGTTATCGTCGCTCATGCGTCTCGCTTAACTCGCAGCCGGAAAAACCCGGCCTGCAATCCCATACGTCCAAACTCACAAGGGGCCGGGTCGCGGTTTCCCGCGCGGCCCTTTGTTATCGCTCCTCGCGCCAGCTCTCAGGGAGAAGCGGGCGAAAACCGGTCAGGCGCTCGACCTCCTGGGTCCAGCTGCCGGCAGATCGCCCCGCAAGGAAGGCGCTGTGTATCACATTCTCAGCGCCCAAGGCCAAACCCAATTCAGTTGACGTGAAAAGTCCCAGAATCCGGGGTTCAGGCCTCATGTGCCGGGCCAGGGCCAGCAACTTGCCGCGGCCATCCGCCGAACCGTCGATCGCCTCGACCAGCCAGGCGGCCTTGCCGCCCCGGACCGTAGCCATCACCTTCTCGAAGCCGGAAACCAGGTCGCCGGCCCGGCGGGCCATGCCCAGGCCGTCCAGCACGCGACGGACCAGCCGCTGCTCCACCAGGTCGGCCAGATCGGCGGGCGCAGAGAGTTTCTGCTTGGCCGATCGTGAAAACAGGTTCTTGCGGGCCGCTGTCTCGACGCTGAGGCGGTTGGCCGCGACCCAGATGCCACGACCCGGCAGTTTCCGGGCGAGGTCGGGGACGACATTGTCATCCGGACCGACGACGAAGCGGATCAGCCGGGCCTCGGCCATGGTTTCGCCCGAGACAATGTCGCGCCTTTCCCGGGCGCTCTGCGCCAGGGTCTTGAACGGACGGTCGGGGGCTTCGGGCTGCATGCGCCGGTATCGGATCCTGTGGGGGTCTGACCGGCGCGGGATGCGCCGGTCAGGTCAGTCTGGCTGGGGCCCGGCTAGGAAGGGCCCAATACTGGAAGTCCTTGAAGAAAAGGGTTCGGGCGGACGCAATCACGCGTCCCGGGCCTCGCCCTCGGCCGCTGCCAGATCGACAGCGTCCTCTGACGGTTCGGCCTCGGCCTCCTCGCCCCCCTCGGCTTCTTCTTCGTATTCGGCGAACTCGTCCTCGACATAGTCGGGCTCCGGCGGCGCCTCGACCCAGCCCATGACAATCCGGGCCTTCATGATGAGGGCCTCGGCGTCTTCGGCGGACAGGTTGAAGCTCTCCAGGGCGCCGGCCTCGCGGACCCGTTCGCCGTCCTTGGTTTCGAACCAGCCGCGCAGGTCGTCGGGGACCAGGCCCGCCAGATCCTCGACGGTCTTCACATCTGCGCCGCCCAGGGAGATAGCCATGGTCAGGGTGACGCCCTCGATCTCGAGCAGGCCGTCCTCAACACCGAGCTCCCGGCGCTTCGCGTCCAACTCGGCGGCTTCCTTGTCGAGGAATTCACGGGCCCGGGCCTGGAGCTCCTCGGCGGTATCCTCGTCAAAGCCCTCGATGGCGGCGATTTCGTGCGGCTCGACATAGGCCACGTCCTCGACGGCCAGGAAGCCCTCGGTGGCCAGCAGCTGGGCGATGACCTCATCGACGTCCAGAGCTTCCTGGAACAGGGCGGTGGTCTCTGCAAACTGCTTCTGGCGACGCTCCGACTCCTGGCTTTCGGTCAGGATGTCGATCTGCCAGCCGGTCAGCTGACTGGCCAGGCGGACATTCTGGCCTCGACGGCCGATGGCCAGGCTGAGCTGCTCGTCGGGAACGACCACCTCCACCCGCTCGTCGTCCTCGTCCATGACCACCTTGGACACCTCGGCCGGGGCCAGGGCGTTGACGATGAAGGTCGCCTCGTCCGGGCTCCACTGGATGATGTCGATCTTTTCGCCCTGCAGCTCGGCGACCACGGCCTGGACCCGGCTGCCGCGCATGCCGACGCAAGCGCCCACGGGGTCGATGGAGCTGTCGTTGGAAATCACGCCCATCTTGGCGCGGCTGCCCGGATCGCGGGCCACCGAGCGGATCTCGATGACGCCGTCATAGACTTCCGGCACTTCCTGGGCGAACAGCTTGGCCATGAAGCCGCCATGGGCCCGGGACAGCATGATCTGCGGGCCCTTGGCCTCGCTGCGGACGTCATAGATGTAGCAGCGGATACGGTCGCCGAGATTGAAGTTCTCGCGCGGAATGGACTGGTCGCGGCGCATGACGCCCTCGCCCCGGCCCAGATCGACGATCACATTGCCGTATTCGACCCGCTTGACCACGCCATTGACGATCTCGCCGACCCGGTCCTTGTATTCCTCGAACTGCCGCTCGCGCTCGGCTTCGCGGACCTTTCCGAACACCACCTGGCGGGCCATCTGGGTCTGGACCCGGCCAAACTCGAAGGGCGGCAGCTCCTCATCGAACACCTGACCCACCTGGGTGTCGGCGCCGTAAAAGGCCCGGGCGTCGGCGAGCTGCATCTTGCCCAATTCGCCTTCCTCGATCTCGGCGCCGTCCTCGACCACCGTCACATAGCGCTTGATCGAGGTTTCACCGGTCCGGGGGTCGATGGCGACGCGGATGTCATGCTCGGCGCCATAGCGGCTACGGGCGGCCTTCTGGATCGCTTCCTCGATGGAAGCGATGACGATCTCCTTGTCGATCCCCTTTTCCCGGGCGACCGCATCGGCGATCTGCAGCAGTTCGAGGCGATTGGCGGAAATGCCGGTGGCCATGGTCTTGAGATCCTTGAAAGCGCGAATGGCTCGTCTGTGGTTAGGCGTAGAGGTTGGGTCGTCAGTCAGGGTCTTCTTCGGACAGGCCGGCAGCCGCCAGCCGCGCCGCACGTTCATCGGCGCCCCGCTTCAGCAGGGCGTCATTGAGCACCAGCTTGGCCTCGAGGATCCAGTCGAACGGAATATAGAGCGTGGTGTCATCCTCGCCCTCGATATTGACCCCGACCTGCCAGACGTCTTCGGCGTCCTTCTCGACCCCCGCCAGCTCGCCCTTGAACCGCTTGCGGCCATCGGCCAGGCGGTCCAGCTCGATACGGGCCTCAAGGCCGTCATAGGTCTCGAAGTCCTTCAGGCGGGTCAGAGGCCGGTCGATGCCGGGGCTGGAAACCTCCAGCGTATATTCGCCGCTGATCGGATCGGCGACATCCAGCACCTCGGAAACGGCCCGGGACAGACGGGTGCAGTCCTCGACCATCATCTCGCCGTCCGGCCGTTCCGCCATGATCTGCAGCCGCCGGGTCTGGCCGCCCATCAACCGCAGGCGCACCAGCTCGTAGCCGGCCGCTTCGGCGACAGGCTCGAGCAGCTCGATGAGGCTGCGGTCTTCGGCAGTGCGTCCGCGCAAGGCAGCGGGTCTCCGGTCAAAACAAAAGCGGCGACCCGGAGGCCGCCGCTCGAATGCGCTATCCAGCGCTTTCAAACGATGTTGACCGTCATATAGGGCGCCCGACGGGGCTTGTCAGCCCCCATCCGCAAAGGTCAGCGTATCGCCGGGCCCCGGGATCGTCCCCCTCAGGGCGCCAGCGCGGCCGGAATGGGCACCGGCATGTCCAGAAGCTGCTGCGCCTTGCCCTTGGCCAGGGCGTCCAGGCGGAGGCTGGCGAACTGCCCTCCCCCCAGGGCCTGGATGCAATGCAGGTTGATGGCGTCCATGCCGGGCAGGTCATAGCGCAGCACCTGGGGCGCCGGGGCGCCCTCGAACTCATGGGCGAACCAGGCCTGGACCGCCTGGGGCGTCAGGGCCGCTCGGATCCAGGGCAGATAGTCCGGACGCCGGGCGATGACCCCGACATTGAAGGCGTCGCCCTTGTCGCCGGACCGGGCCCAGGCCAGATCGACAAGGGGCCGCTCAACCATCTCGCCGACAGGCTGCGGCGTTTCCGGCGCGGCGGGGCGGACCACCTCGGCCTCATTGAATGCGATGGGCGGCGGACTGGCGGCGCTGATCAGGGTCTTTCCGTCCAGACTGATTCTGGCCGGAAACTGCTCGCGGGGCAGGAGGATGGAAAACACCCGGGCCACGGGCGAGATGGAGGGCGCCCCGCCGAACCAGCCGGTGGTGCCGACGCTCATGGACGTGGTCGGGGCCTGGAATTCCCGGGTCAGCAGCCGCAGGGCACGCTCGTCCTCATGCTCGGCGCCGACCCGGCAGACCACTTCCCGGGCGGCCATGGCTCCCGGCCGGGCATTGGCGCCATAGGTGGACTCCGCCCCCAGTATCTCGATACGGCTGTCCCTCAGGGGCGGCAGGTTGCGGTCCCTCAGCATCTCGCCCACCCGCTCCAGGACTGCCTCGCCCTGCCGCCGGGCCTTGGCGGCGGCGTCTCGCCCGACCACCGGCATGGCCCCGATGAACCGCCAGCCGTCGCCATGGGTGATACAGACCTTGTATTGGCCGGACGGCGGATATCCTTTCGCTCCGGACACCCGCACCCGGTGTTCGCCAACCGCCTCGACCCGCACCTCTGTAAAGTCGCAGACCACGTCCGGCAGGGCGTAGCCCTGGGGGTCGCCGACCTCATAGAGGATCTGTTCGGCCACGGCGGCGGGCGAGACCAGGCCGCCGGTGCCGGCCGGCTTGGTCACGACGAAGGATCCGTCGGCGTGGCACTCGATGACCGGATAGCCGATATGGGCCCAGTCGGGGACCTGTTCCCAGTCAGTGAAAAGCCCGCCCGTGGCCTGGGCACCGCATTCGATGACATGACCTGCCAGGGACCCGGCCGACAGCAGGTCGTGGTCGTCGTCGGACCAGCCGAACTCATGCATCAGGGGGCCCAGCGCCAGGGCGCTGTCGACCACCCGGCCGGTGATCACCATTTCGGCTCCGGCCGCCAGGGCGTCGGCGATGGGCCGCCCGCCCAGATAGGCATTGGCGGAAAACACTGCCGACGGGTCCGGAAAGTCCCCGCCGCTGTACATCTCGCTGAGGCCCTGGGCCGACAGCTCGGCCAGACGACCGGTCAGGTCGTCGCCCTCGATCACGGCGATCCTGAAGCTGAGCCCCGCCTCGGCGGCCAGTTCCTCCATCCGAGCCCGGCAGGCATGGGGATCGAGGCCGCCGGCATTGGTCACCACCTTGACGCCCTGGGCCTTGAATTCCCGCAGATTGTCCTTCCAGACCCATTCGGTGAAGTCGCGGGCGAACCCCTCGCCGGGCCTCTGGGTCTTGATCTGGCCCAGCACCGACATGGTCGCCTCGGCCAGGTAGTCGAGGATCATGTAATCCAGCCCACCGCCGCGCAGGAGCTGGGGAGCGGCGACGGAGGAGTCGCCCAGAAAGCCGCCGGCGCCGCCGATCTTCACAATGCGGGTCATGTCATCCTCCAGGGAACATCAGCCGCCGATCCTGACGCCATGACGCAGGGTCTGGCGAGGGGGTTGTGACGGGTTTTGTCATCCGGGCTCAGGCTCAGGCCCGCAAGAAATCCAGCCAGACCGGGGCGATATCGCCCAGCTTCTTTTCCTCGTAGCGGGTGGTCAGGTGGTCGGCCGGCGGAACGCGCCAGTCGTCGGCCCCTGTCGCGGTCCAGGTGAAGAGGCCGCTGGCCAGGACCCGCTCCAGGGTCCAGTCGGCATAGTCGGCCCAGTCGGTGGCGAAACGAAAGCCGCCGCCGGGCTTGAGGACCCGACCAGCCTCGGCCAGGAAGTCCGGATTGACCAGCCTGCGCTTGTGATGCCGCGCCTTCTGCCAGGGATCGGGGAACAGGACAAACAGCCGGTCCAGGCTGGCGTCGGGCAGCAGGGCCAGCAATTCACGACCATCGCCGGGATGCAGCCTCACATTGGTCAGGCCGGCTTCCTCGACATGGCGCAGGGCGCTGGCCACGCCGTTCTGGAAGGGCTCGGCGCCCAGGATCAGGGTGTCGGGATGGGCGCCCGCCTGACCCGCCAGGTGCTCGCCCCCGCCGAACCCGATCTCGACCCACACCGCCTTCGCCTCCGGCATCAGGGAAAGCGGTTCAAACGGACTGGACGGCAGGCTGATGGACGGCAGCAGGCTGTCAAACAGAGCCGCCTGCCGCGCCTTGATCGGACGGGCCTTGATGCGGCCGAAGGAGCGGAGGGGGCCGTGGGGCTGCTGGGGCGTGGGCATGGCCGCTGATACGCTGATCATCCGGTCGAGGCAAAGGCCGGGCGCTTCCGGCCCGGCGTCAGAACTCTGCGAGCAGGTCCTTCACCAGATCGGTCTTTTCCCAGCTGAAGCCGCCTTCGTTGTCCGGCGTGCGCCCGAAATGGCCGTAGGCGGCCGTGCGGGCATAGATGGGCTTGTTCAGCTGCAGCGTCTTGCGGATGCCGGCGGGGGTGCCGTCGCCGATGAACCTGGGCAGGATTTCCTCAAGCCGGGCCGGATCGACCTGACCCGTGCCGTGGGTGTCGACATAGAAGCTCAGGGGGCGCGCCACCCCGATGGCGTAGCTGATCTGGATGGTGCAGCGCTTGGCCAGGCCTGCGGCGACCACGTTCTTGGCCAGGTAGCGACAGGCATAGGCGGCGGAGCGATCCACCTTGGTCGGGTCCTTGCCGGAGAAGGCGCCGCCGCCATGGGGCGCTGCGCCGCCATAGGTGTCGACGATGATCTTGCGGCCCGTCAGGCCGGTGTCGCCGTCCGGGCCGCCGATCAGGAAGGTCCCGGTCGGGTTGATATGCCATTTGGTGGCGCTGCTGATCAGCCCCTCGGCGAACAGCGGCAGGATATGGGGCCGCAGGGCATCCAGCATCATTTCGGACGTGGTCTCGACGCCGTTCATCAATTCCCGGTGCTGATGGGAGACGACGATCTCCTCCACATGCACAGGGCGATCGTTCTCGTAGCGCAGGGTGACCTGGCTCTTGGCGTCGGGCTCCAGGAAGGGCAACTCGCCGGAATGGCGCAGCTCGGCCAGCCGCTTCAGCACATCGTGGCTGTACTGCAGGGTCGCCGGCATGAGCTGAGGGGTGTCGTCGGTTGCATAGCCGAACATGATCCCCTGGTCGCCGGCCCCCTCGTCCTTGGTTGCGCTGGCGTCGACGCCCTGGGCGATATGGTCCGACTGTGCGTGGAGGTAACAGCTGTAGTCCGCCGTCTGCCAGTGGAAGCCTTCCTGGGCATAGCCGATGTCCTTGACCGCCGCCCGGACCAGCGGCTCGAGGGAAGCGATCAGCTCTGCGTTGCGGACCTCGTTCTCTGCCTTGGAAGCTCCGGGCTTTCCGGCGCGCACCTCGCCGGCCAGGACGATGCGGTTGGTGGTGACCAGGGTTTCACAGGCCACCCTGGCCTCGGGCTCGGCGGCCAGGAAGGCGTCGACGACCGTATCGCTGATGCGATCTGCAACCTTGTCGGGATGGCCCTCGGAAACACTTTCGCTGGTGAAGATATAGTTCTGACGGCTCACGCAGGGCTCCCAAGGCTCGAGGCCCCATCAACCTATAAAGATATGCTTATATGAGCAAGTCTGTCATTTTTCGAGATCCTGGGTCTCGACCATGCTGCCGACCAGATCGACGATCTGTCGACGCTGTCGCCCGCTGCGAAGTTGCGGGAACAGCTCGGCCAGGGTCAGGCCTTCGCTGCTCATCAGGAAGGCGTTGACCCGCTTCTCGGCGGCCGGATCGGCCTTCTTTCCTGTCAGGGCCACGGAAGGGTCAGCGAGGCCATCAAAGAAATAGGAGATTGTGGTCCGCAGGGCGACGGCGATCTCGTAGAGCTTGGAGGCCGAGACCCGGTTGGTGCCTCGCTCGTATTTCTGGACCTGCTGGAAGGTCAGACCAAGCTGCAGCGCCAGCTGCTGCTGGGTTATGTTCATCGATTTGCGGCGTTGTCTGACCCGGCGACCGACATGAACATCGATCGGGCTCGGCGTTCTGGCCTCTGAAACTGCGGATATCATCGGCGAAACCTCTCCGGTTCAGCTTATCCCCTTGAGGGCAGTCTGATCCGGTTTTCGTCGGCCCGCCAGACCAAAGCGCCATGCCAGGGCGGCCGACAGGCCAAGAAACGCCCAAAATGGCCACTCTCCCCACAGGCGATAGGCCGTCGGCGCCAGACGGGGCGGCAGTCTGGCGTCGATTGCGCCCCTCCTGCCCTGGCCAAGGCTCTGGCCGGGAACCTGTCGGCCAAAGGCATCGATCATGGCCGACACCCCGGTCGGGGTCGCCCGGACCATGGGGACCCCCTCCTCGATGGCCCGGTAGCTGGCCAGGTTCAGATGCTGCAGCGGCCCGGTGGTGGCGCCAACCCAGGCGTCGTTGGTGACATTGATGATCAGGTCCGGGGGCCCGCCCCTCGCCCGGGCCCCGACGCGGGTATACCCCGGGTTGATGGTTTCGTTGCAGTTCAGCGGCTGGATC
>JARWZW010000018.1 GCA_029866155.1 Caulobacter sp. | reverse complement strand
GGGGGCGGCCCGCCCCCCCCGCCCGGCGTTCGCCACTTTCGTCACGCCCAACGCCGAGCACGCCTGGTTGCGCCGGACCGGCGCGGAGTTCCGAGCCTGCAGCGACTCCTGCTGGATAAGCACCAACGACAGCCGCCTGCTGGGCAGGGCGGCTCGGCTGGGTGGTCTGGACCTCAAGTTTGCGCCAGGCGCCTATGTCGTCAGGGACCTGTTCGAACAGGTCATCGGTCCTGCGGACAGCCTGACCGTCGTCGGCGGGTCCGAAGCTGTGATTGCCGATCTCAGCGAAAAGTTTGGCCTGAATCGCATCTCGCATCACAATCCGCCCATGGGTTTCATCCACAGGCCAGAAGCGGTTCGAGAGGCGATCGATTTCGTCGCATCCCATCCTGCGCGCTTTGTGTTCGTGGCCATGGGACCGCCCCAGTCCGAGATCTTCTGCCAGAGGGTTATCGAAGACGGTCGCTCGACCGGGATCGGCCTTTGCATCGGCAGTTCCATCAATGTCATCACGGGCCACAGCGATCCGGCTCCGGACTGGATGGAAAATTCGGGACTGGTTTGGCTTTACCGACTTGTTCGAGAGCCCCGCCGACTTTGGAGGCGCTATCTGGTTCGAGGGATTTACGGCCTGGCGCATGGCCTGTGGGATGCGGCGCTGCTGCGTATGAGACTGAAGAGGGCGGCGCTTGACGGCTGAAACAGCCTCACGAGCTGTCTTGGCTCGTCAGAACTGGCGGCTGATACAGGCCGATCAGCAGGCGGCGCGCGCGGCCTGGATCGAACGCTGGGTGGTCGGCTTTTCAGGTCTGCTGCTGGTTCTGATGCTGCTGTACGTGCTCATCGGAAACAAACCTTATGTCCATGAGGTCGCGCTTGACCCCCTGACCGGGGCCACCGAGATGTCGCCGATCAATCGCTACATCTGGCTTTTGTTGGGGGCCATTTCGGTTCCGGTGCTCTGGATGAGACGGGCGTCCCTGCCTGGGGCAGCCCTGCGGCTCTGGCCCTTGATCCTGCTCCTAGGCTGGTTCGCCCTGACCACCCGCTGGGCCCTGGATCCGGCGGCCTCCAACCGGCGGCTGCTGCTCTACGGGATCAACGCGGTGGTCTGTATCGCCGTGGCGACCGGGCTGCGGACCCTTCAGCGCACCCACAGAGCCATGGCGATCGCCTGCGCCATTGTCATCCTGATCGACCTGTTTTCCTGGATATTCATGCCGGGACGGTCGATGACAGAGCTAGGCTTGGCGGCCATCCATTCCCACAAGAACACCCTTGGGGCCGTCATGCTGTTGTCCGGGTTTATCTGCGGCGCCTATGCCTGGGGCCAGTCCGGCTGGCGGGGCCGGCTTTTCTGGTGGTCCATGACCGCCTTTGCCGTGGCGCTGCTGCTGGCCAGCCAGTCCAAGACCAGCATCGGCATCTTTTTCTGTCTTGCGGCCGCCACGCCACTTCTTCTGCTGCTGCTGTCCCAGCGGCCTGTGGTCATTCTGAGCGCCGTCTCGCTTGGCGCCATGACTCTGCTGAGCGGCGTCTTCGGCTGGCTGGCCTGGTGTGAACTGTCAGGTCTGGACCCCCTGACGCCCTTCCGGGGCGTGACCTTCACCCAGCGCACCGATGTCTGGGCCTTCGTCTATCAGCAGTTCACGTTGCAGCCGGTCAAGGGTTGGGGTTTCGGGTCCTTCTGGGACGTTGATCCCCGGGTACAGCCCAGCTTGCAGACGGACTACTGGTTCTCGAGGCCGGACGCCTTCACCAACGAAGCCCATAACGGCTATCTCGACCTGGCCGCGACGACCGGGTTGGTTGGCCTGATTGGAGCCCTGTTTCTGCTGGGCCGCTGGATGAGCCGGGGCTTGATCCATATCCGGCAGGAGGCCCTTTCCGTTGGATACCAAGGTCACGGAGCCCTTGCCGCAGCCACGGTTATGGGCGTGTTTCCTCTCCTGTTCTTCGGGCATAACTGGATGGAAAGCAGTTATTTCACCGCTAACGCCCTGTTTGGCACGATTATCCTTGTGATCGGGACCAGCCTCGATCTGAGCGTCATGCCCTCGCGAGCGCGATCTGCCGCCTGATCATCAAGGTCAGGATGACGCCCATGGCCAGGGCTTCGAGCCCTTGGCCGAAAGCCGTGCCAAGAATGGCTCCCTGGTAGCCGAATGGGCCCATGGCCAGCAGGACGGCGAAGGCGGCTACGACGGATGCGCCGGCATTGGCCAGGGCCAGGGCCTTGAAGGCCTTGAGCACCTGGAGCCCGGTGCTCAGAACCAGTTGCAGGAAGCCCATGGCTGCGGCCAGTCCCCAGAGCGGTATGAGGGGGCCCGCCTCGATGTACTTGCTGTCAAACAGCCAGTGGGTGATCAGCGGCCAGCCTGCCGCCACCGTCAGGGACCAGGCGGCCGCGACCAGAACGCCGCCGATACAGACCGCCAGGATCATCCGGGCAAATCCGCTCCAGTCAGCGGCCTCGCGCCGCCGGACGAGATCGTTCCGTCCGATCATGCTCCAGGACAGGGCCAGAAGGGGAACCGGTCGCATGAAGGTCTGACTGAATGAGAGCAGGGCCAGAACTGCATTGCCCAGCAGCCCGCCAACGGCGAAGACATAGAACCGGGCCAGGAGTTCGCTGCTGGCCACGCCGAGGAATATCCATCCCGATTGGCGAACATATCCGCCGTAGGACTTCAGGATTTTCAGGGAGAGACCGGACCACAGCCCGCGCATCGCTCTGATCATGCCGACCAGTCCGACCAGGCCATAGGCTGAGCCGAGCAGCAACAGCATCTCGTTGGCGTCCAGCGGATTGAGTAAAAAGCCGCCAAGGCCCAGCAGGGCGGCGGCCAGCGCCAGCACGGAGCCGGTTTGGATCATCGCAGTCAGGGCCTCGCCCCGGCTGAAACACAGGAACCGGACAAATTGCTGAAGCAGAAAGGCGGGAACCAGAAGAGCGGCGGCCGGCGCGCCGAAGGGCGACCCGGCGGCCTGCATGGCCGTTGCCACAACCACGGTCACGAGGGTTGTGGCAGCCAGGAACGCCAGGGTCACTGCCAGCATCAGCTGTTCCACCTCCCTGCGCTGGGGGTCGAGGCCGGAAGCTGCCGGCAAGACCTGCAGGTGACAGAGAGTCAGGGCGTTCTGCAGGCTGCTCAGTACGTAGGCGCAACTGGACCAGAAGATGAAGACACCGAACTCCTCCGGAGACGCCAGTTTCGCCAGAAGCAGGGTCACGCCCAGATTCAGCAACGACCAAAGGGCCTGTTCAATGATCGAGGTCAGATAGCGTGACATGTTCCAGCCCGTCCGGGGCTGCATCCTTGCGTTCAAAAGTTACGATTGAGGTCGTAGCTGAAGCCGAAATTGAACGGCAGCACGCCGTTCAGATACTGTCGCACGAACAGGTTGACCTCCGAAATCCGGCTGCGCGGCACGAAGACCAAGTCCCCCGGAAGGATCTGGAAATCATCCTCCGGCTCGCCCTTCAAAAGCTTTCCGACATCGACAATGCGGATGAGCAGATGGTTGTCGGATGGACGGCGTCGCAACACCGCAACCTTGCCCGTCCCGGCGGTGTCCTGGAACCCGCCGGCCGCCATCACGGCCTGAGCGACATTGATCTGTCCTCTCAGGGGCTGGACCCCCGGTGTCCTGACTTCGCCGCCGACATAGATCTGGGCTGCGCCATAGGTGGCCACCAGGGTCTCGACCTGCGGATTTCTGAGCACGTCTCCGTATGCCGCAGTCAGGGCGCGACCGGCCTCTTCCACCGTCAGACCAGCGACGGAAATACTGGCCACCATGGGGAACACTCCGCGACCGTCCGGTCCGACGATCACTCGACTGTTCATGTCGGTGGCGATCAGAAAATTCAGGCTGAGCTCGTCGCCCGGCATGATGCGATAGAGATAGTCCTGTCGGGTCCAGCCGTCATAGGTCACCACCGGCGCGGGACGAGCCTTTGGAACCGGGGCTGCGCAAGCACTGCCGGCCATGGCCAGGATCAACATCAGCAGGCTGCAGAACCGCAAGGCCGTCTCCCGTTTCCCCTCGCCTTAGACCGTGACGGGCCCTTGGCAGTCTGCCCGAACTCCAGAACGGCCACCGCCACGTTCGATGGAGCCAAGGCGGTCGTCGCCGATTGAGTCGGGCTTCTGCTAATGTAGGGAGCTTCCGCCTGATTCTCCTGTCTTACTGACGCGCAACAGGTGAATCGGACCGGAATTTTTCGGCCCTGATCATCTTCGGCCCCAGAGCTTTGTGTTGACCGATACCACCGCCTCCGATGTCGGTTCGACCCGGTCACCTGGCCGAGCAGGGTTTACGACCCGCGACCTGCTGACACCTGTGTTCTACTATGGCCGGATCGCTCTGCTGATCTTCCTCATTCCCGTGGTGCTGTCCCTGGGCCTGGCCCTGACGGCCAAGCCCGTATTCACGGCCCAGTCGAGACTGCTGATCCTCCTCGGCGACGACTATATCTTCCGGGGGACAGTCAACAGCAGCGGCCCGGGCCTGACCTTCGACAGAGCCCAGATCGTCAATGCAGAGATGGAAATCCTTAAGTCCAAGGATATCCAGACCCAGGCCATCCGGCTGGTGGGCATGTCACGGGTCTATCCAGCCCTTCGCAATGACCAGCAGGGGCTGAACCAGGCGCTGGAGCAGTTGGGCAAGGACCTGCGGATCGAAAATGTGCCGGCATCGAACGTGATCGAACTGGGGCTGCGCAACCGGAACGCCGCAGTCTCCGCCGAATTGCTGAACGCCCTGGTCGATCTTTATATCAAGCGGAGGCGCGAAATCTTCGAGCGGTCGGACGTCAAGGTGATCCGCGAACAGGAGGCGGACCTCCGCTCGCGCCTGACCGCCCTGGAGGCCCGGATCGCCTCGGTGTCCTCAGCCTCGGGGATCGGTGACTACAGCCAGGAACTGGTGACGACCCAGACCCGCCAGACGACTCTCATCGCGCAGCTCCAAGGCATGGATCAGCAGATCTCCCAGGCGGGAGGCCGAGAGGGAAGGCTGGACAAGGATCTGAAGGAGACGGCCCCGGTCATCACGCTCAACACGGATCTGGCGCGCTCCCAGCAGCTGGAAGCGCTGACAACAGCGCTTTCCGGGGTCGAGGAGCAGCGCCGGGTTGCGGCGGCCAAGTATCGTGACGGTCACCCGCTGGTGGCCGAGCTGGATCGACAGATCGCCGGACTCCAGGCCGCTGTTTCAGCGGCGCCGCAGCAGGAGGCGGCGCTGATCCGAAAGGGCGTCAATCCGGTCTATCAGGATCTCGGAACCCAGTTGGCCGCCACTCGTGGCGAGGCAGCGGCCCTGAAGGCGGGCCGACAGCAGGCCCTGGATGCGTTGAACGAAAATGCGGCGCGTCTCCAGTCCCTGATCGAGGTGGGGCCTGTCTATCGCGAACTCCTTCGCAACCGGGCCCTCCTGGAAGGCGCCTATCAGGACATTGCTCGCAAGGCGGAGGACGCCCGTCTCGAGGTGGCGCTGGCTGGCGCCCAGGCCAATGTCCGGATTGTCGAGCGGGCGCAGCCGCCGTCCAGAGGCCAGACCGGGCGGGTGATCATCCTGGCTGCAGGCCTGATGTTGGGTCTCGCGTCCGCCCTGAGTCTGATCGTGGTGTCGGCCGCCACGTCCCAGATCATGGTCAGTCCCGCGGACGCCGAGGCGAAGCTGGACCTTCCGGTTCTTGTTACGGTCCCCCGGAGCGAGGACGACCTGGCCCGCAGCCCGCTCTGGCGACCGCTCCTCTCCCGAATGACAGCAGATGATGTCAATCTGCTTCAACGCCTTCTTCGAAGTCTTGTCGGTGAGGACAGCGGGGTTATCCAATGGATCGCTGCAGATGACGGAGAGGGTGTGTCCAGCCTCGGTCTGGACATGGCGATCTATCGGGCACAGCGCACGACGGGCCGGGTGTTGATTGTCGATGTCGAGCCTCAGGACGGACAGTCCATGGCCGCCAGAATTCAACGACAGGGCGGCAGGCTCGATCCCGTCGAGGACATGCGTAACCTGTTTCAAGTCGACCGTTCAAACCTGCACGTCACCGGGCCCATGACCCGGTCGGGACAGTCCCTCTCCGACGATCGCTGGCTGGCCTTCATGAAGCAGGCCAGGCAGGACTATTCACTGATCGTCATGGACTCCCCGGCCGTGCAGCGGTCGTCTGCCGGAATTCTGGTCGCGCCCCTGGCCGATATGACGCTGGTCGTTGTGGAGGCTGAGTCCACCCGGGCGCCAGTCATCCAGAATCTGGTGCGGCGGATCGAGGCAGGTGGGGGGGCGGTGTTCGGGGCGGTTCTGAACAAACGACGCTTCTTTATCCCGCCTTTCGTCTATTCAAAAATCTAGCGCCCTGGGCGCAATGGGCTCAGTGATCGGCAAGTGGCCTGAATGACCAGCGGCAGGATCGGGCCCAGCGGGCTTGCCGGGGCCTCAAGTCAAGCGATCAGTGTCATCTGCCGCCTCGCCGGAACCGGGTACGTTCGCCATCCTTTCCAGCAGGGGGATGATGTCTCCCAGAACATCGGTGGCCCGCCAGGCCTGGGTGAAACTGGCCGGAGTGAGGCGCTCTGTGATCGTGTGGTAGAACAGGGTGAACAGGGGCTGCCAGAAGTCCCTCGGGTTGTAGAAGACCACCGGCTTGCGATGCAGGTCGAGCCTCTGCCAGGAGAGTAGCTCCACCACTTCTTCCAGGGTTCCCACCCCGCCCGGCAGAACCACAAAGGCGTCTGCGGCGTTGAACATCTGTATTTTTCGCTCGTGCATGTTCTGGACGACGATGGTTTCCACCTCGTCGAAACGACGTTCCCTGCTGGTCAGAAAGGCCGGAATGATCCCCAGCACCGCGCCGCCTGCTTCGTTGGCGCCGCGAGCACAGGCGCCCATCAGGCCGACCCCGCCGCCGCCATAGACAAGCTTCAGGCCATGGCTGGCCAGCAGTTCGCCGAACTGCCGGGCGGAGGCCAGGAAGGCCGGATCGGCGTCATCGGACGAGCCGCAAAAGACACAGACGGAGCGAATTCGAGCGGTTTCGGAGCCGATTGAAGCCGTCATGATCGCACCACAACAAAAAGGCGCGCTTGCGGGCGCGCCGGAAAATCAGGAAGGGATATGTTCGGCGTTCCTGGAAAGGGTTTCAAGTATCGTGTGGAAGCAGTTGGCGATGGCCTGCGGGATCCTGGTCGTTTCCGCCTGTGGGCCGGGCGAGGGCAGTGAAAGCGCCTGGCGCGGCGAGGCCCCCAAGGCCTCGGCGAATCCGGCTGCGGAGGCGGGCTACCTCAAACCGCCGCTGCTGTCGGCCAGCCAGGTGCTTGCCGATGGCCGGATCGGGTTGACAGGTTCCGCCGAACCATCTGTCGAGGTGCGGTTGGGCGCGCCGGGTGGGGAGGCCCTCACAACCCTTTCCAATGCTGACGGCCTCTGGACAGTTGCTGTTCCCCCGGCGGCGGGCGTCCAGCTCTTTGGTCTGTCCATGTCCGCGAGGGATGGTCGCCGGGTTCAGGCTCAGGGCTATCTGGCCATCCTGCCCGACGGCCGCGCCGCCCAGCTCCGTTCCGGCGCCAGCGCCCAGGTGATCGGTGTGTCCAGTGTCGAGCCCAGACTTCTCAGCGTTGATTTTGACCGCGACGGCGCAGCCTCGGTCGCGGGGGTCGCCCTGCCGGAATCAGGCATTTCCCTGCGGGTGGATCGAACGGCGGCCGGGGCTGGAAAGACAGACCGGGACGGTCTGTTTCATCTGGCGATCGAACGACCCCTGGCGACCGGCGATCGACGGTTCGAGATCGCCGGCGAGCGTGGAGAGCAGACATTGCTGCTTTCGATCCGTCCGGCCGCTGCGTTGGGTGCGCCATTCCGCGCCTTCAAGGTCGGGCCTCACTGGCGGATCGACTGGATGACGCCGGGCGGGGGGGTTCAAAGCACCCTCGTGCTGGGCCGCGCCGCGTGAGGCCGACTCCTGAACGCAGCCGGGGCAAAGGTCCCGCGGAACCGACAGATACCCCGGTCAACGCCCTGGCGGCCCTGAAGGATCTGCTGGCCGTTATTCTCAGAAGCGGTGCGCCGGGCCTGCGCTGGCGACTGGGCGGCGCCTTGACCCTGACCCTTGGGGGCAAGGTGCTCGGCGTTCTGGCTCCATTGCTTCTGGGGGCCGCCGTCAATGATCTAAGTGTTGGAAAGAGCGCCTCGGCTCAGGTCGGGATCGCCTTTGCCGGGCTGATCATCGGCTGGACGTTGGTGCGTTTCCTGGCGGCGGCTGCGCCCCAGGCGAGGGACGTCATCTTCACGCCGGTGGCCCAGGCGGCCCAACGGCGGGCTGCCGCAGAGGCTTTTGGACATGCCCTGTCGTTGTCCATGGAGTTCCATCAGAGCAAGCGCACAGGCTCCCTGTCGCGGGTGATCGATCGGGGCGCCCGGTCGATGGATTTTCTGCTTCGGGCCCTCGTCTTTAACCTGGGGCCGACGGCGATCGAGCTCGTCATCGCGGCGGCGGTCCTGGCCAAGGCCTTTGACTGGCGCTTTGCGGCCGCCGCCGTCGTCACCGTATTGGTTTATGGCGTCCTGACCTTCACCATCTCTGATTGGCGCATCGCTCATCGTCGCGCCCTCAATGATGCTGACAGCGAAGCGGCGGGGCGGGCCGTGGACGCTCTGCTAAACTATGAAACGGTCAAGGCTTTTGGCGCGGAGTCCCGGGCCGCCGCCAACTATGAGCAGGCGTTGGGGGCCTATGCCGAGGCGCAGATTCTCGCCACCAATTCCCTTAGCCTCCTGAATGTCGCCCAGGCTGCGATCATGACGGTGGGATTGGCGGTGATGGCGCTTCTGGCCGGGTTCGAAGCCCAGGCCGGCTGGATGGGCCCCGGGGATGTCACAGCCGCCATTCTGATCCTGATCAACCTCTATGGGCCGCTCAATATCCTGGGGTTCGCCTATCGGGAAATCCGGCAGAGTTTCATCGACCTCGAAGCCATGATGGCGCTGCGCCGACAGCAGCCAGACGTGGCAGAGGCCGTCGGCGCCATCGATCCACCCTCGGCGGATGGTCGGGGTGGAGCCGTGGTTTTCGACTCCGTGTCGTTCCAGCACGGCGCCCGGTCCCAGGGACTGGAAGGCGTCAGCTTTGTCGCCAGCCCTGGAGAGACGGTCGCCCTGGTCGGTCCGTCCGGAGCAGGCAAGACCACGCTGGTGAGGCTTGCCCTCAGAATGATCGATCCGCAGTCAGGTCATATCAGCCTGGACGGGGTCGACCTGAAGCAGATGAAGGTCTCGGCCCTCAGGCGGGCTGTGGCCATGGTGCCTCAGGATGTCGCCCTGTTCAATGACAGCCTTCAGGCCAATATCGGGTTCGCCCGGCCAGGGGCGTCTGCGGACGAGATTGCTGCGGCGGCGGCCTCGGCGGAACTCACAGAGTTTATCGCTAGCCTGCCGGACGGCATGGAGACGAGGGTTGGTGAGCGGGGGCTGAAGCTTTCGGGCGGTGAGCGCCAGCGGGTCGGTATCGCCCGAGCCCTGCTGGCAGGGCCGCGGCTGCTGATCCTGGACGAGGCGACCAGCGCCCTGGACAGCCGCACTGAAGCGGCGATCCAGGAAACCCTGAAACGGGCCCGGGCTGGCAGAACGACGCTCGTCGTCGCTCATCGGCTGTCCACCATTGCCGATGCCGACCAGATCCTCGTATTGCGGCGAGGCAAGGTGGTCGAACGTGGCCGGCATGACGAACTGCTGGCACAGGGCGGCGAATATGCCGCCCTGTGGCGCCGTCAGACCCGCGGCAAATAGGCGCCCGGCAAACTACTCGGCCGCCGGCCGCAGCGTCATCGGCTCGACGGGTGCGGCTGTCCGGCGAACGTCCTCACCGGCGCGGATCCGATCGGCCCAGCTTTGACGCCCGCGGAGCAGCCGCCAGATATTGCTGAACCGGCGGCTCAGGGTCCTGGGGGCGGCGAGGGCCGCCGGCGTGATGAAGAGGGTCAGCAGGGTCGAGAAGCTGAGGCCCCAGACCACGGCGCCCGACAGCTGGACCCACCATTCCGAACCCGGAGCCCGATACTCGAAATGCAGCCCGCGGAAATTGGGATGCAGTTGGAACATCAGCGGCAGCAGGCCGACCACCGTCACGACCGTGGTCAGCATGACCGGCCTGAACCGCTGAACGGCAGAGCGCATGGCCGCCTCATCGGCCTCATAGCCCTGTCTTCGGAGTTGGTAATAGGTGTCCACCAGGACAATGTTGTGCCCGACCACCACCCCCGCCAGGGCCACAATCCCGGTACCAAGCATGAGCACAGAGATGTAGTCGAAGGTGTTGGCCAGATTGACGACCACGCCGAGAAGCACACCCATTGTTGACAGCACGACAGCCGACAGGGTCACGACGATCCCGTAGAAACTGTTGAACTGCCACAGCAGGATCACCGCCATCATGAACAGGGTGGCGACCATGGCGACAATGAAGAACTGCGCCGCCTCCTGGCCTTCCTCGTCGGCCCCGGTGAATTTCCAGCGCACATTGGGGTCTATGTTGGCTTTTTCCAGCCAGGGTCGAAGCTCGCCGATCTTCTGGTTGGCGGCCACCCCTTCGATTGTGTTGGCCTGCAGGATGATCAGCCGCTGGGCGTCCCTCCGCTGGATGCTGGTCACCTGCTGTGACGGGGTTTCCTTGACGAAATAGCTGGCCGGGACCGGGCCGAACGGCGTTGTGATCTTCAGCCGGTCAAAGGCGGCCAGATTACGGTTTTCCGGGGTGAAGCGGACCCGGATATCCAGCTCGTCCTCGGCGTCGTCGGGACGGAAGCGTCCCGCCAGAACGCCAGTGGTTACGAACTGGATCGCCTGACCCACGGACAGGACGTCGACGCCATACCGTCCGGCGGCTTCCCGATCGACCGTGAGATTCAACTCGATGCCGGGCGACGCGCGGTTGTCCTCCTGCTCGATCAGTTGCCGATCGCTGGCGAGCCTGGCCTTGATGAGGTCAGCAGCCCGGTTGAGAGCCGCAGGATCGGCGCCGCGAAGCTCGACCTGGACGTCCTTGCCCTGGGGTGGGCCGCCCTGGGGAAGCCGGACCTCGGTCAGAACGCCGGGCACATCTGCGACCCGCTCACGGATGGCGGCGGTAATGTCCTTGCCGCGCAGACCCAGGGCCTTGCGATCCTCGAAGTCCTGGAACTCGACCTGGATACGGCCGACGGCGTCTGCGGGAGGAGCACTGCGACCACCGCCGCTAAACTTGCCAGACGCCACATACATGGACTCCATGCCCTTCAGGCCGATCAGCCGCTGCTCGACCTGTCGGACAAGTCGGTCGGAAGATTCGGCGGTCAGGTTTCCCCGGGCCTTGACCCAGACCGTGGCGGATTCCGGGTCCTCGTCCAGGAAGAACTCGGTGCGGTGGGTCTTGGATCCGAAGGCTACGATGATCGCCACCATCACCAACAGGGCGGCTGCGGTGACGCGGAATGGGTGGTGACCTGCCGACCAGAGGGTTCGGGCATACCAGCCCATGAATCCCTTCATCTCCCTGGGGTCGCCATGTTCCGACTTCAGGATCTCTTCCAGATGTTCTGAGTCGATCCCCTGTTTGCGCCCGAAGATCGATCCGAAGGCCGGGGTGAAGATCAGGGCCACAAAGATCGACGCCCCCAGCACCATCATCAGGGTGATGGGAAGGAAGCTCATGAATTTCCCGGCGATGCTGTTCCAGAAGAGGAACGGCACAAAGGCGCAAAGGGTTGTCAGGGTGCCGTTGACGACGGGCCAGAACATCCGGGTGCCGGCAGCGGCGAAAGCCTCTTCCCGATCCATGCCTTCAGCCATCTTGCGGTCGGCATATTCCACAACCACGATGCCGCCATCAACCAGGATGCCGACCGCGAGGACCAGCCCGAACATAACCATCTGGTTCAAGGTCAGGCCAAAGGCCTGGAGCAGAAGGAACCCGATCATGAAACAGACGGGGATGGAAACCCCGACCATGATCCCCTGTCTCACTCCGAGACTGCCGACAATGATGGTCATAACCAGGATGGTGGCGATGATCAGTCCGCTTTCCAGAATCGTCAGACTTCGTTCGATGAACTCGCTCTCGTCGAAGGTGTAGGCGACCTGGATCGTGTCGGGCCATCGCTTCTGCTCTTCGGCCACAGCCGCCCGGACCTGTTTGACGCTGTCCAGAATATTGGCTCCGGACCGTTTCACCACATCGATGGAAAAGGTCGGCTGCCCGTTGAAACGGGTGATGCGGCGCGGTTCCTTGAAGGTCCGCCGGACATCACCGATGTCGCCAATGGTGATCAAACGATCGCCATTGCGCTTGATCGGAAGAGCCAGGATGTCCTGAGGGTTTTCCACCACGCCCGGCACCTTGACGGCAAATTCGGTTTCGGCGGTCCGCAGGTTACCGGCCGGGATCAGCTGGTTGTTGCGACCGATCACCTGGGCCAGTTCGCTCGCGCTGACATTGGCTGCCTGCATGCGGGTCGGATCGATCGTGACCTCGAGAACTTCCTCACGGCCGCCGCCAAGGTCTGTTCGCAGGACGCCGGGCAGGGCTTCCAGTCGGTCCTGCAGCGCCTGAGAGGTCTTGAAGAGGCTGCGCTCGGGGGCCGCGCCGAACAACATGATGCCGATGAAGGGGTCATCATTGACATTGTTCTCGCTGATCACCGGCTCTTCGGCGTCAGGCGGAAAACGTCCCCTGGCAAGGTCCACCTTGGCCCGGACGTCTTCCAGAACCTTGTCCTTGTCGAAGTTTACCTCGAATTCCAGATAAACCAGGGCGGCATTCTGGGCCGCCACCGCGTTCATTTCCTTCAGTCCCTCAAGGGACTGGAGCTCGGTTTCCAGGGGACGGACCAGCAACCGTTCGGCGTCTTCAGGAGAGACCCCGGGATAGGGAACCGTGATGCTGACGAAGGGCACAGGAATGTCCGGAGACGATTCTCGCGGCAGGTTCAGATAGGTCAGCAGGCCGAACAGGGAGGCGACAACGGCCACGCCCAGAACCACCTTGCGGCGTCGTATGGCCTCGTGAATGATGGCGGAGATCATAAGCTACTGGCCTCCCGCCGACTTGCTGGTCCGGACTGACTGTCCTTCGGTGACATAGGACTGGCCCACCGTGATCAACTGGACTGTACCGGCGAGGCCGGTCACCCAGATGCCTTCCGGAGTCTCGTCGATGATCGTCACCGGCGCGAAGGCGACCCTGGCGGCGTTATCCAGGTAGCGTACGCCCTGCTTGCCGTCAGAGCCCAGGACCAGGGCCGAGGACGGGATCTGGTGCGCCGGGATCACGCCGGTCGAAATGCGGATGTCGGCAGACAGGCCCGAACGCGCCCTGGCGCCCGGGTTTCGCGCAACGACCTCGACCCGATAGGTTCGCGTCTGGGGATCGGCGTCGCGGGCGACCAACCGGACCCGGCCGGACAGGGCGTCTCCGGAGTTCAGGACGGCCTGAGCGTTGTCGCCGACCGCCACCTGGCCGATCTGGTTTTCAGCGAGGTCGGCCACGATGACCAGGGGATCCAGTTCAATGAGCGTGCCGCAGGCGCCGCCCGGCGCCAGATAGGTCCCGACCTCGGCGTCCCGGCGATCAAAGACGCCGCTGAACGGCGCCCGGATATTGACCTGCTCGAGGGCGACTTCCGCCTGGCGGACTGCGGCCTGGGCCGCGTCCAGATTGGCCTGGTCCTGCAGCACCTGTGTCTGGGAGCGGAAGCCCTGTTCCGCCAGTCGGGCGGAGGCCTCTCGCTGCAGTTGCCGTGACCGCAGGTTTGCGCGGGCCTGGTCGAGGGTGGCCTGGCGTGCATCGACCGAAAGTCGACAGAGGACTGCACCCTTCTGGACGAAACCTCCTTCGGCAGCCGGGGTGGCGGTAACCGGGCCGGCCGTTTCGGCCCGGACAATCACGGTGCGAGCAGATTCGGTTCGGCCGCGCAGAATGATCGCCGCAGGACGCATCTGGGCGACGATGGTCGCCGTGGTCACCAGCGGCGCCGCCGGCTTGGCTTCCGCCTTCGCCCGTGCGGCTGCCTTGGCCTTGTCGTCGCCGCCGCCCAGGGCTTCGAAAAGTCCGCTTATGACAAACAACATGACGACCGAGCCAAGGAAGCCCCCGGCGACAAGGTAAGAGGTCTTGATCTTCATGGTCGAATTGGCCTTCGGCATCACCCGGCCGATGCGCTGACTGCGCCCCGCCCCCCGGGATCCTGATCTGAACAGTGTTTTGATATGGCGGCGCTGCGCTCTCGCGGCAAATGAAATTGGAGAAAGAATGGGGAACAACCGCGCGCATGTCGCGACGCGGTGACAGTGCGGAACCATCACTCGCCCTTTTCTTGGCGCCCGATGCAGTTGATAAGCAGGGAATGACAGGTCGACTCTGGGACATCACGCAGCCTCTCAGACCCGGGATGCCGATCTGGCCCGGAGACACGCCGTTCGAGCAGTCGCCGGTCTGGACCATGGGGCCGGACTGCCCTGTCAATGTGGCTCGCTTCAGCCAGTCCGCTCACGCTGGCACCCATGCAGACGCACCCATTCACTACGCGGAAGGCGGGCGGTCGATCGAGGCCGTGGACATTGCGCTCTATATTGGACCTTGTCGTCTGATCGATCTGCGCCGGACCGGGTCCCGGATCGAACCTGCGGACCTCTTGCCCTGGCTGGCCGATCCACCGCCCCGGGTCCTGCTGCGAACCTATGAGACGTTTCCGCTGGTCCATTGGGATAGCGACTTCAAGTCTGTGGCGGCGGAGTCGATCGCCTTGCTTTCAGACCACGGGGTGAGGTTGATCGGAGTCGATACAGCCTCTCTGGATCCCGAGTCCTCCAAGTCCATGGCGGCGCACTCGATGGTCGCAGCGCGCCGTATGGCCATCCTTGAGGGGCTGATGCTGAGCGAACCCCCGGCCGGGGACTATGAACTCATCGCCCTTCCCCTGCCGCTGGTGGGGCTTGATGCGGCGCCGGTGCGCGCCGTGCTGCGGGAACTGGATACATGACTGACGCTGATGTGATGGCGCTGGACGCCGCTGATCCCCTGCGTGGATTTCGCGATGATTTCTGTCTGCCCGAGGGGCTGATCTATCTGGATGGCAATTCTCTGGGGCCCCTGACCGTCGCCGGCCGCGCCCGCCTGGCCCTGGTCGTCGAACAGGAATGGGGACAGAGCCTGATCCGGGGCTGGAATGACCACGACTGGTTCGGCGCCCCGCTCCGGGTCGGTGACCGGATCGCAGAGCTTGTCGGCGCTGATCCGGGCGAGGTGATCGTTGCGGATTCCACATCCGCCAATCTTTACAAGCTGGCGGTTGCTGCCATGCAGGCCCGTCCTGGGCGCAAGGTTGTTCTGTCTGAGCCCGGCGATTTTCCTACGGACCTTTACATGCTCGAGGGCGCCATCCGGACCCTTGGCGACGGACGTCGTCTGGAACTACGTCCCTCGTCGGGGATCGAGTCGGCCCTGTCGCCCGATGTAGCAGTGCTCGTTCTTTGTCACGCTCACTACAAGACCTCCGCCATCCGGGACATGAAGCGGCTTACCGCCGCGGCTCACGCGGTGGGGGCTCTGGTGATCTGGGACCTGAGCCACAGTGTCGGCGTCCTGGAAGTGGACCTCAACGGCTGTGAGGCGGATCTGGCGGTGGGATGCGGCTACAAGTATCTGAACGGCGGGCCGGGCGCCCCGGCCTTCCTGTTTGTCGCCCGCCGCCATCAGGACAGTCTGGTTTCTCCCCTCTCGGGCTGGATGGGCCACGCCGCTCCGTTCCGGTTCGAGGATCGCTACAGCCCTGCCGGGGGCATTGCGCGATTTGCATGCGGCACCCCGCCGGTCCTCGGGGTCAGCGCCCTGGAATGCGGGGTGGAGCTTTCCGTCCGCGCCGGGATGCCCGCAATCCGGGCCAAGGCCGCAGCCCTGACCGAGCTGTTCATTTCGATCGTCGAGGCCGGACCCGCGGCGGGGCTGCTGGAGCTTGCCACGCCGCGGGACGCCTTGAGCCGTGGCGGGCATGTCAGCTTTCGTCATCCGGACGGCTATGCGATCGTCCAGGCGCTGATTGCGCGCAATGTAATCGGCGACTTCCGCGACCCTGACATCCTGCGATTTGGTTTCTCGCCGCTGCCGCTGAGCTTTGCGCAGTCGGCCAGGGCGGCCCATATCCTCGGCGAAGTGGTCTCCAGTGGCGACTATGATCATCCGGACTACCGCCGTCGGGCGGCGGTGACCTGAAAGGACAGTTTCATGCAGTATCTTCACACAATGGTCCGGGTCGCCGACCTGGACGCCGCCCTGGATTTCTATTGCGGCAAGCTGGGTCTGGCCGAGGTGTCCCGTTACGACAATGCCGGCGGCCGCTTCACCCTGGTGTTCCTTGCGGCCCCCGATGACCTGGAACTGGCCGGTGAGCGCAAGGGCCCGATGATTGAACTGACCCATAACTGGGATCCTGAAGCCTA
Organism: Caulobacter sp.; assembly: GCA_029866155.1. Classification (GTDB taxonomy): domain Bacteria; phylum Pseudomonadota; class Alphaproteobacteria; order Caulobacterales; family Caulobacteraceae; genus Caulobacter. The sequence continues at coordinate 79,114 of JARWZW010000018.1, read as the reverse complement.
TACCGGCGGCCGCAATTTCGGACATCTGGCCTATGCCGTAGATGACATCTACGCGGCCTGTCAGAAGCTGATGGATGGTGGTGTGACGATCAACCGGCCGCCCCGGGACGGCCATATGGCCTTCGTCCGGTCTCCGGATGGCATCTCCATCGAGCTACTGCAGAAGGGGGCGTCCCTGGCGCCTGCTGAGCCCTGGGCATCCATGCCCAATGTCGGGGTCTGGTGATGAAGCTTGCCGGAAGGAAGGCTCTGGTCACCGGGGCGGCCCACGGTATCGGTCAGGCCTGCGCCCTGGCCTTCGCCCGGGCGGGAGCCGATGTGGTCCTGGTGGATTTCGATGCTGAAGGGGTTGAAGCGGCCGCTGCAGCCATCGCCTTCGAGACGGGGCAGAGGGCCGTTGGGCTGGTCTGCGATGTTTCCGACGCCGAGGCCGCCAGACGGGCCGTGGCTGAAGCGGCCTCGTTGATCGGGCCCATAGACCTTCTGCTGAACAATGCAGGTATCCTGGCCGCCGGCGATATCCTGACCGCCAGCCTGGAGGACTTTGACCGGGTGCTGTCGGTCAATCTGCGCGCCGCCTTTGTGATTGGCCAGGCCGTGGCCCAGGTCATGGTGGCGTCGAGGCTGAAGGGCTCTATCATCAATATGAGCTCGATCAATGCGGTCATGGCGATACCGACACAGCTGGCCTATGTGACCTCGAAGGGCGCCATGAACCAGCTAACCCGGGCCATGGCCCTGGGGCTGGCGCCCCATGGAATCCGGGTCAACGCCATAGGGCCGGGGACCATCGCCACGGATATCCTGAAGGGGGTCATGACCACCCCGGATGCAGCCCGAGGCATTCTTTCGCGCACGCCGCTCAAGCGGTTTGGCGAGCCAGACGAGATCGGCAAGGTGGCCGTGTTCCTGGCCAGCGATGACGCCAGCTATTTTACGGGACAGACCCTCTATCCTGACGGCGGGCGGTTAGCCCTGAACTACACTGTTGCCGTAGACTGAGGCGGTTGGTTGCGACGGCTGATGATGAGTGTCGCCAGGGTCAGGACGCCGCCCAGGCTCGCGCCGATCCAGATGGCGTCGAACCCCAGCTGGTCGAAGGCGATGGCTCCCAGCCAGGCGCCGCTGACGAGACCGGTCCAGAGCAGCAGGAACGGCGCCCAGGCCCAACGATCCCCGCCCGACAGGGCGGTGGAAAGCCGCTGACCGAATTTCACCAAGGCTCCCGTCATGTAGGTGATCCCGATGGCGATATCGCCGTCCCGCTCGAAGGTGGCGTTCAGGGCGCCCATCGCCAGGGCCAGAAAGCCGCTCGAGGCCAGGGCCCACGGGTCACCGGCCAGATCATGAACCAGGGCTGCCGCCACCAGAAACAGGGTCACCAGGCCCAGCACGGCAGGCTTTCGGGTGCGCCCGGCCCGACGCCCAAGGGTTGAGCCCAGAATGACGCCCAGAACGAAAATGGCGATCAGGCCACCCGCGATCCACGCCGCCTGACTGTGTTCGGCCAGCCCGACCGCCAGACGCGTGGAGTTGCCGCTCATGAAGGAAACGAAGAAACCGCCCAACTTCAGGAAGGCGAGAGCGTCCACGAAACCGGCCAGACTTGACAGCAGAATGGCGACCACCCGAAGCGGGCGGCTATAGCGATGCAAGGGACCAGCCGGCGGTCACGCCGTTTCGGGGATCAATTCGCTGACGACCTTGAAGTCGACCAGCAGCGCCGAGCCGAAGGTATTGGCGATGGCCACATCGGTGGCGTCGCGGCCCCGGGCGATGAGCACCCGGGCGCAGCGGGGGCGGTTGTTCCGGGCATCAAAAACGTACCAGCGATCGCCCAGATACACCTCGAACCAGGCGCTGAAATCCATCGGCAAGAGGAGGGGAACGCCGATGTCGCCCAGATATCCAGTGCAGTAGCGCGCCGGGATATTCATGCACCGGCAAAGGGTCACGGCCAGGTGCGCGTAATCGCGACAGACCCCGTATCGTTCTTCGTGGGCGTCGTGGGCGCTCTTTGTCGGTCTGGCCTTCTGATAGTCGAAGCTGATGTGGTTATGGACATAGTCACAGATGGCCTGAACCCGGGCCCAGCCAGGCGGCGTTTGCTGGAAAAGATTCCAGGCCAGATTGCTCATCCGGTCAGTTTCGCAATAGCGGCTGCCGAGCAGATAGACCAAAGCCTCGTCGGGCAGGTCCTGCACGGCAATCTGCTGGGCCTCGGGGGCATAGTCATCGACCAGACCGCTGTCGCGAACGATGAAATCCGATGAAAGAGTGAAACGACCTGCCGGCGCCAGGACCCGGCTGCAGATATTGCCGAAGCCATCCAGATACTGCCGAACCGGGACCATGGGATTGGTCTGAAGCCACTCCGGGGTTTCCAGGACATCTCGTCTGGAGGGGTGCACGCTTAGGCTCAACAGCATCGGCGTGTCGACCGGACATTCGTAGGTGATCTCGAACCCGGTCTTTATGCGCATAGGCTGCTCATACCCCTTCCAGGCGATCTGGCCAAACGCCGATTGAGGGTTGCCTCGACCGGAGATCATCGGTTTCGGTGGTCACATGGACCTCGACGTCCATTCCGGCGAAATCGCTGGCCTCTCCGTCCCAGGTTCCATGCAGGGGCACAGCCTGCCTCGGGTCCCGGGCGACTGCGACCCGCACCAGGTCAGCATTGCCGACGATCCCGTTGGTCGGATCAAACTCGATCCATCCGCAGGCCGGAAGATAGACCCGCACCCAGGCATGCGTATGACCGCCCCCGACCCGGCCCACCGTAGAGGGGCCGGAATAGGGACTGTAGATATACCCGGACACAAATCGTGCAGCGAGGCCCAGACTTCGGACCGCGTCCATCATCAGCACCGCATAGTCTCGGCAGCTGCCGGTTCCGAGACTTAGGGTCTGTACGGGAGTCTGAGTGCCTATTTCCAGGCGGGCGCCGTAGCGAAACTCGGCATAGATCGCCTGGGTCATGTCGCTGAGCAGGCTTTGAAGCGGTGTTTTCCCGGATGTGCGCACGAAGCGTCGGGCCCAGCGGGAAACGAGATCTCCCGGATCCGAGTAGGGACGATGCAGGGACGACTGCAGGTCGGGCAGGTCCTCTGCGCTGTAGTCGAAGGGCATGGCGCCCGTATAGACCTCTATCTCTCCGTCTAGATCGGCGAAGGCGGGCAGTGGCGTGTGATCGAGCCGGACCCGGCTGTCGAAGACCAGCTCCCGGGTCGGGCCAGAGAAATTGACGATCCCGACGCTGTTTCCGAACACGTCCTGTACATAATGCTGGCGGCTGGGTTCGGGTGAAATCAGCAGGTCGCAAGCCAACAGTTTCTGGTCGTAGCTTTCCCTGGGACGAAACATCATACGATGTTCTCCCAGGGTAACCGGATTTCGGTACCGGTATCGGGTCAGATGGCGGATCGACAGGATCGGCATTGGTCTATCGTTGCAGCGAGTCATCCGGGGAGTCGAACGCAATGCTGACCTTTCAGGACCCCGCGCCCTGTATTGTCGCCAATCGTGCTGGCGGCTCGCCCTTTCTCTTGCTGGGTGACCATGCGGGTCGAAGGGTGCCGCTCAGCCTGGGCGGTCTTGGCCTCCCACCGGCGGCCATGGACCGCCATATCGCCTGGGACATCGGGATCGCCGGTCTCGGCGAGCGGCTCTCGAGCCGACTCGACGCCTGTTTTGTCTCCCAGGCCTATTCGCGGCTGGTGATCGACTGCAATCGCCGTCCCGAGGCTGACGACGCCATTCCCGAAGAGAGCGACGGCCAGGCGATTCCGGGAAACCGGTCACTGGCTCCCGCCGACCGGCTGGCGAGGCGGCTCGCCATCTATGACCCCTACCAGGACGAGATCAGCCGCATTCTTGACGCCCGGTCGGAGCGTCCGACCCTGCTGGTGTCGCTGCACAGCTTTACCCCGGTCTGGAAGGGTGATGGACGCCCCTGGCTCTACGGGGTGCTGCACCGTGGTGATTCCCCCTTCTCGCGCGCGGTTCTGCGCCGGTTGCAGGAGAAATTCGGCGATCTGGTCGGGGACAACCAGCCTTACGCCATGGATGGCGTCGACAACACCATCCCCCTGCATGCCGATGCCAGGGGGCTGGACTATCTGGAACTGGAAGTCCGGCAGGATCTGATCGACGGCCCGGAAGGCCAGGACCAGGTCGCTGGACTGGTGGACAGGGTTTTAAGAGAGGCCGCGGGCCTGGCCGACTGACCGGCTGCGGAAACAGCGGCGTCGGCCAGTCTCAACGAATGGCTCCCCGGGCAGGACTCGAACCTGCGACAAGTCGGTTAACAGCCGACTGCTCTACCAACTGAGCTACCGAGGATCACCGTTTCAGAAGGAAGCGGCGTATACGATGGGGCCGGGCGCTACGCAAGCGCCCCGGACTGCAAAATTCCGCTGCCGATGTCACAATCCATCCTGTCGCGGTGCTTGAAGCTCCTGGCGTCACGCCGCCTGTGCCGACTGGGTTGCGTGGTCCGGCTCATCGGTCTCTTCAGCCGAAGAGTCGTCCTGCTCGTCCTCTTCGTCCTCCTCGTCCGCCTCATCATTTTCCGAAGACGAAGATTCCATCGAATCTTCCTGATCAGAGCTGTCGTCATCCATCGCTTCTTCGACCTGCATGCTCTCTTCGAATGAGGTTTCCGTTTCCTCATAGGTCGTCACAGTTTCTTCCAGGTCAACGCCGTAAGATTCAGAATACTCCTCAGAGTAAGTCTCGTAAGACTCTTCGATAATCGTTGTTTCATAGGTTACCTCTGTAAAGGTAACGGTTTCATAGGTGACCTCGATCCATTCAACGCTCGTCGAAGACCAGGCACGACTGTCGTACGGGGTCCATCCGACGAGCGCCGCAAGAGTCAGGGTCACGCCAAATTCGTACACATCTCCGGTGAAGGCCTTGCCGCGCGATCCGCGCTTGATGCGCTTGGCTCCGGGCGCCCATTTGACGACATCCAGACCGATAATGTCCCCCTTGCGGCCGTCAACCACCACAACGACTTCATTGCCACTCAGGCCTTTGGCCTTGACCACGTAGGTGTCTCCACGGCGCTGCATGGTCTGCACTTTAAGCTTTGCAGAGCTCATGAGGGCGTTGACCCTCGCCGGCGAAATCACCCGTTCTGACTTCGATGCCTTTGCGGCTTGAGCGGGCAGACCGACAACAGACAGACTGATCACCCCGGCGGCGGCGGCGGCCGCGGTCGTGGCAAGCCATTTCGACCTTGTCTTCATGATACTCACGGCGCTCTCCCCAAAGATCGTACGGTCGCGATTGGTGCGCGCGACTTCTTCCCTATCAGTAGGCGAGGGACGCGAAGTACTGTCAAGTCGAGTATGTCGGACCTGCGCCGACACAGCCCTGGTTGGTGCACGGAGTTCGCCCTGCCAGGTCCATGATCGTGGGGTGGCTCAAACTCGCAAGCGCTGGCAACGTCACGAATGTTTCAGGAGCACAGAGACGTGCCGGCAGGCCAGGCAGCACATCAAGGCGGGCCCTCACTCGGGAGAAGGGCACTCCATAGCGATGTTCGACTCATTTCCGCGGGGACGGCGATCGTCATGCTGATCGCCATGACGCTTGTTCTGGTGAGGTTTACATCCGCGGTGATCAGGTGGCTGGAGAGTATCTCCACCGAAAGGTCATCCAGGATGACGGATGGTTCGCGACCAATGACGCGGGATTTCTGGATGATGAAGGCTATCTATTCGTTGAGGGGCGACTCGATGACGTGATCGTCCGAGGAGGTGAGAATATCTCGCCGGGTGAAATTGAAGATGTCCTTCGTACCCACAATTCTGTCATCGATGTAGCCGTATTCGGCCTTCCTGATGATCAGTGGGGTGAGCAGGTTGCTGCGGTTATTGTTACACGAAATCCCGCTCCTGATGTCTTAGAGTTATCGGAATGGGTAAGGGCGCGATTGCGATCGACGAAAAAGCCACAGATTTGGGATTTCAGGTTCGAATTACCTTACAATGAAACTGGAAAGCTTCTCCGAAGAGTCCTTCGGCAGGAGTTAATCAGCAAATATCGATCTCCTTAAAAATGACCGACCTTTGAATGGGTCGACGAGGGGCCGGAACGGGCCGCCTTTGACTATCACTTTCCGGCAAAGAGGATCGCCTGGATGCTTGATCTGAAGGACGTTGTCGCCGTGGTCAGCGGAGCGGGAAGCGGGATTGGCAGGGCTATGGCCGAGGCCTGTGCACGCCGGGGCGCGGTTGTCGCCGTAATCGACATTGACCTGGACGGCGCAGAAGAAACCGCCGTCGGCATCCGCGCGGCCGGTGGTAGGGCGACAGCCTATCAGGGAGATGTAACCGACCTAGCCGCCCTTCAGGTTCTGGCCGAGAGGGTCGAGACCGAGCTTGGAGGGGTCAATATCACCTTCAACAACGCCGGTGTATTCACCGCGGGACCTCTCGACCGGACCCGTCCCAACGATTTCGATTGGGTGTTCGAGGTTAATGTCCGGGGTGTCTATAATGCGGTGGTCTCCTGGCTGCCGGCGCTGCGTCGCTCCGCAGCTGCCGGAAAGCTCGCCCATATTGTCAATACCGGGTCGGAAAACTCGATTGCGGTCCCGACGATGGGGCCGTTCAGCGCCTACACGGCTACCAAGCACGCCGTTCTTGGAATGACGGAGTGTCTCCGACGCGATCTCAAGGGCAATGGCGTCAATGTCTCGATCGTCTGTCCTGGCGTTGTCTCAACCAACCTCTGGAACGCAAAGCGCGCCAGGCCGGATCGGTTTGGAGGTGCAAAAGTCGCCCAGGCGACGGCCTCAGATGCGCTCGATGCTGGGCGGTCGCCGGAGGATACGGTCCAGACCCTGTTCGAAGGGCTCGATCAAGGTGAATTCCTGATCGTCACCGACCCCCGCATTCGCGCCTTCACCGAACCGCGTCTGGCGGAGGTGGCCGCCGCGCTCGACATCTGCGACACTCGGGTCAAGCTCTGAAGCGCCTACCCTAGGCAGTCTGGTTTGGGTTTGGCGCGAAGCGCAACCAGAATTCCGAATGCGCGACCTCATGCTACCGTGGCGATCGGCTGATCTGCCAGCGGCTGCTTGCGCCTTCTGGACCTCAGCGCGTCCAGGCGCGGACAATGCCTTCCGTGACGGGCGAGCCTCGGTTCAGTCGGCGCTACTCCGTCACTCCAGGCGGGATCCCTGCTGTGCCGGGCAACGTCTGCGCATGGCCGGCAGGGCATCCCCTTTGCGCCGCTGTTCTGGCCACTGCGACAGGGCCCTGGCCCGCACGCGATCTATCGGCCGCTTCAATCGGTCTCCCTGGCGCCGACGGCGGATAGACTGCAGCAGAGGCCGAACAGGAGGCACGCCAGACTGACTTGGACGGCGACCCTGGCTCTCAGCGGGGGGCGGCGAATCCAGCCGGGAAATCCTCGAGGACAGAGCAGCCGATAGTCGCCACTTGTCAGGGGAGTGGCCGCTTCGGATAAGTCATTGAAAAGTTTGGAGGCCTGGCCCGGAATCGAACCGGGGTGCAAGGATTTGCAGTCCTCTGCGTAACCACTCCGCCACCAGGCCTCACACCCACCGGCGCTGGCGGCGCGCCGGGGAGGGGCTTGGCTAGCAGAGGCCGTGCTGCGGGGCAATGCCTCGCAGCATCGCATTGCCTCGTGGGTGGGCCGGACCTATAAGCCGCTCTATTCGTTTTGCTGGGCAGGGATTCCAATGGCCGCCGATTTCGCTGCTGCGCGGGATAATATGGTCGAAAGCCAGATTCGCACGGCCGACGTGACCGATCTCGCCATCCAGGACGCAGTTCGCCATGTGGACCGTGAGCGACTTCTGCCCGAGGGCAAGAGCTTCAGCGCCTACGCCGACACTGAAGTGGAATATGCACCGGGACGTTTCCTGATGCGGCCTCGTGATGTGGCCAAGATGCTGCAGGCCCTTGAGCCCCGGGCTGGTGAAACGGCCCTTGCGATTGCGGCGCCCTATGCCGCCGCTGTTCTGGAGCGCTTGGGTCTGACCGTCGAGCGTCTCGACGACGCGGCACTCAGGGTCGCCCATACCGGCCGATACGACCTGGTTATCAGCGAGGGCGCGGTCAGCGAACCGCCCGAGGACTGGAAAGACAGCCTGGCGCTACACGGGCGGTTGGGAATTGTTGTCCGTATCGGTCCCCTTGGCCGGGCAATGCTCTATATCAGATCCCAAGACGGTGTCGGCGCCCGCTCCCTGTTTGAGTCCTCGGCGGTTGTTCTGTCCGGGTTTGAGCCGAAGGCCTCTTTCGTTTTCTAGGGCGCGGCCACCGCTCTGGTGACAGGGCGTTCGGTAATTTGGGCAAGGATGCGGCGACTCTGTAATCCGGCAGAAACGTCGGTGCGTGAAAAAAGCTTAACTGGCCGCGACTGGCAGTCAGACTTACAGGCGACCATATAGGGCTGCGAAGGTCATCGCCGCCTCTGGGGATTGTTCTATGTTGAAAAGCCGTAGGGCCGGATTGCTGGCCGCCATTTGCAGTGCGGGTCTCCTGGCCGGTATGGCTGGACCTGCTTCGGCAGAGACCTTGGCGGAGGCCATCGGACTGGCCTACCAGACTAACCCGACACTTCGGGAACAGCGCGCCAATCTCCGGGCGCTGGACGAGACTGTAGTTCAAGCCCTGTCGGGTTACAGGCCTGAGGTCGGACTTTCGGCAACCTATACGCGGTCCAGCACCAGCTATGGCGGACTCAGTTTTTCCGCTGGCGAGAACTCCAGCAACAGCGCCAGTCTCTCGGTAAGCCAGCCACTCTACACCGGCGGCCGGGTTCGGGCGCAGATCTCCGCCGCCCAGGCTGATATCGAGGCCGGACGCCAGACCCTGCGCACCGTCGAGGCCGGCATCCTGACCCAGGTGGTCCAGGCCTATGTGGATGTTCGGCGGGATATCGAGGCGGGGCGAATTGCCGAAGAGAATGTTTCGGTTCTGCAGCGCCAGCTTGACGAGGCCCGTGCCCGGTTCGAGGTTGGTGAAATCACCAGGACCGATGTCGCACAGGCCGAGGCTCGGTTCGCCGCCGCCCGGGCCAGCCAGGCCAATGCCCGCGCCCAGCTGGCCATCAGCCGGGCCAGCTACAAGGCGGTTGTCGGTCAGGCGCCGGGCGAACTGGAGCAGGAGCCGTCCCTGGCCGGACTTTTGCCGGAAACTGTCGAGATCGCCTTTTCGATGGCTGACCAGAACAATCCCGCCCTGCTGGCGGCTGACTTCTCGGAACAGGCCAGCCGCGCCCGTGTGTCCCAGGCCAAGGCGGCGACCCGCCCGAATGTGACCCTGTCCAGCACCCTCGGGGCCAGCGGCAGCGCCACCCGCGACAATTCGCCCTTCGAGGATTACAACAAGGCGATCTCGGGCCAGGTCAGCGTGACCATGCCGATCTTTTTCGGTGGCCAGATCTCTTCCTCGATCCGCCAGGCGAAGCAGCAGAATAATGCAGATGTTGCGGCGATCGAAGGCGCGCGCCGCAACGCCCAGCAGGATGTCTCCCAGTCCTGGAACCAGCTTCAGGGCGCCCGCGCCGGACTGGCGGCCAACGAAGAACAGGTCAGGGCTGCGCGTATCGCCTTCGAGGGCGTGCGACAGGAGGCCCAGGTCGGCCTGCGCACCACTCTTGATGTACTGAACGCCCAGCAGGAACTTCGGTCTGCGGAACTGTCCCTGATCAATGCCCGTCGCGACGAGTATCTGGCCAGCGCCCTGGTTTTGTCGGCAGTCGGCCGCCTGGAGGCTCGCTATCTCACCCCCGGCCAACCCCTGTATGATCCGGGTCCCCGGAAGAAGACCCGCTCGTTCGGCCGGGTCCTGTGGGAGCCTGCAATTGCGGCCATTGACAGGATTGCAGCACCTGCGATCGGGCCTGCGCCGGACGAAGCGGTCAAGACCGCGCCGCGATAAGTCTTCGAATCCCGGCAACTTCTGTGTAAGAGTCGCCGTTGTATTTGCAGGAGGCGGCGGGTGTGCATAACCTGTCGCTGAAGCCGGATTCGAACCCCTCAGCCTAGGCGCTAACATGTCCGAACAGTCTGCCCAGGAACCGACGATGGAGGAAATCCTGGCCTCCATCCGCCGAATTATATCGGAAGATGACGCCCCGCCGGCCGAGGCCGAGTCGGCGCCGGTTGTGTCGCTTGCGCCGGTCGAGCCCGAGGATGAGGACGTTCTGGAGCTCACCGAGGCGATCGAAGCCTCTGCGCCGCTCGAGACTCATGGCGATCTGGACATCTATGAGCCGCCGATGCGCGCCACTGCGCCGGAGCCCGAACCTGTCGCCTGGACGCCTCCGCCGGAACCGGCGCCGCGTCCCGCGCCCCAACCCGTGGCCTATGTTGCGCCTGCGCCGGTGGATGACGATCCGATTATCGGTGCTGTCGCCGCCGCGGCCACGGCCTCGGCTTTCGGTCGACTTGAAGCCGCCCTGGCCATGCCGGCGCCCGGCCGCAGTCTGGATGACGTGGTTCGTGAACTGCTCAAGCCGCTGATCAAGACCTGGCTCGACGACAACCTGCCGCGCATTGTCGAGGCCAAGGTGACAGAAGCTGTCGAAAAGCTGCAGCGCGGCCGAGTAGGCTAGCCGGGACGGCGCTCGCCAAAGTCGGCGGGACCGTTTCTGGGCGGCCGGATCCCGTCCCCAAACCAAGCCTGCCTGCTCGGTTCCGCCCCCTGGCGCCGGGATCCCGCCACTGTTTGCCAGTCGTTGTGATCCCGGGCTTTTCTGCAGCGGGGAGGGCGTAGTAAGCACGCCTCTCAACAAAGACCCCGTCATGCTCGAAAAAACCTTCGAACCCAAAACTGCCGAGCCGCGCCTCTATGCGGCCTGGGAAGCTGCTGGCGCGTTCAAGCCGTCTGACGATCCGGCGGCCGAACCCTTCAGCATCGTCATTCCGCCCCCCAACGTCACTGGCAGCCTGCATATCGGCCATGCGCTGAACAACACGCTGCAGGATGTACTGATCCGGTTCCAGAGGATGCGGGGCAAGGCGGCCCTTTGGTTGCCCGGGACTGATCATGCCGGGATTGCGACCCAGATGGTCGTGGAGCGGCAACTCGCAGCTGAGGGCGCCAATCTCGGCCGGCGAGACCTGGGTCGGGAAGCCTTCGTCGCCAAGATCTGGGAATGGAAGGCCGAGAGTGGCGGAACCATCGTCAACCAGCTTCGGCGCCTTGGCGCGAGCTGCGACTGGAGCCGAGAACGCTTCACCCTGGACGAAGGCCTGTCTGCGGCGGTGCGAAGGGTGTTTGTCACCCTCCATCAACAGGGCCTGATCTATCGGGACAAACGCCTGGTCAACTGGGACCCTCATTTCCAGACGGCCATTTCCGACCTTGAGGTGGAACAGAAGGAAGTCGACGGCGCGTATTGGCATTTCGCCTATCCGCTGGAGGATGGCAGCGGGGAGATCGTGGTCGCCACCACCCGTCCGGAGACCATGCTGGGCGATACTGCGGTCGCGGTTCATCCCGATGACGAGCGCTATCGCGACCTAATCGGAAAGAAGGTTCGTCTGCCGATTGTTGGCCGGCTGATCCCCATCGTGGCCGATGACTATGCAGACCCGGAAAAGGGCTCTGGCGCGGTCAAGATTACGCCTGCCCATGACTTCAACGATTTTCAGGTGGGCAAGCGCCATGGCCTGGAGGCGATCAGTATTCTCGACGCCTTCGGCCGGATCAATGAGAACGGACCCGCCGACCTCCAGGGGTTGGACCGCTTTGTCGCGCGCAAGGAAGTCGTTTCCAGGTTCGAGGAACTGGGCCTGCTGCGGCAGATCGAGAAAACCCGCCACCAGGTGCCCCATGGCGACCGCAGCGGCGTGGTCATCGAGCCCTTCCTGACCGACCAGTGGTATGTCGATGCTGAAACCCTGGCCCGTCCGGCGATCAAGGCGGTCGAAGAGGGGCAGACGGTCTTCGAGCCGCGTAGCTGGGACAAGACCTATTTTGAATGGATGCGGAATATCCAGCCCTGGTGTATCAGCCGCCAGCTGTGGTGGGGGCATCGGATCCCGGCCTGGTACGGTCCCGATGGCGAGACCTTTGTCGCCGAAAGCGAGGCCGAGGCCCAGGCGCTGGCTGACGCTCATTATGGCGCCGCGACTGTGCTGAACCAGGATGAAGACGTCCTGGACACCTGGTTCTCATCCGGTCTCTGGCCCTTCTCGACCCTGGGCTGGCCAGAACAGACCGAGGACCTAAAGCGGTTCTACCCGACCCACACCCTGGTGACAGGCTTCGATATCATCTTCTTCTGGGTCGCCCGGATGATGATGATGGGGCTGCATTTCACTGGCGAGGTTCCGTTCAAGCGGGTGGTCATCAACGCCCTGGTCCGCGACGCCTCCGGAGCCAAGATGAGCAAGTCCAAGGGCAACGTCATGGACCCCCTCGACTTGATCGACCAATATGGCTGTGATGCGGTTCGCTTCACCCTGACCGCCATGTCGGGCCAGGCCCGGGACATCAAGCTCTCCACCCAGCGGATCGAGGGCTATCGCAATTTCGGCACCAAGCTCTGGAACGCGACCCGCTTCAGCCAGATGAACGGCTGCGTCCGAACTGAGGGTTTCGATCCTGCGGTCGCCAGCCAGACCCTGAACCAGTGGATACGCGGCGAGACGGTCAAGACGGCCCGGGATGTCACCCGTGCTCTGGAGGACTGCGCTTACGACGCCGCGGCAGGGTCCCTTTATCGCTTCGTCTGGAATGTATTCTGTGACTGGTACCTCGAACTGGCCAAGCCGATCCTCAATGGATCCGACTTGGCGGCCAAGGCCGAAACCCAGGCCATGACCGCCTGGGTGCTGGACCAGTGCCTTGTCCTGCTTCACCCCGTCATGCCTTTCGTCACCGAGGAGCTCTGGGCCCGGACAGGCGAAGAGGGGCCGGCCCGCAAGGGAATGCTGATCACGGAAGCCTGGCCGGACCTGCCGCCCAACTGGATCGATCCGTCGGCAGAATCGGAAATCGGATGGGTGGTGGAGCTGGTCAGCCAGGTGCGATCGGTTCGAGCGGAAATGAATGTGCCGCCCGGCGCACGAATTCCCCTGACCCTGGTGGGAGCCTCGCCGGAAACTGCGGCGCGGCTGGGCCGGCACGCTGACCTCATCCAGACCCTCGGGCGGATCGAGACCCTGGAACTGGCAGACGTTGCGCCCCAGGGATCCGTGCCTTTCGTCATCGGGGAAGCGACAGCCGCCCTGTCCGTCGCCGCCTTCATTGATCTGGCGGCCGAGAAGGCGAGGCTCTCGAAGGACATCGCCAACTATGGCGCCGACATCGACCGGACCAATCGCAAGTTGCTCAATCCTGACTTCCTGGCCAAGGCCAAGGAGGAGGTGATCGAAGAGAACCGCGAGCGGCTGGCGGAAGCCGAGGCCGCCCGGAGCAAGCTCCAGGCGGCCCTCAAGCGTCTGGAAACCGTAGGGTAGGACCCTTGAGGTTTTCAGCGGCGAGATCCGGGCCTTCAAACTGGCTTGAGGATCGCCAGGACGCGGTGGCCCAGGTCAACAATCTCCCGGCGACGGAAGACGGTCAGAAGGCCGAGGGCGAAGACCAGATTGGCGCAGGCGGCAGCGAAGAGACCGCCCCCGTCATTGTTGGGATCAATGCCAAGCGGCGTAAACAGGTGGAAGCTCACCGCGCCGGACATGACCAGCAGACCGGCAAGGGCGCCGCCTGCCTGAAGATGCTTGAACCTGGGATGCAGCCCGACAATCAGCAGGCCTGCGGCCAGCAGCTCGATCGATCCGATCACATACTGGGAAAACAGGCCGGTATGGGCAAACAGGCCGGCCAGATCGAGCGATCCCGCCCAGCCGTCCAGCCGGCCGAAGATCTCTTGGGTCTTGGGATGGTCGGTGAACTTGAATCGCAGGCTGTCCAGGAAGATGGCGGCCATGAACAGGGCCAGGCCATCTGGGATAAAGCGGATATAGCTTTTCAGGCGGTTCATTTCAGCACCGTCGGCCAGTTGCTGTCGCCCTTGCGGATGAAGCCCGGAACGTCCTTGTTCCATTTGGTTTGAACCTCGGCGCTGTAGTTGAGATAGAGCTTGCCGCCGACGATCTTCCAGTGTCGGGGATCGCCCTTGGCCGTGTAGCCTTGCGAAACGGCCCAGGCGCAATAGCCGCCATACTGCGGCGCATAGGCAGTTGGATTGGCCTTGAACTTCGCCAGGTTTGCGGCTGAGGCGAACTTCCAGGTCACCCCTCTCCACTCGGTCTTGAAGCTGTCCACGCCTGGCGTGGGCTTGCCGACGGTGAAATAGGCAACCACGTCATGACCGCCAGCGGCCAGGTCCGACAGAGCCTGGGTATAGATCTGGGGCTTTGCCGCCAGGGCGTGGCCTGGGGCTGCCAATGGCCCTGCGGCCAGTGCGATCGCCAGAAACAGCAGTCCGGGTTTCATGTGACTAGTCTCCTTCATGCGACGCAGTGGTCTGGGACCAGAGCATCGTGGGTCAGCGGCGGGTCCAGCGGGGTTTCCGCCAGGTGGTTGACGTAATTGCTGAGGGTCTTGAGGCCGACAGCCAGGACCACATCCAGGGCCTGGGCGCGGGTGAACCCTGCTGCCAGGAACCCTGCAACCTCGCTGTCGGTCAGGAAGCCGCGCTCCCGCACCATGCGGATCGTGAACTGTCGAAGGGTTTCGAGCCGTTGGTCGGGAAGCGGTCTCCGGTCACGGATCGCGCGGATATCGGACTCCGGAAGGCTGGCCTGCCGAGCCCGACGGGTGTGGGCCGGAGTGCAGTAGTGGCTGTCATGTTCAACCGACACAGCGAGCAGGACCAACTGTTGCTCCGCGTCGGTGAAGGTGGATTTTCTGAAGATGGCCGAGGTTACCGAGTAGGCCTCGATGAGCTGGGGGCTTTCGGCCATCTGTCCCAGCAAGGCCGGAACATAGCCGAGGGAAGCGCTGGCCTCTTCAAGGAAGGGCTTGGCGGCGAAGGGGGCCGTGGCCCGGGAGTGGATGGCGAATTCAGACATGACGGCTCTATAGCCGCGGGCCTGAATTGGGATAATCCGCAGGAGTAAGATATGATATATGCAGGTTAGGCATAAATGGAGTCAGCATGGATCGGCTGGAGGCGCTTAGGCTCCTCATTCGCGTGTCCGAGACTGGCAGTTTTAGCCGTGTCGCTGCGGAGTCCGGCGTCAGTCAATCGGCTGTCAGTCGCGCCATAGCGACGCTCGAGACGGAACTTGGCGCTCGCCTGCTGAACCGGACAACCCGCCGGGTGGCGCTGACCGAGGCCGGGCAACGGGCCTGTGACCGTGCCAGGCTGGTTATAGGCGAAATGGAAGGCCTGGAGGCCGCCGTCCGTGGCCTGGGACAGGAGCCTGTGGGCCTGCTTAGGGTGGCCTCATCAGTTGCGTTCGCTCGGGCGGAACTTGCGCCGGCGGCGGGTGAGTTCCTGGCGACATGGCCCCGGGTTCGTCTGGATCTGGCTGCGCGGGATGACCGCGTCGACCTCGTTGCAGAAGGGGTGGACCTGGCCTTCAGGCTGGGCGACCAGCAGGATTCTCGCCTCACGGGGCGGCAGTTGGGAAGCTATCCCCGCATGGTGATTGCGGCTTCCGATTTCGAGGAACGGCATGGCCGGGTCACCTCACCTCGGGACCTGCCAGATTTTCCCTGTCTGGGATTCACGTCCACAGCCTTCGGTAACCGGTGGCCCCTCAGTGACGGGCGTCAACGCCTTGATGTCGAGGTGACGCCGACCCTGCGCACGGCCAACGGTGAGGTGATCGCTGACCTGATGAGGTCGGGCCTCGGGGCCGCCCTGGTGCCAAGCTTCCTGGTGTCCTCGGATCTGGCGTCCGGACGGCTGGTGCGGCTGTTGCCGGATTGGTCTGCGCCACCCCTGCCGCTCTGGGCTCTCTGGCAAGGGCGCGCGCTCTCCGGCAAGGCCCGGGCGTTCCTCGATTTCATCATTCCCCGACTGACGCTTTCCTCCTGAACCATGGGGTGTTTGCATCCCGGCGGGCGGTGTGCTTTCACCCGCCCAGGAAACGCGTCGCAGAAGCGCGGCCACCCCTTATGTTCCGGAGGAAAACGATGTCCGACGCCGCTACCAGATGGCCTGCCATGTCCATCGCCCAGGCCCATGCGCTGCTGACGGCGCCAGGGGGTCCCTGCGAGATGGAAGAGGTGGTCATTCGCGGCATTCCGACCCGGGTCTGGAAAGGGGTGCCGCCAACCCTGCGCGACACCCTGACAGTGGCGCGGGCTCATGGCGAAAAGATCTTCCTCGTCCATGAGGACGAGCGGGTATCCTACGAAGCCTTCCATCGCGCCGTGGCGGCCTTTGCAGCCGTGCTGGCCGGGAAGGGCGTCAGGAAGGGCGACCGGATCGCCATCATCATGCGCAACCTGCCTGAATGGCCAGTGGCCTTTTATGCGGGCCTGAGCCTGGGCGCGATTCTCACGCCTCTGAACGCCTGGTGGACAGGCTCGGAACTGGAATACGGCCTGATCGATTCCGGCGCCAAGGTCGCGATCATGGATGTGGAGCGGTTCGACCGTATGGCCGAGCATCTGCCCAACTGCCCGGACCTGCAGCATGTCTTTGTCAGCCGCATGGTTGACGAGGTCACCCATCCCTATGTGACCAAGCTGGAGACAGTCATCGGAGAACCTGGAGACTGGGCGGCGCTGCCGGATGCAGCGCTTCCTGACACGCCTCTTGAGCCCGAAGACGACGCCACGATCTTCTATACCTCCGGCACGACCGGCAAGCCCAAGGGGGCCCTGGCCACCCATCGGAACGTCAATACCAATATCATGTCCTCCGGGTCTGCCGCAGCCCGCCAGTATCTGCGTCGGGGTGAAATGCCGCCGGCCCCGGACCCGGCCGCGCCCCAGAAGGGGATGATGATCTCGGTGCCTTTCTTTCACGCGACGGGCTGCATGGCTGTTCTGAACCCGTCCATGTTCGGGGGCCACAAGATCGTCATGATGCGCAAATGGGATCCGGACCTGGCGATGCAGCTTATCGAGCGGGAAAAGGTCACCCATTGCGGCGGGGTTCCGACCATCGCCTGGCAGCTGATCGAACACCCCGCCCGGGCAAAATACGACCTTTCGAGTCTGGAAAGCGTATCCTATGGCGGTGCGCCATCCGCGCCGGAACTGGTGCGCAAGATCAAGGAAACCTGGCCGAAGTCGGCTCCTGGCAACGGCTGGGGCATGACCGAGACCAGCGCCACCGCCACCACCCACGGCGGCGAAGACTATGAACACAGGCCGGACAGCTGCGGTCCGCCGGTTGCTGTCTGCGACCTGAAGATCATGACCGTCGAGGGCGATCGGGAACTGCCGGTCGGCGAGGTGGGCGAGCTCTGGTGCAAGGGGCCTCAGGTGGTGAAGGGCTACTGGAACAAGCCGGAAGCTACCGCCCAGACCTTTGTCGATGGCTGGGTGAAGACCGGAGACCTGGCTCGGCTGGATGAGGAAGGGTTCTGTTTCATCATCGACCGGGCAAAGGACATGCTCATCCGCGGCGGCGAGAACATCTACTGCATCGAGGTGGAGAACGTTCTCTATGATCATCCGGCGGTCATGGACGCCGCCCTGGTCGGCATTCCCCACAGGTCCCTGGGTGAGGAGCCCGGCGCTGTCGTGACCCTCAAGCCGGACGCCCATGCCACGGAGCAGGAACTCAGGGCCTTCGTCGCCGATCGCCTGGCGGCCTTCAAGGTGCCGATCCGCATCGCCTTCTGGCATGAGACCCTGCCGCGCAACGCCAACGGAAAGATCCTGAAGCCCGAGGTCAAGAAGATCCTCGCGGCGCTCATGGAAGCTCAGGCCTGAACCCGGCCTGATTCACCAAGTTGATGCGGGCGCCAGACTGTGGTCACCTGCGCCTCCTTCCAGGGAGGCGCAGCCATGGTTCAATCGAAAGCCCTGACCGTCGACGACTATATGGACGAGGTCGCGCCAGAGCGGCTGGATGCTGTCCGCCGCCTGAGGTCCCTTTGTCTGGAGCATCTGACAGGCTGGTCAGAGCGAATGGCCTGGGGCATGCCGGGCTACGGACCGGTCGGCGCCGATCCGACCGTCGCGTTCAGCAGCCAGAAGCAGTACATCTCGCTTTATGCTGGCCAGACGGCGGTCCAGGCCTTCGCAGAACAGCTCAGGGGCATAAACTGCGGCAAGGGCTGCATCCGCTACAGCAGTCCGGCCAGGATCGACTTCGCTGTCGTAGAGGCGATCCTCAAGGAGATCCGCGCCCGAAATCAGCCCATGTGCTGACCGGAAGGGCCGGATCAGATGCTGACCGGCGGCCGTCGGCCGGCCCAGGGACGGGCAGCTTCCAGTTCATAGGCCAGCTCGAACAGGATCCTTTCCTGTCCGATCCGCGCGCTGATCTGGCTGCCGATCGGCAGGCCCGACTCAGACCAGGACAGAGGCACGCTCATGGCCGGAGCGCCGGCGACATTATGGAGCGGCGTATAGCCGACATAGTCTGTCAGTCGCTCGGACAGTTCGGCAAACGAAACGTCTCCCGAGACGTAGCCGAGGGGCATGGGGAGTCTGGCCAGCACAGGCGACAGGACGACGTCAAACCGGCGCAGCCAGTCGTCATAGGCCTTGGCAGTCGCCTCCAGCCGGCCGATGGTTTCGCCGATGGCGCTGGGCGGCAGGCTGGCCACCAACTGCGCCATGCCGAGGGTGAAGGGCTCCAGCATCGTCGTGTCGGGCTGGCGACCGATCGCCTTGCCCACGCCCGCAACAAGCTCAGCCGCCCCCGCCGCCCAGAGGGTCAGGAAGTCCTGCCCGAACTGGATGCTGTCGACGGGCCAGTCTGTCGGCTCGATTTGGTGACCAAGGTCAGCCAGAAGTTTCGCCGTGCCTTCGATGCTGGTCCGAACCTCTGCATCTGGCTGTCGCCCCGACCCGGAACGATAGAAAACTCCGACTTTCAATCGCTTGCGGCCAGGTCCGGCAACCAGTCCGACCGGCTCCAGCCCGCCGGACGGACGTTCCGTGGCGGCGAACAGCGCGGCGGAATCTCGGACGCTGCGGCTGACGGCATGGTTGACGCTGATATCGGTCGCCCTGGTTCCCGGGATCGGTTCGATCATCCGGCCCCGGGACGGTTTCAGGCCAAACAGCCCGCAGTTGGCGGCCGGGATACGAATGGAGCCGCCGCCGTCGCTGGCATGGGCGATGGGCAGGATGCCAGCGGCGACAGCGACGGCTGCGCCGCCGGAAGAGCCGCCGGAAGAATGGCCGGTGTTCCAGGGATTGCGGGTCGGCATGTAGCCGATCGGCTCGGTGGTAGGCAGGAAACCGTATTCCGGCGAGGCCGATTTGCCGAAGAAGATCAGGCCGGCCCGTTCGAAGGAGTCGACATAGACGTCCTGGCTCTTGGCGGGTGGATGGTTCAGCGTCCAGCGGGACCCTGACCGGGTCGGCATGCCGATGGCGTCATCCAGGTCCTTCACCAGGAAGGGCACGCCGGCGAAGGGGCCGGATTGTCCGCCTGCCCTGGCCTTGTCCATGGCCCTGTCGAAATCCGAATTGACCAGGAATCCCAGGCGGCCCTGCAGGGACTCAGCCTTGCGAATGGTCGCGTCCATCAATTCAACGGCGCTCATCTCCTTGTTTCGCAGACGGGACGCCAGTTCTGTTGCGTCGGGCGCCCAGGCCTGGGTCACAGGCGCGGATTGCGGCGGGATCGCCGCCCCGGTGGCGCAGCCCGAGAGCGCAGCAGCGCCCGCGGAGGCGGCCAGAAATCCTCGACGGGAGATGTCGGTCATGTTGGAAGTTTCCTCTGTTCGTCCCGTTCGAAGCGTCTGCCGCGCCTCTGAATCGCATGCAGACTGACCGGATCGTGGGTCTCGCGCAACCGCCCGCCTTGCGTCGGGGGGCTGGTTCGTAGTCAATCAAAGTCGGTGATCGGGGTGCGGCCAGGGGAGTCGCTTTCCCCCGAAAGGGGTTTTGATGTTTCGAGCTGAGAATGCACAGAGCCTGATTGGCCTTGCCGTGACCTTGTTGATCTGCTGGGCGGTGTCGGAGAACCGGCGCGCCTTTCCATGGCGCCTGGCGATCGGCGCCCTGGTGGTTCAGGTCGGCCTGATCCTGCTGCTCTTTGGCCTGCCGGCGGCCCAGGGCGTCGTCGCCGCCATCAGTGGCGCCGTGGATGGCCTTGCGGCGGCGACCGGCAAGGGGACCCAGTTCGTTTTCGGCTATCTGGGGGGGGGCGCCCAGCCCTACGCCATCGCCAATGATGGCGCGTTGTTCGTCTTCGCCTTTCAGGTGCTGCCCCTGATCCTGG
This sequence comes from Caulobacter sp., assembly GCA_029866155.1. GTDB lineage: Bacteria > Pseudomonadota > Alphaproteobacteria > Caulobacterales > Caulobacteraceae > Caulobacter. Next base: position 58,801 of record JARWZW010000018.1, on the reverse strand, counting down.
TCATCTCGGCCCTTTCGGCCCTGCTCTGGCACTGGAAAATCCTGAAGTGGATCATCCGGCTCTTTGGCTTCCTGTTCGAGAAGACCATGGGCATGGGCGGCGCCTCGGCGACAGCCACGGCCGCCAATATCTTCCTGGGCATGGTCGAGACGCCCATCATCATCCGCGGCTATCTGGACAAGCTGACCCGATCCGAGATGTTCATGATGATGGTTGTGGGTCTGGCGACCGTCGCCGGGTCCACCATGGTGGCCTATGCCCTGATCCTCAAGGCGACTCTCCCCAACGCGGCGGCCCATGTTCTCGTGGCTTCGGTCGTTTCGGCGCCCGCCGGGGTCCTGCTGGCCCGGATCGTCATTCCCGAGGCCCGGGACCAGGCCAGGGTTACAGTCGATTATACTTCTCTGCTGAGATACGACTCTTCGATCGACGCCATTTCCAAGGGCGTCGCGGACGGCCTGATGGTGGTCCTGAACATCTCGGCCATCCTTATTGTGTTCGTCGCCTTTGTGGCGATCGGCAACGAAATCCTGGGCCTGCTGCCGCCGGTCGGCGGCCAGCCGATGACCATCGAACGGATCCTGGGCTTTGTCTTCGCCCCGCTGGCCTGGTCGCTCGGCATCAGCTGGGAGGAGGCCGGCAAGGCCGGATGGCTGTTGGGCGTCAAACTGGTCCTTACCGAATTCATTGGCTTCATCGAGCTTGGCAAGATCCCGGCTGGTGAAATGACGGAACGGACCCGGATGATCATGACCTACGCCCTTTGCGGCTTCGCCAATGTGGGATCCGTCGGCATCACGGTTTCGGGCCTTGGCGTGCTTATGCCCGAACGCCGGGCCGAGGTGATTTCCATGGTCTGGAAGGCGCTTCTGGCCGGATTCCTGGCCACCTGCATGACCGCTGCTGTCGTCGGCGCCCTGCCGAGGGAACTGTTTGGAATCGCCGGTTAGGACAAGACCGGCTCTGGAGGAACGATCATGAAGCTCTATGACAGCCTGCGCGCGCCAAATCCCCGTCGGGTCCGCTGGTTCCTGGCCGAAAAAGGCGATCCTGCCGTCGAGATCATCAATATCGATGTCTTCAAGGGCGATCATCGCACCCCGGAATATCTCGCCAGAGCAGGGCTGGCCAATGTTCCAGCCCTGGAAATGGATGACGGAACCACCATCACCGAGTCGGTGGCTATCTGCCGCTATCTGGAGAGTCTCTTTCCGGAACCCAACATGTTTGGACGCGACCCGAGGGAGGCGGCCATCTTCGAGATGTGGCTGCGCCGGGCCGAAATGATGGCGGCTGGTCCCCTCATGATGGCTGTAAGGCATTCTCATCCTGCCCTGGCCGCCCTGGAAAAGCAGATCCCCGAGATCGCCGAAAGCAGTCAGGTCAGCGCTGGCCGAGCCATGAAGATGCTGGACCGGAGGCTGGCCGAAAGCGAATTCATCGCCGGAGACCGCATCAGCATGGCCGATATCGTGGCTGCGACCTCGATCGATTTCGCCCGGATGGCGAAGTTCAAGATCGCTGATGACCTGGCCCACGCCCAGCGCTGGTACGCTGCGATGATGGAGCGGCCGGCGGCGAAGGCTGGGCTTGGCGCGTGATCAAGGGGGCCCTGATCGCAGCCGCGCTCTGCCTCGCGCCGGTTGCGGCCCTGGCGCAGTCTCTGTCTGTGATCGGGGTCGATGGCAAGGAGACCAGGCTTTCACCGACTGCGCTGCAGGCCCTGTCCCGTGCCGAGGCCAAGCTGGGCGCAGGCGACAGGTCCGTGGCCTATCTCGGCCCGACCTTGACGGCCGTTCTGCGGGAGGCCGGCCTCCCGGCCGGCGCCAGGCTGCACGGAAAAATCCTGGCGACCTACGTCGTGGTGACCGGGTCAGACGGCTATCGCGCTGTACTTTCCCTTGCAGAGATCGACGCGTCGTTCAGGGACGGCGCTGTGATCCTCGCTGATCGTCGAGCGTCCGGGGCGCTGGCCGAGAACGAAGGCCCATACCGTCTGGTTGTCGGGCCGGACAAGCGCCCTGAACGGGCGGTTCGGATGGTGGTGAAGATCGAGGTTGTGGCGGCGCCTTGAAGGTCGGGCGCCGCTCGCCATTCTAGCCAAACAGTTTTGCAGCGGTTTCGGCGACCAACCGCCCCTGATGACGGGCGCCTTCGAGTTCATTTTCGGAGGGCTCGCGTGAGCCGTCGCCGCCCGCAATCGTTGTGGCGCCATAGGGGCTTCCGCCGGTCACTTCGTCCATGCGCATCTGCCCCTGGAAGCTGTAGGGCAGGCCGACGATGGTCATCCCGAAATGCAGCAGGTTGGTGATGATCGAGAACAGAGTGGTTTCCTGGCCGCCGTGCTGCGTGGCGGTGGAGGTGAAGGCTGCGCCAACCTTGCCGTTCAGGGCGCCGCTGGCCCAGAGGCCGCCGGCCTGGTCCAGAAAGGCGGCCATCTGTGAATTGATCCGGCCAAACCGGGTTCCGGCCCCGATGATGACGGCGTCATAGTCTGCAAGCTCGCTGATCTTCGCGACCGGTGCTTCCTGTTCCATCTTGAAGTGGGATTCACGGGCAATCGCCTCGGGAACGGTTTCCGGAACCCGCTTGATGTCGACATGAACCCCGTCGACCCTCGCGGCGCCTTCTGCAACCGCCCTGGCCATGGTTTCGATATGGCCATAGGCCGAATGGTAGAGAACGAGGACCTTGGGCATCTTGGACTCCATCTTGACCCTGGGGGCGCGCTGCGAGCCGCCCGTACTGAAACGGATGATGTTGCAGATTGGGGCCGGCTCGACGTTGGCAAGGCCCTGACATCGCAAAAAGTTCCAGCTGCGCTTGCCGGTTCTTCAGGAGGCCAGTCAGACAGCCAGTGTGGAAGCGGCAATCAGATCGGGCGGGACAGGGTCGCGTACAGGTCGCTGGACCCGCCTGCATTCATCAGGCTGAGGGCGAGGGTGCCGATCAGGGCGGCAATGGCCAGGATGATGAGGAAGAGCTTCCTCATGGCAGTCGTTCTCCGAAGTGCTCTCCAGAATCTGGGAGCCCGGCTCTGACAATACAACCCGGATGGCATCGCTTCTCGTTAAAGTTTTTTCACGACCGCTTCAGGAAATCTGCTGCTTTGGGCGCACCTTTTTTATCACGCCTGAAAAAGACAACATCGGACCGGTTCCGGTGAAGACCAGACCCCGGACGAAGATCATCGAGCGCCCGGCCTTCACCACTTCGCCGGTGCATTCGACCAGGTCGCCTTCATGGGCGGGGCCGATGAACTCGCCATTCAGGCTGACGGTGACGGCATGATCATTGCGCAGTTCGCGCCACGCCAGGGCAAACAGGGCGAAATCGGCGAATGTCATCATGCATCCGCCATGCATGAACCCGCCGCCATTCATGTGTCGGGCTTCAGCGCGGAAGGCGCAGCGGATCGACTGGTCTTCCTCGACCCTGAAATGGAACGGTCCTGATTGATTTTCGAAGGGATCACTGTCCCAGCAGCGCCAACCGGCCCATTCGCCCTGTGAGATCAATCGGGGCCCGCCCGCCACATCATCGCCGCCGTCCATGTCCGACTCCCTTTGCCGGGTCTCCTTAACCGGGGAGCGGCCTTGCTGCAGCCGAAAAACCACGGTCAGCGCAGTTGCATCGGAGCGTTTGATCCCGCCCGCAAAAAGTGTTTCTCATCTGGTCATGAGCTCCCCCATCCAAGACGAGATTTTTTCCCAGCTTTCCGGCCTTGCGCCCGGCAAGAGTCTGGACCCGGCCCAGATCGCCAAGGCCCTGCAGCCTGAGCGCTGGCAAAGGATGCTGGGACAGGTTCGCTCCGAGGCCGTGGGCCTTGCTCGTCAGGGGCGACTGGTGATCACCCGCCATGGCAAGCCTGCCGACCCGGACAGTTTCAAGGGCGTCTATCGGCTCAGACTGCCGGACACGAACCCGGCAGAAACCCAGGCGGGGATAACGTCATGATCATCTATGGCGCATCGCTGTCGCCGTTTGTCCGCAAGGTTCTGGCAGTGGCGGCGGAAAAGGAGATGGAGGTCGAGCACAGGGTGTCGCCTCCGGGACAACCGGACCCGGATTTCCTAGCCGCCAGCCCCTTTCGCAAGATTCCGGCCCTCAAGGACGGGGATTTCCTGCTCAGCGATTCCAGCGCCATCGTGCATTATCTGGAGGCTATCAAGCCCGAACCGTCCCTGATTCCGGTATCGGCCAGAGAACGAGCAATGACGGTCTGGTTTGACGAGTACGCCGACACCATCATTGTCGGAGCTGCAGGCAAGATCTTTTTCAATCGCATCGTTGCGCCGAGATTTATGGGCCAGCCCGGTGATCAGGCGCTTGCGGACTCGGCGGAACAGAATGAACTGCCGCCGGTGCTCGATTATCTCGAGAGGGTTATTCCCCAGAGCGGTTTCCTTGTTGGCGACCGGCTGACCCTGGCGGACATTGCGGTCGCCAGCCCGTTCGCAAATATCCGTCACCTGGGTCTCGATCTGACGAGATGGCCACGGACCATGGACTGGGCGGACGCCATGCTCGACCGGCCTTCGTTCAAGAAAACCGTAGCTGCCGAGACCCGTTTCCTTTCCCGCTAAAGGCCACGCGATGGAATTCGTTCTGGAGCCGACCGCGCCGTCGCTTGAGGCGCTGGTGGATCAGATCGCGGGTTGCCGGGCCTGTGCCTCGGAGCTGCCCCATGATCCCCGGCCGGTCGTCAGGGTATCCGGCGCGGTTAGACTGCTGATCTGCGGCCAGGCCCCCGGCCGCCGGGTCCATCAAAGTGGCGTGCCCTTCGATGACCCTTCTGGAGACCGCCTGCGCGGCTGGATGGGCGTTGATCGTGAGACCTTCTACGGGCGCCCGGAGATCGGTGTGGCCGCCATGGCCTTCTGCTTTCCGGGAACCCGGCCAAGGGGAGGGGACTTTCCGCCGCCGCCCCGGTGCGCTCAACTCTGGCGGACGCCGCTGATGGCCGCTTTGCCCCGGATGGACCTGACACTTCTGGTCGGGACCTACGCTCAGAAATGGACCCTGGGAGACCGGGTGCGACCAACCCTGACGGAGACTGTGGCGGCCTGGCGTCGCTATCTGCCGCACTATCTGCCTATGCCGCATCCATCCTGGCGCAATACTGGCTGGCTGAAACGCAATCCCTGGTTCGAGGCTGAGATCCTGCCCTATCTTCGCCACCGGGTCGCCGACATCCTGGGCCAATGAACCGTCGCAGCATCCTTTTGGGACTGGCAGGCCTTTCCGGCTGCGCGCCCTTGACCGTCCAGTACAGGCTGACGCCGCCTACCGTATTCGAAGGGCCTGGGCTATCAGGTGACTGGTTCATCGCCGGGGACGGCGCTCGACTGGGCCTGACCGTCTGGCCAGCGGTGGGCGTGACGAAGGGTGTCATTGTCGCTCTTCATGGCATGAACGACTACGCCAACGCCTTTCATCTGGCCTCTCCGGTCTGGTCGCGGCAGGGCATAGCGACCTACGCCTTTGACCAGAGGGGATTCGGTCGCTCCGTCGGACGGGGCCTCTGGGCCGGTCCTGAACTGATGATTGAGGATCTGCGGCAGTTCGTCCAACTGGTCCGTCAGCGCCACCCGGAAGTTCCCTTGACGGTAGTCGGAGAAAGCATGGGTGGTGCGGTGGCCATATGCGCGTTTGCGACCGCCAGTCCGCCCGAAGCTGAACGTCTGGTGCTGCTGGCGCCAGCCGTCTGGGGCTGGTCCAGTCAGCCCGTCCCCAACAGGACATTGCTCTGGTTATCGGCCCGTATGGCGCCTGACCGCCCTGTGACGCCTCCTGAATGGTTGTCCAGCGTGGTTCAGCCCAGCGACAATCTCGAGGAGCTGCAGGCTATGGGGCGGGATCCCTGCATGATCTGGGGCGCGCGGCCCGACACCCTGTTCGGACTGGTCAGCCTCATGGAGACGGCTTCCCGAGACATCGGCCGGGTCAAGGCCCCGATCGCCTATCTCTACGGTGGGCGGGATCAGGTCATTCCCCGGGCGCCCTCGCTGTCCGCTGCAGCCCGGATCAAGCCGACCGATCGGACCGCCTGGTATGGGCAGGGCTATCACCTGCTGATCCGCGACAGGCGGCGAGACCTGGTGATAAAGGATGTCGCCAGTCTGATCCTGTATCCGGTCAGGGCCCTGCCTTCCGGTGCGCCCGCCATTCCATCGCCCCGGGGCAAGCATTCCTGATCATGGGGGTTGTAGGGATAAGCTGTGCGGCGTAAAGCGCGCCGACGGACTCTCTTGCCCGCACTATGCCCAAAGGCAGAAAAAATTCCGGCATGACTCTCTTCGACTCTCCCGCCTTTGAAGACCATGAGGGCGTGCACGCTTTCAGCGACCCGGCCTCCGGTCTCCAGACCATCATTGCAGTCCATTCGACGGTCCGGGGTCCCGCTGCCGGTGGCTGTCGCATGTGGCCTTACGAAAGCGCCGAAGCGGCCCTGACGGACGCCCTGCGCCTTTCCAGGGCCATGTCCTACAAGAATGCCATGGCTGATCTGGATCTGGGCGGCGGCAAGGCGGTGATCATCGGCAATTCGCGAACCGGCAAGTCGCCGCAGCTCTTTCAGGCCTTTGGTCGCGCCGTCGAGCGGGTAGGCGGGCGTTACTGGACGGCCGAGGATGTCGGTGTCTCCCCGGCCGACCTGATGGAGGCCCGCAAGGAGACCCGTTTTGTCGCCGGCCTCGAAGGCCACGCTGCTGCTTCCGGCGATCCCAGTCCGGTGACGGCGGAGGGAGTCTTCCGCGGACTGCGGCTCTGTGTGGAACGGGCCTATGGTCGTGACCTCAAAGGCGTAACGGTGGCGATCCAGGGTGTGGGCCATGTGGGCGGGTATCTTGCCGAAAAGCTCCATGACGCAGGCGCAAGTCTTGTAATCACCGACGTCAATCAGGAGGCGCTGGATAGGCTGGCCCATCGGACTGGCGCCCGGGTCGTGGCTCCTGACGCCATCCTGGATGTCGAAGCCGAGGTTTTCGCTCCTTGCGCCATGGGTGGCGCCCTGACGCTTGAAGCTCTGGACCGGCTGAAGGGGCGGGTCGTGGCCGGCGCTGCAAACAACCAGCTGGTTTCTGCCGAAGCCGGACAGCGGTTGTTCGAGCGGGGCATGATCTATGCTCCTGACTATGTCATCAACGGCGGTGGCATTATCAATGTAGCCGCCGAGATCCGAGGTCTGGAAATGGGAGAAGGCTTCGACCGGGACTGGGTCGAAGCCAAACTGGCTCGCTTGATGGAGACTCTTGACCAGATCATGGACCGCTCATCCGTGGAAGGTCGTCCCACCGATGTCATCGCCAATGAAATGGCCCGGGAAAGGCTGAGAACCTAATCCAGGCCTGTGCAGGCTGCGGGATCAAGGACGACTCCGACGCGGTCCCCCGGGGAGGGACCGCCGACGGGGGGGGCGTAGCCCGTGGCGATCTCGCCTCCGGAGGTCAGGACCAGTTGCGTCCGGCTGCCGGCAAAGCGTCGCTCGACCACCAGCGCCTGGACTCCGTCTCCGGACAGGACCAGCGCCTCTGGTCGCGCCAGGATCTGGCTGACGGGTCTGTCGACGGCCAGCGATCCAAATGCCGTGACGGCTGAGCTCCCCGCCATTCTGGCGGTCAGGACATTTACATCGCCCAGCAACCTGGCCGCGACGACAGACCTGGGTCGGAAGTAGCAGTCCTGAGGCGCGCCGGTCTGCAGGATCTCCCCTTCCCGCATCAGGATGAGGGTGTCGGCAGTCATGAGGGCGTCCTGCGGGTCGTGGGTGACAATCAGCACCGCCGCACCTGATCGCTTCAGGGCCTCCAGAGTCACCGCGCGGACCTCGGTCCGCAAGGCGCCGTCCAGTCCCGAAAAGGGCTCATCCATCAGAACCACCGCCGGTCCCCGGACCAGGGTTCTCGCGAGGGCCACGCGCTGCCGCTCGCCGCCCGACAGGCTTCCCGGTGACGCATGGGCGCGGTGGCTCATCTGAACCTGCTCCAGGGCGGCCAGGGCCCTGGGTCTTCTGTGGGGTTTTGGAACATCCGCCAGGCCGAAGGCGACGTTGTCCAGAGCGGAGAGATGCGGAAACAACGCATGGTCCTGGAACACCAGTCCGATATCGCGCGACTCGGCCGGGCTATGGACCTCCTGGCCCGACAGGGTGACGCCATCAGCGACAATCAAGCCTGCGTCGGGACGTTCCAGGCCGGCAAGCAGACGCAGCAACGTGCTTTTGCCGCAGCCGGACGGCCCGAGCAGGCAGGTTACCTGTCCAGCGCCCAGAGACAGGGACAGATCCTTGACGGCTGTGATGTTTCCATAGCGCCGGACCAACCGGCGGGCTTCCAGTCGGGGCGTCATGGTTTGTCGCCCGAAGAGCTCTGGCCATGTCCGCTCAGGTTTGCTCCGGCCTTCGGATCGAGGGCCAGATAAACCGGAACCGCCATCAGGGTGATCAGGCCGATGGCCAGGAAAGGTAGGGTAAAGGCGTCTGACCGGAGGGCGGTCTCCGAAGTGACCTCGGCCCCCGGGCCCCGGGTCAGGCCCAACATAAGTCCGCCAAAGCTGACCCCCAGGGCCAGGCCGATCTGCTGGGTTACCGCCGAAAGGGTGGAGGCGGCGGCGACCTTCTCATTTGGGATATCGGCATAGGCGATGGTGTTGGCGGCGATGAACTGGTTGGACCGGCAAAACCCGGTAAGGAACAGCAGGACCATGATCAGGGGGATCGGCGTCCCGGCAGAAAACAGCCCGGGTACTGCAGTGAGGGCTGCGCTGAGGATCACGAACAGGATCAGCGAAGCCCTAAATCCGATCCGGCGCAGGATCACGATCGCTACAGGACGGGCGCAAAGCACGCCCAGTCCGCCGGCCAGGGTCACGGAGCCAGCCTGGAGCGGTGTCCAGCCCAGTCCGACCTGCAACAGCAGCGGCATCAGAAATGGAGTCGCCCCGATCCCCAGCCGGACGAAGCTACCCCCGAGCACACTGGCCCGAAAGGTCGGATACCGTAGCAACGCCAGATCAAGGATCGGCCTGACCTTGTGACGGGCGAGATGCAGATAGGCGAGACCGCATCCGGTGGCGAGCAGTAACAGTCCCAACTGTGCAGGCAGGGGAACGAGATCCAGCCCCGCCGTCTCGGCAACCGCCACGAGGCCGGTGATGGCGACGGCTGACAGCATAAAGCCGCTCCAGTCGAACCGGCCCGGGTCCGTGCTGGAGAGGTCGGGCACAAATTTCATGACAGCGGCCATGCCTAGCAGGCCGACAGGAACATTGAGCCAGAAAATCCAGGGCCAGTCGGCCACGGCCAGGACAAGTCCGGCCAACGGGGGGCCGATCAGGGGCCCGACCAGGGCTGGCATGGTAAACCACCCCATGGCTTTGATCAGTTGTTCTCGCGGTGTTGAGCCCACGACGATCAACCGGGCAACCGGTGTCATCATCGCCCCGCCCATACCCTGCAGAATGCGAAAGGCTACAAGCTGGGTCAGGTTGGTCGAAAAGCCGCACAGGACCGAACCGGTCAGGAAGACCGCCATGGCGGCCAGAAAGACCCGCCGCGCGCCGAACCGCTCCGAAGCCCAACCGCTGATCGGCACAAAGACCGCAAGGGCGAGGATGTAGCTGGTCAAGGCCAGCTTGAGATGGACCGGGTCTGCGTCAAAGGCCTTGGCCAGGGTCGGCAAGGCGGTGGACAGGGATGTGGAGTCGATGAACTCCATCAGCAGAGCACTGGCCACCGCCAGTGAGGTCAGTCGCGCTGCGAGGGGGGTAGTCGGGCGCGGCGCCGGCTCGGTCGGGGTGGCTGGGACAATCACTATCCCTGTCTAGACCGGCCGACCGTCAAGGGAAACCTTGCCGGACTCTAGTCCCGCGGCATGCCCCGCCGGGCCTTGGGAGCCGGCAGGCGATTGCCGCCGCTGATGGTGAAGGACAGCCCCAGAACGGTATCGTCACGAACATAACCATAGGCGCCGACTTCCCTTTGGGTCGCGACGGCGGAGACCTGCATCGGGCCCTTGCGCCAGCCCAGGCCGAGCTGGGCCTTGCCATACTCTGCAAGCTTTTCGAGAGACCAACTGTTGCGCTTGCGCCCGCTCTTGGCGCTGTCGCCGAACAGATTGAAGCCGAGCGCCTCGCCTGAAGAAGCCGCGAAAAGGAACCAGCGACCCTTGCGGCTCTTTTCTGGAGACACATCGACCTGGATAGCCAGTCGGCGATTGTCAAAAAGGCGGGATTTGGCTGCTATGGGCTGGGCGGCCAGGTTCTGGCGCTCAGTCCTTGCGTTCATGGAAAGGCCCGAGTCGGGAGACATCGGTCCTTCATTGGTGGTCAGGCTGAGACTGACCCTGCGTCCGATCGAAAATGGCGACCGGGGAGAAAGGCCGGGCTGAAAACCTGGCTGATTGAGTCCCAGCCCGGTCATCGCCGCAATCTTGCCGCCCGATGAAAGGCGCCGAGGTAGCGGAGGCGCGACACGTTCCAGCGGGACAGCGGTCGGTTCGCTGGCGCTGGCCATGACAGCCGACCCTTCAGCCTGTGGCGCCGGCGCGGGCGTTTCATTGATGGTCGATGCAACAGTGATGTTCTGTGCCGCCGGTGTCGTCAGAGGCGCTGCGCCGGCCAGTTCAATGGTGGAAAGCGGAGTCACGTCGAAACGGGATGTCCGGATCGGGGCGTCGGGATCGTCTGGCAGGCGGCGGGTTTCGACGTCTCCCGTAAACGCCTTGGAAAAATCCGCGCCCTTGATCAGGCTGTTATCACTCAGACCGTCCGAACCCGCACTGTTGACGGACACGGCTGACAACGACGCCGCCGTCATTGCGGCCACGCAGGTCAGTCCAATTGCCGCTATCGGTCGCATCCGTTCCCCCGGATCCTCACACAAGAGGAACGTTAACGGATTGAAAGCATCCCGCAACCCTGATCGCGGTTCAGGCGAGCGCTTTTAGGTTTCCAGGTCCCTGTAGTTTCATGCAATCGGCAAGAATACAGCTTGGTTGAATCCACGGTTGTCGGCTCGGGCCTGTCCTTGCAGCATCGCCCTTCACCTTGCCGGACTTCTGGCCTAGGTGGGAACGCAGAAAAGAAGGGAACCCGCCATGGCGCTCGATGCTGAAACCCGTGACCAGTTGGTCGACACTGTCCGCCGTTTCGTCAGTGAGCGGCTTCGGCCGCTGGAAGCCCTGGTGGCCGAGGCCAATGAGGTGCCGGAGCCTGTCATCGCCGAAATGCGTAACCTCGGACTCTTCGGCCTGTCGATACCGGAGGAGTATGGCGGGCTGGACCTGTCCATGGAGGATGAGTGTCTGGTGATCTTCGAAATGGGGCGCACCAGCCCGGCCTTCCGTTCGGAGTTCGGCACCAATGTCGGAATCGGCAGCCAGGGGCTGGTGATGTTCGGCAATGACGAGCAGAAGGCCAGATGGTTGCCCGGCATTGCGTCAGGCGAGACGGTCACGTCCTTCGCCCTGACCGAGCCCGAGGCCGGATCTGACAGCGCGGCGGTTCAGACCCGGGCGATCCTGGATGGCGATGTCTATGTCCTGAATGGCTCCAAGCGGTACATCACCAACGCCGGAAAGGCCGGACTGTTTACGGTCATGGCGCGTAGCAACCCTGCGGCCAAGGGTGGCGCCGGGGTAAGCGCCTTTCTGGTGCCCAGCGACCTTCCAGGCATCACAGTCGGCAGCCCCGAAAAGAAGATGGGCCAGCACGGCGCCCAGATTCACGACATCACCTTCGACAATGTCCGGGTGCCGGTCGAGAACCGCCTGGGAGCTGAAGGCGAAGGCTTCAAGGTCGCCATGCAGGTGCTCGACAAAGGACGTCTGCATATCGGAGCCCTCTGTGTCGGCGTCGCCGAGCGGTTGATCGCCGACTGCGTCGCCTATGCCGGCGAACGCAAGCAGTTCGGTCAGACCCTGGCCAGCTTCCAGATGGTCCAGGCCATGCTGGCCGACAGCAAGACCGAGGCCATGGCAGCCCGGGCTCTGGTGCTGGAGAGCGCCCGCAAGCGCGACTCCGGCCAGAACATCGTTCTGGAGGCCGCCGCCGCCAAATACTATGCCTCCGAAATGGTGGGCCGTGTGGCGGACAGGGCCGTACAGATCTTTGGCGGAGCCGGCTATGTCGCAGACTACGGCATTGAACGGCTTTACCGCGACGTGCGCATTTTCCGGATTTATGAAGGCACCAGCCAGGTGCAGCAGCTGGTCATCGCCCGCGAGACCATGAAGCGGGGCGGATAGTCCTGTCTGTTCTGGAGGCAACACCTCCAGAACAGACAGGGTCGAGGGCCTCGCCTGATCGCAGTCCTCACCCTTGCTGGCTGGATGCCCGATGCTCCGGCTGCCGGTCAGGGCAGGGGATGCACATAGACCTCATTGTGGATGATCTGGTCGCCCGACAGGATGACCAGATCGAAGCCCCGCATGCGCTGGGGGCCTTCCGGCATGTCGATAGTGCAGTACCAGCGACCGCAGAATCCACCCTCTATGGCCCAGACCGTTTCAGGCTCGTAGGTCATGGCAGGGGTCGCTGCGAAAAGGCCCTCGAGATAGGGTTTCAGGGCCGCATGCCCCTCGATGCCGCCGGCTGTGTTATTGTCCTTGTAGATGCAGTCGGGCGAATAGAAGGCCAGCAGGGTGGAAACGTCCTTGGCCGTCCAGGCTGCCAGCCAGCGGCCATTGTAATCCTCGATGTCCATCATGCAGTCTCCAGAACGCGTTCACGGAACTCCGGTGTGAAGACCTCCGGCGGCGCCATTTCCGGTCCGCCCATAATGGCGAGGCCATAGGCTCCCAGAGACGGATCCTCCGCTGTTCGTTCGAAATGCCGTCGACGCCGGGCCTTGGCCGCCTCACCGAATTCGGCGTCCAGGGTGGAGGTGACTGACGCGGCCAGCCGCAGGCGGCGCATCCGTTCGGAGCGTTCCTCCGCATAGGGCGCGAAGGCGGCCATGGACCAGTCGGTTCCAGCCAGGATGTCGCTGACGATACGGACGTCGCGGTAGGTGATCGAAAGACCAAGCCCGACGATGGGGTCGTTCCATCCCGCAGCATCACCGATCAGGACCACCCCTTCGGCGAAGGGCTGGTCCGTCCAGCCGTCATTGTTGAAATAGGACAGCAGCGGTCCTGCGGGCGTCGCCCGGGCTATGGCCTCATTGAGTGGGCTGCACTGAACCCGGAAGGCGTCCAGGAAGGCCTGGGGGCCGTCGGGGCCGCCAAAGCGGCGCTTCTGCTCGAGGCCGTAGCTGCCATAGAGGCGGATCCTGCCGCCGCCCTGGGGAAAGGCGAGGAAGGCGAAATCCCCCTCGGTGCCGATGGCCTGCAGGTCGTCGGGCCAGCTATGGGCATTTTCGACGAGGAGTCCGGCGAACCAGTGGTGCGGCCGGTCCTGGTGCAGGGTGATGCCGCTGGACTCCCGCACGCTGCTCGCGCGGCCGTCGGCCCCGACAACGAGCCGGGCTTCCGCCTTCAGGGTTTCGCCACCCTGACTGTAGGTCACGCCGGGACGGCCGCCGCTCCGAACCTCGCTGACGCTCGCGCCCCTAAGGCCTTTGGCTCCCCTGCGAACCGCCTCGTCGAACAGGGTCTGGGCATGAAGGGGGTTGCCGAGGCAAAGGGGCCCAGGCACGCCGGCTGCAAACACCGACAGGGGCAGGGTGCGCGCCTCGGCCTCTTCCGGCGTCCGGCTCTCGTCATAGGTGACGTGGCGGGTCAAATGGTGACCCCCAGCCCCGACCAGCAGATCGTAGAGGCCCAGTCGGCGGGTTTCGGTCACCCCCCAGGGGGCGATCCATTCGCCCCGGACGCGGTCCTCGAACACCTCGGTCTGTTCGAGCAGCAGGATGTCGAGACCCCGGGCCGCCAGGACTGCGGCGAGCGCAGAGCCACCGATGCCGCCGCCCACGATAATCACGTCATGCTGACTACCCATAGCCTACCCACCCTGTCGCGTCTGTTTTGCGGCACCCTAGCCCTGTCGCGTCGCAGTGCAATCCTGACCTGGCGTCAGGAGCGCCGTCCTCCGGGCCTGTAGGATTCGACAATCTGTCCCGCCAGCTGGGCTTCAGTAAACAGGACAGGCTTGAAGCGATGAGTTGCAAAGAGCGGGGCCTGATCGGCGTAGTGACGGGATCGTTCGTCCCGGGTCGCCGAACCAAACTGATGTACGCTCTGGCTGGACAGGGCGCCATTCCGGTCCCAACTCACCACCATGATGAAGGTGTCGCCGCCGACGGCCGTCAAACGGCCTGAGCTGTCCGGTTCGCCATAGATGGCGCGGAGAGTGTCGGGGCCTCCGTCGACAGGCAGGTCCACAGATCCGCGTCTCAGGCGATTGACCTCTCCCCAGGCAGGGTCGATCCGTCCATGGGTCGATTTCAAGAGGTGAATAGTCTGGGTCAGAGCTGTTGATACTGTGGGTCTTTGCTTGCCATCTTCCGGTTCCCGCTCGATTGACCAGGCTGTCAGGATGGCCAGGGCGGCCGAACGGTTGTCGAGGGTCGCGCGTCGGTCCCAACGTCGCAACAGGTCCTGGGCCGCCTTCAGGTCAGCGTCTTTGCCGGGATCCAGGCGAAGCGCCTCGGTGACAATTTCGGCGACCCGGGACCGGGCGCTATAGGTGACGTCGAACTTGTAGCGAACAAAGGCCTCTGCGCTGATCTTTCGGTCTTCTCCAAAGGTCTCCATCTCACGCCAGGCGCGATTGGTCATATCGGTCTGGATGCCCATGCTCGCCGGAAAGGCGTCAGGGTTCAGGCCATCGCCAATCGCCGTGGCCTGGAACGGCGTATTGTTGGCGTTGAACACCAGTCCCGATCGGGGATTCCAGATCTGCGGGATTCGATCGAACGGCAGGTAGGATCGCCAGATCAGGTCCGATCGATCGCCTGGAAGCACAACGGACCAATCGATGCCGGAGACTTTTCGGTCCGGAAACAGACCGTTATAGACATAGCCGATGTTCCCTGCGTTGTCGGCATAGATGTAGTTGATGCTGGGCAGGGCCTGCAGCGCCATGGCGGCCCGCCACTCATCGAGATTTCGAGCGAGATTGAGGCGCCAATACTGCAGGGGTTGGCGGGCTTCTCCCATTCCTGCGTAGCGCAGGGCGAAGGCGCCGGCCTTTGTCTCCATCACCGGTCCATGAACCGATCGCAGGACCGGACGCTTGACGGTCCAGTGGAAGGGACCAAACAGCCTGATGCGAAGTTTGGCCTCCTGGCGTTCGAAATCCCGCCATTTGCCGTCCAGTCGGTACTGATTGGAATTTTCCGGGTTCAGGACCAGGCGATAGGTATCGATCAGGTCTGGCTTGTTGACGGTATTGGCCCAGCCCAGGCTGGCATTGTGGCCATGCAGCATGAAAGGGGAACCCGGAAAGAAGCCGCCGGCGACGTGCCAGCCTTCGCCACTCTCCACCACGGCCTCATACCAGGCCACCGGCCCGGTAAAGGGTTGGTGGGAATTGACCAGCAACCGGGTCGCGCCGTCCGATGCCCTCAAGGGCGCCACGGCCACACCGTTGGAGCCCTTGGGCAGATGATCAGGCGGCAGGCTGTTGAGCCGCTTCAGTTCCGCGTCGAGGCCATAAAAGAACGGGGTCTTGAAGACAAAGCCGGCGGCGATGTCCTTTCCTGTCATGGGGAGTAGTCCGGGCTCTACAGCCTCGGGGTGACGGGCTGCATAGGCGTTTATTCCGTCTGCATAGGCCTCCAGAACAGCCCGGAGATCAGCCGGCAGGTCCCTTTCGTAGCCGGCGTCTACGGTCTGCCAGACCTCGAGCAGGTTGACGATGTAGTCTCCGGCAGCAGCCTTGAGACCAAGCCTTCCGGCAAGAGTTCCTCGGGTCGCCAGGGCGACGTCCTGGATTGTGGCGAAGTCATCCTCGGCATGGGCGAAGGCGAGGCCAAAGGCTGCATCCGCGTTGGATTTGCCCAGAACATGCGGAACTCCCCATCGGTCCCGGCGTATCTGGACGTCGTATCGATCTCCCCTGGCGATCAGGCCTGCCAGATCGAGGGGTTGCGGTCTGTTGGACCAGTCGAGCCCGAGCAGAGCCAGCACCGCGATCAGGACCAGCGTCGCCAGTCCCGTAAAAACCATCGCAACCCAACGCATTTCCGCCCCCGTTTTTGGGGAGAGGTAGCCGCTCCGCGGGTCGAGGCAAACCACCTGTTGAACGATTGATCGGAAGCCTTGCCCTGCAACAGCCCGCGCCCGGTCCCGATATGGCGCCTAAAATTCAGGCGCATTGGCGCCAAATCGTCACAGTGCGTCATCAAATTTGCACCCTTTCGGCTTGCCCGCCACACGTCCCACGCGCTAGGCAGGACGCCGCGCAAAGCTGGCCCTGCGGGTCTGCGTCATATTGACCGCAGGAGTCACAGTATTGGAGGGCGTCGGTAATGGGCGGCGAAGTTTCGATTCCGGGTCTCGACAAGGCCCCCACCAAACACGCAAGGCTCATTGCGTGGGTTCAGGAAATCGCTGCGCTGACCAAGCCAGCATCAGTCTATTGGTGCGACGGCTCGGATGAGGAATGGACGCTTCTCACCGATCGTCTGGTCGCCTCCGGAACCCTCCAGAGGCTCAATCCGAAATTGCGACCCAACAGTTTTTATGCGGCTTCGGACCCCAAGGATGTCGCCCGGGTTGAAAGCCGGACCTTTATCTGTTCGAAGGAAGAGGCCGAGGCGGGCCCGACCAATAACTGGTCCGAGCCGGACGCCATGCGCGATCGCCTGCAGGGACTGTTCGACGGCTGCATGCGCGGTCGCACCCTGTATGTCGTTCCGTTCTGCATGGGCCCCATCGGCTCGCCGATCAGCGCCCTCGGCGTAGAGATCACCGACAGCGCCTATGTCGCCATCTCGATGCGGGTCATGACCCGCATGGGCAAACAGGCCCTGGACATGATGGGTGACGACGGGTTCTTCGTGCCTGCGGTTCACACCCTGGGTGCGCCGCTGGCCGACGGGGAGAAGGACGTTCCCTGGCCCTGCAACGAAGAAAAATGGATCGTCCATTTCCCGGAGAGCCGCGAGATCTGGTCCTACGGGTCGGGCTACGGCGGCAACGCCCTGCTTGGCAAGAAATGCTACGCCCTGCGCATCGCTTCGGTCATGGCTCGGGATGAGGGCTGGCTGGCCGAGCATATGCTGATCCTGAAGCTGACCTCGCCCAAGAACCAGGTGCGGTATGTAGCGGCGGCCTTCCCCAGTGCCTGCGGCAAGACCAACCTGGCCATGTTGCAGCCCACCGTTCCGGGCTGGAAGGCAGAGACGATCGGCGACGATATCTGCTGGATGCGGTTCGGCGACGACGGTCGTCTTCGGGCCATCAATCCGGAATCTGGCTTCTTCGGCGTCGCGCCGGGCACCGGCATCGGCACGAACAAGAACGCCATCGACGCTCTGAATGAAAACTGTGTCTTCACCAATGTCGCCCTGACCCCGGACGGCGACGTCTGGTGGGAGGGCCTGACCGATGAGGCTCCCGCGTCCCTGACCGATTGGCGCGGTCAGCCCTGGACTCCGGCCAGCGAAACTCCGGCCGCCCATCCGAACGCCCGCTTCACGGTTCCCGCCCAACAATGCCCGGTGATCGCCAGCGAGTGGGATGATCCCGCAGGCGTGCCGATCAGCGCCATCCTGTTCGGCGGCCGCCGGGCCACCGCGGTGCCGCTGGTGACCGAGGCCTTTGATTGGGAGCATGGCGTATTCCTGGCCTCCAACACGGCGTCCGAAGGCACCGCCGCCGCCGAGAACAAGGTTGGCGAGTTGCGCCGCGACCCCTTCGCCATGCTGCCCTTCTGCGGCTACAACATGGGTGACTATTTCGCCCACTGGCTGAAAGTCGGCGGCAAGGCCGATCCCGAGAAGCTGCCGCGGATCTATTTCGTGAACTGGTTCCGCAAGGACGGCGGCAAGTTTGTCTGGCCGGGCTATGGCGAAAACAGCCGGGTGCTCAAGTGGATCGTCCAGCGCCTGGAGGGCGAGGTCGAGGCTGTCGACACCGCCATTGGCCGCCTGCCGGCGCCGGGCTCCCTGGATGTTGATGGCCTTGGCATGGATAGCGCCAAGCTCAACCTGCTGCTGACGGTGGACGCCGACATCTGGCGGGAAGAGGCGTCCTTGATTCCGGGCTTCTACCACCGGTTTGGCGATCGTATGCCGGCGGCGCTCTGGGCGCAGTACGAAGCTCTGCTGTCGCGGCTGGGTGTCCCGGCCGGCGCTGACCGCAAGGTCGAGCTGGCCTGATTACCGAAGCAACGGACCAACCCGGCCTGATCCTGCCGATCAGGCCGGCGCGGTCTCGGGATCAGGCGCACCGTTGCGCCTGATCTGGCTTTTCTCAAGGTCCATAAAAAGTACTTCCCCTCCGCTGACGCGAAACGGCGCAGCCCTTCAATGATTGAGGGGCGACTTCGACTGGAAGCGTTGCCCCAGTCGGGATTCAAGCGTCACCGGTCCCCGCCGGGCGACGTCGGGCAGGAGAGCCCGCAGGGCCTTGAAAACGGTCCGGATCGCTTGCGGTGATGCTGTCGTCAGGCAGGCGGTCTTTTCACCTTCGCGTCCCCATCTGGTCCATTGGCTGGCGGTCACCAGGGCCGGATGTCCTGAAACATAGGCCTCGACGTCCTCAGCAGCCTGTCCGTCGATACCCATGGCGTAACTGCCGAAGGCGACCGTGACATCGCATCCCGCCGCAGTCGCCCCGGTGTCGGCTGTCTCTGAGGCGGAGGCGCAACCGGCCATCAGGGCCAGAGCGCCCAGCAGGGGGGTGATTTTCATGTCGTCGATCCCATGAAGGCCGGAAGCCATCCCTCGTGCGCGGCCCGCAGACGGTCGAGGGGAATGGCGAACAGCCCCGGGGCGAGCAGGGTGTCACCGCCGGCCTTGCCGACGACCTGGGCGGGAACACCAGCCGCCCGGGCGGCTTGCAGCAGTTCCGCCGGCTGGTCGGTGGCCACAAGGTATCGGGCCTGATCTTCACCGAACAGCACAGCGGGCGATGGGGCCTGGTCGCCGAGATCCAGGGTCATGCCCACGCCGCTGGCCAGAACCATTTCAGCGACGCCAATGGCCAGCCCCCCGTCGGACAGGTCATGCACGACCTTGCACTGGCGGCTGTTGATTAGGCTTCGCAGGAAGTCGCCTGTCTTGCGCTCCAGGGCCAGGTCGACCGGCGGCGGAGCGCCGTCCTCACGGCCTAGCATTTCGCGAAGATAGAGGCTGGCGCCGAGCGCCCCATGTGTTTCGCCGAGCATCACAAGACTGTCGCCTGCCCGCATGCTCGAAAAATCCGCCCTTAGCCCGTATTCGGTCAAGAGGCCCACGGCCCCGACGGTGGGGGTCGGCGGGATCGCGACGCCATTGGTCTCGTTGTAGAGGCTGACATTACCGCTCACGACCGGGAAATCGAGGGCTCGGCAGGCCTCGGCCATGCCGTCGATCGCCCGGACAATCTGGCCCATGATGGCGGGCCGCTCGGGATTGCCGAAGTTCAGGTTGTCAGTGATGGCGATGGGTTCGGCGCCGACAGCTGTCAGGTTTCGCCAGGCCTCTGCGACGGCCTGCTTGCCGCCCTCGTAGGGATCGTTCTGCACGTAGCGCGGCGTGCAGTCGCTGGTTACCGCCAGGGCCTTGCGTGTGCCATGGACCCGCACGATCCCGGCGTCTGCGCCCGTAGCGCTGTCTTCCAGGGTGTCTGCCATGACGTGACGGTCATACTGTTCCCAGAGCCAGCGCTTGGACGCTACGTCCGGGCAGGCCATGAGTTTGAGCATGGCTGCCTCCCAGTCTTCCGGGGCCGGAATGCTGGCCGGGTCGATCGGGGGGTGTTTTGCCGGCTCTGTCCATGGACGGTCATAAAGCGGGGCGTCGTCGGACAGGGGCGCCAGGGGAAGATCGCAAACCACCTCGCCCCTGTGCTTCAGGACAATATGGCCGGTATCGGTGGTCCAGCCGATGATGGCGGCGTCCAGGCCCCACTTCTCGAAAATGGCATGGCCTTCCCGTTCCCGGCCGGGCTTGAGGATGGCCAGCATCCGTTCCTGGCTTTCGGACAACATCATTTCGTAAGCGGTCATGCCCACTTCGCGCTGCGGCACCATGTCGAGGTCAAGTTCGATACCAACGCTGCCCTTGCCGGCCATTTCGACCGAAGATGACGTCAGGCCCGCCGCGCCCATGTCTTGGATGGCTGCAACTGCGCCGGTGGCCATCAGTTCCAGGGTGGCCTCGATAAGCAGCTTTTCGGCGAAGGGGTCGCCCACCTGGACGGTTGGCCGCTTTTCGTCGCTGTCTTCGTCGAATTCGGCGCTGGCCATGGTCGCACCATGGATGCCGTCGCGGCCTGTCTTGGAGCCAAAATAGACGACGGGCAGGCCAGCAGCCGGTGCGGCCGAGTAGAAGATCTTGTCTGCGTCCGCCAGGCCCACGCACATGGCGTTGACGAGGATGTTTCCGTCATAGCCGCGATGAAAGTTGGTCTCACCAGCGACGGTCGGAACCCCCACGCAATTACCATAGCCGGCAATCCCGGCCACCACGCCCTCGACAAGGCGACGGGTCTTGGGGTGCGATGGATCGCCGAACCGCAGGGCGTTGAGCAGGGCGATAGGGCGGGCGCCCATGGTGAAGACGTCCCGCATGATGCCGCCGACGCCGGTGGCGGCCCCCTGGTACGGTTCGATGTAGCTAGGGTGGTTGTGGCTCTCCATCTTGAAGATGCAGGCCTGGCCATCGCCGATGTCGATCACCCCGGCGTTCTCGCCCGGGCCGCAGATCACGCGGGGGCCCGTGGTGGGGAACTTGCCCAGGTGCTTTCGGCTGGACTTGTAGCTGCAGTGCTCTGACCACATGACCGAAAAGACGCCAAGCTCCACGAGGTTGGGCTCCCGGCCGAGGCGGTCGAGAATGACGGCGTATTCTTCCGGCTTCAGGCCAAACTCGGCAGCTGACTGGGCGATGGTTTTTTCGGAGGGGGCAGGGGCGCTCATGCAGAGGGTTCTAGTGCGCGTCGAGGGTCCTGTGAACCGGGGCTTTTAGGCGGGCGGGGCCCGCAGGGTGCGAACTGCGGCCCAGACAGCGCCCAGCAGGAAGGGCGCAGCGGTGACCGCAAAGCCGGCGGCGGAGGCCAGGCCGACGGGAATCACAAGGCTATCGCCCAGCTGCAAATCGACCTGGATGCCGCCCATCAGCGCATGGACCCATGGCCAGCCCAGAACCCCCAGAAACAGCAGGCTGCTGGCCAAGGTCAGCAGCATGGCCTCACGCGATCGATGCAGAGCGCTGAAGGCGCCGACGGCTGCTGTCGCGACAATCGCAGCGGCCGCGGTAATCGCGCTGCTGCCCGAAACAGAGATCATCCCCAGTACAAACGGACCATAGGGCGGATCGATCAAGGCGCGGAGCGGTTCGCGCACTATCAACCCTGCGAGGGTCAGATGGGCCAAGCCCACCAGCAACCCGACCAGGCCTGGCCTGGTGCGAAAGGCGACGATCAGCCATGCCAGCACAAGAAGGCCGGCACAGGCGTTGGCCGCCAGGCTTCCATGAATCTGATCGATGACCATCGGCGTCCTTCCGCTGGGTTCCCCGGCAGGGTGGACGCTCCCCATGGCTTCGCCAAGCGGTTTCCCTTCAGGCGCTGGCCAGGGCGCTCTGGAACAGCAGGGCGCCGTCGGCTGACCCCAGTTCTTCTTCGAAGGACCGATCGGGATGCGGCATCAATCCCAGCACGTTGCCCGACTCGTTCACAATGCCGGCGATATTGCGGGCAGAGCCGTTGGGGTTGTCGCGATAACGGAACGTCACTAGGCCTTCGCCTTCAAGACGGTCGAGTGTTACCTCGTCAGCAAAGTAGTTTCCCTCGCCATTGCCGACGGTCATCACAGCGCTTCGGCGGCCCTGATAGGCGGCGGTAAACCGGGTCTGGCCGTTTACGATTTCGAGATCGACAGTCTTGCAAACATATTTCAGGCCGGCATTGCGCAGCAGCGCTCCCGGCAGCATGCCGGCCTCGCACAGGACCTGAAACCCGTTGCAGATGCCGACTGTCGCAACGCCTCGAAGGGCAGCGGCCTTGACCGCCGTCATGACGGGGGAAAGCGACGCCATGGCGCCGCAGCGCAGGTAGTCGCCATAGGAAAACCCGCCCGGGAGGACAATCAGGTCCAGGCCCTGGGGCAGATCACTGTCGCCATGCCAGACCATATCGACCGAAGCGCCGGTAGAGCGTTCGATGGCGACCTTGCAGTCCCGGTCGCAGTTGGAACCTGGGAAGACGATGACGGCGGCTTTCATGGGCCGGGGCTTACCAGAGTCTTCCCACCTCTGCGAGAGGTCGGAATGACTTCAGGCCTCGTTGTGAGACAGACTTCCATCTGTATTGACCCTGACCGGCCCGCCTGTCCCCATCGGGGCAGTCGCGGGCCAGCGACACCCAAGCAGGCGGCTCCTGGCCACTCGAGCAACACTGACCCTGTTGGACTGGTTGCCGCCCAGGACATGAATGGCGAGGTCATCTTCGCCCGCATAGAGTCCGACATGGCCCTTCCAACCGGTCGGGGATTCCCGCCAGAAAACGGTGATGGCGCCGGCCTGGCTGCTGCAGGGCGCGCCAAACCGCTCCCAGGCCCGGGCGCCAAGTGGGTTGGTCGGCAAGGGTTCCTGGGTAAGGGTTGAGCCGATGCAATGGGCGACGAAGAGGCCGCACCAGGCGACATCGTCGTCATGGTAGGGGATGCCCAGGTTGGAGGCCCATTGAAGGATGTCCGGATTTGATCCGACCCCGGGTCGCTCGGCGACGCCCAGCAATCGCCAGGCTTCCTGAAACCAGACCAACGCAACGTCATCGAGCGGGTTCGAGTCCGGGGGAATATTGCCGAACAACACCCTCCGGGTTTGCTGACCGACGATTCCATCTACCTGCACCCGGTGTCTGGTCTGGAAGGCGCGGACGGCCGCGCTGGTCCTGCGGCCCCAGACGCCATCAATGGCGCCCGGGTCAAAGCCGCGCACGGCAAGGGCTTTCTGAATCTCGAAGACTGTCATGCCATCCTCCTGAGAAGAGGGACGTTATCACAGCTTTAAGTGGTCTTCCAGTCCCCTGCGCCCCATGGGTCGAGGTTTGGCTAGGAGGCGATTTCCACGCGGTAGCTTTCGATCACGGTGTTGGCGAGGAGCTTGTCGCACATCGCCTTTACCCGGGCTTCAGCGCCCTCGGCGTCTCCGCCAAGGTCAAACTCAAGGACCCGTCCAACGCGGACGTCCTTGACCTCGGCCCAACCCAGCCCGTGAAGGGCGTTCTCGACGGCCTTGCCCTGGACGTCCAGGACGCCGGGCTTCAGAAAAACGTGGACAATCGCCTTCACTAGTGGAGGCCTCCCTGAATGACAGTGGGCATTTCCTTCATGATCCCGAGGCGCCTGGCAACCTCGGTATAGCTTTCAATGACGTCGCCCAGGTCCCGCCGGAAACGGTCCTTGTCGAGTTTTTCATTGGTCGTCGAGTCCCACAGGCGGCAGCTGTCTGGACTGATTTCATCGGCCAGGACGACACGGGCGAAGTCACCTTCCCAGAGGCGGCCGAACTCGATCTTGAAATCGACAAGGGTGATTCCGACGGCCCCGAACATCCCGGTCAGGAAGTCGTTGATCCGCAGGGTCATGGCCATGATGTCATCGATCTCCTGGGTGGTCGCCCAGTTGAAGGCCGTGATGTGCTCTTCTGCGACCATGGGATCGCCCAGCTTGTCATCCTTCAGGCAGAACTCGATGATCGACCGGGGCAGGGGCGTGCCCTCTTCCAGGCCGAGGCGCGTCGACAGGCTTCCGGCGGCGATATTGCGACAGATCACCTCCAGAGGGATGATCTCGACTTCCTTGATCAGCTGTTCGCGCAGGTTCAGGCGGCGAATGAAGTGGTTCGCGACGCCTATGGAGGTCAGGCGGGTCATGACGAATTCGCTGATGCGATTGTTGATGACGCCCTTGCCTTCCAGCACGGCCTTTTTCTGGGCGTTGAAGGCCGTGGCGTCGTCCTTGAAATACTGGATCAAGGTGCCGGGCTCGGGTCCTTCGTAAAGGATCTTCGCCTTGCCTTCGTAGATCTTCTTGCGGCGGCTGGTCATGTGTCTCCCCGGGGGGGGCGGCTTAGAGGGGAACAAAAATCGCGCGCAGGCGGGGCCAGCGCGCGGATCCGACTCACGGCCGCTGTTGAACTTGGTCAGGCGGGAAATTACCGCAAGGCAGTCACCGGCGCAAACCCGTCAGATCGGCGGTAGTTCGAGGCCGGGCCGCTCGTTGTCCCAGATCATCGCAACGACCCTCCAGCGGCCACCGGAATCCCGGAAGAGCTGGATCGAATTTATCCCGCGCCGCTCGGGGATAGGGTCGTCTGCCGCCAACCTGGCCTCGTATTGGCTCCAGACATGGGCAATGTTTCCGAACCGGTCGATGCGGCGGCCGGTCTCGATCTCGAAGAACCCGTTCGCCTCGAAGAAGGCCGCTGTATCCCTTCGATAGTCTTCCGGATCCATCAGGGTCATCCAGGCGTCGCCGCCGGAGTCCTGGCCTGTGCGGATCTGTCGGGCCTCCGGATGGAATACGTCCAGTTGCCCGGACCAGTCCCTTGGCCCGGCCGGGCCGGACACCATCGCGTACAGGGCGTCGATCACGGCGCCGATTGCGGCATCCTCATTGACCATCTTGGCTCCGGTTATCATTGCGGGGTGAGCCGCCGCGCGCTATTCAGCGGCCCTAAGCAAGTTGGAAAACCTATGACCACCTTCGACGAACGCGAAAAGGGCTTCGAAAAGAAGTTCGCTCTGGACGCCGACCAGGAATTCAAGGCCTCGGCACGTCGGAACCGCCTGCTGGGCGAGTGGGCGGCCGCCAAGATGGGCCTGGAGTCGGTCGACGAATACGTCCGGGCGGTGGTCAAGTCGGATTTCGACCAGCCCGGCGATGATGATGTGCTCCGCAAGGTCTATGGCGATCTGAAGGGATCGGGCATGGAGACCACCGAAGGTGAGGTTCGCATGAAGATGGACGAACTGCTCGCCCAGGCCCGCGAGCAGATCCGCTCCGTCGGCTGATCGTTCGGATCGCTGGCCGCCAGGCCGGCGACTGTTCAGTCTGAACCTGCCCCCAATGGCGGCCGCAAGGCCTGCCAGGACGCAAGCTTGTCAGCGTAGGCCTGTGTATGAGCCGGGCTGGAACTTGGCAGGTTGATTCTCGCGACCTCGGGCGCGAAAGACGCCAACTGCTTCAATCCTGCCCTGGCCGCCCATGCGCCATTGAACGCGACGGCCTTGAGATCCGGGAGGCTCGCCACCAGGCCTGACAGGTCGTTGGGCCGGGCGTCGCGAATCCCTGCATCCAGGCTTCCAGGACGTTCAGCCTGGGCCAGGACATCCCAAAGTCCGATCCTGCGTTGAGCCAGGGCCGACAGCCTGTCCGGATAACCCATTCCGGACAGGTCCATATCCAGGACATCCCCCAGCAGGCGCCAGAAACTGTTTCGGGGGTGAGCGTAGTACTGTCCGGCCGCAATCGAGGCGTCACCTGGCAGGCTGCCCAGAACCAGAAGACGGGCGTCAGGCCGGACGACCGCGGGCAGGCCGGATTTTGGGCTCAGACTCCGTCCCCGAAGACACGGGCAAAGATCGTGTCGACATGCTTGAAATGGTAGCCGAGGTCGAAAAGGGCCTCGAGTTCCGCATCGCTGATGGCGCCGGACACGACCGGATCGGCCTTGAGGAACTCGAGGAACCGGCCCTCGCCGCGCCAGACCTTCATGGCGTTGCCCTGGACCGCCGCATAGGCATCCTCGCGCGACACATTGTTCTGGGTCAGGGCCAGCATCACCCTCTGGGAATGAACCAGTCCGCCAAGGCGGTCGAGGTTGCGTTCCATGTTCTCGGGATAGATCACCAGGCGCTCCATCACGCTGGCCAACCGGCGCAGGGCGAAGTCCAGATGGATCGAGGCGTCAGGTCCGATTCCCCGTTCAACAGCGGAATGGCTGATGTCGCGCTCATGCCAGAGAGCAACATTCTCGAGGGCCGGTACAACCGCCGACCGCACCAGGCGGGCCAGGCCGGTCAGGTTCTCTGTCAGGATCGGGTTACGCTTGTGGGGCATGGCCGAACTGCCCTTCTGGCCTGGGTCGAAGGGCTCTTCCGCCTCGAGGACCTCGGTGCGCTGCAGGTGTCGGATTTCGACCGCCAGCCGTTCGATCGAGGATGCAACGACCGCCAGGGCGGCGAACCAGGCAGCGTGCCGGTCGCGGGGAATGACCTGCGTGGAGACGGGCTCGATGGTCAGGCCCAGCTTCTGGGCCACATGGGCCTCGACCCGGGGGTCGACATTCGCAAAGGTGCCCACTGCGCCGGAAATGGCGCAGGTGGCGATTTCGAACCTGGCCATGGCGAGACGCTCCTTGGCCCGCTGAAACTCGGCATAGTGGCCGGCCAGCTTCAGGCCGAAGGTCGTAGGCTCTGCATGGATACCATGGCTGCGCCCGGTGCAGGGGGTGAACCTGTGTTCGAGGGCCCGCCTGCGAAGGGCGGCCAGCACCATGTCCACGTCCTCGATGAGCAGGTCGGTGGCGCGGGACATCTGGACCGCCAGGCAGGTGTCCAGAACGTCCGAACTGGTCATTCCCTGGTGCAGGAACCGCGCCTCCGGCCCGACCACTTCAGACACATGGGTCAGGAAGGCGATGACATCGTGCTTGGTGACCCGCTCGATCTCGTCAATACGGTCCGCGTCCCAGACGACATCCTTGCCTCCGGCCCAGATGGCCCTGGCGGCCTCCTCGGGGATGACCCCGAGTTGCGCCATTGCGTCGGCGGCGTGGGCTTCGATCTCGAACCAGATCTGATAGCGGGTCTGCGGCGACCAGATGGCCGCTGCCTCGGGGCGTGCGTAACGAGAAATCATGCCCGGCTAGTGGCTGCCGGGCATGCTGCTGTCAACCGCTTCAACCCACCCAGTCGCGGCGCAGCGTCCGCCAGGCCAGCAGGAAGTGAACGCCAGCCCAGAGATAACCGAACAGACCGATGAAGATGGCCCAGCGCAGACCAAACTCGGACGCCACCGCGCAGGCTGTCTTGTTGGCCAGGAGAGCCGCCTTTCCGCAGTCTGCCGCGATCAGTCCGGCCGCCTGGAGATTGGAACCTGCGAGGAAATCGCTCAGCGCTCCGATTGCTGGCGGGCCGAGACCGTAGCCGAGAAGATTCACGATGAAGAGCAGCACCGCTGTGGATGTCGCCCGCATCCTCGGCTCCACAATTCCCTGGACCGAAGCATACATGCATCCGAGGTAGAAATAGTGGGTGACGGCGCCGACGACGAGGAATGGCACCCCGATCCACAGGTTGGGCGCCATGTAGCCGACGAGATAGAATGGCGTCGCAATGAAGAAGCCCAAGGCCGGGAGCCAGGCGAGGGCGTTGGGGTGCCGGCGGATCATCTGGTCCGCCAGCCAGCCAGCGAAGAAGGTGCCAAAGGCTGCGGCGACCCCCAGAACAATGCCCGTCAGTTGGGAGGCCTGGAGAGGCGTCAGCTCATGGGTGCGGATCAGGTAGGAGTTCAGATACTGACCGACGCCATAGCCAACAAACGATGCCACGGCCGATCCCAGGGCGATGTGCCAGAACGTCGGCTTCTTCGCCAACGCCTGAAATGCCGACACAAAGCTGGGAGCCTTGATTCCGGAGACTGAACCCGCACGAACCGGCTCTTTCACTGTCAGCTTGATGACAATGGCCAGGAGCAGTCCTGGCAGTCCCAGGACTATGAAGGCTTCCCGCCAGCCAAAATACTCCAGCATCAGTCCGCCGCCGATGGCCGCCAGCATTGAGCCAACCGGCACGCCGAGCGCATAGATCGAGATGGCGGTGGCCCGCTTGTCAGCAGGAAAATAGTCCGAAATGACCGATTGGGCGGGCGGTGTGCAGCCTGCCTCGCCAACACTGACTCCAATTCGTGCTGCAAACAGCATCGCATAGGAGGTCGCAAACCCGCAGGCGGCGGTCATGGCGCTCCAGATCGCAACGCAGACCGCCAACAGGGTCATTCGGTTATAGCGCTCTGCGAGCCTTGCCAGGGGGATGCCCAGGAACGTGTAGAGTACGGCGAAGGCTGGCCCGCCCAGCAGTCCGAGCTGCAGATCTGTAAGATCGAACTCCTTCTTGATGTCCTCCTGCAGGATGGACACTACGACCCGATCAATGAAGTTGAACGTGTAGACCGTGAGCAAGGCCATCAGCACATAGGCGCGGTAGGGCTTGGAGCCTTGGCCAGGATAGGCGGCGGCTGGTGCTGCGGATACAGCCCCCTCGGCAGTGTCGGTCATTAACTGTTTCCTGGCCGCACGGTTGCGGGGCTGTGGGAGCTTCTCGGGCAGTCTGAGGTCAGCTGACCATCTCTTCGCGGATTGTCTTTCGCGCCATCCAGAACAGCAGGAAGGCGACAAGTCCGATCATGGTGGAACTGATCAGGGCCCAGCGGACTCCCTCGGCCTCACCCATGCCCAAGGGGCCGGCAAAGACGTCGCTGAGGATGCCGACGGCCAGCGGACCCAGGCCCAGACCCACCAGATTGATGATGAACAGCAGGATGGCGGCGCAGGTCGCCCGCATATGGGGCTCAACGATGCTCTGGGCCGTCGCATAGACAGGGCCATACCAGAGCGTGCCCAGAACCGCTGGAATAGCCAGGATCAGCACCGCGACGCCGGCGTCGCCGACCGTGACGCCCAGGATATAGACCGGGATGGTGACCACGGAGGCGATGGCCGGAACCACCACATAGGCCCGAAGGTCCTTCGCACCCAGGCGATCAGCAATGTACCCGCCTAGCCAGGCGCCAAAAACCCCGGCGGTCCCGCCGACTGCGCTGAGGGCAATCCCAAGAAAGCCCGTCACCCCCAACTTGATGTTGATGTCGGCGAGGCCGGGCAACACCGAGAACGTCCGGTTCATCGCATCAGACAGCCAGGCCGCCAGTTCAACCAGCTGGGGTCCGTGATTGCGGAAAAAGAAAGATGCGGTGAACGGGGCATGGCCGTAGCCGATGAAGGCCTTGATGGCGGCCGCAAAGGCAATCAGCCAGAAGGTCTTCTTGGCCATCAGCACGGTCAGGGCTGCGCCGAAACTTATCGCGGGCGCTGCTGCCCGGGCCGCCAGATCGGCGGCCAGCTTCTTGCGGGGCTCAACCAGGGTCAGGGCCGCGATGATGGCGATGATGACCCCGGGCGCGCCAGCAACAACAAAGGCCGTGCGCCAACCATAGGCGTCAGCGATCAGCCCGCCCATGGCCAGGCCGATCAGGCTGCCCAGCGGGGTGCCTATGGAATAGAAGGCGATGGCTGAGGCCCGCATTTCCCTAGGGACATAGTCAGTGATCAGAGAGTGGGAGGGCGGTGTACAGCCGGCTTCACCAACCCCCACGCCGATGCGGAAAAGAATGAGCTGCCAGAAGTTCTGGGCCGCGCCGCAGAGCATCGTGAAGCCGCTCCAGACCGCGATCGAGATCGCGATGATGAAGGGGCGGTGCGATCGCTCGGCCTTGCGGGCGATCGGAATGCCCAGAAAGGTATAGAACAGGGCGAAGGCCAGGCCGGTCATCATGCCGAGTTGCCAATCAGCCAGACCCAGGTCGCGCTTGATCGGCTCCGCCAGGATATTGACCACCTGCCGGTCGAGAAAATTGAGGGTGTAGACCACCAGGAGCATGCCCAGGGCGTATCGACGATAGCCCTTGGTCAGGGGCTCGATCATGCCCGCAGCGGTCGAACTCGGAGGAGCCGGGTTGGGCTCGTTCGGCGCCGGGCCTGCGGCGTCGGTCATGGGCTGTTTCCTCGAACGCTTGTTCTATTTCTTTTGTGACACTAGAGCCCGGATATCCGTCGGCGCCAATAGCCGGAATCCTCTGGAGCACCCGATATGGAAATCGTTATTGGAACCAAGCGCTGGTCGACCTGGTCCTTGCGACCCTGGCTGGCCCTGAAGCGCACCGGCGCGGACTTTGACGAAACCCTGATCCCGCTCCGCGAGGTGGACCTGTCCACGGCGGAGATCCGCCGTCATTCGCCTTCCGGACTGGTGCCCGTCCTGAAGGACGGGGGCCTGCTGATCGGCGATTCGCTGGCGATCTGCGAATATCTGGCCGAGCGGTTTCCGGAGGCGGGCCTCTGGCCCTCGGATCCTGGCGACCGGGCCCTGGCCCGGGCGGCGGCGGCAGAAATGCATAGCGGGTTCGGGGCCCTGCGCCGTGCCTGTCCCATGGATATCGGGGCCCGGCTGACCGTGGAACCGGATGAGGATGTCATCCGCGATATCTGCAGGATTGTTGACCTCTGGACGGGCTTGCTGGCCCGTTCTGGCGGCCCCTTCTTGCTGGGCCGGTGGAGCATCGCTGACGCCTTCTTCACCCCGGTGGCCACGCGGTTCGAAACCTATGGCCTGGACCTGGAAAGGTTTGGCGACACCGGCGGGGCTGCAACAGACTATTGGCGGGGCCTGCTGCGCACCCCCGAATACCTCGCCTGGGCGGCGGACTCCTGATCCGATTCGCCTTCCTGAAGGATAGGCCCGGGCCGGCGGCGTTCCATCTGGCGATGCGCTACATCAGCCCGAGGGACTTGAAGCTGGCGACGCCGTCCCGTCCAACCACCAGATGGTCATGGACGCCGATCTTCAGGGCCCGGCCAGCCTCGACGACCTGCCGGGTCATCTCCACATCGGCATGGGAGGGCGTGGGATCGCCGCTGGGGTGGTTGTGAACCAGGATGACATTGCTGGAAGACAGTTCCAGCGCCCTTCGCATGACTTCCCGGGGATAGACGGGGGCATGATCGACAGTGCCGCGGTTCTGGATCTCGTCGGCGATCAGCTGGTTCTTCTTGTCCAGGAACAGGACCCGGAACTGCTCGCGCGGTTCGTTGGCCAGGGCGACCTTCACATAGGCCAGCAGGGCCGACCAGGATGAGATGACAGTGCGCCGGCCCACCGCTTCGCGGCCGACCCGCAGGGTCGCCTCATGCAGCAGCCGCAGGTCGAGGGCTGCCGACTCACCGATCCCCTTGACGGTCCGAAGCTCGGCCTCCGAGGCGGCCAGGACTCCGGACAAGGAGCCGAACCGGGTCAGCAGCGCCTTGGCCGTTGGCTTGACGTCGCCACGTGCAAAGGTCCGGTAGAGAAATAGCTCCAGCAACTCATAATCGGGCAGGGCGCCCAGGCCGCCCCTGAAGGCGCGCTCCCGGAGCCGATCGCGGTGGCCCAGATAGTGGGGCGATGGATCGGATGGCGGTCGGGACGATCTGCTGTCCGGTCCGTCCCAGTCCGGGTCTGCTCCAACGATCGGGGGATTGGCCCGATCGATTGCGGCGCCGGAAAATTCTTCGACGGAAACAGCTTCGCCCATGACGGCGAATGTTCCCTATCCGTTCGCTTTTTGCAAGGGTATTTGCGCCGCCACAACCGAGACTAGTCCGCCTGGATCTGCGGCTTGAAAAGTCCGGTTGGAGAGGCGGTGAAAACCTCGACCGTGCCATCCTCCAGCACGCCAACCGAATGCTCGCACTGGGCCGACAGGGATTTGTCGCGGGTCACCGCTGTCCAGCCATCGCTCAATACCTTCACCTGCGGCTTGCCCAGATTGACCATGGGCTCGACGGTGAAAAACATGCCGGGCTTCAGCAGGGGGCCGGTTCCGGGCCGGCCGAAATGCACGACATTGGGCTCGTCATGGAACACCCGGCCAAGGCCATGGCCGCAGAAGTCGCGGACCACGGAACACCGCTGGGATTCCACATAGGTCTGGATTGCATGGCCGATGTCGCCAAAGGTGGCGCCCGGCTTGACCGCCGCCAGGCCCAGTTCCAGGCCGCTATAGGTGACATCGACGAGGCGACGGGCCCGGGCATTGACCGGGCCGACACCGTACATCCGGCTGGTGTCGCCATGCCAGCCATCGACGATGACCGTGACGTCGATATTGACCACATCGCCCTCGCGCAGGGCCCAGTCGCCCGGAATGCCGTGGCAGACGACGTGATTGCGGGAGATGCAGACGGTGTGGCCGTAGCCCTTGTAGCCCAGGCAGGCGGGCAGGGCGCCGTGATCCAGCACAAACTCCCGCGCCAGCCTGTCAATCTCCAGGGTCTGCACCCCTGGCTGGACAAGCGGAATCAGCATGTCGAGGCACTCGGCCGCCAGACGACCGGCCTTGCGCATGCCCTCAAACCCCTCAGGCCCGTGAATCTTGATGTCGCGGGTGCGGGTTTCGAAGGTCAGGTCATTGTCATCTGTCATGGTCATCGGGTGGTTCCATGCCGCCGGAAGGCCCGCCGGCGACAAAAAAATGTTGGTCCTTATGTCGCAATCATAGCACGGAAGTTCAACATCCGCTGCAACAGCGCAGGCAGGGGCCGCCACACCATGTCCAGCATCACCTTCGACCGCCAGACCCGCGAAACCCTGTCCCGACTGATCGTGCGGCGGCTCAAGGATGTCCATGAGGTCGAGATCTATCCGACCGACGGCGATGACCTTCTGACCTGGCTGTCGGACACGCTTGGCCCCTATTTCTACAACCAGGGCCTGGACGATGCCCAGGCCCTGATCCGCTCGCGGGTCGATACGGTGCTGGAGGCGGTGGCCGATCTGGAGAAGCCGGTGATACGATAGGTCGTCAGGGCTGCCAGGGCAGTTCGGCGCCGATGCGGATTTCATCGGTGGTCATGCTGCAACGGCGGACCAGAACCTCAACCCCGGCGTCCGCCGCCCTGTCCAGGCTATCGGCAAATTCAGGATCCAGGTCCCTGCAGGCGGAAAAGATCGAGCAGTCTTCCCGCTGAACAACAAACAGGGCCACAGCCCGGTCACCTGCCTCCACGCGAGCCGCAAGCTCTCGCAGATGCCTGCTCGAACGCGCCGCGACGCAGTCCGGAAACTCGGCCAGCCCGGGGGTTCGCATCAGATGACAGTTCTTCACCTCCAGCCAGCAGTCCGGTCGATCCGGTCTGCTCAACAGGAAGTCGACCCGGCTGGCCTGGCCATAGGCGACCTCCGGCCGGACCGTTTCATAGCCGGCCAGTTCGGGGATGGCGCCGGCCGTCAGGGCCTCGGCGACCAGGCGATTGGGGTGCTGGGTATTGATCCCGACCAGGCCGCCGTCCGCCTCGACCAGTTCCAGGGTGAAGGCCAGTTTTCGCTTCGGGTCGCTGGATGATGACAGCCAGACCGGCATCCCTGGCTGGTTCAGGCCCAGCATGGCGCCGGGGTTCGGGCAATGGGCGATGACCGTGCGGTCATCCTCCAGCACCACATCGGTCAGGAAGCGTTTGTATCGGCGGGCGAGGATGCCCTTCACAAGGGGTTGAGGCAGGCGCATGGCCGCTCTAAGTCCGGGATACATTCCAAAGCAAGGAAAGATCTGAGCCATGGCCAACCCCACCCCCGTGACGGCGGCCGTGCTGATCATCGGCGACGAGATCCTGTCGGGCCGCACCCAGGACACCAACCTCAATTCCATCGCCAAATTCCTGGGGACCCACGGGGTCGACCTGGCCGAGGCCCGGGTGGTCGGTGATGTGGAGGCGGAGATCGTGGCCGCGGTGAACAGCCTGCGGGCGCGCTACGACTATCTCTTCACCACCGGCGGCATTGGCCCGACCCATGACGACATCACCGCTGACTGTGTGGCCAAGGCCTTTGACCTTCCCCTCTATGAACATCCCGACATCATCGAGATGATGCAGTCCCGCTGGAGCGGTGAACTGAACGCCGCCCGCCGGCGCATGGCCCGGGTGCCGGAGGGCGGCAGCCTTGTGAAGAACCCGGTCCAGGGTCCGCCCGGTTTCCAGATCGGCAATGTCTTTGTCCTGGCCGGAGTGCCGACCATCATGCGGGGCATGCTGGAGGATATCGGCCATCGCCTGCGCAGCGGCGTGGTGGTCATTTCCCGCACCCTGCGGATCGAGGGTTTTGGCGAGGGAGTCATGGCCTTTCCGCTGGAGGCGACAGCCAAGGCCTATCCGGACCTCTCCATGGGCAGCTATCCGTTCTTTTCACCCGCCGGCTATGGCAGCCAGCTTGTCATTCGCGGGCGTGATGCGGCGATGATCGAGGCGGCCCAGGTCGATCTCATCGCCGCCCTCGAGGCGGCCGGCGTCAACGCCATCACAGTGCTTGACAGCGAGGGGGCCTGACGGCTCTCTGGACCTTGCAACCGCCCCCGCCGAGACTGTTCCATGCCCATGATCCTCGCAGCCTCTGCCTCGCTTCTTCTGTTGGCCGGAGCGGCCCAGTCTGGCGATGCGTCCCCGGCGGCTCCCCCGGCGCCTGCGGTATCGACGCCGCCCGCGCCTGCAAAGCCTGGCATCGATGATCCCAACCGGCTCATCTGCAAGCGCGAGCATGTGGTCGGCTCCAACCGGCCGCAGAAGATCTGCATGACGGCCGCTGAACGCCAGAGGCTGAAGGATAAGGCCGACGACTTTCTGGATCCAACCCGCAGCACGCCGGGCGAGGCCGACGCCCTGCGCAGCAGCCAGGGCGGAATCGGCGGCTGAGCCAGTCCAGGGTCTGACCCCGCTTGAATTTCCGCCGGCCGCGGCGTCTACAGGGGGCGAGGGGACGTGGCGGAATGGTAGACGCAGCGGACTTAAAATCCGTTGGAGTAATCCGTGTGGGTTCGAGTCCCACCGTCCCTACCAAGACCCTGCAGATGATTGGGCAGTCCTGCGCCCTGAGAGGATCAAGACCATGACCGACCGAGCCGCAGAGCCAGACACGCCATCGTCTTCAGACGGGGAAGGCGACCCTTCGGGCGAGACTCCGATCCAGAAGGCCCTCAGGCTGAAGAAGGCCGCCATCGACGCCAAGCCCAAGCCCCCCCGGGGCGGCAGGTTCCAGAGGGAGCAGGCGGCGGCGGCCCATTCATCGTCCAAGTCCAAGCCCTGGATGTCACGATAGAAACTGTTCAGGCGTTGCTCGAGACCTTCAAATGGTCACGGGTAAGGGGCATTCGAGACTGGCCGAGATCCCCTCGCGAGGCGACGACCTGATAGCAAAGGACGTAGCCGAGTTTGAAGCCGTGGGCGAACAGGGTCAGATAGAGCAACCACATTCGAGTGCGGGAAACGCCGATCTCCTGGCAAGCGGCCTCCATGTTGGCATAAAGCCGCTGAGCCCAGAGCCGGAGGGTCATGCGGTAGTGTTCCCGCATGTTTTCAACATCTTGCACCTCGAACCCAAGGCGTCCCAGGTTGGTGACGGTCAGGCCGATATAGTCCAGTTCGCCGCCCGGGAAGATGTAACGCGTAATCACTTCCATGGTCGGCCGAACTTTTCGGAACTCGGAGATATCCCGATCGACCCGCCGGACGGTGGCCTGATGGAAGTGCATGCCCTGGGGTTTCAACAGCCTTCGAATATCGTCGAAATGTCTTTCGTGGTTGTCGATCCCGACATGCTCGAACATCTCGACCTGGGCTATGGCGTCATAGATCGCGGAACCCGTCACCGAGCGGTAGTCTCGTAATTCGATCTTGATGCGGTCCTGCAATCCGAGCCGGGCCACCTTGTCGGTGGCGTAGTCAAACTGGGCCTGGGACAGGGTCACGCCGTGAACGGTCGCTCCGAAGTGGACTGCGGCATGTACCGCCAGCCCACCCCAACCACAGCCGATATCCAGCAGATGATGCCCCGGGGCCAGCTGCAGTTTACGACAGATCAGGTCCAGCTTTACACGCTGGGCCTCGTCCAGACTGGCGTCCGGATGCGGGAAATAGCCTGTCGAGTAGACCATCTCCCTGTCGAGAAACATCGCATAGAAGGCGTTTGAGACATCGTAATGGAAGTCGATCAGGTCCTTGTCGTTACGCCCCCCCTCGAATGCTGCCGCGACCCGGGAGGTGTCAAAGGCGGCCAGTTGCTCGGCAGTGGGTTCTCGCGCCAGCAGGAAAGGCCAGGCCATGCGCGCCAGTTTCCATTTGTCGACCCGCTTCGCCAGCCTGACGACATTCTGATGCTCCAGGCGGTCAGCAGCATCGACCGGGCTTCCGCCCTCAACACCGATATCGCCGCTGGCGAAAAGTTCGAAGACGGTCATCAGGCCCGGCTTGGTCATCAGCCGCCTGGCCGTATTGGGCGATTTGATCGTGATGCACAGATCGCTGCGGGCGCCTTCACCCAGCGGGAGCACGTCACCGTTCCAAAGACGGATCGACAGGTCGCCCTTCAGATGTTCCGCGATCAGCGGAATGATGGCGCGCGCAGCGTCGATCTGTCTGTCGGCCAAGCTGGCCATATGGAGGTCCCCGGGGTTTCTTGAAGAGTTCGCGACAGAACCAAATAAGGCCTGACGGAGCAAGCTTGCAGGTGGAGGGCGCAGCCTGCCACCCAAGGGCGGGCTGTTCCTTCAGGATTGGTTATTGCCCCCGGGGGACGATCACGCCGGCCCGGACAAGATTCCCGACCAGGGCGTCCAAAAGCGCAGGATCGGCCAGGGGAAACCAGGCTGAAAGCTCTTCTGTCGTGAAGGCGGGGCGTCCCATCAGCCAAGCTGCGGCCTTTTGCACGCCGTTCAGAGGGATTACCCCGGTGCGCGTTCGCATGATCCAGCCTTCAGCCGAACGGGTGATCTCGGTTGGCTGGCCCGGCGCCAAGGCATAGGCCGTCAAGGACTTGGTATTGGGCAGGTCGTATTCTGTCAGTTCGCCCCGGATGGCCTGCTGCATCTCCACAACCTCGGAAACGAAGGCCGGGGCGGTCAGCATGGCCTTCAGGCGCTCCGCGAGGTCTGCCAGATGCGCCTGCAGGGCTGCCCCGCCGTCCGCTTCGGCGCGGGGGAGGTAGGCGCGAAAGGCGCTGTCATTGAGACACTCCTGTTCGAGGAGGCGAAGCAGCACCCGACCGTTGCGGGGCTCGACGGAGAACGTGACATGCAGGGACGCTTCGCTGCTGGCCAGGGCGTCGTGAAACTGGCCTCGTGGAATGTAGAGCAGGTCTCCGGGCCGCATGATGACCGACTGCAACAGGCGGCCCTTTTGTCGGTCGAGAGACCGTTGGAGGTCGGGGTGGTCGGGCGGCGCGGAGACGGGGTTGTCGGCTCTGCCCTCGTACAGTTGCCAGACCTTCTCTCCCTCGGTGTGGATCGCGAACACTTCGTGCGAGTCGTAGTGACTGTTGAAGGCCCGTTTACCCCCGAACGAGCAGTAGATGTTGGCAGCTGTCAGGCCGACCAACTCCCGCTCCAGCATCCTGGCCATAGCCCTCAGTTCAGGCGTGAGGGTCTCGACCAGATTGGCGACCAGGCTGGCGCCCATGGACAGGAAGACCTGGACCTTGCGTGGATTGACCCGGCTCTGTTCGCCATCGATCGTCTGGACCCGGTCGCAATAGTGTTCAGGGGCAATCCGGCGGCCCTCGATGAACATTTTGAGTCGGGCTTCTGTCCAGGTGGACGACACCGACAGAAGTGCGTTCAGCCCCGGCCAGTCCAGCAGGCGCTGTCGGTTCCCGTCCGTCGCCGCCACATGAAGCGGCCTTTTCCCATAATAGTCGGAAAAGAACTGCTCCGGGGTAATAGGTGCGATCAGGCTGGCGAAACTGTCCATGGTTCACCGATAACGACCCTTTCCGCCTTGCGGCAAGGGGATGGCCGACACGAAAAAGCCGCTGCGGAGGTCCGCAACGGCTTTCCGAACATCAGCCCGGATAGAAAACGGGCCTGTGTCTGGTGAGCGGTTCAGCCTACGGCCAAACGGTCTTCAGGGTCAGGACGACCTTTTCACCGCAGTAGATGGCGCAGTCCAGATCGCTGTCGCTGTAGCGCAGATCGAACGCGACGTGCTCGACCGGAGCCCAGCCCAGGCCAACGTTCCAGGTGGTGTAGTCAGCAGCGCTCTCGATGAGCTGTTCGCCGACGGCGCCGCCAACCGACCACTTGTCATTGATGGCCCAGGAGCCATTGACTTCGTAGTAGGTGGCCTGACCGGTGTTGCCGAAGAATTCCGGCGAGTAGTAGGCGGCGGCGCCGACAGTGGCGGGGCCGACCGGGATCGATCCGGCAGCCTTCAGTTCGGCGTATTCATAGTCGGCGTTCTTGGCTTCGCCGATGTAGCCGTAATAGATCGCGGCCAGATCCAGGGTCACCGGGCCCAGTTCCGGCTTCACGCCGACATAGAGGTCCAGCTCGGCGTCGGTGCCGTCGCCGAAGTCGACGTTGGACAGCCAGCCGCCCGCATAGACCATGCCCGCCGACATATCGATGCCGCCGAACAGCTGCTCGCTGTCGGTCTGGCTGATGCCGCGGAACACGTAGTCGGACGCGATACCGGCATTGTACGAGAACGAAACGCCGCTATCGTCCTGGGCAGCCGCAGCGCCCGTGATGGCCAGAGACGCCGCAGCGCCGCAGAGAGCCAGTTTCCAGAATTTCATCACTATCCCCTTTTGTTTGGCGCAATGCGCACTCGATCGGCGCCCAGCGTCGCCCCCGTCTCTTCGATCGGAAGTCGAGGCCAGATTGAGCGTGGGCGGTCCGAACGAGAACCGGGACAAACGTTGCAGCCCCACCAGACGCGCTATTGATAGAAAATTAAGCGGCCTGAAAACCCCTCGCCCATCATTTGGGCGATTCAAAAGACCATGAAACACCGACTGGAAGCAAGAGGCGGTTGCTTAAAGTCTTGTAACTGAATTTGACGACTCATCGCATCGAAAGGGAGGCGAAGCCAAGGTGTGTTCCTGCGTCGACCAGCAAAGTCTCTCCCGTGACATGACGAGAGGCTGGAGCCGCGAGGAAAACAGCGGCTCCGGCGATGTCTTCTGCATTGGAGGCGACCTTGAGCGGGGTGGCGTTGGCGGTTCCCTGCCGAAGCCGTTCGACAGACTGGGCCGGCATGGACTTGCCGAACCAAGGGGTGTCGATGAAGCCCGGGCAGACAGCATTGACGCGGATGCGCGGCGCCAGGGACCGCGCCATGGACAGGGTCATGGTCGTCATGGCCCCCTTGGAGGCTGCATAAGGAACTGAAGAGCCGATGCCGGTGACGGCGGCGATTGAAGAGGTGTTGACCACTGCTCCCGGCGCCGGGGCTGCTTCGAGCAGGCTGCGGCAGGCCCGGATCATCTGGAAGGCTCCGACCACATTGACCGCATAGAGCCGCAGGAAATCTTCGCTGTTGACCGCATCCAGATCGGAATGGTCGGGCGCGAACTTGGTCATGCCGGCGTTGTTGAACAGGGCGTCAATCCGTCCGAAGGGTTCTGCGGCCGCCGCAATGGCCTTGCAGGCATCGTCATCCGCGACATCGCCCTGGGCCAGGACGGCCTCTGCTCCATGGGCCTCGACCAGCCGGGCGGTTTCCTTGGCCTCTTCCTCGCTGCGGGCATAGTTGATGATCACCACGCTGGCCCCGCGTTCGGCGACTTCCACGGCGATGGCGCGCCCTAGGCCCGTCGAGGCTCCGGTCACCAGCACGACGTAGTTATTGAAATCCTTGCCCGCCATCCTGTCGCTCCCTGGACCTGTTGTTGTGCGTCTGTAGACCAGATAGCGCGTGAACAGGCCCTTGTCCCTATCCGGGAGGAGGTCCGGAGCGTCTCCTGTCGCGCCTGAGCTGATCGGAGTAGAAAAACAGGCTCTGAATCAAAACGTTAGAGCCTTCTTCGGTCCGAAATCCGCTTCACACCTATCGGAACATGCTCTAAAGCGCCGGCGATGCAGGAAACTCAACTGACCCAGCTTGGTCGTATCTCCGCGACGCCCGAAAGCCCGGAAGCAGCGGTGCTGGAACGTGTGCCCAATCCCCAGGCCGACACGCTATACTTGGCGAGGTTCACGGCTCCCGAGTTCACATCCCTCTGCCCGGTGACCGGACAGCCAGACTTCGCCCATCTGGTGATCGACTACGCCCCGGCCGACTGGCTGGTGGAATCCAAGTCGTTGAAGCTGTATCTGGCCTCGTTCCGCAACCACGGCGCTTTTCATGAGGACTGCACCGTAGCCGTCGGTCGGCGACTGTTCGAAACCGCCCAGCCGCGATGGCTGCGGATCGGCGGATACTGGTACCCGCGGGGCGGCATCCCAATTGACGTCTTCTGGCAAAGCGGTCCGGCCCCGGACGGCCTCTGGCTGCCGGACCAGGGCGTCGCGCCCTATCGGGGTCGGGGCTAACCCGTCTCTTGCCGGGAAGACGACCGGAGGCCAGGGCAAGCTGGACTGCGCTTTGCCTCTTGCCTCGGCGTCTTGAGCCTCTTCCGTCATGATCGGAACGATCAATCCGCAAAAACAGGCTCTGAGTCAGAGTGTCAGAGCATGTCGCGATCCGATAGCCGTTTCGCGATTGTCGGAACAGGCCCTAGCGGGTCTGGACCTGTCCTGGGATGCAGCGCGCCGAAGAGGCCGGAGTGCCATCGCCCTGGAAGATTTCTTCCCGCCCGGGGCTGCACCAGTTCTGGCGCATGACGCTGACCGTCCAGTTGAAGCGCGTGCCTTCCGGCGACTGGCCGTCAACGCGTTCGATTCGGGCCTTGGCCATGGCGTCTGAGGCGGCGCGGACAAAGGCAGGGGCCTCAGGATCAGAACCTAAGGGCCGGCAGTCGACTCGACCATCAGCCAGTCCCTGGCAGTCGAAGTTCGCCTTCCAGGTCTCATAGCGATCCTGTCCGGTCATGTTCCATTCGGTCATGGTCGGGAATGCCGCCCAGCGCAGGCCGGGACCCGGCTGGAACTTGTCGGGCAGGGACTTGCCAGACCAGGCCCCGAACCTGAGGCGGAACCCGAAGGTGCGGCCGGCGGGGGTGCGGCCATCGATGGATTCCACGCTGGTGCGGCGCATGACGTCGAGGGCCGCCTGACCAAACCCGACATTGGCCGGATACTCATTGATGGTCCGGCAGTCGAGGCGACCGTTGCCCCGGGCCGTGCAGGATACCTCGGCCAGACCCTTGCCGATGTTCTTGACCTTGGCGCGGGTGGGATACTGCTTGGCCATGTCAACGACATTGGGCGGGTTTTTCCAGCGCAGACCAACCTGATCATAGGTCGGCAGCGGAGGCGCTGCCGCGACGGTGAAGAGCAGGACGGCAGGGGCGATCAGGGCGGCGAATTGCAGGCGCATGGCAGGGTCCGGAAACAGGTCAGGAGGGCTCTGGTAGCGGGCCGGTGGACGGGCCGCCAGTTAAACCCCGTTCATCCGGCCGGCGTCCAGACCAGGGTCAGGGCCTCGACATCGGGCCGGATCCGTTCGGACGGCGGCTCGGTGGCTGTTCCCAACAGGACATAGCCGGCCAACTGTTCGTCCGGCCCCAGTCCGAGCAGGCTGCGGGCCTGGGGGTCATAGGCATACCAGTCGGTGATCCAGTTGCCGCCAAACCCCATGGCTGAGGCTGCCTGCAGCAGCAGGATGCAGACCGCGCCGGCTGAAAGCGTCTGTTCCCAGATGGGGATGTCGCCGGGCCGCGGCGAGAAGATCACGGCGACAGCCAAGGGCGGAGCCTTCAACTTGACGAGCTTGGCGGCGAGTTTGCCCGCATCGGGCCGGTCCCGGGCGATAGCCTCGAGCCCCTCTGCGAACGAGACCTTGGCGGCGTCTCGCAGGATGACGAACCGCCACGGGGCCAGTTTGCCATGGTCCGGCGTCCGGGCGGCGAGGCGAAGCATGTCTGCCAGCTGCTCCTTATCGGGGCCCGGCGCAGCA
This sequence comes from Caulobacter sp., assembly GCA_029866155.1. GTDB lineage: Bacteria > Pseudomonadota > Alphaproteobacteria > Caulobacterales > Caulobacteraceae > Caulobacter. The sequence goes on along the minus strand of JARWZW010000018.1, from coordinate 17,067 downwards.
AGCGTGACAGCCGAGGAAGATCGGCGGTTCGCCAGGAAGTCGATCACCGCCTGTGAGGGGGCCTGGGGAAGCGGCTGGCCAAACTCGGGTGCGGCTGGAACGGTCGGGGTCAAGGCGTCAGATGTCCTGTCTCTTGGGGTCCTGGCCGGAATTGACGGGCCGCAGATGGATGCGGTCTTCCGGGCCCAACAGCCGATAGACATTGTCCAGGGTCGGGGCCATTTCTCCGTCCACGGTCACCACAGTGCGGAGATCTCCAGTCGCAGAGTCCTTGTAATAGGTCTCGCAGGCCTTCTTGCCTTCATACTCGGCCAGGGATTCCCGGTAGAGCAGGGTGATCGCCAGCGACTGCTCCTGGGATGCCGGACCGCCGTCGGCGAGGACCGAGATTTCGATGTCGTCCAGGCTGAACACCGAACAAAGGGCGTCACCGTCCAGCTGTGCTGTTTCACGAACGATGACCTCGAGGTCTGGTTCCATGGACAGACGGAAGCGATAGGTCTGGCGAACCTCCTGCTCACCCAGCATTTCAAGATAGCCCACATCCTCGCAGCTGCCATCGCGGGCTCGCCATTGGTTGCAGAGCATTCGATTGCTGCGGGCCAGGTCGATCAGGCCCTGGCGTCCTAGCGTCCGTTCCGCCGCATGCGCCGGTTCGGAAAGGCCGGCGCCCGACAGGGCCAGAAAAAGGAAACAGGCGAGGGCCTTCATGGCGGGGGGGGCTTTCTGTGCACTGCCTGAACGGTCTAAGACCGGACCCGGAAACAGGCAACGGTTCAGAACCATGACACCCAAACCCGACTGGATGAAGGCGCATGGTCGACCCTGGAAGCGGGGCCCCGTCCGGGTGATGTACGATAATCCCTGGATCCGGGTTCGTGAGTTCGATGCCGAGGCGCCCACCGGCGCCCGGGCGCCCTATGGCCTTGTGGAAATGAAGAACTACGCCATCGCCGTTCTGCCGCTGCATGAGGATGGAACGGTCACCCTTGTGGGCCAGAATCGGTTCCCCCTCGGCTACAGCTGGGAAATCCCCGAGGGCGGCGGGCCGCTGGAGGCGGATCCCCTGGAAAGCGGACGGCGCGAACTCAAGGAGGAGGCCGGACTTCTGGCGAGGAACTGGCGCCTGATCCTGCGGATGCAGATGTCCAATTCCGTGACCGACGAGCGGGCCTTCGGCTATCTGGCGACCAGCCTGACCCCGACGGATACTGACCCGGACCCGACCGAGGACATCGCCGTGGTGCGCGTCGCATTCAGCCAGGCCATGGAAGCGGTCGCCGCCGGCCACATTGATGACGCCCTGACGGTTGCGATGTTGCTGCGAACCTACCACATGGCGTCAAAGGGCGAGCTTTCGAGCGACCTGGCCAGATCTGTGCTAAGTTAGGGCGGAATGTTCAGGGAGGCCGGCATGGCCAAACATCTGGAAGTCGTTGAACCGGCCAGTCCGCCGCCAGTCTGGGCGGCGCTTCGCAATGAGGCGGAACGAGCTTCGCGTGAAGAGCCGGCGCTGGCCAGTCTTCTGAATTCGGTCATCCTGGCCCACGACCGGCTGTCCGACGCCCTGTCCTACCAGATGGCCCGGAAGATCGGCGATCAGGAGCTTCGCGCCATGAGCGCCCGGGAGTTCGCGCAGGAAGCGTTCGAAGCCGATCCGGGCATCGTGTCTGCTGCAGAGGCCGACCTGAAAGCGGTGTTTGAACGCGATCCCGCCTGCAAGGGCTATGTGCAGCCATTCCTGTACTTCAAGGGATTCATGGCGCTGCAGACCTACCGGGTGGCGCACTGGATGTGGTCGCATGGCCGACACACCCTGGCCTTCTATCTGCAAAGCCGGATCAGCGAAGTCTTCCAGGTCGACATCCATCCTGCCGCAAGGCTCGGTTCCGGCATCTTTGTCGATCATGGCACGGGAATTGTCATCGGCGAGACGGCGGTGGTCGGCGACAATGTCTCCATGCTGCATGGTGTGACCCTGGGCGGCACCGGCGCCGAATTGGGCGATCGTCATCCCAAGATCGGCCGGGGCGTTCTGCTGGGCGCTGGCGCCAAGGTTCTGGGCAACATCACGGTCGGCGACTACGCCAAGATCGCCTCGGGCTCCGTGGTGCTCAAGCCTGTGCCTGCCCATTGCACGGCAGCCGGGGTTCCCGCGCGCCTGATGAACTGCCCGACCTGTGAGGAGCCGGCCAGGACCATGGACCAGACCCTGGCCGAAATGGTCTACGACTACGTGATCTAGCCTGGGGGCAGGCTGTCTTTTTGGGGGTTGCGCCGGTCGCGTGGCTGACTAGGTTCCGCCCGAACCGTTACCCCTCTATCGACTGGAGCGCCTCCGTGGACGACGTCGCAATCAAGAAGCTTGAAGCCCATCTGAAGCGAACCTTCGGCAACCCTCATGTTGCGGTCAAGGCGCGCAAGCAGAAGGATTCGGCCGAGGTCGAGATGAAGGGCGAGTTCATCGGCGTGATCTATGTCGATGAGGATGGAGACGGCTCCTACATGTTTGAAATGGCCATCCTAGCCGAAGACCTCGAATAGCAACGGGCGCGGCCAGCCATGAGGGTTCTCATCGTTGGCGGATACGGTGTTTTCGGCCTGCGACTGGCGACCTTGCTGGCGGACCGGGCCGAACTGACGATCCTTCTCGGAGGACGGTCCCGAGCGAAGTCAGCGCAGGCGGTGAATTCCCTCAAGGGGTTGGCGAGGTTCGAGTCCTGCGTCTTCGATCGAGACGGCGATCTCGCCGTGCAGATTTCCGCGCTGGCGCCGGACGTTCTGGTCGATTGCAGTGGTCCCTTCCAGGCCTATGGCCGGGCGCCCTGGCGGTTGGTGGAAGCCTGTATCGCGGCCAGGGTCCATTATCTTGATCTCGCCGATGGAACGGACTTCGTTCTCGGGATCGAAGCCTTTGACGCGGCGGCCAGGAGCGCCGGAGTCTATGTGCTGACCGGCGTCAGCACCTGTCCGGCCCTGACCGGGGCGGCTGTCCGGGCCCTCACCCAGGGATGGCGACGCCTTGACAGGATCAGCGCCGGGATCGCGCCATCTCCCCATGCTGATGTCGGTCTGAACGTCATTCGCGCCCTGGCCAGCTACGCCGGACGGCCGGTCCGGCTGCTGCGGGACGGGCAGTTCGCCGATGGGGCCGGACTGGTGGAGACCCGTCGGGAAACCATCGCCCCGCCGGGACGGCCGCCGATGCAGCGGACTCTGTTTTCACTGGTCGATGTGCCGGACCTCGTGCTGTTGCCCCGGCTCTGGCCCGGCCTGCAGGCCATCTGGTTTGGTGCTGGTCCCCGGCCAGAGATCCTCCATCGCATGCTCAATCAACTGGCCCGACTGGTGTCCTGGGGACTGCCGGTTCCGCTAGTTCCGCTGTCCGGCCTGTTCCATCTGGTCAAGACCCGGTTGAAATGGGGCGAGGACCGGGGCGGCATGTTCGTCAGGGTCGAGGGTATCGGACCGGACGGCGGCCCCTGCGCCGGCACATGGTCACTGATCGCAGAGGGCGAGGATGGGCCCTTTATCCCGGCCATGGCGGCCGCTTCGGTGCTGAACAAAGTGCTGGCCGGCCAGTCGCCGGTCTTCGGCGCCCGGTCGGCGGCCGAGGCTCTGGAACTGTCCGATTATGAGCCCTTCTTTGCGGCCCGGCGGATACGAACCGGCCTAAGGGGCGATCCCGCCCCGGATGAGCCGCTGTATCGCCGGTTGCTGGGTCCAGCCTGGTCCGACCTCGCCCCTGCCGTTCGCGCCATGCATGATCTGTCCGACGAAGATCTGGAGGCCGTCGGAACCGTACAGGTCCATCGGGGCCGCGGTCTGGTGGCGCGCCTGCTCTCATTGGCCATGCGGCTGCCGATGGCCAGTCAGGCGACAGTCCTGACGGTCGGCTTTCACCGCTCAGGACAGGGCGAGCGCTGGCTGCGGAGGTTTGAACAGGTATCCCTCGAAAGCCGCCAGTTCGAGGGGGCAGGAAACCGCCAGGGGCTGCTTCTGGAATCCCTGGGCCTGATCACGATATCCTTGGCGCTTGAAGTGGAATCCGGCGTTCTGCGCCTGTCTTCCCGCGGCTGGAGTCTTATGGGTATTCCAATGCCGGGCTTCCTCGGTCCGCAGGTCATGGCGCGAGAATGGCAGGCGGACGGACTGTTCCGTTTTGAGGTCGAGGTTCGTGCGCCCGGTGGCGACCTTGTCCTCGGTTACAGGGGGGGGCTCCAGGCTGCTTAGGGCCCTGGGGTTCCGCCCCCCGGGAAGACTCCCGAGGGGCTTTGACCCTGCACCTCCGTCGTTGGCTCAGAGCACCCCGAGCATTTCGGCGACCAGCGGATGTCGGACGATGTCGGTATCCGCCAGCCGCACGACAGCGATGTTGCCCACGGCTTCAAGTCGGGCCGACACGGTGGCCAGACCCGAGAGTTCGGGCAGCAGGTCTGACTGGTTTGGATCGCCGGTGACCACCATGGTGGAATGCCAGCCCAATCGCGTCAGCAGCATCTTCAGCTGCACATAGGTGCAGTTCTGCGCTTCGTCGATCACCACAAAGGCGTTGTTGAGGGTGCGGCCGCGCATATAGCCCACGGGAGCGATCTCGATCAGTCCTTCGGCCATCAGGGCCCGAACCCGCTTCATCGAAAGCCGGTCTGACAGGGCGTCGTAAAGCGGCCGGAGATAGGGGGCGAGCTTGTCCTCCATGTCGCCGGGCAGGTATCCAAGCGATTCTCCAGCCTCCACCGCCGGGCGGGACAGGACGATCCGGCCGACCTTGCCCGCTTCGAGGGCCTCCACCGCCTTGGCTATGGCCAGATAGGTCTTGCCGGTGCCGGCCGGGCCGAGGGCCATGACGAGGTTGCTGCGGTCTATGGCCTCTATCAGCGCCGCCTGGCCGCTGGATTTGGCCTTTATGGTCTTGAGGTAGCCCTGATCCCGATCCTCCTGGCCATGGCCTCCCAGCGGAGACCAGCCAGCCCCGACGGGCAGGCGGCGGATCTTGGAGTCGTCGGCAAACTGGCCGTGGTCGAGTGCGCCTTCACGCACCGTACGCTTCAGGGCTCGCTTGGTCATAGGGCAGCCTCCGTGGGGGCAAGAAAAAAGGGCGTCGCCACAATGGCGCGCCCTCGGGTACCGACAGGAATGCAGATGGCGGAAGCGGCGCCCGGCGGGCGACAACCGCAATTGACGACAGGCGGCGGCGGAAAGCGCCGAGACACCGAACGCAACACTCCGTTCTCCATCATCAGGAGTCCGGCGTCGAAAGGTCGACCCCGGCCGGTTCGGGGCGGCTTTGAATCGCCGCTCGAATCGCCTGACTAGGTTTATGCTAACTTGGTTTATCACCGGTTAAGCAAGCGCCTTTCTCGAATATACGGGGTCTACGGATGACTGTTTATGCTTTGGGCGATCATGTGCCGACGCTGCCAGGATCCGGCGAATACTGGATAGCGCCAAACGCAGCTGTCATGGGGAGTGTGGTTCTCAAGAAAAATGCCAGTGTCTGGTGGAGTGCGACCGCCCGAGGCGATACAGACATCATTACAATCGGGGAAAACAGCAACATCCAGGATGGATCGGTACTGCACGCTGACCATGGGATGCCACTGAACATTGGAGGTAATGTCACCGTTGGCCATCTCGTGATGCTGCATGGCTGCACCATCGGGGACGGGACGTTGGTCGGGATCGGGTCGATCATCCTGAACGGCGCAAGAATTGGCCGAAACTGCCTGATCGGCGCCAATTGTCTGATCACCGAAGGCAAGGAGATACCGGACAACAGCGTGGTCATGGGCGCGCCTGGCAAGGTGGTGCGTGAAGTGACTCCGGATCAGGCGCGTATGCTCGAGGCCTCGGCCTACCACTATGTCGAAAACTGGAAGCGCTATGCTCGCGGGCTGACCGTGATGGATTGACGGACGGTGGGGAAGGCGGCCGATCCTTGCCGCCATCAAATCATCCGGGAGAGTCGCCATGGCCTACGAGTTTATCAAGGTGGATCGCGAGGGTCCGGTCACAGTCTTCACCCTCAACCGGCCCGAGGTGATGAACGCCCTTCATTCGCCCATGCATTTCGAGCTCGATGAGGCCTTCAACAGCTTTGCGGCGGACCCCGACCAATGGGTCGGTATCGTCACCGGCGCCGGAGAGCGCGCCTTTTCGGCCGGCAATGACCTCAAGCACCAGGCTGGCGGCGGAAAGATGGGCAGCCCGGCATCAGGCTTCGCTGGCCTGACAAGCCGGTTTGATCTCAACAAGCCGCTCATCGCCGCGGTGAACGGCGTCGCCATGGGGGGAGGATTCGAGATTGCCCTGGCCTGCGACCTGATCATCGCTGCTGACACGGCGGTATTCGCCCTTCCAGAACCCAAGGTCGGACTGGCAGCCCTGGCCGGTGGACTGCACCGCCTGCCGCGCCAGATCGGACTGAAGCGGGCCATGGGCATGATCCTGACGGCGCGCCGCGTAAGCGCGGCCGAGGGCGAGGCCCTGGGTTTCGTCAATTCTGTGGTTCCAGCCGCAGACCTGATGGCCGAGGCCCGTCGCTGGGCCGCCCTGATCAGTGAATGCAGCCCGATGTCGATCCGGGCCTCCAAGGAGGCCGTCATGTCGGGTCTCGACGCCCCTTCGTTGCAGGCCGCCATCGCCGAACAGTTCAAGGTTCCGGCTGTGGCCGCCCTCTTCAAGTCCGAGGATTTCATCGAGGGGCCCATGGCCTTCGCCCAGAAGCGGGCGCCGGCCTGGAAGGGCCGCTAGGACGGACTTCCGGCGGCAGGGCGCCACGGGGGGTTCGCAAAGTCGTTCCGGGCGCCTATCTAGTCGCCCGGATGACCCAATCTCTCCTCACCGAAGACCTCGTTGCGACCTTTCAGATCGAAGGCTGGCCTGTCAGGGGTCGCCTGGCCCGACTGGGCCCGGCGATCCATGAGGTGCTCACTCGTCATGACTATCCCGAACCCGTCGCCAATCTGCTGGGTGAAGCCTGCGCACTGGCGGCGCTGGTCGGCTCCAGCCTGAAGTTCGAAGGGCGTCTGATCGTTCAGGCCCAGGGCGATGGGCCCGTGAGCTATGTTGTCTGCGATTACGACACCAGCGGCTCCTTCAGGGGCTATTGCCGGTTTGACGCCGAGCGCGTTGCGGCTGCCAGCCAGGGCTTTGTCATGCCGGGCGCCCGCACGCTTCTGGGTGATGGCCTGTTCATCATGACGGTGGATCAGGGCGCGGACATGGACCGCTATCAGGGCATCACCCAGATTGACGGCGAAACCCTGGCCCTGTGCGCCGAGCAGTATTTCGCCCAGTCCGAGCAGGTGCCGACCCGGGTCAAGCTGGCGGTCGGCCAGGTCGATTCCGGCGGAGGGCCGCAATGGCGGGCCGGCGGCCTGATGATCCAGAACATTGCCGCTGACGAAGCCCGGGGCTCCACTGAGGACGCTTGGTTCCGCGCCCAGGCCCTGTTCCAGACCACGGGAGAGGACGAGTTGGTCGATCCTCAGATCGCCGCTGAAATCCTGCTCTGGAGGCTGTTCAACGAGGATGGAGTCAGGCTGTTCCAGCCCCTGGCCCTCAAGGCCTTCTGCCGCTGTTCCGAAGAGCGGATCGCGGTGGTGCTGGACAGCTTCAGCCCCGAGGAGCGTGCCGAAATGGTCGAGGCGGACGGTATGATCCGTGTGACCTGCGAGTATTGCAGCCGAGTCTACCCACTGTCGCCCGAGAGGCCGGAAGACGTGGTCAGTTGAGTTTTTTCGAGGCGCCGGGCAGGTGCAGCGAAAACTGTGGAATCTCGGCCTCGAAGGCTTCTCCGCCGTCGGTGACCATTTGGTAAACGCCGCTCATGGCGCCGGAAGAGGTCTCCAGCGGGCAGCCCGAAACATAGCGGAACGCTTCCCGGCCGCGGAGCGTTGGCTGTTCGCCGACCACGCCGCGGCCGCTGACGACTTCGGAATGGTTGCGAGCGTCGGTAATCACCCAACGACGGGACACGAGTTGCACGGTCTCCTGCCCGTGGTTCTCGATCTCGACCGTGTAGTTCCAGAAATAGCGGTTCTCGGCCGGGTCGGACTGGCCAGGCTCGTAGTTGGCCTTCACGCGGACAACGACGTCCCGGGTCCGGGCTTCATAGACCGGACTGTCGGGTGTTCCGCGCTTTCGAATGGGCTTCATGCCTGGTCCAGGGCCTGTCCGATGTCACGTTGCAGGTCCACCAGATCCTCCAGCCCGACGCTCATCCGCACATAGCCTTCGGTCAGGCCGATCTCGAGTCGCTTGTCCTCGGGCATGGCGCGGTGGGTCGTTGTCGATGGGTGGGTCGCCATGGACTTTGCGTCGCCCAGATTGTTCGAGATGTCGACGATGTTCAACCTGTCGAGGAATCGCCATGCCGCCTCACGCGAGCCCAGATCAAAGGCGACCAGATTGCCAAAGCCGCTCATCTGGGACCGGGCCACAGCGGCCTGGGGATGGTCCGCCCGGCCTGGGTAGCGCACGGACCGGACCTTGGCGTGTTCGCCAATCTGGTCTGCGAGGACGGCGGCCGTCTCGGTTTGCCGACGGACCCGTAGGTCGAGGGTTTCCAGGCCTTTCAGCAGCACCCAGGCGTTGAAAGGGCTGATGGCGGGCCCGGTGTGACGAAGGATGTCGCGATAGGATTCCTCCATGAGGGCGAGGTCGCCCAGGATGGCCCCACCGAGGACCCGGCCCTGACCGTCGATATGCTTTGTCGCCGAATAGACGACGATGTCCGCACCCAGGGTCAAGGGCTGCTGGAAGATCGGGGTGGCGAAGACATTGTCGACCACCACCTTCGCGCCAGCGGCATGGGCGATCCGGGAGACGGCGGCGATGTCGGTCATTTCCAGCAGGGGATTGGCCGGGGTTTCCAGCAGGACGACCCGGGTATTCGGACGCATGGCCGCTTCCCAGGCCGACAGGTCGGTTGCGTCCACCAGGGTGGTCTCGACCCCGAACCGGGGCAGCCAGTTGCTGACGATCCAGTTGCAGGAGCCAAACAGCGCCCGCCCGGTCACCAGATGGTCGCCGGCCCGGAGCAACCCGGTCAGGGCGACATGTACAGCCGCCATGCCCGAGGCCACGGCCCTGCAGAATTCCGCGCCTTCAAGGAGGGCCAGGCGCTCCTCGAACATCTGGGTCGTGGGGTTTCCGTAGCGGCTATAGACATAGCCCGGCTCGTCCCCGGCAAACCTTGCGTCTGCGCCGGCCGCACTGTCATAGACGAAACTCTGGGTCAGATAGATCGGCTCTGAGGTCTCCCCGAAACCACTGCGGTTGAGGCCGCCCCGGATCAGCCGGGTGGCTGGGCGCCAGGTCTTGGGGTCTTCGGCCATGTCGCTTTCCTCGTCCGGAAAAGACGGTGAGCAACAGGGGTCGTCCGCCTCGTATCCGGTAGATTTTTGATCGCCGCATCAACGCCATCGACCGGGGCGTGGTCAAGGCCGGGCAAGGCGGTCTTCCACAATCGAGAAGCGGCTTTGGACCACAATCCCGTCATGTTAACCTCTAATGCGATCTCGACCTGACTGGAGAGGCTGGCATGTCCCTTACATTTGTCTTTCGCGTCTTTGCCGGCCTGCTCGGTCTTTTCGGCATGGTCAATGTGCTGCTGGTGGTGCTGGCTGACCCGATCAGCCGTTTCTCTCCGGTCTTTCTCACCCCGACCATCAGTCTGACGGACGCCATCCTGCTGTTTGGCGTGGGGGCCGGGGTCTGGGCGGTCACAGCCCCGGCCAGGAAAGCGCATTAGCGCAACCCAACTCTTGCAAGCCCCGGCGAGCGCAGCGACTGTGCCGCTCGATGACCGATGCAACACCTGCGGGGATTCTGCCCTGCCAATCCATTGAAGCGCTGATCGCCAGCGAGGCTATCGGCTCCCTTGCGCCGTTCGACAGGGACCAGGTCCAGCCCGCCAGCCTCGATCTGCGGCTGGGTGAGCGGATCTGGCGTGTCCGGGCCTCATTCCTGCCCGGCTTGAAGCGAAAGGTCATGGACCGGCTGCCGGATGTCGCCATGCATCAATTGGACATGAGCCACGGCGCGGTTCTGGAGCGCGGCTGCGTCTACATCGCCGAGGTTCAGGAGAGGCTGGATCTGCCGCCTGGCGTGTCAGCCCGCGGGAACCCCAAAAGTTCCTCGGGTCGCGTCGACGTTTTCGTCCGTCTGCTGACGGACTACAGTCCCGCCTTTGACAATGTGACGCCTGGCTATCGCGGACCGCTGTTTGTCGAGATTGCTCCGCAGACCTTTTCGGTCCTGGTCCGGACCGGCACCCGCCTCAATCAGCTGCGCCTGAAGCAGGGACAGCCGCAGGCCCTGGAAACCCGCAGCGTCGGTGTCGACCTGTCTTCCGGAATGGCCGGATTTCGCGGTCGCCGTCATGCAGGAGTCATCGATCTCGATCGGGTGGACGGCCATGATCCCCGCGATTTCTGGGAACCCCTGGAGGCTCGGCGGGGGGAGCTGCTCCTCGATCCCAACGAATTCTATATCCTGGCGTCCAAGGGCGACATCGAAATCCCGGTGCTTCAGGCTGCGGAAATGACCCCGATCGATCCCTCTGTCGGTGAATTCCGCGTCCATTATGCCGGCTTTTTCGATCCCGGGTTCGGGACAGCCGAGACAGACTCCGTGGGCTCAAAGGGGGTTCTGGAAGTACGAAGCCATGAGACGCCCTTCCTGCTGGAGGATGGCCAGATCGTCGCACGGCTGGTGTATGAGCCTCTGGCAGCCCGGCCTGCGCGGCTCTATGGCGAGGATGGCTCGCACTATCTGCGCCAGGGCCTGAAGCTCTCCAAACATTTTCGGGCCTGGAGTTAGGCCGTCCTCCGGGGCCTGTCCGGTCCAGGGTCGCCTGACGGGGTCACAGCCTGCAGATCCGGACGAGGCGATCGTCTGCCTTGCGTCGGATCGGGTGCGTGATGTCTAGTGTCCTTGACATCATGCAGGCCGCATGAGACAAGTGACCTTGTCATAATGACAAGGATATCAAGCATGCCGAAGACGCCTGTCACTGCCGCCCGAAGATCCCGGTCCCTGCTCATGTCCGCCCTGGCCGCATCTCTTGCGGCCGGCGGCATTCTGGGACTTGTCACCGTGGTCGCCGGTCCTCCCGCCGCCTGGTTGGTGGGGGTCATCTATCTGGTCGGGTTCGGCGGCGCGGCCTGGCTATCCCTGCTGTGGTGGGGCAGCATCGATGAGGGCGTCCGTGAGGCGCACAAGTCCAGCTGGTACTGGGGCGGCTCGTCCGGTCTGGTGCTGGTCGTGGCGGCCTTCCACCTCCTGCATTTCGTCGATCCGGCAACTCCCCTGGATCGGTTCGCCATGATCCCCGGAGATGCCGGGCTTATTGTCACCGGCATAGCCCTTACCGCTGGGGTGCAACTTGCCGGCTACCTGCTGTTCTGGGCGGGCTGGTGGCTCCGCCACGGTCGCTGACCGGCGCCTTTACGCGCGAAAAACATCCAGAAGACGGAGGTTCACCATGACGCAAAGCCAAGCCCGCTCCCCTGCCGTGAAGCGTTACATGCAGCGGTTTCTTCCAGCCATGGGGCTCTATGTCCTCGTCCTTTTCGCCTCTCTTTTCGCCATCAAGATCCTGGACCCAACCGGGCCTCTGCTCTGGATCCTGGCTGTCGCTCCGGCCATTCCCATCCTGGCGGTCATTGCGATCATGGGGCTGTATATTACCGAGGAAAGCGATGAACTGCCCCGGGCGGTCATGGTTCAATCCATGCTCTGGGGCATCGGCCTAACCCTGTCCGCCGCCACAGTGTGGGGATTTCTCGAGAATGCAGACCTTGTACCTCATCTTTCCAGCTTCCTGATCTTTCCCCTGTTCTGCGCCGCCATGGGCCTGGCCCAGCCCTTTGTCTGGAGGCGGTACCGTTGATGAAGAACCGTTTGAAGATCCTCCGGGCTGAACGGAACTGGAGTCAGGCCGATCTGGCGGACCGGCTGGAGGTTTCGCGCCAGACCGTCAATGCCATCGAGACCGGCAAGTATGATCCCAGCCTTCCCCTGGCCTTCCGGATCGGGCGGCTGTTCGAGCAACCCATCGAAACCATTTTTGACGACGAAGCGGCCTGAGGGCCCCGTTGAGAGAAAGGACCATCCGCATGAACGCAGCTTCGGAGGCGCCCCGGCGCAATGCTTCCCGCCTGGTGCTTGGCGGACTTGGTCTGCTGTTTGGCGGCGGCCTTGGCTACCTTGTCGGGCGATTGATCAAGACCGGGGTCATTGACGCCAGCCGACTTGGCTGGTCAGACAATCTCGCCGTGGTGATCGCCGCCTGCCTGATCGCCATGGGCCTGATCATCGGCCTGGCGAGTTTCAGTCGAAAGGCCGTCGGTCGGATGATCGACCGGACCGGAGCCCAGTTGGCTACCCCGGCCCAGGCCTCGTTCTATCGGGAGCAGGCCGTTGTGATGTTCCTTGCGGGTATTCTCATGGCCGCCCCGGTCGTCACGACGGCGAGCTTCGAAGCCATTCCCATGGTCGTGGCCTCCATCATCATGCTGGCGATCCTGGCGATCTTCCTGATCCAGACTGTCTACAACCTGACGGTCTGGCATCGCAGCGACGAACTGATCCGCCGTGTCACCTCAGAAACGGGCGCCGTCTGCTTCTGGGTGCTGCAAGGGCTGCTTTTTCTCTGGGCTGCAGCGGAAAAGCTGGGTCTGGCGCCGCCCCTGACCGCCTGGGACATCATGACGGTCCTGATGGGAACCTATCTTGTCGTGGCCTCCATCATGTCGGCGCGAAGGGGGCTGTCATGAATGTGGTCCCTGCCAGCCGGCTGTCGAGAGCCAGGGGAGGACTGGTGAAAGCTATGGGGTTGTTGTCGTTCCTTGCTGGGCTGCTACTCCCGGCCCTGGCGACGCAGGCTGCGACTCCTACCCGGTTTTCAGTCGAGGTCAGGGGCGCTGGCCCGGACATCATCCTGATCCCCGGATTGGCTTCGTCGCCGGCCGTATGGGCCACCACGATCCAGGCTTTGGAAGGTCGCTACCGGCTGCATATCCTGCAGGTCAACGGCTTTGCCGGGGCCCCTGCCGGTGGCAATCTGCAGGGGCCGGTGGTTGAAGGGCTGGTCGATGAACTGGCAGCCTATATCGCATCCAGCGGACTCCAGCGCCCGGCGGTCATCGGCCATTCCATGGGTGGGTTCGCCGGATTAGCCCTGGCCCGCAAACATCCGGACCAGATCAGCCGGCTGATGGTAGTCGACGCCCTGCCTTTCTTCAGTGTACTGATTAATCCCATGGCGACAGCGTCCGGCATGGAGGCCCAGGCGTCAGCGGTTCGGGCCAACTTCCTCGCCCTGTCCAGCGAAAAGCTCGCGGAGGTGCAGACCGCGACCCTTGCCCGACTCGTCAAGTCGCCTGAACGAAGAGCAGAGGCGCTGGCCTGGTCCCTGGCCAGCGACCGGACCGTGGCCGGACAGGTGACCTATGAGGTTATGACCACTGATCTTCGGCCAGCCCTGTCCGCCATCAAAACCCCGGTTACGGTCCTGTTCGCCCGGGATGACAGCATGGGATTTGGAGCGGCTTATATCGAGCCGATCTTTCGCACCAACTATGCCAGCCTGGCCAATGTCCGACTGGTGAGAGTCGATGGAGCATTGCATTTCATCATGCTTGATCAGCCCGACGCGTTTCTGCGCGAAGTTCTGACCTTCCTGTCCTGATCCTCAGCCAAGCCAAACCACTGGAACCCAAAATCATGTTCTCACGCCTGAAGGCGCCGGCGGCCCTGCTGGCCGGACTGCTGCTGCTTGTCGCGACGCCCGCCCTGGCCCAGCCGGCCATGTGGGTGATCAAGGACAGGGACTCGACCATCTATCTGTTCGGCACCGTCCATGTTCTCAAGAAGGATACGGTCTGGAGGAGCCCCCGGATGGAGGCGGCTCTGGCCTCGGCGGATGAGCTTTGGCTCGAACTGGACGACGCCGACGACACCACAGCAATGCAGTCTCTGGTAAACAGTCTGGGCATGGATCCGGCAAATCCGCTGTCCGGCCGCCTTGCAGAGGCGGAACGGGCCCGATACGATGCAGCCCTGAACCGGGCCGGTATTCCGCTCGGCGCCCTGGACGGCATGAAGCCCTGGATGGCGGGGCTGACCCTGTCTGTCCTGCCATTGATGAAGGCGGGCTATGACCCCACCTATGGCGTGGATGGTCTGTTGAAGGCGGACGCGAGGACGGCGGGCAAGGCCGTCAGAGCCTTCGAGAGCAGCGAGCGCCAGCTTCGTCTCTTTGACTCCCTGCCGCTCGAGACCCAGGTCGCCTTCTTGATGACCTCGGTCGACGAGATGGAAGAAAGCTCGACCAGCCTCGATAGCTTGGTCGCAAACTGGTCGAAGGGAAACATCAGCGGGCTGGAGGAAGAGATGGTCCGCCCGATGCGCAAGGATAGTCCCGGTCTCTACAAGGCGCTGCTGACCGATCGCAATGTGGCCTGGGCAGAGGTGCTGGCCGAGCGCCTGAAGGGCCAGGGCGTGAGCTTTGTCGCCGTCGGTTCGGCCCATCTTGTCGGAAGAGACAGCGTCCAGGTGCAGCTCGCGAGGCGCGGGATCCGGGCCCGGCGCTATTGACGCAGCCGCCGCAGGTCCCGGGACTCATGTCCCGGCGCCTGCGGAGGCTGGAGTCAGGCGGTCTCGGTGTTTCGCAGATAGATTGACCGCTTGGGTGAGCTCATCACGCGCTGAAGCATGGGGGTGAAGGCCTCCAGCGGCATCGACTCGAAGCTGGGATCGAAGGCTTCCTGGTCGAACAGGTGACAGAACTGGGCAGTGTATTCGAAATGCGGATGGCCCCGGAACTGGTCGCGCATGTTCCGGTCCAGACCCAGGTGGTGGAAGAAATAGTAGCCCTGGAAGATCGCATGGTTGGCGACCATCCAGTGGTTGGCTTCCGACACGAAGGGCTGGACGATGGCGGCTGCGACATCGGCGTGGTTTCGGGGGCCCAGGGTGTCGCCGATATCGTGCAACAGGGCGCAGACGACATACTCCTCGTCACGGCCGGCCTGGTGGGCCCGGGTCGCGGTCTGGAGGCTATGCTCCAGCCGATCCACAACGAACCCGCCGCAGTCGCCTTCCAGCAGCTTCAGGTGTGCGATGATCCGGTCGGGCAGGCCCCGTCCAAACTCCGCAGAGGCCGTGGCGATCACCGCCCAGTCTTCGGCCGTGCCCTCCGTCATGGCGTGAAAGCCCGCCCGGGGTCCGTGTTCGCCGTCCGCCATGTTGCCGTCTTCCTCGATGATTGTTTTCGCCATGGTGGGGTACGGCGTCAAAACCGTCAACGACCGCCGCCAGAGCTTGCAGGGCAGGGCGGATCGTCTATGTTGCCGGCTCTTGACTCGGATCGGGTCTGCGCGGCCGTAGTTCAGAGGTAGAACGTCAGCTTCCCAAGCTGAATGTCGGGGGTTCGATTCCCCCCGGCCGCTCCAATAAATCAATGACTTAGAAAATTTTCTGTCGAGCGGTTGGGCGACAGTTGGGCGTTCATGTCCCGGATTCGTTCTTCGCGATCTGTTCGGCGATGCCTTGGATGATCGCGTCGTTGTCGACGTAAGTGGCCAGCAACTGGGTCACCCGGGCCTCTTCCCAGGCCATGACTGACGCGATCTGAGGGGCTGTCAGACCTGCCTTTCGCAGTCGGGTGGCGAACGTACCCCGGGCATCGTGGAGCCGCTTCTTGACCCCAGCGCGACCCTTAGTGTCGATGACCTGGTGTTCTAGCCCGTCTACGCTCCAGGGCTTGCCCCGGGTGCTAGAAAGAACCGTGAGGCAGTTAGGCGGCGATTGGCGGCCCTTCTTGGCGGCGGCGGTACAAAGCTCGGCGTGACGCCGGACCTGTTGGGTCTTGATCTCGTCGAGCAGGGCCCTGGTCTCGGCGAGGATCGGGATCCGGGCGATTTTGCGCCCCCGGCTCTTGTTGGTCGGCTTCACGATGGCGACTTCACCGACGTGTCCCCAGGCCAAACTAGTTAGATCCTCGCGGCGAAGTCCGGTAAGGCAGGCCAGCCGGACAATGAACCCCACCTCTGGCGATTTGGCCTCGGCGACATAAGCGTCGACTTCAGCCGGCGTCCAAATCTGGTCCGACCTATTGCCGCCGGACAACTGCTCCGCGCCGGCAGCATGATTGTAAGCCAATTCGCCGCGGCTAACCGCCCAGGACAGAACCCTGCTCAGCACCTGCATCGCATAGTCGGCGCTGCGGGGGCGGTCGGCCCATTGGTCCCGCCATTCCAGCAGGTCAGCCTTGACCCGCCGGTCGTCCAGGGCGCGAAAGGTCAATTGGCCGATTTCGTCGTCATTGATTCGGTCGAGCCACCTCGACCATTCCGCCTTGGTGCTGAGGGCGTTCTTCGTGAATTCCGGGCTGGCCTTGTAGCGAAGCGCCAGGGCGGCCAGCGTGCTCGCCTTTGGCATCTTCCGGTCAGTGAGGGCCGCCATGTAGGCGGCCATGAAGTCCTTCGATCCCGGCCTGCCGGGAAGGCGAGGGCCCCCCTTCCATGCATACCAGTAGGTCACTCGTCGACCATCGGCGAGCGTCTTGGTCAGGCTATTAAGTCCCTTGAGCTGCACGACGGGCATGCTTCTGAGCCCTCCACAAGTCCAAGTCGGACAGGGGTGCAGCCGGGGCTGTGGCGGTCAAGATACGGATCGTTCCATCAGGTGCGATCTCGCATCCACTCACAGGAAGACCATGTTTTTCCACAGCCGCGAGGGCGCGGGTTAGGTCGGTCTGTTTGAAACGGGCGGGCGGACGGGTCACGCGTCCGCTCCCACCCCAAACAATGGGCCACACCTCATCCTTTCCACCTGGGCTAGAGATGCCTTCGCCCAACTCTCAAGCTCGTCAGTCAGGCCGGGGTTCTTCGACCGACGGGACTTGGCCTTCCACTTGTAGAAGGTCGGCGAACTGATCCCGTGCTTGCGGCAAATGTCCGCCACCGAAACTCCGGACTCCTGCTCCCGCAGAACCCCAATAATCTGCTCTTCCGTGAACCTTGATCGCTTCATCCGTCCGTCCCTTTCCTGGGG
>JARWZW010000061.1 GCA_029866155.1 Caulobacter sp. | reverse complement strand
TGGGGCGGGAGCAGGACATGGGCAGCATCACCGCTGGAAAGCTGGCCGATATGGTGCTGCTGGAAGCCGACCCGACCCGCGACATCGCCAATGCAAAGGCCATCGCCTGGGTCATGAAGAACGGGGTGCTGATCGACGAGCGTACCTTGACCCTTGCCGGCGGGCCGCAGAAGCAACGCTGGGCTGGCAACTAGATTGGAGCATGTTTCGATAAGTGCGAAGCGGTTATCGGATCGAAACAAGCTCTAACACTCTGAATTAGAATCAGGTTTTCCGCTATGATCGGTTCGGTCATAGCGGAGCAGGCTCTAGCGAGGGCCCTTGCTGATGGCCGCAGCGAGGCGGTCCCTCAGCAGGGCCAGGGCCACGTCCCTCGCCCGCGCCTCCGGCTTGCCAAGCAGTACGCTGAGGGTTGCTCCGAACAGGCCCACACCAAGGGCGATGCTGATGCTGGCCAGAATGAAATCCTCCATGGACTCGGCGGAGACGCTGACATCAGTGGACATTCTCGCGGCAATGACCTCCCGGACGGCTTCCCTGACCAGGGTCAGTCGGCGGGACTCACCTGTCAGTTCCAGCCATGCGGCCAGCCTCGCTGCGCCTCTTTCCTCAAAGGCGTCAAACAGGGCCTCGACGCCGATCCCGGCGATCTGGGCCGGGTCTTGCGCCTCGGCCGTGATGGCCACGATCCTGGCGACCAGCTGTTGTACCATCCTGGCCATCAGGGCGCTCTGGACGCCGTCTATGGAGCCGAAATGGTGGAGGACGCTTGCATGAACAACACCAGCGGCGCGGGCCACCTGAGCCAGTTTCAGATGCTGTGGGCCGGCATCGATCAGGATCGATTCGGCCGCCGCCAGGATGTTTTCGCGGGCTGCTTCAGGTGAGCGGCGGGTTCGCGGAGCGATCCCCGGAGTTGATATTGACATTTTTGTCAGTAGCCATTATCTGAAAGTCGAAGTGGTCTCGCGGATGAGACCCTGAGCCGAGGATCAAGACAATGGCTGTCGCCACGCCCCAGGATGTCGCCGTCACGCCGCGGGACCTGCATTTCAGCATGGAAGGCGCCAGCGATCGCGCCTGGCTGGGCGGAGACCCGGTGGGAACTGCGGTCTTCAACGCCCTGTCCCTGACCTTCCCCGATGGTGAGCGGCTGTTCATGGACGCCGTACGCAACTACCGCCCGCAACTGACCGGCAAGCTGCTGGCGGACGCCAACGCCTTCATCACCCAGGAAGCGATCCATTCCCGAGAGCATGTTGGCCTGAATGGCGCCCTTGATCGGAACCGCTATCCGGTCGCCGAAATCGAGGATGAACTGAAGCAGCGGATGGTGCTGGCCAGGGGCCGTGGCCCCATCGCCATGCTGAGCATCACTATCGCGCTGGAACATTTCACGGCCATGATGGCCGACCGCTTCCTCGAAGATCCCGAGATCTTCGCTGGTGCGCCGGAGGACATGGTCCGGCTCTGGCAGTGGCATGCCATGGAAGAAACCGAACACAAGGGCGTAGCGTTTGATGTGTTCCAGGAGATCTCGAAGGACTGGAGCCCGCTGACCCGCTATCGGGTTAGGGCTCGGGTCATGCTGTTGATCACCCTGATGTTCACCCGAAACATAACCCGATTTGCCGCCAAACTGCTCATCGCCGACGGTATGAAGCCGCTGAAGGCCTATACGAAGGTCTTGGGCTATCTGTTTGGCAAGCCCGGGCTTTTCCGCAAGAGCTGGGGCGCCTATTTCGACTGGTTCCGTCCCAACTTCCATCCTTGGGATCACGACAACCGCGCCGCCCTTGAGGCCTGGCGCGAGGCCTTCACACCGGCGAAGCCGGTGGCGGCCTGAACAGTCTAGCTGTTGATCGGTTCTGGCCGGACGCCGAGATGTCCGGCCAGGGCTGTGAACCTCCGGGTGGTCTGTTCGCCTAGCAAAAGGTCCTTGAGGCCAGGCTCCGCCGACAGTCTCAGGTGTTCGCCGTCGAGGGATAGCTGGGTTCTTGACAGAAGGGCAGGGTCCCGGCCCGTAAGGTCGCACCCCAGCCGTATGGCGGCCCCGAGCGCGCGAGCGCGTCTTCTGGCAGCCTCCGGAAGCAGGCGATTGATCGCGGCCTGTTCCGGCATCGAGGAAGAACTGGAATGTCGGGAAAAAGCGGCGACAGCCAGGAACGCCCGCTCGGCATGACTCTGGCCGGCGATGGGCGCCCTTAACACCTGTTCGAACACCAGATCTGCGCGATGGTCCGGATGAAGCCGCGACCCCAGATCGGCCAGCCGGCAGACGGCCGAACGAAGAATGGAGTCCCGATCGCCGAGGACCGGATCCAGAATCTGAAAGACCGGCTTGAGCCATTCACTGAGCGCAGGACCCAGGCCTGCGTCAGCGCCATTGCGGGCCGCCAGGGCGCTGCAGCCTTCGATCAGAGGGTCAAGGCGACGGGTCGCCTGGTCCATGGCCTCGAATAGCAGTCCTTCCCGAACGCCGTAGGCGGAGAGATAGACAGTCTGGATGTCGAGACGAAGGATCAGTCGTTCCAGGACGATGGCGGCGTGGGGCAGGGTTTCAGCCCGCTTCCGGGAAACCCCCTCGACGGCTTCGAGGGACTTCTTTGATTGGCTGGCGACGAAGCGGCAGGCATTCAGGGCGTCGGTCCGGCTCATCTCGTACTGATGAACCACCCTCAGGGGATAGCCGGTCATGTGCATATGGATGAGCGCCAGATTGCGCCACGCCCCGCCGACGGCATGAAAATGACTGGTCCTGAATCGCTCGATCCCTGTCAGCCGCTCGTCGATTTCCCGTCTGAGGCCTTCAAGATCGCTGTCCCCCCTCGCCCGGAAGGCAAACGGACCAAGCGGAAGGCTCGCGCCTGCGCCGGCGCCGTCCGGGCCGATCGGGGTCAGCTCCAGGCTGGCGCCTCCCAGATCGCCGACCAGACCGGTCTCTGCCGGGGCGCCCGCCAGGACACCCAGCGCGGCGTATCGGGCCTCTTCGAGGCCGGAAAGGACGCGAAGGTCCAGCCCCGTCTCGGAGGCTACCTGCTGGGTAAAGGCAGGGCCGTCCGAGGCCTGTCGGATAGCTGCTGTGGCGGCGGTGAAAATCCTGTCCCGTGAGATTCGGCCGACGACCATCTGGAAGCGACGCAGGGCGGACATGGCTGCCGCGGCGCCTTCGGGCGACAGCCGACCTGTGCTGTTCAGATCCCTGCCCAGACCGGCCAGCACCTTCTCATTGAAGACCGTCCAGATAGACCGGCCTTCGATACGATAAAGCACCAGCCTGACCGAGTTTGAACCAACGTCGATAACGGCAGCGTCGTGGACCAGACTAGCGTTTGAGGATGACATGGTCCGGATCCAGGTCCAGAGCGCCGGGCAGGTCACTGACTTTGTGGCCGCGTCCGGACAGGCTGGGATTGGTCATGAAGTAGTCATGGGCTGAAAAGGCGTCTTTACGGTTCCAGGCCGGATCGCGACTGTAGCCACCGGACGAATCCAGCACCCAGCTTTGCGCCTCGTCGTTCAGATTGGCGACCATGATCTGGGAGAGAACCTGCTCGTGAACGGTCGGATTGCTGATCGGGGTCAGGGCCTCGACACGGCGGTCCAGATTGCGGGGCATCCAGTCCGCCGATGAGATGAAGACCTTGGCCTTCTTGCTGGGCAGTGGCGCGCCATTGGCGAAGGCGACGATCCGGGAATGTTCCAGAAACCGGCCAACGATGCTCTTGACCCGGATGTTCTCTGACAGCCCGGCGATGCCGGGTCTCAGGCAGCAGATACCCCGGATGACCAGGTCGATCGCAACTCCGTCCTGGCTGGCCCGATAGAGGGCGTCGATGAGTTCCGGATCCACCAGGGCGTTCAACTTGGCCCATATGCCGGCGGTTTTGCCGGCCCTGGCGTTGGCGGCTTCCTCCTCGATCATGGCCAGGAGGTCCGGCTTCATGGTCTGGGGAGAAAAGGACAGCTTTTCCAGGCGGTTAGGCTGTGCATAGCCAGTGATGTAATTGAACAGCCGCGCGCTGTCGCGACCCAGGGCCGGGTCCGTCGTGAACAGTGACAGGTCTGTGTAGATCTTGGCCGTGACCGGGTGATAGTTGCCGGTTCCGAAGTGGCAATAGGTCCGCAGGGTCTCTCCCTCGCGCCGGACGACCAGGCTGAGCTTGGCGTGGGTCTTGTACTCGACAAAGCCGAACACGACGTGGACCCCGACCTTTTCAAGGTCCTTGGCCCAGCGAAGATTGTTTTCCTCGTCAAATCTCGCCTTGATTTCAACCAGGGCCGTAACGTTCTTGCCGTTCTCCGCCGCCTCGATCAGGGCCGCAATGACCGGACTGTCCTGGCTCGTTCGGTACAGTGTCTGCTTGATGGCGATCACCTGCGGATCCCGCGCCGCCTGGCGAAGGAATTGCACGACCACGTCAAAGCTCTCGAACGGGTGGTGGACCAGGATGTCCTTTTCCCGGATCGCGGCGAAACAATCGCCGGCATGGTCCCGGATCCGCTCGGGAAACCGGGCGACAAACGGCGGGAATTTCAGGTCGGCGCGGTCCTTCGGGATCAGTTCCGACATGGCCGACAGGCCCAGCTTACCGTCCACATTGACCACGTCATCAGGGGCGGCGTCCAGGCCGTCCAGAATGAAGTCTCTCAGGTCCTGGGGCATGGTGGTCTGGACCTTGACCCGGACCACATCCCCCATCCTGCGACGCTTCAACTGGGTCTCGAATTCCAGGACAAGGTCCTCGGCTTCTTCCTCGATCTCGATATCGCTGTCGCGCACGATACGGAAAAGACCGCGTCCTTCGACCTCATATCCGGGGAAAAGCTGGTCGAGGCAGAGGATGATCAGCGATTCCAGAGCGATGAAGCGACGCTCCTTGCGTCGAGCCGGCGCAGGGAGTTCCCAGAAGCGTCGAACCTGCTGCGGAACCGGCACCAGTGCGTAGAGCAGCTTTCCGTCCCCGGTCCGGCGAAGTTTCAAGCCCAGGCAGAAGCCGAGATTGGGGATGAAGGGAAAGGGGTGGGCCGGATCGATCGCCAGGGGGGTCAGGACGGGAAACAGATGATTGATGAAGATGCTCTCGGCGGCTGGCTGGTCTGCGGCCGAAACGTCCCGCGCATCCAGCAGCTTCATCCCTTCGCTGGCCAGTTCCGCCCTCACGGAGCGCCAGATCCGCTGCTGGTCGGCCATCAGGTCCGAGGCGGATGCATTGACCCGGTCGAGCTGTTCGAGGGGCGTCAGGCCGTCCTGGCTGACCTTGCGTACACCTTCGCGGACCTGTCCTTTCAGGCCGGCGACCCGGACCATGTAGAACTCATCCAGATTGTTGGCCGAAATGGACAGAAAGCGAAGTCGCTCCAGCAGGGGGTGCCGGTAGTTTTCGGCCTCCTCCAGGACTCGCCGATTGAAGGCCAGCCAGGAAAGCTCACGATTGAAGAAGCGGTCCACCGATAGCATCAGGCTGTCGTCAAGGTGCAGGCCCGACTGGACTGGGGCCGGTGCAATGGGCGGGATCGCAACTGAGGTCGGAGGCGAAACACCTGCGGGTTCGGAACTGGACATCGATCCTCGAAGTCTGACGCTCGGCTTCATTTGGCGCATGGTTGTGACACTTTCAACGTCCGCTGGTTACCCGACCGTCAAGGACGTTGCTCAGGATTCGCCAGGCTCGTCGTCAAAGAGGTCTGCACTCTCGCCCAGGAGATCCCGGGCCAGGGCCTTGTTGATGGGGCGGCTTCGGGCCGCTGCGGCGTCGTCCATCCGGGCGACAAGGCGGCGGGCCGCTGACACCGATCGCTCCATTCGCGCCAGAAGATAGGGGTAGAGATCCTCTTCGGGCCGAATATGACGGTCCATGAAAAGACGCTCCAGAACCGTCTGGAGAAGGGCGTCGTCAGGCGGGGCGATCTCGGCGACCGGCAAGGCGTTGAGGCGCGAACGGAGATCCGGGAGCCCTGACTCCCAGGCCAGCGGCCGGATCCGCCCGGTGATCAGCACCTGGCGACCGACGGCTGCCTGGTTGAGAAGATGAAAAAGGCTGGAGTCCTCAAAGCCCAGATCGATGTCCTCGATCAACAGGGGCCCCAATTGTTCGACCGGGACCGGACGTCCGGGGATAACCACCGCGGCGCCCGCCTCATCCGCCCAGGCCTGGGCCAGGTGGGTCTTGCCCGAACCCGCCGGGCCGATCAGGGCCAATGGGCCGCTGGAGGTGGCAACCCAGCGGTCCAGGGTGGCGACGGCTTCGTCATTGCTGGCGGACAACAGAAAGGCGTCACGCGACCAGGATGCGGCGGGTTCGAAGGGCAGGCGAAACTGGGCGGCGATCGACACAAGTCATTCCTAGACCGATGTCATGGACGGGTCGATGACCCGATGAAGCAAGGACGGGGATACCGCGCCTTGGGCTGTGGACAATGACCGGACCAGGCTCGGAAACCTTGACATTCAAGAGGCTACATGCGCCCTTCCGCGCCTCCCGAATTGCGGCCTCAAGACCAAAAAAATGCACGCTTATCGCTCACATACCTGCGGCGCCCTGCGCGCTTCCGACACCGGTTCGACGGTCCGGCTGTCCGGCTGGATCCACCGCAAGCGGGACCATGGCGGCCTGATGTTCATCGATCTTCGTGACCATTACGGCCTGACCCAGTTGGTGCTGCATCCGGGTACGCCGGGTTTTGACATGGTCGAGCGCCTGCGCGCTGAAAGCGTCATCCGGGTTGATGCCGAGGTGGTTGCCAGGACGCCGGAAACCGTCAACGCCAACCTGCCGACCGGCGAGGTCGAGGTGAGGGTCAGCGCTGTGGAAGTGCTGTCCGAAGCCGCTGAACTGCCTTTGCCGGTGTTCGGGGAGCCGGACTATCCCGAGGAAATCCGCCTCAAGCACCGTTATCTCGATCTTCGTCGGGAAACCCTGCACCGCAATATCGTGCTGCGGTCAAAGGTTATCGACAGCATTCGCAAGCGAATGGTCGGTCAGGGCTTCCTGGAGTACCAGACCCCGATCCTGACGGCGTCCTCTCCGGAAGGCGCGAGGGATTTCCTCGTGCCCTCGCGCATGCATCCTTCGAAGTTCTACGCGCTTCCCCAGGCGCCCCAGCAGTTCAAGCAGCTGTTGATGGTGTCCGGCTTCGACCGCTATTTCCAGATCGCGCCCTGTTTCCGCGACGAGGACCTGCGGGCGGACAGGAGCCTGGAATTCTATCAGCTTGATGTGGAGATGAGCTTCGTCACCCAGGAAGACGTCTTCGCAGCCATCGAGCCGGTGATGCACGGGGTGTTTGAAGAATTCGCCGAGGGCAAGGCGGTGACGCCCTATCCCTTCCCGCGGATTCCCTATCGCCAGTCGATCGCCAAGTACGGCACTGACAAGCCGGATCTGCGAAACCCCATTGAAATGCAGGACGTGTCCGAGCATTTCCGGGGCGGCGGATTTGGCGTCTTTGCGCGAATGCTGGAAAACGCGAGCAACGCTGTCTGGGCGGTTCCTGGTCCGGGCGGCGGCCAGCGGGCCTTCTGCGACAAGATGAATAGCTGGGCCCAGTCGGAGGGCCAGCCCGGCCTCGGTTACATCTTCTGGCGCGAGGAGGCCGGTGTTCTGGAAGGCGCAGGCCCGATCGCCAAGAACCTGGGACCCGAGCGCACGGAAGCCATTCGCCAGCAACTGGGTCTCAAGGTCGGCGACAGCGCCTTCTTCGTCGGCGGCGACCCCAAGATCTTCTACAAGTTCGCAGGCTCTGCCCGCACCAAGGTCGGCACGGACCTCGGTCTCATCGCGGAGGGTCGGTTCGATTTCTGCTGGATCGTCGATTTCCCCATGTTCGAATGGTCGGACGAGGAGAAGAAGGTCGACTTCAGCCACAACCCCTTCTCAATGCCGCAGGGCGAGCTTGAAGCGCTGGAGACCAAGGACCCGCTGGATATCCTTGCCTACCAGTACGACATCGTCTGCAATGGCTATGAACTCTGCTCCGGCGCGATCCGGAATCACCGGCCCGAGATCATGCTCAAGGCCTTCGAGGTCGCCGGTTATGGTGCCGAGGTGGTCGAGGACCAGTTCGGCGGCATGCTCAACGCCTTCCGCTATGGCGCGCCGCCACATGGCGGACTGGCGCCTGGCATCGACCGGATCGTTATGTTGCTGGCAGGTCAGACGGCAATCCGTGAGGTCATCGCCTTCCCGCTGAACCAGCAGGGCCAGGACCTGCTGATGAGCGCGCCGTCGGAGGCGTCCGAAAAGCAGCTGAAGGAACTTCACATCCGGACAGCGCTGCCATTGAAGGCCTGACCCTACCGGTTTCCTGCTGGCGGCCTCGGGGCCGCTGGCGGGGCAGGGGGCGCTGGCGGGCGCGGTGAAGCCGGGCTTCGGCCGATCATGATCATCCGCCGACCCTTGCACAGGCGCGGACTCAGACCGGCCGGCAGACGGGTCTCGGCATCCGAACAGGCGTCGTTTATCTGTCCCTGGGTCAGGCCTTCAGACCGGGACAGATCGGCCCCGGCGAGCGACGTTCCGGACAGGTCGGCTCCGCGGAAATCTGCTCCGCCAAACACTGCATTGGTCAGACGGGCGCCCGTCAGGTCCGCCCCCCTGAACGAGGCGTCGGTAAACTGTCCATCGGACAGGTTGGCCCCGACCATTTCGGCATCCCGGAAGTCGGCCTTGATCGCCAAGGTCTTGCTGAGATTCACGTGGGGCATGTCTGCTCCACGAAAGCGGGCAAAGCTGAGATTGGCGAATGACAGGTTGGAGCCCGGCAGTTGAGCGCCGGCCAGGCTGGCTCGTGTCAGGTTGGCCCGCTGGAAGGAGGATCCTGGGCCCCCGATGCCATCAAGGGATGCGCCGGTAAAATCGGCGAAGGCAAAATTGCTGCCGGTGAACCCGGCGCCTCGCAGGTCCGCCCGGGACAGATTGGCCCCCTGGAAGGTCGAACCCATGAAGATGGCGCCGCGAAGATCGGCGCCGATCAGCACGGCTCCATTGAAGTTCGCGCCGGTGAAGTGGGCATTGGTCAGCTTCTTGCCCGAAAGTTCGCATTTCTGGCAGGAGCCGCCGAAGGAGATCTGTCGCGGAATGTCCTGCTCTTCATAGACTGTGCGCGCACTGGCCGCACCGGCTGAAGCCAGCAGGATCAGGGTGGATGCGGTGACAAGCAGTCTTTTCATGGCCATTGACAACTGGCGCTTCACAGGGCCGTTCGCCACTTAATTCGCGGTAAGGATTGAGCTTTCGGTTTAGCGCGGCGGTCGCATCGCTCAGCAGGCCGGGATTGTCAGGCCTCTTGGCAACCGCGTGGACAGATCGCCGCAGGCCTGGCTCAGCTGCGGCTGGGTCAATCCGATGGCCCGGTCCATTTCCGCGCCGGCGAAAACCGCTCCGGTCAGTGTGGCCCCCCTCAGATTGGCGCCCTGAAGATAGCTTCCAACAAAATTGCCATTGGTGAGGTCGGCCGAGACGAAGCTGGAGCCGCTGAAAACCGCTGCAGCGGCGTCAACGTCCCGCAGATCGGCGCCGTCAAACCGCACCCTGTTCATGACCGAGGCGGTCAGTGTGGCCTGTCGCAGACGGGCCCGGGACAGGTTCAGGCCGCGAAGCTCGACTCCGGTCAGGTCGGCCTGGAACAGATTGCAGCGGGGACAGCTGGCGCCGCGAGCCACCATCGATATCTGGCCGGCGTTCTGGGCGCCGGCGGGGCCGGCGACAAGGGCGGCGAGGGCCGCAAGGATGGTAAGGCGTTTCATGACGGCGCAACCTTGCACGAACAGAGTCTCTGCTGCGTTAACGTTGCAAGGTCGGGGCCAGAGTCAGAGGGTGGAGCCAACCCCCTGATCGGAGGCGGCGCCGCAGGTTTCGCAGAGGCCGGCGAAAACCGCCTGATCCCCGCAGGATGGACAGACACTGGACGCCCGGGTGTGCTCGATGGCGGCGTCCGGCGTTCGGCGACCGCCAAATGGCAGAAACACCAGGTTGTCTGGCGCCGCCCCGCGGGAGAAGCCCTTGGAAATGAAGCGGCTTGCGGGCTGGGGTTCCGCTTCGGGCTGAAACGCGTCGTCAGCCTTGCCACGGCCCAGTCCATCGGCGTTCAGGGGCTCGCCTGTAGAGTTGGCCAGATCGTCCCGCCCGAGATAACTGACCCCCAACTCACGAAACACATAGTCGAGTATGGAGGTTGCGGACCGGATCGTGTCATTGCCGGTCACCGGACCGGCAGGCTCGAATCGCGTGAAGACGAAGGCGTCGACGAACTCTTCCAGCGGCACGCCATATTGCAGGCCAATGGATATGGCGATGGCGAAATTGTTCATCACGCTTCGGAAGGCAGCGCCTTCCTTGTGCATGTCGATGAAGATCTCACCCAATTCGCCATCGTCATATTCTCCCGTGTGGAGATAGACCTTATGTCCGCCGACGGCTGCCTTCTGAATGTAGCCCTTGCGTCGATCCGGCAGTTTTCGGCGGGTGCGATCACGTTCCACCACCCGCTCGACGATCCGCTCCTGCACCGGTGGCGGCGTACTGGAGGCCGTCACCGGCGCTGGAACCTCTGCGGGAAGGTCCAGTCTCAGATCGGCTGGTGGTCCTGACCTAAGTATCCGGTAGGCGCGCAGCCCGGCGTTTTCAGCAGCGGCATGGATCTCGGCCGCATCCTGGATGCTGGCCTCGAACGGCAGTGACAGTGTCAGGACCGACGCCTGTTCACAGGCGGTCTCGAGGGCGCCGTGGAAGGTCAGCCTTTCCATCAGGGTCGGATTGATTGACAGGACGGCCAGGGTTTCCGCCGAGAGGCCGGATGCCGGGCCTGGTTGGGAGGAGCCCAGGACATGGTCGGCGGCTTCACGAATCTGGTCTGGTGAGAATCCTGCACAGGCCAGGGTGTCAAAGCCGGGTTCGTTCAGTCGCTCCGGGCTGACACCGAGGACATCGCGCAGGAACCCGTCACCTACGATATGGGGCGCAAAGGCTTCGTTCAGGGCGCTGGACAGAGCCAGTTGCCCGTCCACGCGGCTGATTTCGTGAGGTGTAAAACCCAGGGCCGCCAGCCGGTCGGGATTGATGTGGGGGGCGTCCGCCAGGCTCCGACACCCCAACACGGCTCGACGCAGGCTGTCGGGCTCCACGCCAAGGGCTGTCGTCGCCAGCAAGGCGGCGCAACTGAGAGTCCGAACGACTTCGCCGTCTGCCGTTTCGGCGAAGGTGACCGGACCCTGCCAAGGACCCGATCCCAGGATCGCCCCGCCGAGTCGCAGACCCAGTTCCGGGTCTTCCACCACGGCCAGGCTAACCTGGCCGTCTGCAGCACGAACAGCCAGGGACCAGATGGCTGTCGCCTGCCGACAGGCGGCGTCCGAGCCATATGCCAATCCCCTGGACACCATTAGCGAAGCGCTGTTGGCCAGGGTCAGGGTCGCGGGCCTGTCAGCGCCTGCCTCGATCCGCAATGCCGAGGCCAGCAACTTCACGGTGGCGCTGAACCCTTCGGCGTCCAGTCCTTCCGAGGTCTCGAAGGCCAGGAGATCAATGGCGCCCCGGGGACCGGTCTTCTGCAAGGCCAGCCTGTCTGCATCTGCAGCGCTGCTGACAAATTCGGCCTCGGCCGACTGCCAGCCCAGGAAGGCGAGGTCATCGGAGCAGAGTGCTCGCTGAGTTGAGCCGCCAAGGACCAGTGTCGCCAGGCTTTCGGCCGGTTGAGGTTCGGCCGGTCGTTGCGAGCGCCCCGCCCGCCCTGTGGCAATGGCCTCCTGGATGGCGGCGTCGCTGGCCCCGGAAAGGCGGGCCGAAAGCGCAGCCCGGGCGAGCGCCGGATTGGTCGAAGGAGAAGCGCAGGCCGCCGGATCACCCTCGCACCGACGCACAGCATCGCTGACCCGGTCCAGACGGGCCCCGAGCGCGGACAGGGCTGACCGGGTCAGCCGGGCGGCCTGGATCCCGGACGCCAGGGCCTTCAATTGCTGGGGGGCTGCGGAGTCTTCAAGGCGGATGACGGGCGTGGTCGGCGAGAGGACATCGCCGGAGACTGCGATCGCGCCATCGATCTGCAGGGCGAGCAACTCGTCACGGAAGGCGCCGGCGTCAACCGGCCGATCGAACACCCCGGACCGCCAGCCGGCTTCGGCGAGACGCTGGGCCAGCCGAAACGGTCCGCCGCCGAGCGCGCCTGACGGATGGGGCGATGAACGCAAGACTGCGGGCAGGGTCTTGTCGCTGGCCTGGCCGGCGCCTGAGCAGGCCGACTGCGCGCATCCCCAGTCCAGCCAGGCCTGAACCTGCGCCGATGGCATGGATCGGGGCGCCAGCACTTCGATAGGCCCGTCGGACGACTCAAGCGTGCGCAGGTCCAGTTCGGGACCCGGCAAACTCGCTCTCCGCCGATCAAAACGCATCGATGCCCGCTCCAGCTATGCTTCTGACCGTAAGCGGCCATTTCCCGCCCTGCAATAGATGATGGGGCGTAGGTTACGTCTCTCCACAAGATGTGGTGTGAACTGGGCGCTGGGGTCTGGCGATAGACCTGGCGATCGCCGCCGCCTTGCGTCCCGGTCTGAATGGCCTTTCACCCTTGGCGTTTGGCGGCGCTGGCCTTATGGTCCGCCAGCTTTGAAACCCCTTGCCGATGTCGGATTCTCGCGTGCTGAAAGCGATCTTCACCTGGTGGAACGGCGCAACGATTGGCCAGAGATTCCATATTGGCCGACGTGGTGTGAAGGTCGGGCAGGACGAGTTTGGCAATACCTACTACGAGGCTCGAGACAACTCGGACAGCTATGACGACCGCAAGCGTCGCTGGGTTATCTACACGGGGTACGCCGAGGCTTCGAAAGTGCCGCCCGACTGGCACGGCTGGCTGCGTTACACCTTTGACCAGCCGCCGACGATCGAGCCCTTGCCCCGGAGAGCGTGGGAAAAGGACCATCGGCCGAACCTGACCGGCACGGTCTATGCCTGGCGGCCGAAGGGCTCGATCGCCGGATCCGGACAGCGCGACGCGGCTACGGGCGACTATCTGCCCTGGACGCCGGAATAGCAGTCCGATGAAATCTGCGGCCAAGATTCTCATGGTCTGCGGCCTGGCGCTGGCGGGTGTCGCGGAGGCCCAGGCCGTCCCCGTGCCGCCTGCTGCGGTCGAAACGCCTGTGGAAGAGGCTCCTCCATCGCAGGTTGCGCCGCCGCCGCCCCTGCTGGTCCCGTCCAGCCCGGTTGAAATTCAACCCCTGCCGGATGAGAAGCCGCCAGCCAAGTCCGCCGCCGGGAGCAAGGCTGTTGAGCCGCTCAAGCGAGTCCGGGCTGGGTCGGCAATCATCCAGGCCCTGGACAAGGTCACGGCGGAGACCCTGCGCTTCCAGGTGCCGGTCGGACAGTCGGTGCGCTACAAGTCCCTGGTCTTTACAGTTCGGGCCTGCGAAAGCGCGGCGCCGGATGAACTGGTCCCTGAATCGGCCGCCTACGTCCAGGTGGAGTCTCAGCCCAAGCCGCAACCGGGACGCCCGTCGCCGCCGACCCGCCAGGTCTTCAAGGGCTGGATGTTTGCCTCATCTCCGGCCCTGAATCCGCTGCAACACCCGGTCTATGACGCTTGGTTGATCGCCTGTAAGGCCAGCTGACCATTCCCCTTGAACCTGGCGAAGTCCGAGGGCTGATCCAAGGCCTTGGCCAGCCTTCGATGATACTCCGCCCTTGGAATTTCCTCGACCCCGAACTGTTCGAGATGTTCGGTGAGGAACTGCGTGTCCAGCAGCCGAAACCCTCCGACAATCAGCCTGGCGACAAGATGCACCAGGGCGACCTTGCTGGCGTCCCGTATCCTTGAAACCATGCTCTCGCCGAAGAAGGCGCCGCCAAGGCTGACGCCGTAGAGCCCGCCAACCAGGACTCCGTCCTTCCAGCATTCAACGCTGTGGGCCAGGCCGCGCCGGTGCAGGGCCCCATAGAGGGACTCAATACCGTGGTTGATCCAGGTCTCACTTCGATCTGGTTGTGACTCGGCGCAGAGTGACACCAAGGCGACAAAGGCTGTGTCGGTGCGGACCTCGAAACAGTCTTGTCGGACGGTTCGCGCCAGGCGCCGGGACAGATGAAAGCGATCCAGCGGCAGGACCCCGCGCCGGGGCGGATCAATCAGGAAGAGGCCCGGGTCGTCGCGCGCGTCCGCCATGGGGAACACGCCCCTGCGATAGCAGTCGATCAGATCCTCAGGCGTGAAGTCGGGGCCCAGCGGCTCAACCCTGCGCCTTGATCCACCGCTCCAGCCAGTGGATGTCATAGTCGCCGGCCCGGATGTCGCTGTTCTGCAGCAGGTCCTGAAACAGCGGGATGGTGGTCTCTATCCCCGAAACGACCATTTCACTCAGGCAGCGCTGGGTGCGGGCAATACACTCGGCTCGGTCCCGACCATGGACGATCAGCTTGCCGACAAGGCTGTCGTAATAGGGAGGTATCGAATAACCGGCATAGAGACCGCTATCGAGCCGCACCCCGAGACCGCCCGGCGCATGAAAATCGGTGACCTTGCCGGGTGAAGGCGTGAAGGTGCGGGGATTTTCCGCATTGATGCGGCATTCGATGGCATGGCCCTCGAAGGTCACGTCCTTCTGGCTAAAGCTCAGGGGCAGGCCAGCGGCAATACGGATCTGCTCGCGAACCAGGTCGATGCCCGTAATGGCCTCGGTCACCGGATGTTCAACCTGCAGCCTGGTATTCATCTCGATGAAGAAGAACTCATCATTTTCCCAAAGGAATTCAATGGTTCCTACGCCCAGATAGCCAATCGCCCGGATCGCCTCCACGACAACCTCGCCAATCCTGGCGCGGCCGGCTGCGTCCAAAGCCGGGGAGGGCGCTTCTTCCATCACCTTCTGATGACGGCGCTGCAGCGAGCAGTCCCGTTCGCCCAGATGCACAACATTGCCATGACTGTCAGCGATGACCTGCAGCTCGATATGGCGGGGCTTCTGGAGGTAGCGCTCCATATAGACAGCGTCATCGCCGAAAGCAGCGCGGGCCTCTGCCCTGGCCGTGGATACCGCCTCGAACAGATCGGCCTCGGTCTCGGCGACCTTCATCCCTCGACCGCCGCCACCGGCTGCCGCCTTGATGAGAACAGGAAAGCCGATTTCCATGGCGGCGGCGAAGGCTTCCTCTTCGGTCGTAATGGCGCCGTCCGAGCCGGGCACCACCGGAATACCCGCGTCCTTCACGGCCTGTTTGGCGGTGATCTTGTCGCCCATCATCCGGATATGTTCCGGTTTGGGGCCGATGAAGGTGAAGCCATGGGCCCCGACAATCTCGGCAAACCGGGCGTTTTCAGACAGGAATCCGTAGCCGGGATGGATCGCCTGGGCGCCCGTGATCTCGGCGGCGGCAATAATGGATGGAATGTTCAGATAGCTCTTGGCTGCGGAGGCAGGGCCAATGCAAACGCTCTCGTCAGCCAGTCGGGCCCACATACCATTGGCGTCCGGCTCGGAATGGACGGCCACGGTGGCGATGCCCATCTCCTTGCAGGCCCGGTGGATCCGCAGGGCGATTTCGCCGCGGTTGGCGATCAGGATCTTGTCGAACACGGCGGCTACTCGATGACGACGAGAGGTTCGCCGAACTCGACCGGCTGGCCATCGCCCACCAGAACTTCCAGGACGGTCCCGGCCCGTGGGGCGGGGATCGGGTTCATGGTCTTCATTGCCTCGACGATCAGCAGGGTCTGGCCCTCAACCACCCGGTCCCCGGTCTTGATGAAGGGAGGAGAGCCCGGCTGGGACTGCATGTAGACGGTGCCGACCATGGGCGACTTGACCTCGTCCCCGATCCGGGCGGCGGGTGCTGCGACCTCTGCGGTGATCTGCGCCACGGCCGGAGGAGACGCCACCGGTGCGGGCGCAGACGGAGCCGCGACATAGGTCTGGTGGGCAGGGGCTGCGGTCAGTTCTCTTGCGACCCGGATCCGCAGATCACCACGCTCGACCTCGATCTCGGTCAGGCCGGTGCTCTTGAGGATCATGGCAAGGGTCCGGACGGTCTTGGTGTCGATGACGCTGTTGTCGTCGGACTCGTCTGGATTGGGTTTTGACATGGAAGAATACCTTGCTGTTGGTCGTCAGGCCCGGACCGCGCCGACTAGGCCGGCTGCGGCCTCAACGGCCAGTTCGTAACTTGCGCCGCCAAAGCCGGATACGACGCCGGCGGCGATGAGGGAAACATAGGTATGCCGCCGGAAATCTTCCCGCGCGGCTGGGTTCGACAGGTGACACTCAATGACTGGAATAGCGAGAGTCTTCAATGCATCCAGCAAGGCTACGGAGGTGTGACCATAGCCCGCAGGGTTGATGACCATGGCGCTGGCGGCTGTCCGCGCCTCCTGGACCCAGTCGATCAGGACGCCTTCGTGATTCGATTGTCTGAATTCGACGGTCATGCTGAACTCGGCCGCACGTCGGCTGCACCGCGCCTGAATGTCCAATAGGGTTTCATGACCGTAGATGTCGGGTTCCCTGACCCCCAGGAGATTGAGGTTGGGCCCACTCAAAACAAAGATCGGTTTCGGCATTTGGCCCCGCCGTCGATTCAGATGGCCTTGTATCGCTGCAGGGGCGGGGTCACAAGGCTGTGGTCATGCAGATTCATTTGAACGGCGAGCGCCAAAGTCTGAACAATATCGCCACGGTTGCGGAACTGGTGGCGCATCTTGATCTGGACCGTCGGAAAGTGGCGGTCGAACGCAATCTGGAAATTGTGCCACGGTCCCTTTTTGAGGCGACACCCATCGAAAACGGCGACCGGATCGAGATCGTGACCTTCATTGGTGGCGGCTAGGCGGGTCAGGATGGCCGCCTCGAGCCAGCGGGTTGCTCTATGACCGTAACGCGGCATTCCCCCTCCCATCCTGCCGGCGGGCCGTGTAGATCGGGAGCATGAGCAAATCGTCTGATACCTGGACAGTCGCTGGCCGCACCTTTTCGTCGCGGCTGATCGTCGGCACTGGAAAATACAAGGACTATCAGACCAACGCAGACGCCGCCCGGGCGGCCGGCGCTGAAATTGTCACGGTCGCCGTGCGAAGGGTCAACCTTACGGACCGCAGCCAACCGCTTCTCGTGGACTTTGTGAAGCCAACCGAATTCACTTACCTGCCCAACACGGCCGGTTGCTTTACCGGGGAGGACGCGGTCCGCACCCTGCGCCTGGCCCGGGAGGCCGGGGGCTGGACCCTGGTCAAGCTGGAAGTGCTGTCCGATCCCAGGACCCTGTACCCCGACATGGAAGAAACCCTGCGCTCGCTCAAGCTTCTGGTCAGCGAGGGGTTCGATGTCATGGTCTATTGCTCCGACGATCCGGTCTATGCGCGCAAGCTCGAGGATGCCGGCGCGGCCGCGATCATGCCGCTGGGCGCGCCCATCGGGTCCGGACTCGGCATTCAGAACCGGGTCAATATTCGCCTGATCGTCGAGCAGGCGTCCGTGCCCGTGCTGGTCGATGCCGGAGTGGGCACGGCGTCTGACGCGACCGTAGGGATGGAACTGGGCTGCGACGGCATCCTGATGAACACGGCGATCGCGGAAGCGCGGGATCCGATCCTCATGGCCTCAGCCATGAAACATGCGGTTATCGCGGGCCGAGAGGCCTATCTGGCTGGTCGAATGCCTCGCCGGATGTATGCCGATCCTTCATCTCCGCTGGCTGGATTGATCTGACCGCCACGGCCTGATCTGATGGACGGCCCTGTTGGAGGAACGGCCCG
>JARWZW010000005.1 GCA_029866155.1 Caulobacter sp. | reverse complement strand
ATGATGCTCCGAACTGCCGCCCTGTTTTTCATATCCAGTGCCCTCACAGGCTGCGCGGAAACACCTGCCTCCGCCCTGAGCGGCGTTTACAGCGACGTCAGATACAGTGAGGAAACGGGCGACGCGGACGGATTTGAAGTGGAACTCGACGCCAGCAAGAGCCAGCCCACCGTGGTGTTCACGATCTGCGAGGGTGGTTGCTATGGCGGTGATATTTGGCCGGCCGCGATAAACGGAAACCAGATCGCATTCAGGGTCGTTCACGAATGGAAGCGAAGCGACGGGTCCGCTTTGGCGGAGACGGTTGAATATGAGGGGACTATCTCCGGCGACATCCTCAGTCTAACGAGCCCGCAGGCGCCGGGCGTCTATCCCCGTCTCAAAAGAGTGCCTCAACCGACGGCGGGACAGACGGCACGCCTCGCCGGGAAAACTGACTGACCGGCGACGTTCGCTTTCCACCGAGGCCCTGTGAAAACTCGGGCCGGAACCCTTTCGCAAAGGAAGGCTTTCGGGTCCCCGGCCGGCTGCAACGAGCGGCGGAGCTTCCGGGATGGCGGTCATTTCGTGAACAGCTTCCGCAAGCGCCTGCAAAATGAACCTGTCGACTCACTCATCGACCAGAAAACCGGCCATCGACTCGGCGGCGTGCGGATGCGCGTTCGCGTGCCGGTCGGCTGCATGGGCCAAAGCCGCCTGAACGTCCTCTACTGTCAACCTGGGGACCAGATCAGCCACATAGTCCGGTGATCCATGCCCGCATTCCCGGAGAATGACCTCCACAGGAATCCGGGCGCACGGATGATGGGCTTTCCGCCCATAGCCCCCGGTATTGTCTCAACCCGACCGTCAGCCGTGGTTTCACTCCATCAGATTTCCGCCTGCCGGACCAACGCCCCCGGATGGTCCCTGCTCGGGAGAAAGTCGGGTTCGTCGCCGGACGGATTCCCCTTCCCTGACACCCGTCCAGCCAATACGCTCCCCCCGCTGAACGCCGGCCGAGACCGGCGATGGGAGGCTGCTTGACCACACTGACCCGCCGCTGGGTTCTGGCCCGTCACGTCGATGGCGCGCCGGTTCCGCAAGATTTCCGGCTTGAAACCGCAGAGTTGCCGGACCTGGCCGAGGGCCAGTTCATCGCCCGCACCATTCTGGCCTCCGTCGACCCGGGCATGCGCTCGCGCCTGTCGGGCGGCGACAGCTATGCCGGGGCCATGAAGATCGGCGAGGGGATCGACGGTTTTGCCGTGGCCCAGGTGACCGACAGCCGCAATCCCGGCTTTGCCGCGGGCGATGTCATCGCCGCTGGCGGCGGCTGGCGCGAGCATATCGTCTCCGACGGCCGGGGCTTCATCCAGAAGATCCCTGCCGAATGGACCGCCCGGGGTGTGCCCCTGGGGGCCTGGATCGGGGTGCTGGGCGTCCCCGGCATGACCGCCTGGTTCGGCCTCAACCGGGTCGGCCAGGCCAGGGAGGGTGAGACCCTGCTGGTCACCAGCGCCGCCGGCCCGGTCGGCGCCACCGCCGGACAACTGGGCAAGGCCCTGGGCATGCGGGTGGTGGGCGTCGCCGGGGGCCCGCGCAAATGCGCCTGGCTGAAGGACGAGGCCGGGTTTGACGCGGTCATCGACTACAAGGCCGAGCCCGACCTGACCGCCGCCATCGCCGCCGCCTGTCCCAAGGGGGTGGATATCCTGTTCGACAATGTCGGCAATGAAAGCGTCGACCGGGTCCTGCCCCTGATGCGGCTGCGTGGCCGGGTGGTCGTGTCGGGCCAGGTGGCCGACTACAATATCGACCCGGCCAGCCGCTACGGCCTGAGGAACACGGCGGTCTTCATCACCCATCGGGTGCGGATGGAGGGGCTGGTGGTGTTTGACGATCTGCGGCAGTTCCCCGAGGCCCAGGCGGTCATGGCCGGCCGGATCGCCGACGGCTCTTTGAAGATCGCCATCGAGGAATTTGACGGGGTCGAGAACTTCCCTGAGGCCTTCTGCGGCCTGTTCCGGGGTGAAAACTTCGGTCGCCGCCTCGTCCGCCTCGCGCCTGACCCTAGCTAAAGGCCAGTCATGACTCACGCTCCCCTCCAGGACTACAGCCGCTTTCGCTTCGAACGGGATGGCCGGATCCTCACGGTGACCATCACCTCGGGGCCCCTCAATGTCGTGGATGGCCTTCTGCATGACGAGATGGCCCGCCTCTTCATCGACCTGCAGGCCGACCCGGACAGCGACCTGATCATCCTCACCGGCCAGGGCCGGGTCTTCTGCGCCGGCGGGGACTTCGACTGGTTCGACGAAATGATCGCCCAGCCCGCGAAGTTCAGGGCCATCGCCCATGACGGCAAGCGGATCGTCTCCACCCTGCTGGACCTGGAAAAGCCGATCATCTGCCGGCTGAACGGCGCCGCGGCCGGGCTCGGCGCCACCATCGCCCTGCTCTGCGACGTCATCATCGCCGATGAGACGGCCAGGATCGGCGATCCCCATGTGAAGGTCGGGCTGGTGGCCGGGGATGGCGGGGCGGTGATCTGGCCCCAGCTGATCGGCTATGCCCGGGCCAAGGAGATGCTGCTGACCGGCGATCTGCTGCGGGCCGATGAGGCGGCGAAGATGGGCCTGATCAACTATGCGGTCCCGGCAGCGGAGCTGGACGCCAAGGTGGCGGAACTGGCCGGAAAGATCCTCGCCAATCCCCGCTGGGCGGTCCGCTGGACCAAGACCGTCGCCAATATCGCCCTCAAGCAACTGGCCGTCAGCAACAGCGACGCCGCCGTGGCCTATGAGATGCTGTCCAACATGACCGCCGACCGGGCCGAGGCGGTCAACGCCTTCCGCGAACGCCGGGCCCCCAGACTGACGGGCGAATGATGACAGAGCCCGATCACATCCTCGAACTGCGTCGCCAGCTGTCGCGGTTCGTCCTTGAAAAGGCCCCGCGCGAAAAGCGCCGCGCCTGGGACCAGGCCCACAGCTTCCCCCGCGACCTGTTTGCCGAACTGGCCGGGATGGGCCTCTGCGGCCTGACCGTGCCGGAAGAGCATGGCGGCTCGGGCGTCGATATCCACGCCGCCGTGGCCGCCATCGAGGAGCTCTGCCGCGCCGGGTCCTTCCTCGCCGGTCCCTTCATCCAGTGCGCCTTCTATGGCGGCATGAACATCCTGGAGAACGGGTCCCCGGAACAGAAGGCCGAGCTGCTGCCCCGCCTGGCCCGGGGCGAGCTGTTCTTCGCCTATGGCCTGTCGGAACCCGATGTCGGGGGCGACCTGTCGGCCGTCGCCACCCGCGCCCGGCGGGAGGGCGACGAGATCATCATCGACGGCGCCAAGCGCTGGTGCACCGGGGCCGATTTCTCCGACTACATCTATTGCCTGGTCCGCAGCGATCCCGAGGCGCCGGCAAGACAGGGCCTGTCCTTCGTCCTGATCCCGACAGACGCCCCCGGGGTGACCATCACCCCCATCGACCATGTGAACCTGCGCTACACCCTGTCCTCGGATGTGCATTTCGACAGCGTCCGGCTGCCGGCCAGCGCCATCGTCGGCGGGCCGGAGAAATGGAACCGGGGCTGGGGCATGCTGGCCGGCCGGGCCCTGGATATCGAGAAGCTGGAGATCAGCGCCGTCGCCTTCGGCCTTGCCCAGGCGGCCATGGAAGAGGCCTGGGACTACGCCCAGCAGCGGGTGCAGTTCGGCAAGCCGGTCAGCGGCCACCAGGCCGTCCGCCATGCCCTGGTCGACGCCCGGACCCGTCTCGAGGCCTGCCGTCTGATGCTCTACAACGCCGCGCGCCTGGCCAGCGCCGGACAGCCCTGTGCGGTGGAGACCTCCATGGCCAAGCTGTTCATCGCCGAGACCGGGGTCGAGATCGCCCTGGCCTGCCAGAAGGTCATGGGCGCCTATGCCATGAGCGCCGACTACGACATCGAGCGGAATGTTCGC
Organism: Caulobacter sp.; assembly: GCA_029866155.1. Classification (GTDB taxonomy): domain Bacteria; phylum Pseudomonadota; class Alphaproteobacteria; order Caulobacterales; family Caulobacteraceae; genus Caulobacter. The sequence goes on along the minus strand of JARWZW010000005.1, from coordinate 79,619 downwards.
GACCTGCTCAGCATGCCCATCGTCGGCGGCTCGTCCAACATGCAGCGCAACAACCTGGCCGCCCTCTGGCGGCTGGCGGGTTGACGGAACAGAGAGCGACATGACCCCGGTCGATATCGCCAGGTCCTTCCAGCCGGAACTTCTGGCCCGCGCCCCCGAGATCGAACAGGCCCGGCGCCTGCCGGCTGATCTGGCGACAAAACTGGCGCAGGCCGGCCTGTTCCGGATGCTGATCCCGGCCGGGATCGGCGGGCTGCAGTCCGACCCCCTGACGGTCGCCAGAACGATCGAGGCCCTGGCCGAGGGCGACGCCTCGGCCGGCTGGTGCCTGATGATCGGCGCCACCACCGCCATGCTGTCGGCCCGCCTGCCCCAGGACCTGGCTGCGACGATGTTCGCCGATCCCGACGTCATCACCGGCGGCGTCTTCGCCCCCATGGGCAAGGCTGTGGACGTGGGCGATCACTGGCGGGTCACCGGCCGCTGGAAATGGGGTAGCGGGTCCCAGAACTGCCGCTGGCTGGCCGGGGGCGCCATGCTGATGGGCGAGGGCGGTCCGATGCTCGACCCTGCCGGCGCGCCCCTGCACCGGATGATGATCTTCGAGGCGGCGGACGTCGAACTGATCGATACCTGGCGCACCGCCGGCCTCTGCGGCACCGGCAGCCTTGACCTGTCGGTCAAGGATCTCCTGGTTCCCAAGGGCCGCAGCGTCGCCCTGCAGACCGACCCGCCCCTAGCCGAGGGGGAGGTCTTCCGCTTTCCACCCTTCGGCATCCTGGCCATGGGCGTTGCGGCGGTGGCCCTGGGCAACGCCCGGGGCGCCCTGGCCGCCTTTGCGGCCCAGGCGGCTTCCAGCAAGTCCCAGGGCTCCCAGCGGTCCCTGGCCGAACGCAACACCGTCCAGGCCGAGTTCGCGAAAGCCACGGCCGCGCTGGACGGCGCCCGAGCCCGCTATTTCGAGACCATCCAGATGTTGTGGGACAGCGTGCGCCACACGGGAACCACAGACATCAGGGACCGCGCACGACTGCGTCTGGCCTGCGCCCAGGCCGCCCAGGTCGGGGCCGATGTGACCCGCACGGTCTATGACCTTGGCGGCGGCGCGGCCGTGTTTCTCGAAAGCCCGCTTCAGAGGCGGTTCCGGGACGCCCATGTCATCACCCACCACATCATGGTGGCGTCCCAGGTGTTTGAACTGGCCGGCCGGGTGTTGCTGGGGCTGCCGACCCGGGACGACATGCTCTGAGGGAACCGCCGGCCGCCGCCGGCGTTCTCCTGCCAAGCGGACCAGAGACATCAAGTCAGATCTGGGAGCGGCCCAAGCGGCTGTTTTCACGCCGCTCCGGAGCCAACCCATGAAATCGAAACCGCTATCCCTGGCGCTCGCCAGCATCCTCGCCCTGTCCAGCGGCGCCGCCCTGGCCCAGACCCCGCAATCGGGCCGCGCCGCCCAGAGCGCCGAGACCCAGAGTGAAAACTATGAGTCCTGGCGCGACCAGCAGGATGACTACAAGAACGACCAGCGCGACTACGACAAGGCCAAGAGCGAATGGGAAACCCGTCGCCAGTCCTATGAACAGCGCCAGGCCCGCTATCAGGACCAGCGCCAGGAATACGAGGCCAAGCGCTCCGCCTGGGAAGACGGTCGCATGCGCTATGACCGGCGTTACGGCAACGGCGCCTATGTCCGCCGCTATGGCCAATGGACCTATGTTGTCGGTCAGCCGAGTGGCCCGGCCTATGGGCCTGGCGACCGTGACTACTATGCCGGCTATCGGAACAGCGCCTGTGAGCAGCGTGAAGACCGCAACCAGTTGGCGGGTGGCCTGATCGGCGCCCTGGCCGGGGCGGCGATCGGCTCCAATGTCTCCAGCAACCAGTCCACGACCGAGGGGACGGTCCTGGGCGCCATCGTCGGAGGCGCCATCGGCGCCAGCATCGGCGAGCGCTCGGCAGCCTGTGACGAGACCGGCTACTATTACAGCTACAGCCAGACCTCGGCCTATCGCGAGCCGGTCTATGCCCCGGGCCAGCGCAACGGTCGCTATTCCAGAAAATGGTACTCGAACAACCGTTGCCGTCTGGCAGTGGCGCCGACCGAATGGGGTGGTCGCAGCGACTACCGCTATATCCGGGTCTGCCCGGACCGTCGTGGTCGCTACCGCATCACCGGGTAGAACCGCGCAGACGAAAAGATCGGGGCGTCCTTCGGGGCGCCCCTTTTTTTGGTCAGGCGCCAGCGGCCCAGCGGGCGGCGACGGCATCTATGTCCTGGAGATGGCCGGCGACACGCTCTTCATCCAGGAACGAGCCGGTAAAGCTGTTCCTGGCCAGGGTGACGAGATCCCCGGCCTCAAGTCCCAGGGAGTGGGTGACCGCCCGATAGTTGGCGCCCAGATAGCCGCCGAAATAGGCCGGGTCGTCGCTGTTGACGGTCGCCTTCAGCCCCAGGTCCAGCATGCGCCTCAGGGGGTGACGGGCCATGTCGTCCACGACGCAGAGCTTGAGATTGGACAGGGGACAGACCGTCAGGGTCATCTCCATGGCGGCCAGCCGGGCTGTCAGGGCGCTGTCTTCCAGGGACCGGTTGCCATGATCGATGCGGTTGACCTTCAGCAGGTCCAGGGCTTCCCAGACATAGTCGGGCGGCCCCTCCTCGCCCGCATGGGCGACCCGCAGCAGGCCTCTTTCGCCGGCCGCCTTGAATACCTTTTCGAACCGTGAGGGCGGATGCCCGACCTCCGACGAGTCCAGTCCCACACCGACGATCCGGTCCAGCCAGGGCTCGGCGGCCTTCAGGGTGGCGAAGGCGGCGTCCTCGTCCAGATGGCGCAGGAAGCAGAGGATCAGTTTCGATGTGATCCCGAAGCGCCGCTCAGCCTCCGCCATCCCCGCCAGCAGACCCTCCGCCGCCACTGAGAAGGGCAGGCCCCGGTCGGTATGGGTCTGGGGATCGAAGAAGATCTCGGCATGCCGGCCGCCGTCCGCCGCGAGTCTGGCGAAATAGGCCATGGCCAGGTCGCTGAAGTCCTGCTCGGTCTGAAGCACCGCCGCGCCCTGGTAGTAGATGTCCAGAAAGTCCTGCAGGTTCGAGAAGCTGTAGGCGGCCCGCACGGCTTCCACGGTCGCGAAGGGCAGGGCCACCCCGTTGCGCCGGGCCAGGGCGAACATCAGTTCGGGCTCCAGGCTGCCCTCGATATGCAGATGCAGTTCGGCCTTGGGCAGGGCGGTAATGAGGCTGTCGAGGCTTTGGGTCATGGCGGGCTCCTGCTGGAAGACTGCATCTCGCGCAAAGGCGCCCGAGGGGTCAAGCCGGGGCCCCGGACCGAGGAATTCCGCCTGGTTGTCGGCCAGCCTGTGACTTTCCGGGCGCCCTTCGCCCAAGACTCGCACGGTTGTGGTCTCATTTGCGTCTGGTTGCGCCCCGGGCTCTTGAAAGGTTTTGTTAAGAACCCAAAACACCTCCGTTACAGTTTTTCGACTCACTCACTCAGCGGCAGGCGGGGCAACGCATGACATCGCATTCCAGACTCATTGGCGCATTCTGCAGCGCTTCCATCCTGGCCCTCGGCCTGGCAGGGGCCGCCAGCGCCCAGACCGCCGACTCGACCGAGGTCGATACCGTCATCGTGACGGCCCAGCGGGTTTCCCAGGACATCCAGGATGTCCCGATGTCGGTCACCGCCGTCAGCGGCGAAAAGCTCGACATCATCCGCTCCAGCGGCGGCGATATCCGCGTCCTGTCCTCGCGCATCCCCAGCGTCACCCTGGAATCCAGCTTCGGCCGGACCTTCCCCCGTCCCTATATCCGCGGTCTCGGCAACACCGATTTCGATCTCAACGCCTCCCAGCCGGTGTCCTTCATCTATGACGAAGTGGTTCTGGAAAATCCGGCCCTGAAGGGCTTTCCGCTGTTCGACATCGAGCGGGTCGAAGCCCTGCGCGGGCCCCAGGGCACGCTGTTTGGCCGCAACACCCCGGCTGGCGTCCTGAAGTTCGATTCGGTGAAGCCCGGCCAGACCCCCAGCGGCTTCGCCCGGGTCTCCTATGCAACCTACGGCACGATCAACGCCGAGGGCGCCGTGGGCGGCGCCATCGTTGACGGCGTGCTGTCAGGCCGGATCTCGGGCCTCTACCAGCATCGCGACGACTGGGTCGACAACGTCTTCACCGGCAAAGACAATGTCGCCGAAGGCTATGACCAGTACGCCTTCCGCGGCCAGCTGCTCTACACCCCGAACGAGACCTTCAGCGGCCTGCTGAACCTGCATTACAACAACCTCGACGGCACGCCGCGCCTGTTTCGCGCCAATATCATCCGGCCTGGCTCCAACGAGCTGGTTCCCGGTTTCGATCCGGAAAAGATCGCCCAGGACGCCGAGATCCGTTCCAAGCAGGAGGTCGAGTCCTTCGGCGGCAGTCTGCGCCTGACCTATGATCTGGGCGACGCCGAGATCACCTCGATCACCGCCTATGAAAGCGTCGAAGCCTTCTCGCGCGGCGACATCGACGGCGGCTTCGGCGCCAGCTTCGCCCCGCCCTTCGGCCCCGGCTTCATTCCCTTCCCGGCTGAAAGCGGCGACGGCGTTCCCGAGCACCGCCAGATCAGCGAAGAACTGCGGATTTCCGGCACGGCCGGCGCCTTCAAGTACCAGGCCGGCGCCTTCTATTTTGACGAAGACGTCACCATCGACAGCTTCAACTACAACACCCTGGGCGGCGGCGTGGTCAACGGCTTCGCCCGGCAGAACCAGCAGACCACCGCCTGGGCCCTGTTTGGCAATGTCGACTGGCAGGCCAATGACGCCCTGACCCTTTCGGCCGGCCTCCGCTATTCGGAAGACGAAAAGGACTTCGTCGCCGAACAGACCATCTCGCCCATCGGCGCCCCGCCGACCGGCAAGCTGAAGGTCAGCCCCTCCAGCGACAATCTCAGCTGGAATGTCAGCGCCACCCTGGCGGCGTCCGAAGACGTCAACCTCTATACCCGGGTCGCCACCGGCTATCGTGCTCCCAGCATCCAGGGACGCCTGCTGTTCGGCTCCAGCCTCTCCGTCGCCGACGAAGAGACCGTTCTGTCCTGGGAAGGCGGGGTGAAGGCCTATCTGTTTGATCGCAAGGCGCGGGTGAACTTCGGTCTCTTCCGCTACACCGTGAACGATATCCAGCTGACCGCGGTCGGCGGCGGCGCCAACTTCAACCGCCTGCTCAATGCCGACAAGGCCAATGGCTACGGCTTCGAGCTGGACGTGGAAGCCAAGCCCATCGACCACCTGCTGGTCACGGCGGGCCTCAGCTACAACCACACCGAAATGGACGATCCCAACCTGGCGGTCGCCCCATGCGGTTCGGGCTGCACCGTCCTGGATCCGGCCGGCGCCCTGCCCGGCACCGTCTCCATCGATGGCAACAGCCTGCCCAACGCGCCCAAATGGGTTGGCAACATGACCGCCCGCTACGGCGTGCCGGTGGGTGATGGCGAGATCTACGTCTTCACCGACTGGGCCTGGCGCTCGAAGATCAACTTCCTGCTCTATGAGTCGGCCGAATACAGCGACGACAAGCTGGTCGAGGGCGGTCTGCGGGTGGGCTATGTCGCCGCCGGCGGGCGCTGGGAAGCGGCTGTCTTCGGTCGCAACATCACCGATGACACCTCGCTGGAAGGCGTGATCGACTTCAACAACCTGACCGGCTTCGTCAATGATCCCCGGACCGTTGGCGTCGAGGTCAAGGTCACCCTGTTCTGATCTCCGGAAACTGACCCGGACCAGCGGAGGCGGCGTTTCGGCGTCGCCTCCCGTTGCGTCAGGACTTGGCGCGCCGCAGCGGTGGGGCTAACGGAACAGCATGACCGCCAGCCCTTCCCTTTCCCATCCTGAAATCCGTGACTCCGTGGCCCGGCTCTGCGCCGGCTTCCCCGGCGAGTACTGGCGCGCCCTGGACAGGGACCGCACCTATCCCACCGAATTCGTCACCGCCCTGACCCAGGCTGGCTATCTCTCCGTCCTGATCCCGGAAGAGTATGGCGGTTCCGGGCTTGGCCTTTCCGCAGCGACGGCCGTCCTGGAAGAGATCCACCGGTCTGGCTGCAACGGCGGCGCGGCCCATGCCCAGATGTACACCATGGGCACCATCCTTCGGCACGGAACGCCCGACCAGAAGGCCCGCTACCTGCCGGCCATCGCCAGCGGCGAGCTTCGCCTCCAGGCCTTTGGCGTCACCGAGCCGACCAGCGGCACCGACACCACCCGCCTGCGCACCTTCGCCCGGCGCGAGGGCGACAAGTACATCGTCAACGGCCAGAAGATCTGGATTTCCAGGGCCGAGCACAGCGACCTGATGGTCCTGCTCTGCCGCACCACGGCCCGGGAAGACGCCGCCAAGCCGTCCGACGGCATGAGCGTGCTGCTGGTCGACATGCGCACGGCAGTGGGCAATGGCCTGACCATCCGGCCGATCCGCACCATGCTGAACCACGCCACTACCGAGCTGTTCTTCGACAATCTCGAAGTGCCGGTGGAGAACCTGATCGGGGCCGAGGGCAAGGGTTTCAAGTACATCCTCGACGGCATGAACGCCGAGCGCATCCTGATCGCCTCGGAATGTATCGGCGACGGGCGGTTCTTCATCGAGCGCGCCGCCGCCTATGCCCGCGATCGCGAGGTATTCGGCCGGCCCATCGGTCAGAACCAGGGCATCCAGTTCCCCATCGCCCGGGCCCATGTCCAGCTGGCGGCGGCCTCCCTCATGGTCGACAAGGCGGCGGCCATGTTCGACGACGGACAGCCCTGCGGCACCGAGGCCAACATGTCCAAGATGCTGGCGTCCGAGGCCAGCTGGTACGCCGCCGACATGTGCGTCCAGACCCATGGCGGTTTCGGGTTCGCCGAAGAGTACGATATCGAGCGGAAATTCCGTGAGACGCGCCTCTATCAGGTGGCCCCGATCAGCACCAATCTGATCCTCAGCCATGTGGCGACCCATGTTCTGGACCTGCCCAAGAGTTTCTGACCGCGTCCAGGCCTTCCAGGCGTTGCCCGAACGCCTCGCTATGGCCATGATTTGAACTGACGGCTCGCGCAACAGGAGACTGCATGGCGCGTTTCCCGGCCAGCTGCGTTAACCTTGACGCAGGCTATGGAGGAAGGTCTTTCAGTGTCGATGGAATCGGGGCGTTGGGCGGTTCTGGCCGGGATCGGCATGGTGCTCGTTACCGGTCTCTGGGCTCCGGCCCAGGCGCAGCCGGTTCCCTATGCCCGGCCCGTGGTCGCGCCCCTGCCGAAGCCCGCCTCGATCGTCCTTTCCCCACAGCAGGCCCAGGATCTTCGCCAGGCCCTGGATGGGGCCGAGGTCCACGGCCTTTCGCCGGCCGACTACCGGGTCGTGAGCCGCGATGACGCCGCCCTTGTGGCCGCGACGCTCCGCTATGCCCGGGCCGTCCGCACCGGGCGGCTCAAGGCTTCCGGCTTTCTCAAGGATTGGGGTCTGCGCCCGGCCGCCTATGATCCGGCGCCGGAACTGGCCCGGGCCGTGGCCGACAATTCGGTCAAGGCCTGGCTGGATGGACTGCCTCCTCCCTATCCCGGCTATGAGGCCCTGCAACGGGGCCTGAAACAGTATCGCAAGACCCAGGCCGAGGGCGGATGGCGTCCGCTGCCGGCTGTCGATATGGCCGTCGGCGCGTCGGGCCCCCTGGTCGCCGCCCTGCGGGCCCGGCTGGTGCTGGAGGATCCGCGGACCCCGGCCCTGGCGGTGGTTCCGCCGCCACCGCCGGGCACGGTTCCGGTGGCCGGCGCCCTGCCGGCCGGGACGGCCCTCTATGACGAAGCCCTTGGCGAGGCCGTCAAGCGGGCCCAGCGCCGCTTTGGCCTGCAGCCGACCGGGGGCCTGAACCTGGCGACCCGCACCGCCCTCAATGTGCCGGTGGAACGGCGGGTCGAGCAGATCCAGGCCAATATGGAGCGGTGGCGCTGGCTCCCCCGGACGCTTCCCGCCCACCGGATCCAGGTCAATATCGCAGCCGCCGTGCTGGCCGTCTTCGAGAATGACGCCCCGACCCTGACCATGCGCGCCGTGACCGGCCGGCCGGGCCATGAAACCCCGATGCTGCAGTCCAGCATCCATTCCATCGTGCTCAACCCGCCCTGGAACGTCCCCAGCGGCATCGCCGCCGCCGAGCTCTGGCCCAAGGGCCGGGCCTATCTGGCCAGCGCAGGCTTCCGGATCATTCCGACCGAGGGCGGCGGTTCGCGCCTGCAGCAGGCCCCCGGTCCGGACAGCGCCCTCGGCCTGATCAAGTTCGATTTCGACAATCCCTATGCGGTCTATCTGCACGACACCCCCAGCAAGGGCCGCTTCGCCAGCTATTCGCGCCTGGCCAGCCATGGTTGCGTCCGCCTGGAAAAGCCCCTGGCCCTGGCCCGCCACGTCATGGCTGGCGACGCCTACTGGACGCCCGAACAGATCGATGCGGTGATCGCCGAGGGCAAGACGGTTCGCGCCGACCTTGCCCGGCCGATCGATGTCTTCCTGCTTTACTGGACCGGCTTCATGACTCCGGACGGCGCCATGAGTTTCCGGGCAGATCCCTATGGCTGGGACAGCCTGTTGATGCAGCGGATCGCGGCACAGGGTGTTGCGGCATGAGCGGCCCCCGTCAGGTGCTTCAACCGTGGCTGGATCGCCGCCGCCTGCTGACGGTCGGCGGCGGGACAACAGCCGGACTGTTGCTCGGCGCTGGTCTGAGCGGCGGCGTCGCCCTGGCCCAGGACAGCGGCGAGCCCGGCGCCACCGCCGATGACCTGCAGCTGGCCCCGACGCCCCTGGTCCCTCCGCCGCCCGGGCCCCGGCGTCTGGCGTTTCGTCACCTTCACACCGCCGAGGAACTGGACGTCGTCTACTGGCGGGATGGCGGCTATGTCTGGGACGCCCTGATGGGCATCAAGACCCTGTTGCGGGACTTCCGCTCCGGCGAGGCCCATCCCATCGACGTGCGGCTACTGGATATCCTGTTCACGCTCCAGACCCAGACCGGATCCACCGAGCCTTACCGCATCATCTCCGCCTTCCGGTCTTCTGAAACCAATACCGCCCTGGCGAACCAGAGCGCCCAGGTGAATGGCAAGTCGGAAGTGGCGAAGAAGAGCCTCCATATGGAGGGCAAGGCCATGGATGTGCGTCTCAACGACGTGGCCCTCACCGGGCTGCGTCAGGCGGCTCTGGCGCTGCAGGGCGGCGGGGTCGGATACTATCCCGACAGCGGCTTTGTGCATGTTGATATCGGCCGGGTCCGGACCTGGCAGGGAACCTGAGGGGCAAGAACGACATGGCGTCCAAGAAGAGCGGCGGCGGCGGATTTTTCTGGGGCCTGGTCGGATTCCTGGTCGGGGTGGCGGCGACCCTGGCGCTTCTGGCCTTTCTCAGCCGCGAGCCCGGCCGGGACTACGGCGATCCCCTGACGGCCGCCGACGAGGCCGCAGTCGAGGCCCAGGCGCCGGTCGATCCCGCCCTGGCGCCGCCTGCGCCTGCGCCTGAGGAGGCGCCCGTGGCCAGGGCGCCGAACCGGCCTGTTGATCCCGGCATCGATCCGGTGACGGACGATCAGATCGCGGATGACGCGGCCGCCACGGGCATGACGACCCGCGCCCCGCCCACTCCCGAAGTCCCCTACTGACGCCGGCAGCGCCTGACCGCCGGGACGGTGGTCAGGCGCCGGCCATCTGGGCCAGCTTGAGGACGGTGTTCCAGTTACGGGCTGTTCCACGGCTGCCGAGGCGTTTTTCGATGCCGGCATTGGCCAGTTTCGATGCCCCGGCGCCGTCCGGAAAACAGACGTAGAGCGCCCGGTCGCCCAGCGCCATCTGCTCGCCGGCGGTGGCCAGGGCCCGGACGGCCGCAAGCCCGGCGGGATCGACAGCGGTCTTGAAGACCGTGACCAGCAGCCGGCCTGGGGCGTCCCTGGCGAAATCCGGAAACGGATTGGCCTCGATCAGGGCGCGCCACTGTTCCGGTGTCCGCAGGATCCAGTCATTGGCCAGACCCAACTGGCGGGCGGCCTCCGCCTCCAGCCAGGGCTCCGTCACCTCTGTCTTGCGGCCATCGCCGGTGAAGACCAGATTGCCGCTGGCGATATGGCTGGCCACATCCTCAAGTCCCAGGCCGGTCAGCATGGCTCTCAGATCCGCCATGGCCACCTTGCCGGTTCCCCCGACGTTCACGGCGCGCAGCAGGGCGATGATCCTGGACATGGGCCCAGTAGACCCCGCGAGATGCGCCGGGGAAAGCCGCATGAACGCCGATCACAGTTTTGCGCATGCCCCCGCGTCACGCCCTTCCTATCCGGCACAAGGGGCCTAGACTGCCAGCCAACAAGAAAATCAACGGCGATATCCCGGAGGAAGCGATGGATGGAGATGCAGTGATGCGGCCCGGGCTGGCGCTGGACGGCGTCGATCTGGACGCAGTTCTGGCCGAGGCCCATGTGCCGTCCCTGATGGTGGCCCTGGTCCATCTGACCGGAAACACCGATCACCTGACCGAGGCCCGCAGGCCCCTCTATGAGGTGCTGGGCGACGGTCAGGGTGGACTGAAGCCGGACGACGTCCAGGCCATCCGCGACCTGGCAAAGGCCGCCCTGCTGGACCTGGCGGCCGGCAGGCCCCTGCCGCCGCAGCCCACACCTGACAAGGTCCGGTTCATGATGGACTTTGTCGCCGGGGCCGAGATCCCAGAGCGCTACGCCCCCTTCCTGACCGAGGCCCTCTGCCTGGACGGGATCGATCCCGACCGCCCGATCTGGACGCCTTCGGAAAAGGCGGCGGCCGCCGGGCTTCATGTGGTGGTGATCGGGGCCGGCATGTCCGGCCTCCTGACCGCCATCCGCCTGCAGCAGGCCGGCATCGCCTTCACTGTGGTCGACAAGAACCCGGATGTCGGCGGCACCTGGCTGGAAAACACCTATCCCGGCTGCCGGGTCGACACCCCCAACCACCTGTATTCCCTCAGCTTCGAGCCCAACCACGACTGGCCCCAGCGCTACTCCACCCAGGACGTGCTGCTGCGCTATTTCCAGAGGGTCGCCGACAAGTACGGCCTGCGGCCTCACATCCGCTTCAACACAAGGGTCGACGAGGCGGTCCTTGACGAGGCCAGCGGCCGCTGGACGGTCAGGGTCACCGGCCCGGACGGCCCCGAGGCCCTGTCGGCGAGCGCCGTGATCAGCGCCGTGGGACAGCTGAACCAGCCCAACTTCCCCGATATCCCGGGCCAGGATCTGTTCACCGGCCCCAGCTTCCATTCCGCCCGCTGGCGCCATGATGTGGACCTGAAGGGCAAGCGGGTGGCGGTGATCGGCACCGGCGCCAGCGCCTTCCAGTTCGTGCCGGAGATCGCGAAGACCGCCGGAGAGGTGGTGGTGTTCCAGCGCTCGCCGCCCTGGCTGGCCCCCACCGAAGACTATCACCAGACGGTCGAAGAGGGGAAAAAATGGCTGCTGGAGCACATTCCCTTCTATGACAAATGGTACCGCTTCTATCTGTTCTGGACCATGACCGACGGGGTCTATGAGGCGGTCAAGGCCGATGATGGCTGGCAGGGTCCCGACGGCACCATCGGCGAGGCCAACGCCATGCTGCGCGAGCTGCTGGTCTTCAAGATGAGCGAACAGACCGGCGACAACACCGCCCTGCTGGACGCCGTCACGCCCCGCTATCCCTTCGGCGGCAAGCGGTCCCTGCGCGACAACGGCGTCTGGATCGAGGCCCTCAAGCGGCCCAATGTCAGGCTGGTGACGCAACCGGTCTCCGCGGTCACCGCCGGCGGGGTGGTCACGGCGGACGGCGAGGAACATGGCTGCGACGTGCTGATCTATGGCACCGGCTTCAAGGCCAGCAGCTTCCTCACCCCCATGAAGGTGGTCGGGCGCGATGGCCAGGCGCTGCATGATGTCTGGGACGGCGACGCCCGGGCCTATCTGGGCATGACCGCGCCGGGCTTTCCCAACTTCTTCATGCTCTACGGCCCCAACACCAACATCGTGGTCAATGGCTCGATCATCTTCTTCTCCGAGGCCTCGGTCCGCTATGTCGTCGAGGCCCTGCGGCTGATGGTCGACAAGGGCGCCAGCGTCCTTGAGGTCAAGCCCCAGGTGCATGACGACTTCAACGCCCGGGTGGACGCCGCCAACGCAAAGATGGCCTGGGGCTGCGACGGGGTGTCCAGCTGGTACAAGAACGCCAAGGGCCGGGTCAGCCAGAACTGGCCCTTCCCCCTGGTGGAATACTGGGAAGCCACCCGCGCGCCCGATCCGGAAGACTTCGTCATCCGGTAGGGCTGGCCGGCCGGCCTTTCTCAGGCCGGCCGGAACTCCAGGTCGTGATAATCGTAGGAAAAGTCCGCCGAGGGCGAGAAGGCCTTCAGGGTGATCCGGCTGACCTTGCCGGCCGTGGCCTCGAAGGTCACGAAGGCGTCCTCGATATTGCGGTCGGTGAAGCGGGTCTTGAACACCTCGCCATTCCAGGGCTCCAGCGATCCGCTCATGCTGGGTGACTTGTCGAACCGGATGGTCAGTCCGCCCTTTGTCTCGGCGAGAGTTATGGTCCCGTACCAGGGGTCGCGATAGACACCGGCATAGGCCTTCAGCGGCAGGGCGGGCCGGGCGGGTTTTGCGGGTCGGACCGGCAGTTCCGCCGCATTCTCGGCGACCCGCCGTCCGAACCGCGCCTTGTTGTCTGTCAGCCAGTCATGGCTGGTATCGCCCAGGGCCCAGTCCAGGATGCCGTTGCGCAGGGTGCGCAGAACGCCCCCCTCCTCGGCATTGGTCCAGGCGCAGACACCAAACTGCTGGCCGGGCAGCATGGCGGTGAAACTGATCTGGCCGCTGACGGCGCCGGAATGCCAGACCAGCGTGCGGCCGCGATAGTCCTCGACCTGCCAGCCAAGGGCATAGAGCCCGAACATCGGCCGCACGGGATTGTCCGCCGTGGCGCCTGGCCCATCGCTGGTGATGGTCTGGCCCTTCCACATCTCCCGCCCCGTGGCCTCGGACCACAGCCGCCCGCCACCAGGGATCGCGCCCTGTCCCAGCTGCACCTGCAGCCACCTGACCGCGTCGCGGGCGCTCATCTGCAGCCCCCCGGCCGGGGCGGCATTGTCGAAGTCATCCGAGGCGATGGGGGTCAGGGGGCCTGCGCCCCGCACGGCCCCGCTGACCCGGGCATGGGCCGAGGCGACATTGTCCCTGCCCTCCAGCCGGCTGAAGCTGGCCACGCTGTCCTTCATGCCCAGGGGCGCGAAGATCCGGGTCTCGACCAGGTCTTCCCAGGGCATGCCGGACACCCGGCTGGCCAGTTCGCCGGCCACCACATAGAGGACGTTGTCATAGGCATAGCCCGACCGGAATCCCCGGGCCGGCTTGAGGTACCTCAGGCCATGGATCAGCTCGGCCCGGCTGTGGGTGGTGTTGGGCCAGATCATCAGGTCGCCCTGGCCCAGGGCCAGGCCGCTGCGATGCACCAGCAGGTCGCGGACCGTCATGCTGGCCGTGACATAGGGATCATGCATGGCGAATTCGGGCAGGTATTTCACCACCGGCTCGTCCCAGCCGACCTTGCCCTCCTCGACCAGCAGGGCCAGGCTTGCCGCCGTATAGGCCTTGGAGTTGGAGGCGATGGAAAACAGCGTGGCCTGGTCGGCAGGGGCTGAACCGCCCAGCCGCCGGACGCCATAGCCTTTCGCCAGCAGGGGCTGTCCGTCCTTCACAATGGCCAGGCCCAGGCCCGGCTGTTCAAAGGCGGCCATGGTCGCGGCGACCAGGCTCTCCACCTGACCCAGGTCCGGCTGGCCCTGGGCCCGGGCCGCGCCGGACATCATGCCGCCAAGGGCCAGGCCGCCGCCCAGGCTGGTCAGGGCGGTCCGGCGGGTCAGAAAGCCACTCATCGCAGGTCTCCGTCAGACTGTTTCAAGCAAGGGATAGGCCGGTCATTGCCGGATGGCGACTAACAGATTGCTCATATAGCTTCCGGTCAAACGGAGTCGCTCGCCTTGACGATGCGGCTCGCAGGCGGGGAAGAAGACCATGGCGGACAGGGCCCATATCGGACGCACAGTGGCGGAGTCCACGCCCCACTGGCCGGCCGCCGCAGCCCCGCCCAAGGGCGCGCCCAACATCCTGGTGGTGCTGTTCGACGATGTCGGCTTCAGCGATTTCGGCTGCTACGGCTCGCCCATCGCCACCCCGACCATCGACGCCATCGCCGGCCGGGGCCTGCGCTACAGCGGCTTCCACACCACCGCCATGTGCTCCACCACCCGCGCCGCCCTGCTGACCGGCCGCAACCATCATTCGGTCGGGGTCGGCTGCCTGGCCAATTTCGACAGCGGCTTTCCGGGCTATCGCGGCAAGATCGCCCGGGAGGCCTCGACCCTGCCCGAGATGCTCCGCCCCCATGGCTATCGCAGCTACATGGTCGGCAAATGGCATGTCACGCCGCTCAGCGAGACCGGGGCCACCGGTCCCTTCGACGGCTGGCCCCTGGGCCGGGGGTTTGACCGCTTCTATGGCTTCATGGACGCCGAGACCGACCAGTACGCCCCGGAACTGGTGCGGGACAACACCCCGATCGACATCCCGGGGACCTACGAGTCCGGCTACCACCTGACCGCCGACCTGGTGGACCAGACCATCCGCTTCATCGCCGACCATACCGCCGCCGCCCCGGAAACCCCCTGGCTGACCTGGCTGGCCCTGGGCGCCTGCCATGCCCCGCACCAGGCGCCCCGGGACCTGATCCTGAAATACGACGCCCTGTTCTCAAAAGGCTGGGACCAGGAACGGGAGGCGCGTTTCGCCCGCCAGAAGGCCATGGGCCTGATCCCCGCAGACACCCGCCTGCCGCCCCGCAACGACCATGTCCGGGCCTGGGACGAGCATCCGCCCGAGGAACAGAAGCTGTTTGCCAGGCTCCAGGGCGCCTTCGCCGCCATGCTGGACCATGCCGACCAGCATCTGGCCCGGCTGATGGCCTTCCTCGACGAGGCGGGCCTCAGCGAGGACACCCTGGTCCTGGTCCTGTCCGACAATGGCGCCAGCCAGGAGGGCGGACCGCTTGGCATGGTCAACGCCATGGGCCCCTTCAACATGAAGCCGGAGCCCATGGAGGAAAAGCTCGCCCGGATCGACGACATCGGCGGCCCCGACACCCATTCCAACTTCCCCCTGGGCTGGGCCATGGCCTCCAACACCCCGCTCCGCCGTTACAAGCAGAACACCCATGGCGGCGGCATCCGCGACCCCCTGGTGATCAGCTGGCCAAAAGGCCTGCCGGCCCGGGGCGAGATCCGCCACCAGTTCACCCATGCCGCCGATGTGGCGCCCACCCTGCTGGCGCTTCTGGGCCTGGAGCCGCCGGCCCAGGTCGCCGGCATCGAGCAGTCGCCGCTGGAGGGGACCAGTTTCGCCCCGTCCCTGACCGACCCGGACGCCCCCTCGAAACCGACCGCCCAGCATTTCGAGATGTTCGGCCATCGCGGCCTCTGGCGGGACGGCTGGAAGGCGGTGGCCTATCACCCGCCCGGCCGGCCCTTCGACCGCGACGTCTGGGAGCTCTATCACCTGGCCGAGGACTTCTCGGAATCAGAGGACCTGGCGGAGGTCCATCCCGACCGTCTGGCCCGGATGATCGACCTCTGGTGGGCCGAGGCCGAGCGGTTCAAGGTCCTGCCCCTGGACGACCGGTTCGCCGCCCGGTTCGCTGAAAACGCCGCCCGGGTGCATGGCGCCCGCAAGCAGTTCGTCTTCCACAGGGGCATGGGCCATGTCCCCACCGATGTGGCGCCGGACGTCCGCAGCCGCTCCTATCGCATCGAGGCCGATGTCCGCCTGTCCGCCGGGGACCAGGGCGTGCTGATCGCCCATGGCGACGCCACCAGCGGCTACAGCCTGTTCCTGCGCCGGGACCGGCTCGAGCATGTGATGAATATCGGCGGAACCCTGGTCCGGCTAAAGTCCGACAGGCCAGTCGAGCCCGGCTGGCGACGGCTGGGGGTGGCCGTCCGGTCAGAGTCCGGCCAGCGACGCCTGACCCTGCTGATCGACGGGCAGCCGGCCGGAACCGTCTCGACACCCCTGGCCTTCCACAATTTCATCTCCTGGTCGGGCCTGGATATCGGCCTGGACCGGGGCAGCCCGGTCGCCGACTATCCGGCGCCGTTCCAGTTCAGCGGCCTGCTGCGCAAGGTGACGGTGGTCATGGACGAGGACCAGGCCCTGGACGGGGAGAGCCTGGCGGCGGCGGAAATGGCGCGGCAATAGCCCGCCGGGCCGCAACACCCCTTTGACCTCGCCTGCTTCTCTTCTAGCCTGCGCATCTTCAATGACGCCGGGGGAGGGCGCGACATGACATTCCAGGGACTGCCGCTGTTTGGATCGGTGCTGGCTGCGGCCATGGCCCTCATCCTCTGGACCCTGGTGGTCTGGGTCTGGATGTACGCCACCCGACTGCCGGCCATCAGCAAGGCGAAGATCCCGCCCCAGGCCGCCCGGTTCCCCGGCAGCCTCGACAGCCTGCCGGACGGCGTCCGACAGGTGGCCAACAACTACAACCACCTGATGGAACAGCCGACCCTGTTCTACGCGCTGGCCTTCCTGACCTATCTGCTGGGCCAGCAGAGCAGCTTCACCGCCGGCCTGGCCTGGGCCTATGTCGCCCTGCGGGTGGTCCACAGCCTGATCCAGATCACGGTCAATCTCGTGCCGGTCCGGTTCCTGGTCTTTTCCCTGTCCACCCTGGTCCTGATGGTCTGGGCCGGCTGCGTGGTGCTGGACGTGATGGCCTAGCGGACAGACTCTGACATCTGGCGTCCGTCGGGCTGAGGGCGGACAGAGCTGCGCTTCTACCCGGAAGCAGACCCTCCTAACTTCGGCAAGGCGTGGTGAGCGGACGTTCGCTTAGAAGCAGTTGATCGGCGCATCCTGACTCTCAGTTGCCGTTGGCAAGGTCTGCATCCTGGCAAGATGCCGAGGTGAACATCCTCGCAACGGTAACGCAGCCAGCGACGTCGAGGCCAGGCGCTCACATCCTGCGGTCAACTGGCAGAAAAGGGGGGCTTCACAGGTCAATATGCGAATGATATTCGCTTTGATGTTTTGCAATGGTTCGGGCCCCGTCATGCCGACTGCGCCGCCAACCAGGGAAAGTAGGATGAGTGAGCACGATCAGATCGGTTACAGCGTGGATCACGGCGTGGCCGCGATCACCTTCAACCGGCCGGAGAAGCTGAATGCGCTCACCCCGGTCATGTTGCAGCTCTTCTTCACGGCTGTCCGGCGCGCGGCCGCCGATCCCGAATGCCGGGTGATCGTCATCACAGGCGCGGGGCGCGGGTTCTGCGCGGGCCTTGATTTGGGTGTCATTGGAGCTGGCGGATCCTCCGACGCACTCTCGACAGCAGAGGATGACGCGCCTCCGCAATGGGGAGACGAGGTCGGACCGGATCTGTCACGGTTCTTCTCGGGCGGATGGAATGAATTGATCACCTCCCGCAAGCCGACGATCGCCGCGATCAACGGCCCAGCGTTCGGATGGGGCTTCATCCTCGCCCTTCACTGCGACATCCGCTTCGCTGCCCGGTCCGCAGTGATGAACGCCACCTTCGCCCGTCTGGGCGTGCCGGCGGAAAAGGGCTCCGGGTGGCTGCTGGCACGTCTGATCGGCTCCGCCCGGGCGCTTGACCTTCTCTATTCTGCCCGACGGATTGATGGCGTCGAGGCTGAACGGCTTGGCATCGTCAACACCGTCCTGGCAGACGACGCTCTGAGTGAACACGTGACTGCCTACGCCCGGCAGATTGCATCTCAATCGGCCCCCCGCGCGCTCGCAGCGATGAAGGCGCAGGTCTGGTCAGCCTTGGATGACCCCTATGATGTGGGCTTTGCCGATGCTGACAAGGAACAGGACCTGTGTACCCGGACTGAAGACTTCCGCGAGGGCGTGGCCAGCTACAGGGAAAAACGGGCCCCGAATTTCCGCGGTAAATGAAGTTCAACGACGGCGAGCTCAGGCAAATCGAATCATGAAGACGCGTATCACGGAGATGTTCGGGGTCGAAACGCCCATCGTCATGGGGGGGATGACCGGGGTTGGCTTTGGCGAATTGGTGGCGGCGGTGGCCAATGCCGGGGCACTGGGCTTCATTACCGCTCACATGTTCCCGTCGGGCGAGGCCCTGCTGGCGGAAATCGAGAAGACCAAGGCCCTGACCTCCAAGCCCTTCGGCATAAATCTGACGTTGCTGCCGTCGATCAACCCGATCCCTTATGACGACTATCGCGAAGCCATCATCGCGTCCGGCATCAAAATAGTTGAAACGGCGGGACGCGCGCCGGTGGACCATTTGCCCCGCTTCAAGGAGGCGGGCGTGAAGGTGATCCACAAGTGCACCTCCGTCCGGCATTCGGTCTCTGCCGTTCGCCACGGCGTGGACGTGATCAGCATCGACGGTTTCGAATGTGCTGGTCACCCGGGCGAGGACGATATCGGCCTCGTGGTGCTTCTGCCGGCGACGGTGGATGCAGTGGACGTGCCGGTGATCGCGTCCGGCGGCATGGCCGACGGGCGCAGCCTGGTCGCCGCGCTTGCTCTTGGCGCCGAAGGCGTCAACATGGGAACCCGCTTCTGTGCGACGGTAGAGGCTCAGATTCACCCGGCCGTGAAGCAGCAGATCGTGGACTTCACCGAGCGGGACACAGTGCTGGTGGGTCGCTCCCTCAAGAACACCGCCCGGGTCGCTCGCAACGCCATCTCGGAGCAGGTGGCGGAGATCCAGAAGGACCCGACCAAGTCGTTCGCCGACGTGAAGGAGCTGATGGCAGGCGTCCGGGGCCGCAATAACGTGCTGCGCGATGGTGATCTGAATGGCGGCATCTGGACCACGGGCCAGAGCCAGGCTCTGATCCACGATGTGCCGACCTGCGCCGAGGTTGTCCGCAACATCATGGCCCAGGCCGACGGCATTCTGGCGAAACGCTTCGTGGCCATCGCAAACTGAGGTGCGGCCGGGAAAGCGCCTCGACCACCTGTCAACCCAACGCCCCGAAGCCGCGGCCATCGCCGTAGATCATCAGGACACCACAACCGATGCTGAAACTGCATTTTGCGCCGAATTCGCGGGCCGGACGGATTGTCTGGCTGCTCGAGGAGCTTCAACTGCCTTACGAGATCAACAAGATGGCGTTTCATCCGAAGGACCTGAAGTCCGAAGAGCACCGCGCGCGACACCCGCTCGGGAGAGTTCCGGTCCTCGAAGACGGCGATGTCTCGATCTATGAATCCGGGGCGATCGTCGACTATGTGCTGGAGCGCCACAAGAATGGCGGGCTGAAGCCTGCCGTGAATGACAATCGGTTTCCTGAGTATCTCCAGTGGTTCCATTATTGCGAGGGCATGGTGATGCCTGCCGTCAACACCATTGTGGTCCAGACAATCCTGCTTCCGGAAGATCGACGCGACGCCGCCGTGCTGGGGCAGGCGCAACGCCTGCTGTCCAAATCCCTTGAGCCGGTCAACATCGCGCTCGACAGCCGCGACTATCTGATCGGTGACTTCTCCGCGGCCGACATCATGCTGGGTCATGCGTGTTTCATGAGCCATCGACTGGGGTGCGTGCCGGACGAGATGCCGGATCTCAAGGCCTATGTCGCCAGGGTCGCCGCCCGTCCTGCTTTCCAGACCGCGATCACGATGCAATAGGGCGGGCGCCTTCAGATCCCCAGCATTGCCCGCGCCATGATGTTGCGCTGGATCTCGCTGGTTCCCCCGAGGATCGTCAGTGCCCGGTCGTACAGATAGCGCCCCATGGCTACAGCCGCCTCGCGACCGTCGTGGCTCGCCTGCGGTCCCAGGGCCTCGATCGCCAATTCGTCAAGGCGCTGGGTGAGGACGGTGCCCTGGAGCTTGAGCATTGAAGCGGACTTGCCCGGAGATTCGCCCAGGGCCAGAGCAGAAACGATCCGGTGTTCCTGCATTTGGACCGCCGTGATGTCGATCTCGACCTGAGTTAACATGCGGCCAAACCCTACGTCCTGGGTGGCGTACCTGGACGCCAGGTCCCGCACCCATTTCAACCGCGCCCAGAGTCCGTTGGCGTAGTTGCCGCCGCGCTCAAATTCGAGAAGGTATTTGGCGACCGTCCAGCCGTCGTTCTCCGCCCCGATCCGCTGGGACTTTGGAACCCGTACATTGTCGAAGAAGAGCTGGTTGAACTCATGCTCGCCCGCAATGTTGATGATCGGGCGCATCGTCAGGCCCGTCGTGTTGCGGTCGATCAGGAGGAAGGAGATGCCGCGCTGGGGCTTGGCCTCCGGGTCGGTTCTGACCAGGCAGAAGATGTGCGTTGCCTGATGCGCCAGGCTGGTCCAGATTTTCGTCCCGTTCACGACATAGTCGTCCCCGTCCGACTGGGCGCGGGTTTGAAGTGAGGCGAGGTCCGAGCCGGAGCCAGGCTCGGAATAGCCCTGACACCAACGGTGTTCACCCGACAGGATCTTCGGGAGATAGTGAGCCTGCTGCTCTGGGGTTCCGTGCCCGATAATCACCGGACCGCACATGCGGATGCCAAAACTATGTATGCCCGGAGCCCCGGCCGAGGCGCACTCGGAGGCAAAGATGTGGCGTTGGGTCGTTGTCCAGCCCGTGCCGCCGTGCTCGACGGGCCAGTCCGGGGCCACCCACCCCTTTTGATGCAGGGTGGCATGCCATTTTGCAGTCGGTGCCAGGTCGCAGAAGGAGCCCGTCCTTGCCGCCCCGGCTGCCCGCAAGTCCTCGGTCAGGTGCTCGTCCAGAAAGGCGCGAACCTCTTCACGAAAGGCCAGATCGGCGGGGGCGAGTTGCAGGTCCATGGGTCATGTCCTCGGCGGCGGAAAAATGGCTGGATTTCGAAAAGGAAGGCCTAAAAGCGAATACCATTTGCATATTGGCCTGGGAAGTGACCGGGCACTCCCATGTCGGACAAGGTCCCGATCAATACGTGAATAGCGATCGGGCAGGCGCAGCATCCGTGCCTGCTCCGGCCCTTTTCTGCGCGTTAATGTTGACAGTGCGGTGTCCTGACGGACAAGGGGAGATGGACTCTTACGAGGCTTCTCCTTTCGTCCGACGCCCGGTGCAGGAGCGCAGCCGCGCGGCGCTGGCCCGTATTGTCGCTGCTGCAACCGAAGTACTTGTGCGCAAGGGAAATGACGGCTTCTCAATGGCAGAGGTTGCCGAAGCGGCGGGCATCTCTGTCGGCAACTTCTATCGACGCTTCGAGGGCAAGGACAGCATCGTTCAGGCCATCAAGCTGGAGGCCATAAGGCGATTGGAAGATGCTGTCTGCGAGCGTCTGAACAGGCAACAATTTGCTGGCCCGAGCGAGATTGTATCTGAACTCTCTGCAATCATCGCTGAAATATCGGAGCGGGATGAAGCGCTGCATCGCGTATTGTATAGTTATCCCATGCGCACTCCGTCGCTCCGCGCCATTGGACTGGCCGGCCGCGGCCGAGTTTTTAGGCATTACAACAATGCCGTTTCTGGTTTTCTCCATTTCCTGCCCGAACAACGGCGGCTGTCGGTGATCGGGTTTTCCTACCAAATTATAGTATCGTCTTTTGTCTCGAAGTCCCGCGGCGACGACCCCATCCTGCTGGAGATGTCGTGGTCAGCCTTGGCGCAGGAAGTCACAAAGGCGGCCACCGGCTACCTCAAAGAGGCGACCTAGACGGAGACGCTAGTGCCGGGCCTAGTCCACCTCCCGGTGTCTGGCGCTCCCCAGCGTCGGCGAAGCTGCACTTCAGAGCAGATCCTGGACGCCATAGGCCGTGAAGCGCGACGCACTACAGAGGTTGTTTCGCCTCGGTTTGGATCTGGAAAGCGGTCTCTCACGTTGGACCGCCTCTTGAAATGCGAGCGGCGAGTTTCTGGCGACGCCTCAATTTCCGCTGTTGGCGCACCGCGGCCCTCGAGGTTTGGACAGATGAAGGACCGCTAAGGGTCGATTCTACTCAATGAGTTCGGTTCGCAAAGCAGACATTGGGGTTTTCGTCGGCCGGGTGCGACCTGCGGGACTCAAGAGTCAGATTTTGGCCACCCGGTCTTGAGGGTCAGTCTTCCTCCGCCCAGCTCTTCAGCAGCTGGTGGGCGATGGCCAGGGGCGGGGGGCAGAACAGGCCCGGAAGTTCCCCGGCCAGCAGGGCCCGGGCCTCGGCCTTGGTGAACCAGCGCACGGCCTCCAGCTCGGTCTGGTCGGGAGTCGCCTCATCACTGTCGACCTCGGCGATCAGACCGATCATCAGGGAGGACGGATAGGGCCAGGGCTGGGTGGAGTGATACCGCACCTTCGTCGCCCTCAGGCCCGCCTCTTCCATCAGCTCCCGGGCGCAGCATTCCTCGATGCTTTCACCGGGCTCCAGGAACCCGGCCAGGGCGGAAAACATGCCCTTGGGCCACATGGCCTGGCGACCCATCAGGCAACGGCCCTGATGGGTGGCCAGCATGATCGACACCGGGTCCGTGCGCGGGAAATGCTCGGCCTTGCAGGCGGTGCAGACCCGCTTCCAGCCGCCCTCGGCCACCTGGCTGGCCTCGCCGCAGCTGGCGCAATGGCGATGCTTGCGCCGCCATTCGAACATGCCCTTGGCCGTTGCGGCGATGGCCGATTCCGACCCCGGCAGGGCCATGGCGATGGCCCGCAGGTCCTGGAACCGCCCCAGTCCCTGCAGGGGCCCGTCGGCCGGGTCGGCCCCGCCCTCCAGGTCCAGGGCAAAGACCGCCGTCTCCTTCCACAGGCCCAGGAACAGCAACCGCTCCCAGCCCGCCGACAGGTCCTGGGCCATGGCCGCCGACAGATAGGCCAGCTGCAGCTTGCCATCCCTGGTCTCGGTAAAGGGCTGGCCGTTCCACAGCGGCAGGGCCAGGGCCCCCGGCTCGGCCAGCTTTTCCGCCAGCCATGCGGGATTGGACCGCCGATCGCTGGCGCGGTCGAGCGGATTGCCGGTGAACATGTTGGCGATTTGCGAAATGGACATGCCGCCTTTTGCCACCGGAACCGGGACCGGCGCCAGAGGGGCCTTGCCCGATTTCACCGGGAACCGGCCAGGGCAGGTCGAACCGCCGGGTTCGCCACCCCAGCGGATTTCGCGCTCAAGCTGATTGAAGCCACGCTTCCCCCCGAGGGAGGGGGCGGCCCGCGCAGCGGGTCGGTTGAGGGGGTCTTTCCGCGCGGCCGCTGCCGGCAGTCTTCTTCATGATCATGGATGTAGGTCGGTGCGGCCCCTCATCCGTCGGCTTCGCCGACACCTTCTCCCTGCAGGGAGAAGGATTCCGCAGTTCGGGGACACCACCCTGAACCCTGCCCGGCCCCTGGCCGTCGAGGCGCAGGGGAACGCCGCACGAACCGACCGGCCCCATGCGATAGTCACTCCGGCCGCTTCGACGCCCTCGAGAGGTTCCCTGTCCCGTCCTGTCCCGCCCGCCATAAAATCTGACAAGGCGCGGACTTCCTCGTTACCGAACCCTGTGACCACCCGGACTTCACCCGTCCAGCAAACCGGCGCCTGCGGCCGGGCGGGTGGTTCGGAGAGGCCGGGGATGCGGAAATCCCGTCTCGCCCCGGTCCTTGTCAGCCCCTATCGGCGAATTGCTCGCGCAATGCTCGGAGTCCAAGCCAGACCCCCGCCAACACAAGCGGGGTTAGCAAGCCCGCGCCGAGCGTGGCGTCGAACCCGGTCCATATTCGCTCCAATCCCTTCAACGGCAAGAGCAACAGGCCAACCGCATAGTAGGCGATAGCCACGGTTGACAGTCCCTCGACAGCCTGCTGCAGCCTCAGCTGAGCACCGGCGCGACGGTCCATTGATGCCAGCAGGGCGGCGCTTGTGGCCTCGGCAGCGACCTCGACGCGGGTGTTGAGCATCTGGGTCATGCGCGCGATCCGGGCGATGGCTGCTCGCTGACGTTCCGCGACCGCATCGCAGGTCCGCATCGCCGGGTCCAAACGACGCTGCATGAACTCGCCCAGCGTCAGAAGACCCTCGATGTGATGTTCTCGCAGCCGCTCGATCCGCTCGCGCACGAGGCGGTGGTAGGCTGCGGCTGCGTCAAATCGGAAATTCGTACGGCTGATCAGCGCCTCGGTCTCACCAGCAAGGGCCGCCAGACGATCCAGCAACAGCCGGTCGGCATCTGGATCGGCATCCTCGGCGAGTTGGTGGGCAAGGTCCGCCGCTGTGGCCTCGATGCAAGAGAGCGCTGAGGCTGACTCCCCCGCGACAGGAAAGGCAAGAAGAGCCATCAGACGATAGGTTTCGACCTCCAGCAGGGTCTGAACAAGTCGCCCGGTTAGGGCGCCGTCGCCAACGGCGTCGGATAACAGCAGAAACCTCGTCATGCCTTCCGCATCAGCCCTGAAATCAGTCAGAACAATCGTGTCGCTGTCCACCAGTCGGCCGCCGGTGACTCCGACGCCAAACAGGGCTGCGGCAGCATTGACGTCTAGATGTCCCCACACTTCCAGCCTTGTTGCGACCAGAACGTCGCCTGGCCAGGCTCCAAGCCAGTCAATCGGCGCCATGTCGAGAGCGGTCTCGGCGAAGAGAGCTTTGCCTGCAGGCGAACGGAAGAAGGTCCAGGTCGAAAACTCAGTGTGGCGCTCCCATCGCAGGTGCCATGTCCCGGCCTCAAGGCCACACCAACGGGCTGTGGGACCCGGTTCGGCTTGCCCAAGGCGGCGGCACAGCGCCGCCATATGGGCGCGGTCGCCTTGCTCGCCGGCCTGACCTGAAAGCGTGGCGATTCGCGTCACAAGCGCGGGGCCGACCAGGGGAGTGAAAGGGCGAGCGTGAGCCTCTGCAAGCAGGGCATCGCGCTGCGGGTGGTAGCGCCAATTCGTGGATATTCCTGAGACCATCAAAGATCAGGTAGCCGAGCGTAAAGTTCCGTCAAGGCGGCATTTAAGCACAGAGGCCTGACAGAGGGCGCGGCAATCGAACCAAATCTGGGGACACTATTACATGACTCCCACCGTTCTCGGGCTTTGGCCCGGGTTTTCGAGGGGCCGGGGGGCGGCCAGGGCAGGTCGACCCGCCAGGTTCGCCACGGCAGCAGATTTCGCGTTCAAGCTTATTGAGGCCTCTTCTCCCCTCGAGGGAGAAGGTGGCAGCCGTAGGCTGACGGTTGAGGGGGTCGTTCCGCGCGGCCGGTGTTGAAAGGTTTTCGGGATCAGACACTACAGCCGGTGCGGCCCCTCATCCGTCGGCTTCGCCGACACCTTCTCCCTGCAGGGAGAAGGATTCCGAGCAGCAGTTCCGGGGACACCATACTGGACTCCGCCGGGCCGCCCGGCCGCCCGGCCGCCCGTCCCCCGCCGCCGGGGTGCAGGGGGACGCCGCACGAACTGACCGGCCCCATGCGATAGTCAACCCGGCCGCTTCGACGCCCCCGAGAGGTTCCCTGTCCCGCCCTGTCCCGCCCGCCATAGAATCTCACAAGGCGCGGGTTTCGTCGTTACCGAAACCTGTGACCACCCGGACAACACCGATCCAGCAAACCGGCTCCAGCGTCCGCCTCGTCGCTGAACTCGTTCGGCTCGGTCCATTGCGCGATTTTCGTGAGCAGTTCGGCCGGAACAATGGGCTTGGCGATATGGTCGTTCATGCCGGCCTCTAGACACTCTGCGAGGTGGATGGGCAGGACGTTGGCGCTCAAGGCGACGATGGGGGTGTCGCGGTTGAGATCGCTGCTGGACCGGATCGCCTTTGTCGCCGCCAGACCGTCCATGCCCGGCATCTGCAGGTCCATCAGGATCAGGTCGAACGGTCCGGCCATCGCCGCAGCTACCGCTTCGGCCCCGTTCCCCGCCTCGGTGATGTCGAAGCCGAAAGGCGAAAGCATGATCCTCACCAGTTCGCGGTTCATCGCCACATCGTCCACCAACAACATCCGTGCCGTGGCCAGATTGTCGTCAGGCTGGTGCGTTGCTGCGGCTGGCGCCTTCTCCAGCTCGACCATGGGCGCATCGATGCTGAACCAGAAGGTCGAGCCCTCCCCCTCGAGGCTCTCCACCTCGATCCGGCCGCCCATCCTTTCGACAAGTCCCTTCGAAATCGCCAGTCCAAGTCCAGTGCCGCCGTACTGGCGGGTGTTCGAGCCGTCGACCTGGGAGAACCGCTGGAAGAGCCGATTCAGACGGTCTTGAGGGACGCCAATGCCGGTGTCGGTCACACTTAGAAACAGACGCCCGCCGTCCTCGCTCTGGTATCGAGCCGTGACCGTCACGGCGCCCGCTTCGGTGAACTTGATGGCGTTTGTCAGCAGGTTCAGCAGCACCTGGCGAACCCGCGAGCTGTCGGCGAGGACAGCCGCCGGCAGGGGCCCGCGGAAATCCTTATAGACCAGGAGCCCCTTGGCCGCAGCCTGGGCCGCCACCAGCTCCAGCGACTCAGCCACTAGCGCCTCTGGATCGAAGGGGTGGGTGTCGAGTTCTATCCGGTCGGCGTCCAGCTTGGAAAAGTCCAGGATGTCGTTGACGACCGACAACAGCGCCTGGCCGCTGGTGGCGATGCGGTCGGCGTATTTCTTGGCTGTCGGAGACAGATCTTCCAGGGCCTCCAGGAGCCCGGCAAACCCCAGCATCCCGGTCAGCGGCGTGCGAATTTCGTGGCTCATGTTGGCCAAGAAGTCGGCCTTCACCTGAGCGGCCTCCTGAGCCGCGTCACGGGTCGCCGCAAGGGCGCTGGCCATGTCTCGCTGGGCGGTCACGTCCCTCAAGATGGTGACGATCTCGATGACCTGGCCGTCCGCGCGCCTGATCAGGGTCGGGTTGCCCTGAACCCAGATCCAGCGTCCGTCCTTGTGGCGGACGCGGTATTCACCTGTGCTTCCCGGAGGGTCCGGAAGGCCTGCAAACCGTGCAGCGCGCACCGCTTGAAGATGGGCCCGATCATCAGGATGGAAGAATTCAAGAGCCAGGCTCCCGATAAGTTCCTCCGGCTCAAATCCGTAGAGCCTGCAACTCGGGGAAACCCAGGTGATGCCCTTGCCAGGCTCAACGCGGATGATCAAGTCGGCCGACTGATCCATCAGGTATTTTAGGCGCGCCTCGTTTGCACGAAGGTTTTCGTCCGCGAGCTTGAGGCCGGTGACGTCTACGAAGGTGCCCAGGATCGCCACAACCGCACCGCTTGGGCCCCTACGAGGAGAACCGCGAGCGACAATGTGACGCTCCGAGCCATCCGGTCGGTAGATGCGAGCCTCCAATTCGTAGTCGCGGCCTTCGGCGACGGCGCGCTGAACGTGGTCGGCCAAGACCTTTGCATCGTCCGGATGATAACGCTCAAGCACGCCTTGCAGCGCAGGCGGTTCGGCGCCGGGCTCGTAGCCATGAATGCGATAGACCTGGTCAGACCAGGTCGTGCGGTCGGCGGCCACATCCCATGACCAGGTCCCGACACCGGCCATTTCCTCGGCGAGTTTGAGCAACCTGTTTTGCTGTTCGGCAACGACCGCGATGCGTTCGCGCTCGCGAACATCAAGCCGCATGAGCAGCGCTTGCATGACACTCTTTGCAATTGCCTGGAGGCGCGAAGCTTCGGTGTCCGTAAATGTCTCGCGGGCCACCGTATCGATGACGCAAAGCGCGCCCAGCCGGTGCCCCTCGGGCGTGATCAATGGGGCGCCGGCATAAAACCGAATGTTGGGCGACCCGGTGACAAGGGGGTTGTCGTGGAACCGCTCGTCATGGGCGGCGTCGAGCACGACGAACACCTGATCCGAGAGAATCGCGTGCTGGCAGAATGAAACACCCCGCGCGGTGTGATCGATATCGAGGCCTACGCAGGCCTTGAACCACTGTCTTTCCTGGTCGACCAAGGAAATCAGCGCGATGGGCGTTTTGAAGGTTTGCGCAGCCAGATCGGTCAGGCTGTCAAACAGCGGCTCTGATGGGGAGTCTAGGACCTCCATCCGTTCCAGCGCCGTTAGGCGTTCACTCTCAAGCGGATCTTGCACGCAGAATCCTCTCCCCAGTTCCCGCTAATCGACATGGCAGGCGGCACATAAGATATTCATAAGGTAAGCGGCCAATTAATCAGGGCGAGTTTCGGGGACACAATACTACCGAACCCCGTCCCGTCCTGGGCTCCGACCCCGACTTTCGGGTGGCAAGGGGCGGCCGCGCGGACTGACCTGGACCATGCGATAATCACCCCTGCCGCTTCGACGCCTCCGGGAGGCTCCATGTCCCGCCCTGGCGCACCCGACGAAAAATCCGACAAGGCGCGGGTTTCGTCGTTACCGAAACCTGTGACCACCCGGATATCCTCGTTACCGAAGCCTGTGAACACCCGGACAAGACCCGTCCTGGAAACCGGCGCTTGCGGCAGGGCGGGTTGTCGGGAGGGGCAGGGGATGGGGAAATCCTTTCTCGCCCCAGTCTCTGTCAGCAGGGGGGAAAAGGCGTTGACGGCGCTCATCCGCTATAATGGCGCTGCCGCTTCGAGCCCTCCCGGACACGCCATGCACCGCCCTGTCGCGCGTGAGGGAAAACCCGACAAAACCCGACAAAAACCCGGACAAGATCGTCCAGAAAACCGACGTTTCCGACAGGGCGGACGCCGGGCGGGACAGGCGCCATCCCGCTATGGATCGACCTCTAAAAACCCCATAAATCTCATCAATACAATATGTTGCTCATCCTTCCGGCTCAGTCTCCGGTCTCGGCCTTCAGGCCTTCCCACCCCTCGTCGCCCTGCGAAATTTTCAACGCGGCCTTTTCTGCCCGATTCCGACGGCAAACAGCGCAAACGAGATCGCAGGCCAAGGCCCCGTCGCCTCCCGCCAGGCGCCGGAAAAGGCCCGGCACAGACCAAGTCTTGCGCTCGCCGGTTCAAATCGCGATATAGGCCTCGGAGATCGGCGATGGGCGGAGTGCTCGCCAACCTGGTCAGGGCCGGAAGGCAGCAGCCACAACGAGATTTGCTCCGGGTCGTTGTCCGGTCTCCACCTCAACCCCATTTTCGGCGTCCAGCGTCGGCGCAATGTCCTTTCAGCGACCGCGCCGGATGACATAGACTGGGAACACCCAAGCGACTCCACCCCTGTTCGTCATCCTGAGTAGGCCGCACAGCGGCCGTGTCGAAGGACGCACGAGCGCTTCAGCAAGGCCCCGATGTCCGATTCTGCGCCGCCCTGGGATGAAGATGCGCCGGAGCCCGAGGCTCCGGAACGCGACACCCTGACGGCCGACATCTTCGGCGATCCGGCTCCCCCATCCCAGGAGGTGATGGCTCCCGCCGCCTCGTCCGCTCAGGCGCTGCAGCCCCTGCCGGGCCCGCCCACCGCCGACGGGCCGGCCTATACCGTGCTGGCCCGCAAGTACCGGCCCCGCACCTTCGAGGACCTGATCGGCCAGGAGGCCATGGTCCGGACCCTGACCAACGCCTTCAGCACCGGCCGGATCGCCCATGCCTTCATGCTGACCGGGGTGCGGGGGGTGGGCAAGACCACCACCGCCCGGCTGCTGGCCCGGGCCCTGAACTTCGAGAGCGATACGGTCCACCAGCCCTCCATGGACCTGGGCCATGAGGGCCGCCACTGCGCCGCCATCGTCGAGGGCCGGCACATGGATGTTCTGGAACTGGACGCCGCCAGCCGCACCAAGGTCGACGAGATGCGCGAGCTGCTGGACGGGGTGCGCTATTCCCCGACCGAGGCCCGCTACAAGGTCTATGTCATCGACGAAGTGCATATGCTGTCGACGGCGGCCTTCAATGCGCTGCTCAAGACCCTGGAAGAGCCGCCGCCCCACGCCAAGTTCATCTTCGCCACCACCGAGATCCGCAAGGTGCCGGTGACCATCCTGTCCCGCTGCCAGCGTTTCGACCTGCGGCGGGTTGAGCCGCCGGTCCTGGCCGCCCATCTGGAGCGGATCTGCGCGAAGGAAGGCGCCAAGGTCGAGGCCGAGGGCCTGGCCCTGATTTCCCGGGCCGCCGAGGGCTCGGTGCGGGACGGCCTGTCCCTGCTGGACCAGGCCATTGTCCAGACCGACCCGGGCCAGGTGGTGCCGGCAAAGATCGTCCAGGACATGCTGGGCCTGGCCGACCGGTCCCAGACCATCCAGCTGTTCGAACAGGTGATGCGCGGCGAGGCGGGGCCGGCCATCACCACCTACCGCACCCTCTGGGGCTTTGGCGCCGATCCGGTCCAGGTCATGCTGGACCTGCTGGAACACAGCCATTCGGCGGCGGTCAGCAAGGCCCTGGGGCCGGACGCGCTGGCCATGCCCAGGGAACAGGCCCAGCGCATCGCCGCCGTCGGGGCCCTGGCCTCTGCCGGCAGCCTGTCGCGGCTCTGGCAGATGCTGCTCAAGGGCCATGACGAGGTGCGCCGGGCGCCGGACCCCTCGGCCGCGGTCGAGATGGCCCTGATCCGGTTTTGCTACGCCGCCGACCTGCCCGGACCCGAGGAAGCGCTGAAGGCCCTGCGCAGCGGCGAGACTCCCGGGGCCCCGGCCGGCGGCGGCGGTGCGCCGAGGTCTCCCTCTGCGCCCGGCGGCCCTTCCGGCGTGGCCTCGGCCCAGGCGCGGATGGTCCAGCCCGCGCCCCAGGCCGCCGTATCACCCCAGGCCAGCCTGGCCAGCTTCGAGGACGTCCTGAAGCTGATCGACGCCAAGCGCGAGATCGGGCTGAAGCTGGATGTCGACCGCTATCTTCGCCTGGTCAGTTTCCGGCCCGGCGCCATTGTCTTCGAACCGGCTCCCGGCGCCCCGACCAACCTGTCCGGCCGGCTGGTCTCGCGGCTGAAGGAATGGACCGGCCAGCCCTGGCTGGTGGCCACCGATGGCGGCGGCGGGGCCGAAACCGCCTGGGAACGCCAGAAGCGCGAGGCGCGCGAGGCCCGGGCCGAGATCGAGGCCGACCCCTTCGTCCGGTCTGTCCTGGACGCCTTTCCCGGCGCAGAAATCCTGGGCGTCAAGCAGCTTGCCCTTACCCAGGGAGAGGCTGCGAACGATGCCCCCATAGAGGCTGAGGACGACGACTAGATCCTTCTCCCGCTCGTCGGGAGAAGGTGGCCCGCGAAGCGGGTCGGATGAGGGCAGCGCCGGATTGTGAAGACTGTGACGAGGCCAACGACCGACCTCCCGCGCAGCCCTCATCCGTCGGCCTTCGGCTGCCACCTTCTCCCGACAAGCGGGAGAAGGGAAAAAGGAGAGGAACACAGATGACCACCGCCAGGGGCCGCAAGGCCATCTTCATCACCGGCGCCGCCTCCGGCATGGGGCTGGAAACCGCCCGGCTGTTTGCGTCCGAGGGCTGGTTCGTCGGCGGCCATGACGTCAATGCCGCCGGTCTGGAAGCCCTGCGGGCCGAGCTGGGGGCCGACAACTGCCTGCTGTCGGTGCTGGATGTCACCGACCGCGAGGCCTATCGCGCCGCCATCGCCGCCTTTGGCGATGCGACCGGCGGGACCCTGGACCTGCTTTTCAACAATGCCGGCATCGGCCGGGGCGGGCCCTTTGTCGACATGGCCTGGGACGACGTCATGGCCGTGGTCAATGTCAATCTGGTGGCGGTGCTCAGCGGCATCCATCTGGCCGCGCCCCTGTTGAAGGCCACGCCGGGGTCGCTGTGTTTCAGCACCTCGTCCTCCTCGGCCATCTTCGGCATCCCCAACATCGCCGTCTATTCGGCGACCAAACATGCCGTGAAGGGCCTGACCGAGGCCCTGTCGGTGGAGCTGAAGCCCTATGGCGTGCGGGTGGCCGACACCCTGCCGGGCCTGATCGACACCCCCATCCTGCCGGACGAGGCCAAGGCCAATGCCCCGGCCGAGGGGATGTGGCGGCTGATCCCGCCGGTCGAGGTGGCGAAAGCCGTCTGGGGCGCCTATCACACCGACAAGATCCACTGGTATGTGCCGGCGGAACTTGAGGCCTATGACCTGATGGTCACCCAGCATCCGGAACAGATCCGGGACGGCATGCTGGCCGCCGGCGGCCTCTTCAGCCAGGGAAGCGAAACACCATGAAGGATATCGGCGGCCTGATGAAACAGGCCCAGGCCATGCAGCAGAAGCTGGCCGAGGCGCAGGAAAAGGTCGCGTCGCTTGAGGTCGAGGGGACCAGCGGCGGCGGCATGGTGCGTGTGGTGCTCAAGGGCACGGGCGAGCTGAAGCTGGTCGAGATGGACGACGGCCTGATGGTTCCCGGCGAGGGCGATGTCCTCTCCGACCTGCTGGTGGCGGCCCATTCCGTGGCCCGTCAGAAGCTCGAGGCCCAGACCGCCGACCTCATGAAGGCCGCCGCCGGCCCCCTGGCCGGTCTCAAGATTCCCGGGATGCCGTTCTGACCCCTCTGCAGGCGCTCGGCCTGCGCCACAAACACCTGTAGCTGGACCCCATGGCATCCGTCGCCGGCCCCGAGATCGAACGCCTGATCAGCCTGCTGGCGAAACTGCCGGGGCTGGGTCCCCGGTCTGCGCGCCGGGCGGCCCTGACCCTGCTGAAACGGCGCGACCAGCTTCTGGGCCCCCTGGCCCAGGCCCTGGCCGACGCCCAGGCCCATGTGAGGACCTGCAGCGTCTGTGGCTCCCTGGACAGCTGCGATCCCTGCAGCCTCTGCGCCGACGGGGCCCGGGACCGCACCCTGATCTGTGTGGTCGAGGAGGTGGGATCAGTCTGGGCCATGGAGCGGGCCGGCGCCTTTCGCGGCCGGTATCACGTCCTGGGCGGGCTGCTGTCGGCCCTGGATGGCATGGGGCCGGACGCCCTGCGCATCAATGAACTGACCGCCCGGGTCATGGAGGGCGAGATCCGCGAGGTGATCCTGGCCCTGCCGGCGACGGTCGATGGCCAAACCACCGCCCATTACATCGCCGAGCGCCTCTCCAACCTCGAGGTGGCGGTGTCCATGCTGGCCAGGGGGGTTCCGGTCGGCGGCGATCTGGACTGGCTGGACGACGGCACCATCGCCCAGGCCATGCGGGCCCGCCGCCCGGCCTGACCGGAGCCATCACCAACCCCTCACCGCCCCCTCACCGCCTCGTGCGCGGC
The DNA here is from genome assembly GCA_029866155.1 of Caulobacter sp. Taxonomy (GTDB): domain Bacteria; phylum Pseudomonadota; class Alphaproteobacteria; order Caulobacterales; family Caulobacteraceae; genus Caulobacter. Next base: position 46,539 of record JARWZW010000005.1, on the reverse strand, counting down.
CGTGTCTTGCAGCCTGATGGGAATGTCCCATCTTCCCGGTCATGAAACGCCTCATCGCCGCCGTCTTCGCCTTCGCCAGTCTCGCGGTCCTGGCCTTTTCCCAGCTCGGCGGCGCCGCCCAGGCCCAGGAGGCCCGCAGGGAAACCGCCTATTTCGCCGGCGGCTGTTTCTGGTGTGTCGAACACGATCTGGCCAAGGTCCCGGGGGTCATCGATGTGGTGTCCGGCTATGCCGGCGGGACCCTGCGCAACCCGACCTACGAGAACCACACCGGCCATATCGAGGCGGTCAAGGTTGTGTTCGATCCCTCACGGATCAGCTACCGTGCCCTGACCGACCGTTTCTTCCGCAAGATCGACCCGACCGACGCCGGCGGCCAGTTCTGCGACCGGGGCCGGGAATACACGACCGCGATCTGGGCCCGTTCCGACGCCCAGAAGCGGGCGGCCCAGGCTGCAAAATCCGCCGCCCAGTCGACGCTGGGCGGGCGGGGCAGGGTGGTCACGCCGGTGCTGGACTTTGTCAGCTTCTGGCCGGCCGAGGGCTACCACCAGGACTATGCCGAGAAGAACCCGGTCCGCTACAATATCTATCGCACCAGCTGCGGACGGGACGCCCGGGTCCGCAGCATCTGGGGCCAATAGAGCCTGTTCCGACAAGTGTGAAGCGATTGTCGGAACACGCTCTAATCCTTTGAATCAAAGCCTGTTTTTCCGTTTTTATCGGTTCGATCATAACGGAACAGGTTCTAGCTGGCCTGATCAGTCCTTGGGACGGGGCTGATAGCCTTCGCCGAGGATCAGGACGGTGCGTCTCAGGCGCTTGGAGTCCAGCCGGGCGCGGCTGACTTCCAGGGTCCGGCTGGCGGCGAAATCGCCGGAGAGCAGATCGATCCGGGGCTGCATCCTGCGGCCGCCGTCCTCGCTGACCTTGACCTCGGCGGCCGTGACGACCAGCACCCGACCGCCAAGCGCCGGCGTCAGGGGGGACTGGGCCTCTGCCTGGTTGCCGGCGTGGTTGCGCCGCAGCCAGATCTTCAGCGGCGGGGCGCCCGGCCGGTTCAGGAAGGTCCGTCCGTAATATGCCAAGGCGTTGAACAGGAAGCGGTCATCTACGGCGATGGCGGTCAGTCCCCGGTCGGCCATCTCGATCTCGGCCCGGCGAACCACGGCTTCGCTCATGACCTCCCAGCCCTTGACCCGCTTGAAGCTGTTGGCGGCGCCCATGGCCTCTGCCGTCCGGGGCGACACCACCCAGACCAGGAACAGTCCGGCGAAGGCGGCCTGGACGGCCAGACCGGCCACCATGGGCCATCGGGCCCGCCAGCGCAGCATGAGGCCCGCCGCCAGGACGGCCCCGGCGACATAGGCGGCGGCTGTCCAGTTGGCGTTGGCGCGGGTCAGGAACGCCTGGAGGGTCACAGCCAGGATTGGCGGCGCGGTCCAGCAGAGCAGCATCAGATCGGCCCGCTCCAGCCGGCCCCGGAACGCCAGCACCACGGCGACCAGCAGCACGGCGAAAAAGGCCCCGAAAACCCCGAACTGTTCGAGGAGCAGCCGGAGCATCTCCAGAACGTCGAATCTCAGACCTGACCCGACATCGGCGTTGGCTGCGGTATGCTCGATGGTGGCGAAGCCGTGCAGTGCGTTCCAGGCCAGGTTTGGCGCGATCACCAGGACGAGAGCGCCCAGTGCGGCCAGGGTGGTTCTTGGGGTCCAGGCGCTGCGGGCCTGCCGGTCGATGGCCAGATGGGCGACAATGCCGATGACGGCGTAGAGGGCGGCGTATTTCGACAGCATGGCCAGGCCCAGGGCGACGCCCAGGGCGGCTGCGGTCGCCACGGGCCGCCTGGCCTGTGGCAAGTCCACATAGGCCAGGAGGGCAAGGCTGAGAAAGAACAGCAGGGGGGCGTCAGTGGAGATGATGCCGCTGGAGACGGCCACGCCGGGCATCATCTGGTATATCAACAGGGCGAACAGGCCGGCCCAGTCGCCATAGAGCCGCCGCCCGATCCCGAACAGGGCAAGGCCCGTCCCGGCGTGAAACAGCGGCGCCGCCAACCGGACAAAGGGCTCGGCATTGCCCAGGGCCGTTGTCAGATGAATGATCCAGGCGATCATCGGGGGCTTGGAATAGTAACCCAGATCGAGGGTTCTGGACCAAAGCCAATACTGAGCCTCGTCGGGGTAAAGATCGAGAGGCGAGGCGAAAAGGGCAAACAACCGCAGGCCGGTCAGCAGGACTGTCGCCGAAAGGGCGAGCCGCCAGGCCCTGCCGATGCGCAAATCGTTTTCAATGGCGGACACGTTGCTCTCCCGGCCTGACTGCGCATCCGGACGCCTCGCTGCCCGATTGTCACAAAGACGTCACAGATCCGCCAAACTGTCACAAACTTGCGACAACGATCAGAAAACCGGCTCTATGACCTTGCTGTCCGCTTGTCACCTGTGGCGCCGTGGATACAAGGGCTGCCCGAGATGGCCGTTTGCGTAATCGGTCACCAAAGCTTTGCAATCGGGCGCTAGTCACCGCCCAAATCCGAACATCACTGGGCCAAAATTGGCTCTTTCTCGGGCTGACAGGGGATATCCATGTTTACGAAAAAGCTCGCCTTTGTGGCGACCACCGCACTGGTCGGCAGCCTGCTGGCCGCCACCGGCGCCTTCGCCCAATCCACCGGCACCAACGAAGTCGAAGCTGTCGAAGTCGTCGGCTCGGCCGGCGGCTCGACGGTCAACGGCATCATCGCCGCTGAAACCGCGCCGAAGTCCAAGGCCTCCATCGATCAGGAATACATCGCCACCCAGGCGTCCGGTGCGACCATCATCGACAGCCTGAACCTGACGCCCGGCCTGAACTTCACCAACACCGACGCCTACGGCTCCTCCGGCGGCAACCTGCGCCTGCGCGCCTTTGACGGCGCCCGCGTTTCGCTGACCTTCGACGGCATTCCGCTGAACGACACCGGCAACTACGCGATCTACACCAACCAGCAGCTTGACGGCGAACTGATCACCCGCGCCACGGTGAACATGGGCACGACCGATGTCGACAGCCCCACCGCCTCGGCCACCGGCGGCACGATCAACTACATCACCCGCAAGCCCGACTCCGAATTCGGCGGCATCTTCACCGCCTCGGCCGGTGAATCCAACTACGGCCGCGTCTTCGGCCTGCTGGACAGCGGCGAAATTGGCCCCTGGGGCACCAAGGCCTACGTCGCCGCTTCCTACCAGAAGTACGACAAGTTCAAGGGCCCGGGCGAACTGGAAAAGAAGCAGTACAACGGGCGCATCTATCAGCCGATCGGCGACAACGGTGACTTCGTCAGCGTTGCGTTCCACTACAATGAGAACCGCAACGCCTTCTATCGCAACCTGACCCTGGCTCAGTACAAGGCCACGCCGGAGCTGGAAAACGACCGCTCCTGCAGCCTGCCGACCCCCGGCGCCGGCACTGTCCAGAACTCGGCCATCGGCTCGACCATCGTCGACTACCTGGGCAACACCGTCACCGGCACCAGCTGCACCAACTATTACGAGCTGCGGAACAACCCTTCCAACACCGGCAACATCCGGGTGCAGTCGAAGTTCAGCCTGACCGACAACCTGACCCTGACGGTTGATCCCAACTTCCAGTATGTCCTGGCCAATGGCGGCGGCTTCTCCAACGTCTCCGAGCGGGACGACCGTCTCGACCTGGGCGGCCTGGTCGGCGTGGACCTGAACGGCGACGGCGACACCCTGGATACCGTCGCGCTTTACACCCCGAACACGACCAACACCCGCCGTTACGGCGTGACCGGCTCGCTGATCTGGGACATCAACGACGATCACCGCATCCGGGCCGCCTACACCTACGACTATGGCCGTCACCGTCAGACCGGCGACGCCGGCTACATCACCCAGTCGGGTGCGCCCCAGGACGTCTTCGGTGGCAAGGACGGCTACGGACGCCGGATCGAAGCTGTTGACGGTGCTGGTCTTCGTGGCCGTGACCGCTTCTCCCTCGCGATCCTGAACCAGATCGCCCTGGAGTACCGCGGTGAATTCCTCAACGACAGCCTGCTGGTCACCATCGGTGTCCGGGCGCCCTTCTTCAAGCGCGACCTGAACCAGTATTGCTACTCGTCAAACGGCACCAACACCGTGCTCTGCACGACCCAGACCCCGAACCCGGCCCTGGCCAATGGCAACGTCACGTTCGGCGTGATCGCGACCCAGTACATCCCCGCCTATGCCGCGACCCGCGAGTACGAAGACGTGCTGCCGAACCTGGGCGCCAGCTGGAACTTCGCCCCTGACCAGTATGTCTATGCCAGCTACGCGGAAGGCCTGTCGGCTCCCCGGACCGACAACCTCTACACCCCCCTGCGTCTGGCCAGCGGCAAGATCGCCCTTCCGGGCGCCGAGCCGGAAACCACCAAGACCTTCGATCTGGGCTATCGCTATCAGGGTCCGACCGTTGTGGCTCAAGCCGCCCTGTGGTCGACCAAGTTCGACAACTACATCGTCTCCTCGTTCGATGACGTGACCGGCATCTTCGTCGATCGCAACGTCGGCGCCGTGGACCTCTGGGGTGTCGATGCCCAGATCGCCTGGGAAATGAACGAAGCCGTGACCCTCTATGGCTTCGGCTCCTACACCAACAGCGAACTGCAGGATAACATCGCCGTTGGCGCCACCACCGCCCTGCCCACCAAGGGCAAGGCCCTGGCCGAAACGCCCGAGTACCAGTACGGCTTCCGGATTTCCTGGGACGTGACGGAAGACTTCCAGATTGGCCTGCAGGGCAAGCATGTCGACACCCGTTATTCGACGGATGTGAATGACGAGCAGACCCCCGCCTACGACCTGTTCAATCTCGACATGCGCTACAACCTGCCGACCTTCGCCGGCAACAAGTCCTATGTTCAGCTGAACGTGGTCAACCTGTTCGACGAAGAATACCTGGGCAGCATCAGCAGCCGGAACAATGCCAAGACGGTTGACGTTGACCTGGGACCGGGCGTCGTGAACCGCTTTGGTTCTGCCCCGACCTACTCGATCGGTGCGCCCCGCACCGTTCAGGTGACCTTCCGGACTGACTTCTAGTCCGAGACGCACCTTGCAAGACGGAAAGGGCGGCCCTCCCGGGTCGCCCTTTTTCGTATGCGCCTTCAAATGACGGTTTTCGGGCAGGATTGACTGCCACGAGCTTGACCTTCGCCCGCAGCAGGACCATTTGCCCGCCCCCATGACCCCCTCATTTAACATCCCCGCCGAATGGTCCCCCCACCGCGCCCTCTGGCTGGGCTACCCCAGCCATCCTGACGTATGGGAGGACCATCTGGATTCCGCCCGCCTGGAGGTTTCAGCCCTGGCGCGCGCCCTGGCCGGTCCCGGCGAGGAAAGGGTGCGGCTTTTGGTCTGCGGCGATGAGGCCGAACAGGACGCCCGCCATCGTCTGCAGGACAGTCCGGGCGTCGAGTATGTCCGCGGAGACTTTGGCGATATCTGGCTGCGAGACACAGGCCCCCTGTTCGCCAGCGATGGCCGGGCCCTGAGCTTTGCCTTCAATGGCTGGGGCGGAAAGTACCAGCTTGAGGGCGATGAGGCTGTGGCCGCCCAACTGGCGGCTGCCGCCGGCGCCCCTCTTGTCCCCCATGATTTTGTTCTGGAAGGCGGGTCCCTTGACCATGATGGCCATGGCACGGTCCTGACCACTCGTCAGTGCCTGCTCAATCCCAACCGTAATCCCGACTGGAGCCAGGCGACGGCAGAGGCGGCCCTTGCCGGCGCCCTGGGGGTCCGCAAGGTCCTTTGGCTGGGTGACGGACTGAAGAATGACCATACCGACGGCCATGTCGACAACCTCGCCCGGTTCGTGGCTCCCGGTGTGGTCGCCTGTCCTATCGCCTGGGGCCGGGCTGACCCCAATGCCGACGTCTATGACGAAACGGCGCGACTGCTTTCGGCCATGACCGACGCCCGGGGGGCGCCGTTGCAGGTGATGCGCATCCCTTCGCCGGGCTGGACCGTAAGTGCCGAGGGCGACATGGTCCCGGCCAGCCATATGAACTTCATCATCGCCAATCGCGCGGTCATCTGCCCGCTCTATGACGAGCGGGCAGGAGCCTTCGCCATGGACGCTCTTTCCAGCCTCTTCCCGGAGCGGCAGGTTATCGGTCTGCCGTCGCGGGCCATCCTCACCGGTGGCGGCTCATTCCATTGCATCACCCAACAGGAGCCCGCCTGATGTCACGCTCCCTGACCGTTGCGGCTCTTCAGACGGGCTACGGTATGGACCAGGCTGACAATATAGCCCGGACGGCCGCTCTCGTACGTCAGGCAGCTGCTGGCGGCGCACAGGTCATTCTGCCCCCGGAGCTGTTCCAGGGCCCCTATTTCTGCATTACCCAGGAAGAGCGCTGGTTCGCATCAGCCCATCCCTGGCGGACCCATCCTTGCGTCCTGGCCCTCGCTCCGCTTGCGGCCGAGCTGGGCGTAGTGTTGCCGGTCTCAATTTTTGAACGGGAAGGCCCGCACTATTTCAACAGCCTGGTGATGGTCGATGCGGACGGGTCCCTCATGGGGGTGTATCGAAAAAGCCACATTCCGGATGGTCCGGGCTATCAGGAGAAATACTATTTCCGCCCCGGCGACACCGGCTTTCGGGTCTGGGATACGCGCCACGGGCGGGTCGGCGTCGGGATCTGCTGGGACCAGTGGTATCCGGAGGCTGCCAGGGCCATGGCCCTGATGGGGGCGGACGTCCTGATGTACCCGACCGCCATCGGTTCGGAACCCCACGATCCCAGTCTCGATACGGCCTTGCCATGGCGACGGGCGATGCAGGGCCATGCTGTCAGCAATGTCATTCCGGTTGTGGGCGCCAATCGCATCGGCTTCGAGCCCTGGGACGGATATCCCAATGGCGGTCAACAATTCTACGGCTCCTCCTTCATCGCTGATCACCGGGGTGATCTGGTTGGTGATCTGGGGCGGGACGAGGAGGGCGTGATCATGGCCAGCTTTGATCTGGACTTCCTGGATCGGCACCGTGCGGCCTGGGGATTTTTCCGCGACCGTCGGCCAGATCTCTATGGGGCCATGGCCAGTCCCCGCCCGGCCTGATCAGGTTTGCATTCATGATCACCACAGAGCGGCTTGTGCTTCGGCAATGGCAGGATTCCGACCTGGAGCCCTGGGCTGAGCTCAACGCTGACCCGGAGGTGATGCGTCATTTTCCGGCCGTTCAGAGCCGGTTGGAAAGCGACGCCATGGCGGCCGGCAACCGCGCCTACATCGACCAACACGGCTTTGGTCTTTGGGCTGTCGAACGCCGGGTAGACGCCGTCTTTCTGGGTTTTGTCGGGCTCAAGGCCCTGGCGGACAGCAATCCTCTGGCTCCGGCGGTCGAGGCGGGCTGGCGACTGGCCCGCCATGGCTGGGGGCAGGGCTATGCCACAGAAGCGGCCACGGCCGCCATGGCAGACGGCTTTGGGCGGCTGGGTCTTGAACGCATTGTCGCCTTTACGGCCGTTTCCAACCTGTCGTCCCAGGCAGTGATGCAGAGGTCCGGGATGACCCGTCGAGCTGATCTCGACTTTGACCATCCGGCCCTCCCCGCTGGCCATCGGTTGAGCCGGCACCTGGTCTGGGAACGCCTGGAGTCTTAAGGAGCGGCGCAATCGGTTGCGGCGGGGGCCCCCGCCAGTTCCGCCTTGGCCGCAGCAAGATCGGACGCGAAGGCCGGCTCGGCATGCAGCCGCGCTACGGTTGCTGCTCCCATGATGCGTCCGGCCTCGACATCTGTCGGGAAATGGACGCCGCAGATGAACCGGCTGTCGCCAAACTCCCTGGCGCGCAAGGTGACCGCGCTGGCCCGCTCCGGCGCCAGTTCTGCAAGGATCAGACCCCAGGCCCAGCCGGCGGCGGCATGGCCTGAAGGAAAGGAGCCATTGGTCTTCAGCCAGGCTTCACGGGCGACACAGATAGGCTTGTCATTGCCGACGGCTGGCCTCACGCGGCTGTAGCGCTCCTTGGCGGCCGCCGTACTCGTGCCCGCATCGATCACCACCCTGTCCAACAACCGGGACAGGGTCGGGGTCGCTGCCGGGGTGATCGTCCTGCCAATGGCGCAGGCGAAGCTTCGGTGGGCGATCGGGCCAAACAGTTCCACATCGGCCTTGGCCTGCCGCCATCGTGGCGTGCCATCCAGCGCCCGGGTCCGGTCGTAGGCCTCACGATCGGCCTGATCCGCCAATGAGCCTGTCGCCGGGGGCGGACCGACAATTGATACGCTGTCCGGGATCTGGTTGGCTGAAAGATAGCCGGTCGGACGTGAGGTCGGCGCGGATCCGACCATCTGGGCGGCGGCGGATAGCGCCCCGCCGGCCCCGGTTGCGATCAGGGCCAAGGCCAGGAGCGCGCGACGACGGGCTGTTGCTGAGATATCAATCACCGCTCTCTCCTTGTGCCGTTTTTAGAACTCTGACGATCCGGGACGGCCGGTCAAGGCACGAACGGTCTTGACCTGTAGATATGTTATTTCATAACACATCCCTCCTATTCGAGGAGTTCTTCATGCGCCATCGTTCAGCTCTACTGGGCGTCAGCCTCATCGCCCTGTTCGCTGCCGCGCCGGCCTTGGGCGCCGCGCCCCAGGGGGACGCCGAGGTTGATGAACTCGTTGTTACAGGCGCGCCCTACGCCGTCTCTCTCGAAACCGTGACCACCAGTCTGAGCATCGTAACCCGCGAAGACCTCGACGTTGCGCCGCCGGCGGGCCTGGGAGATCTGCTGAACGGCCAGCCGGGTCTGCGCTCGACGGCCTACGGGCCCGGCGCCAGCCGTCCGGTCATCCGGGGTCTTGCCGGGCCGAGGGTGCTGGTCCTTCAGAATGGGGTGGGTCTTGTGGACGCCAGCGCTCTTTCGCCGGACCATGCCGTGGCCTCGGAACCCGGGGAAGCCTCGCGAATCGAGGTTCTCCGGGGTCCTTCCACCCTCGCCTATGGCGGGTCCGGCATCGGCGGCGTGGTCAATATAATCGATGATCGGATTCCCAGCCGTATGCCGGAAACGGCCTATGAAGGTCGGGTGGCGGTGTCCGCCTCAAGCGCTGATTCCGGCCAGTCTATCAATGGCGGGCTGAAGATGGCGGCCGGACCCATTGTCTTCGCCCTGGATGCAGTTCACCGGACCAGCGAAGACTATGATGTTCCGGTTACGCCGGTGAGCCGCCGCCTGGCCCTCGCTGAAGGCCTGACCGTCGATCTGGCCAACACCGTCCGGAATGCCGATGTCACGCTCGACGCTTATGGCGCTGGTGTCTCCTACGTGGCTGCCGACGGCTATCTGGGTGTCTCGGTCAAACAGACGGATACACGCTACGGCGTCCCGAGAGGGCAGATACTGGCCCCCATCGACCCGGCGGATGAAGGTCCGGTCGCTATTGATCTGACCCAGACCCGATACGATCTGAGGGGCGAAGCCGGGATCGCCATCGGTCCGTTCGAGCGCATCAGGACCTCCATTGGCTATGCCGACTACGAGCACGCAGAGCTTGTGCTGGACGCTGGAGAAATCGGAACGAGGTTCCTGTCAAACGGGGTCGAGGGCCGGGTTGAACTGGTCCAGAAGGAAACCGACCATCTCAAGGGCGCCATCGGAGTCCAGGCGCTGAGCCGGGACTTCGAGGCGATTGGCGACGAAGCCTTCGTCCCCGGGACCCGGGTTTCAGAGGTCGGGGCCTTTACGCTCCAGAGGCTTGACCTGGGCGGTTGGGGATTTGATGGCGGCCTGCGGATCGACAAGCGAACCATCGAGGCCAATATGAAGGGGCGGGCGGCCAGCGCCCCCGCCGCCGGTTATGGCATTGACTGGACGACCGTCCAGGACAGCCTCGACTTCACCAATGTCTCCGCTTCCCTGGGCCTGTTCTGGGAGCCGACGGACGGTCATTTCTATGCGCTGACCCTGGCGAGCAACGCCCGGGCCCCTACCGAAGCCGAGTTGTTCGCTGATGGTCCCCACCCCGGCACGGGCAGCTATGAATTGGGGGATCCCGGACTCGATTCGGAGACTGTTCTGAGCCTCGAGGCCACTGGCCGATGGTCACTGGGCGACCTGGGCGCGGAAGTCCATCTCTGGGGCGCCTCCTATGATGGCTTCATCGAACAGGCCCCGGATGGCCAGGTGGAGGACGGACTGAAAGTGTTTCGCTACTTCCAGACCGGCGCCGAGTTTTACGGATTCGAGGCGGAGGCCAGCTACGATCTATGGTCTGACGGCGACCGCTCTCTGACCGTTGAGGCCGCCGCAGACTATGTGCATGGCGACACCGACAGCGGCGCCCCGGCCCGAATCCCGCCCTGGTCAGCCGCCAGCCGCCTGATCTGGAAAGGCGATCGGCTGGAGACACGCCTGGAACTGCGGCGTGTGGGCCAACAGGAACGGGTGGCCGCCTTCGAACTGCCGACCGACGGCTACACCCTCGTCAACCTCTATGCCGACCTGAAGCCGTTCGGAAATCCCGACCTCAGACTCTTCGTAGAGGGCCGGAACCTGACCGACGCCGAGGTCCGGGAACACGCTTCCTTCCTGAAGGACGTGGCCCCGGCGGCAGGCCGGTCGGTGAGAACCGGCATCGCCTGGCGATTCTGAGTTCCGGGGTTCGGGGCGGGGTTAGTCTGCCAGCATGGTCTTGCCGTTACGGACCACGGTGACCCCCCGTTCCATGACCCGGGCCTCGAAGGAGACGACCGGGCCGTCCCGCCACAGATCCACTGCGATGGTTTCACCGGGGAAGACCGGTGAGGAAAACCGGACCTGATGGCTTTTGATCCGTGAGGGGTCAAAGTCGGCATAGACCTGGAGCACCGCCCGGCAGGTGATGCCATAGGTACAAAGCCCGTGCAGGATCGGTCGGGGAAATCCCGCCGCCTTGGCGATGGCGGGGTCGGAATGCAGGGGATTGCGGTCCCCGGAGAGCCGATAGATCAGGGCTTGATCCGGCCGGGTGGTAAACTCCAGGGTCTGGTCGGGCGCGCGTCTGGGCACCTCGTGCGGTTCCGGGGCCCCCTCGGACGGGCCGCCAAAGCCTCCGTCGCCCCGGGCAAAGGTGGAGCCGGTCAGGGTGGCGATCGGGTCGCCGGTCCGGGCGTCCCTCAACAGGGTCTCAGTATAGATGACTGCGCCCTTGTCCTTCCCCTTGTCATAGGCCCCGATGATCCTGGCTTCGGCGGTAATCTCGGCTTCCGTTGGAAGAGGCCTGTGGAACTCGACCTTCTGTTCCCCATGGACGACCATCAGGAAGTTTATGCCCAGCTTGCCAAGTCCCGGACCGGCCCCCCAGGCCACTGTGGTGGCCATGGTGGGGACCGCCTTCAGGCCGCTTTCATAGACAAAGGGCAGTTCCTGGAGGTTCATGGAGTCGCCACCCATGCCGATCCCCAGCGCGTAGAGCATGGTCTCGCGATCGCCCCAACGATAGGACTGCGGTTCGCTCTTGAGATCGAGAATGTCGGGATAGGCGATAGGCATGGCGTGACCTCCACTGTTCTTTGGGCTGATTGAACCTGCTGGTCCGGCCGAGGGCAAGACCCTGACTGTCCGGCCAGGCCTTCCATTGCCCGCTCCAGCGGGATCGGATAGAAGCTCCGCTCCATCCTTCCCGGCCGCCGCGCCGCCTGACTGCTCAGAGCCCCTTATGGAAACCACCGCCGTCTCTTCTGTCAGCCCGGTCGCTGGCAACGTTCTGTTCTACAGCTCGCCCGAGCCGCTAAGCCGCGAAATGCACGGCAAGCTGGGCGTCAAACAGCTTGCCGGCCCCTTCACCTTCGCGGCCGAGGGCCATGTGGTGCCGCTGACGGTCGCGGAATTCCAGTATGCAGCCCTGTCCTTCCCGATCATTTTCGCGGGCGACCTGCGTCAGCCGCTTGCCGTGCTCGGCGTCAATCCGGGTGAGAACCTGTTCGTCAGTGAAGACGGCGTCTTCACCAACGGTGTCTATGTTCCAGCCTATATCCGCCGCTATCCCTTCGTCCTGGCCCAGGACGAGGCCCAGAACCGCATGATCGTCTGCATCGAGCGCAAGGCGGCCATGTTCGACGAAGCCGGCGGCGACGTGGCCCTGTTCGACGACAAGGGCGAGCCGACGGCCTATACCCAGAACGCCATCAAGTTCTGCGAGGACTTCGAGGGCGAGCGTCGCCGTACCGAGAACTTTGTCGCCCTGATCAAGGAGCTTGACCTCCTTGAGACCAAGCAGGCGACCTTTACCCCCACGAACGCCGACGGCACCCAGGGGCAGCCGGTGGTGATGGCGGAGTATTTCGCCGTCTCCGAAGAGAAGCTGAAGACCCTGTCGCCGGAAAAGCTGGTTGAGCTCCGGGACAATGGCGCACTGGAGCGCATCTACAACCACATGACTTCCCTCGCCGGCTGGGACCGTCTGGTCGCCATCGCCAGCGAAAAGGTCGCCAAGACCGGCGCCTGATCAATCGGGCTCCTCTCCCGGTCCGGGAGAGGAGCCTTTTTTGATTCAGCGGGCGAAGACGCTGCGGGTCAGGCAACTGAAGACCAGGCGGCCGGCCTCGTCGAGCAGGTCATGCTGGGCGATCACCACACCCTTGCCCTCCCCAACCGGATCAAGCCCCATGATTGTCATCCGTCCCCGGAGCAGTTCTCCGGCAGGCGGGTTGCGCGCCCATCGAAGAGCGTCGACGCCAAGGCGCTTGGTCTGGGCCCAGCGATCGCCGGCCTCCAGTTCAAGTCGTGACCAGATGGCGTAGGTCATGGCGTCCGGCGCGCCGCGCGCAGCGTCCCAACCCGGCGAGAAAGCCGAGATGAAGGCGTCAAGCGCCTTGTCATCAACGGCGGCAACGCCGAGGGAATGGACCTGACCTATCTGAAAATCGTCAAAGGACGCGGGCATCGGGCTCCTTAGGGTTCCGGCGAAATCTGGATGAGCAGTTTGCCGTCGTGGTTTCCGGTGAAAAGGCGATTGACCGCTTCAGCGGCGTTTTCCAGACCGTCGACGACATGCGCCTTCCATTTGATCTGGCCGTTCGCGACCCAGGGCGCCAGTTCGGCGAAGGCCTCTCCTGCCCGGGGCAGGTAGTCAATAACGATGAACCCCTTGATGAGGATGCGGCGCATCAGGACCCGGGAAAAGTCACGGGGTCCGGGAATGGCGCCCGTGGCGTTGTAGGTGCTGATCATCCCGCAGAGCGGCATGCGGCTGAAATTGTTCATCCGGCCGATGACAGCGTCCATGATGTCGCCGCCGACGTTCTCGAAATTCACATCAACGCCGTTCGGGCAAAGCCGGTCCAGAGCAGCGCCGACATCCTCGTTCTTGTAATCGATGGCGCCGTCGAACCCGAGTTCGTCGGTCAGCCAGGCGCACTTTTCCGGGCCGCCGGCAATGCCGATCACCCGGGCGCCTTTGAGCTTGGCGATCTGCCCGACGATGGAGCCCACAGCCCCCGCTGCGGCGGAGACCACCACGGTGTCGCCCGGCTGCGGCTTGCCGATGTCCATCAGGCCGAACCAGGCGGTCAGGCCCGTGGCGCCCAGCACGCTCATGAAGGCGGTCAGGGGGACGCCCGGAATCTGCGGCGCCGGGCTGGCCATGAAATCAGGGGCGATGGAATAGGCCTGCCAGCCTGAAAGGCCAGGATTGACCAGGTCTCCGACCTTGTACCGGTCTGAACGGCTGGCCTCGACCACACCGATGGTGCCGCCCCGCATGACATCGCCAATCTCGACGGGCGGCAGATACTGGTCCTGGTCGCTCATCCAGATGCGGTTGGTTGGGTCCAGAGACAGATAAATGTTGCGGATCAGGATTTCGCCCGCCTCCAGATCGCGCACCGGCGCCTCGCGATACTCAAGGTCCCCCGGGGCGATTTCGCCTTCGGGCCGGCGTTTCAGGATCCATTGGCGATTCGTCAGCATGGCGCGTTTCCCTTTTTTGCGATGATGGCGTGTGGCGCCGGGAAGTCGAGGGGGACGTTGCGGCGCCCCGTGGTGGCGGGGGTGCCGCGCGGGCTGGTCCTTGGGGCTTGCCCGCGCCATATAGCGCCCATGCGCCTGTTCCTTGCGGTGATCGCCAGCCTTTTCTTCATTGTCGGCCCCGCCGGCGCCGCGCCGGTGGATACCGGCCACCTGCAGGCTGAACTGGTGGCGCAGGAAGTCGCGGTTGCGCCGGGTGGGACAACCTATGTCGCCCTGCGACAGAAGATCGACAAGGGCTGGCATACATACTGGCGCAATCCGGGCGACAGCGGCGAAGCCACAAAACTTGTCTGGACCCTGCCGGCCGGTTGGCAGGCCGGAGAAATTGTCTGGGCTGCGCCTAGCCGCCTGCCCTTCGGGCCACTGACCAATTACGGATATTCGGACACAGTCACCTTGCCGGTTCCCCTGGTTGTTCCGGTGGACGCCGTTCCAGGCTCGACGGTAACCCTTCGGGCCCAGGCCGCCTTTCTGGTCTGCGAGACGATCTGCATTCCAGAGGACGCGACCCTGTCCCTGACGCTGAAGGTGGCCAATGGCGCACCTCAGGCTGATCCCCGTTGGGGTTCTGTGGTGGCCCAGGCCCTGGACAGGGCCCCCAAGCCGGCGGGCCTGAAGGCTGGGTATCAGTGGAATGATGGCCGGCTAACCCTGGCGGTGACCGGAGACCCGCTGACCGGGGCAACCCTTTCTGACGCCTATTTCTATCCCTTCGAACCTGTTTGGATCGAGCATTCCGGGATCCAGACCGTCGACCGAGGGGCGAAAGGGCTGACCCTGACCCTGCCGCCTGGCTACCAGTTCGAGTCCGGTCGACCGCCGGGCGCCCTTTCCGGTGTTCTGGTGCTTGGGGATCAGTCCTTCGAGGTTTCGGCCGCCGCTGGTCCGCCGCCGTCCGGCGCCGGGGGCCTGGGGCCGCCGTCGCCATCGGGGGCGGCGAAATCTGGTGACATGTCTTTGTGGCTGGCAATCGGATTCGCCCTGCTGGGCGGCCTGATCCTCAATCTCATGCCCTGTGTTTTTCCCGTCCTGTCAATGAAGGCCGCAGCACTGGCTGGCCATGCCCATGACCGACCAGCCGCCCGGTCCCAGGGCATGGCCTATGGGGCAGGGGTGCTGGCCACGTTCCTGCTGCTGGCCGGAGTCATCATAGGCCTGAGGATGGCCGGGTCCGCCATCGGTTGGGGCTTCCAGTTGCAGTCACCGCCGGTGGTTGCGGCCCTGGCTCTGCTCATGCTGGGCGTCGCGCTGAACATGTCGGGGCTGTTCGAGGTCGGAGGCCGACTACAGGGCGCGGGCCACGGCCTTGCCAGTCGTGACGGTCTTGCAGGGGCCTTCTTCACCGGCGCCCTTGCGGTGGTTGTGGCCAGTCCCTGCACGGCGCCTTTCATGGGGCCCGCCATGGGGTTTGCCCTGGCCCAGTCGCCGCCTGTGGTTCTTGCGGTTTTCGCCGCCCTGGCGGTCGGTTTCGCAGCGCCCTTTGTTCTTCTGGCCTTCATTCCCGCCCTCTTGTCGCGACTGCCGCGCCCGGGGCCCTGGATGGATGTTCTTCGTCGGGCCCTGGCCTTTCCGATGTACGGCGCGGCGGCATGGCTGCTCTGGGTGCTGGCCCAGCAGACTGACGCCGGTGGTCTGGCGGCAGTCCTTGCCAGCCTGGTCCTGGCCGCCTTCTGCCTGTGGCTCCTCGGGCTCTCCCAGAAAGGCGGAAAGTCATGGGTGATGTGGACAGCCCTTGCCGGTCTGGCCCTGGCCCTGGCGATCGCCATTGTCGCCCCGCGGCCTTCGCCCCTGACCGGCGAGACCAGGGGGGGATCTGGTGAAGCCGTCGCGGTCCTCCATGAGACCTGGAGTCCCCAACGTCTTGCAGTATTGCGCGCCGAGGGACGGCCCGTTCTGGTCAATTTCACGGCGGCCTGGTGCGTCACCTGCCAGGTCAATGAAAAGGTCGCCCTTTCGACTCCTCAGGTGGCGGAAGCGATCGGCTCGAGCGGCGCGGTCTATTTGAAAGCCGACTGGACCCGGCGCGATGCGACCATTGCAGCGGCTCTCGCCGAGCACGGCCGGGCAGGGGTTCCGCTCTATCTGCTTTACCGTCCGGGCGTCGAGGCGCCGACGGTTCTGCCCCAGCTTCTGACCCCGGGCCTGGTCGCCGAGGCCCTGGTCAGCGCAACCGTCAGACCTCTGGCGCCGGCGGCGCCGTGATCACCTCGACATTGTCGCGCAATAGGTAGCCGAGGTCGGTCAAGGCGGCGTCTCGTTTCGCGCCCTCCGGACTGGCCTCCACGGCGCTCAGCTTCAGCGGAAGGTCTTCGGCGATGCCGCGCAGAATGCATTTGAGATCGCCGTCGGTTCCCCGTTCCGCCAGCAGTCGGTGGCCCTGCATGTCCATCTCGGCCAGCAAGGTGATTTCAGACCTCATCCGGCTCAGGGTCGTCGCAGGAAGCGGCTTGCCCTTCAGAGCGGTTACCTGGCTGTTCAACGCCTCGGCCCGGCTGACAATTCCGGCGAACAGGGGTTCGCTGGCCAGGGTAGACCGCGCTGGCGCCGTTGCAGCGGCAACCTGTCCGCCCGGCGCCGGCTCGCTCCCCATGGAGGCGAGCCAGATCATCGAAGCAGCGACAATGGCGTTACAGGTCATGGTGATCCCTCGATTGGGGCGCTAGGAAGGGGGACCGTCACCATGCGCCCGCATGGTAAATGCGCCTTTACCAGTGTTTCGAGTGAGCATGGCCCAAACCGCCGCCTGGACCGCCTTGAGAGCCGCCGCGACGCAGGATAGCGCCCGGTCCATCCGTTCCCTTTTTGATGACGAACCCGAACGGCTCGACCGGCTGACTGTGGAGGCCGCCGGCTTGACGCTGGACCTGTCCAAGCAGCCCTGGAGCCTGGGCGGATTGTCGGCGGCCCTGGACCTGGCCCGGGACGCGCGGCTGGACCTGGCCCGGGACCGGCTGTTTGCTGGCGAGATTGTCAACGTCACCGAACTGCGCCCGGCGTTACATATCGCGCTCCGCGCTCCGGATGGTGCAGACTGCCGGGCCAATGGCGAACCCGTCTCTGCCGGTATCGAGGCAGTCCGTCTGGCCATGGAGGATTTCTCGGCCCAGGTGCGGTCTGGCCAGACCGGCGGAGTCACCGGCCGACCTTTCAGGTCGATCATCCATATCGGTATCGGCGGTTCCGACCTTGGACCCCGGCTGGTCTGGGAGGCGCTGCGTCCCCTGCAGCCGGAAATCGAGCTGCGGTTTGCGGCCAACATCGATGGGGCCGAGCTGGCGGCAGCTGTCACCGGCCTGGATCCCGAAGAGACCCTGGTCATCATCGTCTCCAAGACCTTCCGGACCCAGGAGACCCTAGCCAACGGCATTGCGGCCAAAGCCTGGCTGGAGGCGAGTCTCGGGCCAGGCAAGGCTGACAGCCATCTGGTCGCCGTGACCGCAAACCCGGAAGAGGCTCTTCGATTCGGTATTGCCGCGGATCGGACGTTTGCCTTCCGGGAATGGGTTGGCGGCCGGTACTCGGTCTGGTCGGCGGTGGGGCTGTCCTGCGTCATTGGCCTGGGATGGCCGGTGTTCCGCGATTTCCTGGCCGGTGCAGCCGCCTTGGACGCCCATTTCTGCGGCGCGCCTCTGGAACGGAACGCGCCGGTCCTGCTGGCTCTCGCCCATCTCTATAACCGCAATGGTCTGGATCGCCCGGTTCGCGCCGTGGTGCCCTATGCCCGGCGCCTCAGCCTGTTCGCGGCCTATCTGCAGCAGCTGGAGATGGAGTCCAATGGCAAGCGGGTCAGTGCCGGTGGCGCGGTCCTTGAGCGCGCTTCGGCCACGTCGGTATTCGGAGACGCCGGGACCAACGGACAGCACGCCTTTTTCCAGCTGCTCCACCAGGGTACGGATGTCATTCCGGTCGATTTTGTCGTCATGGCGCAGGACCATGAGGGGCCGCCATCTCATCGCGACATGCTGCTGGCCAACGCGATCGCCCAGGCCGAGGCCCTGATGGTCGGCCGGGTCAATCTCGACGAACCCCACCGGCATTTTCCCGGCAATCGGCCGTCCAGCTTCATCCTTTTGCCGCGGCTGTCTCCGGAAACCCTGGGGGCCCTGCTGGCCCTGTATGAACACAAGACCTTCGTCGAGGGCGTGATCTGGGACCTGGACAGTTTCGATCAATGGGGCGTGGAACTGGGCAAGGTGCTGGCTCGCGAGGTTCTGGCCGAACTCAAGGGCGCCGACAGCAAGGGCCATGATCCTTCCACCAGCCGGCTGATCGCCAGGCTGAGGGATCCTGTCGCGGGCGAGCAGGGCGCCACTTCCCCGGACCGCGATCCTCGGCTATAGCCCCGGCCCGATGAGCCTGCCGCCGAACCACTTGCTGCACCACCACACCTTCCCTTCCGGGACGGTTCGGGACCGCGCGGCCTAGAGTTCAGCGCCCCCTTCCGCCCCGCCCGATGCGGATGGGGCGCGGCTCCATCCGGCCCCGACTTTCGATCCGATGGACCCGCCGATGACCGACCAGACCTTTCGACCCGAAGCCCGCGCGCCACGCGGCTTTGCCGACAAGCGGGCGGCGACCCTGCGGGCAGAGCGGCGCATCATCGAGCAGGTGTCCCGGGTCTATGAGTCCTGGGGATTCGAGCCGCTGGACACCGGCGCCTTCGAATATGCCGACGCCCTTGGAAAGTTCCTGCCGGACAGTGATCGCCCCAATGAGGGGGTCTTCGCCCTCCAGGATGACGACGAGCAATGGATGGCGCTGCGCTATGATCTTACCGCGCCCCTGGCGCGGTTTGCCGCACAGTCCTGGGAGACCCTGGCCAAGCCCTATCGTCGCTATGCCTATGGGCCGGTCTGGCGCAACGAAAAGCCGGGCCCCGGACGGTTCCGCGAGTTCATCCAGTGCGACGCCGACACGGTCGGGTCTGCCCGCCCCGAGGCCGACGCCGAGATCATCGCCATGGCGGTCCAGGGGTTGGAGGCTGCCGGACTACCGAAGGGGTCGGCCGTCCTGCGCATCAACAATCGCAAACTCCTCAACGGCCTGCTCAGTTCGGCCGGGGTTGCGGACGCAGGTCAGAAACTGGCCGTGCTGCGAGCCGTGGACAAGCTTGATCGTCTGGGCGTCGAGGGCGTGAAGCTCTTGCTCGGGGCTGGTCGACTGGACGAGTCCGGCGCGTTCACCAAGGGGGCCGGCCTGGCGGCTGCCGCTGTCGACCAGGTGCTGGCCTTCCTTCAGGCCGGCGCCGGCGATCGTTCAACGACCCTGGACGCCCTGTCCGATATTCTGGGCGGATCGACGGAGGGGGCCGAAGGTCTGGCCGAGCTTTCGCAGATCGCCCAGACGCTCAAGGCCCTCGGGGTTGGCGAGGATCGCGCCACCATCGAGCCTTCGATCGTCCGTGGCCTTGAGTACTACACGGGCGCCGTGTTCGAAGCCGAGCTTCTGCTGGAAACCCTGGATGAAAAGGGTCAGCCGGTCCGGTTCGGGTCGGTGGGGGGCGGTGGCCGATATGATGATCTGGTGGCCCGGTTCACCGGACAGTCTGTCCCGGCGACCGGCTTCTCATTTGGCGTGTCCAGACTGGCCGCTGCCCTCAAGGCGGCTGGCCGCGGTGAGGCTGGCGAAAGCCGGGGGCCCGTCGTGGTTATCGTATTTGACCAGGCCCATATGGCTGAATACTTCTCTGTGGCCGCCGAACTGAGGTCCGGGGGGCTGGCCGCCGAGGTCTATCTGGGGACCTCGGGCATGAAGGCCCAGATGAAATACGCGGATCGCAGACTGTCGCCGGCAGCTGTCATTCTGGGCGGGGACGAGATCGCCGCCGGGACCGTGACCATCAAGGATCTGGACCTGGGACGCGCCCTGGCCTCGAAGGTGGAAAGCAACGACGCCTGGCGCGCTGAACGTCCCGGTCAGCAGACCGTGCCCCGTTCGGAGCTGGTGTCGCGGGTGGCGGCCATTGTGAGGGCCGCGTCATGAGAGCCGAAGCCCCGGTCCCCTCAGAGGTCCTGTCGGCGATCCGCCGTCCCCTTGCGGAGGCGGGGGCCGTGATGCTCGATGTTCCTGTGCTGCAGCCCCTGGCCCTGTTGCTGGACCTGGCCGGAGAGGCGATGCGTCCCAGACTGTTCGTGGTCCAGTCAGAGGGGGGAGAAGAGGCCGCGTTGCGACCCGATTTCACCATTCCGGTCGCCCGGGCCCATATCGCCGACGGTGCAAGGGCTGGCCGCTATGCCTATGAAGGCAAGGCCTTTCGCGCAGCAGGAGCCACGCCCCGGGCGGAGGAGTTCCTCCAGATGGGGCTGGAATCCTACGGGGATGCCGATCCGGTCGCCGCCGAGATCCAGATGGTCGTGCTGGCCTGGAAAGCCGCCCTGGCCGGCGGCCGCAGTGATCTTGAGTTGGTGCTAGGCGATGTCAGCCTGTTTGCCGCCCTGATCGACGATCTTGCCCTGGCCCCGGCCCTGACGGCCCGGTTGAAACGCGCCTTTGGCCGTCCGCGACTGCTTTTGGCGGAACTGGACACGGAGGCGCCGAACAAGGCCGCGCCGGAAAGTCGCCTGGCCGGCCTGCTGGCCGGTCTGCCCGAAGCTGAGGCGGTCATCCTGCTGGAAGAGGTCTGGGCTCTGGCCGGGGTGTCTCCTGTCGGTGGCCGACCTGCCCTGGAAATCGCGCGTCGTCTGGCCGCCCGGCATGATGAGGGGGCGAGCGCCCGCCTCAGCCGTCTCGAATCGGCGCAGGTCCAGCGTTTCCTGGCGATCCAGGGGCCGCTTCCGGCGGCCCTCGACAATCTTGAAGCCCTGGGCGGTCCCCGTCTGTCGACCAGCCTGGCTCTTTGGCGACAGCGACTGGCGCTCCTGGCCGCGGCCGGGGTTCCGGTTTCCGAAGCCCGTTTCGAGGCCGGCTTTGGCCGGGCCTTCAGCTATTACGACGGCCCCCTGTTCGAGGTGCGCAGCCAGACCCTGGGTGAGGACAGACCCCTGGCGGCCGGGGGGCGGTATGATCTCCTGATTCCACGCCTTGGCGGCCAGGCGGTCGGGGCGGTTGGCTGTATGGTTCGGCCTGCACGGGCCTTTGCTGGGAGCGGAGAATGAGCGAGCCGGTCATTCTGGCGATTCCCTCCAAGGGGCGCCTCAAGGAACAGGTCGAAGGCTGGCTGGCGGATGCCGGTTTGCGTCTTGAGGCCGATGGTGGAGAACGTGGCTATCGCGCTCGTCTTGGCGGCCTGGACGGGCTGGAGGTGCGGCTGATCTCGGCCGGAGAGATCGCCCGCGCCCTGGACAGTGGAGAGGTCCATCTGGGGGTCACAGGCGAGGACCTGTTGCGCGAGCAGGGCGAAGGGATGGACAGCCGGGTTCTGATGCTGCGTCCCCTCGGCTTTGGGCGGGCTGACCTGGTGGTCGCCGCCCCCCAGAGCTGGCTGGATGTCGCCACCATGGCCGATCTGGAAGAGGTGGCGCACCAGCATCTGGCGCGCACGGGTCGCAGGCTTCGGGTGGCCACCAAGTATGTGGCCCAGACCCGCAGCTTTTTTGCGCGTCACGGGGTTGGCGACTACCGGATTGTCGAATCGGCAGGCGCGACTGAGGGGGCTCCGGCTGCCGGGGCCGCAGAGATCGTCGTCGACATCACCACGACAGGGGCGACCCTGGCCGCCAACCACCTGCGCACCCTGAGCGATGGAGTCATTCTCCGAAGCCAGGCCCAACTGGCGGCCGGTTTGACGGCCGACTGGCGCAGCGGTCGACTGGCGGTCGCCCGTCGGCTCCTGTCCCTGGTGGAGGCCCGGGCGCGCGCCAGAGCGACCCTTACCCTGGTCTGGCCGCCAGAGCAGGACAGCGCCGCCAGGGCCGCCTGTGCGCCGTATCTGGCCCGTGGCAGCCAGCCCCGGGCCAGCGGCCTGCTTGTGCCTCGTGGAGATATCGCCGCCTGTTCATCGGCGCTGGAACTGGCCGGGGTCGGCCCGGTGACGGCAGCCGCCCCTGAGTATGTTTTCTCGCCTGACTGCGGGCCATTTGACGCGCTGTCGAATCGCCTTGCCGTTAATTGACGCCTCAGTCAAAAAATGACCCTGGGGCGCCCCGATTTTGACGGAAGAGGCTAAAAACCTGCCATCATTGGGCCATTTTGTCGCGGATTCAGACGACGCACCTGACGTTACGGCGTTGACACCGGCAGAAAATTGCCGTCTTTTCATCCTGTGAGACAGAGAGGCCGCCAAGAGCTTCTCGCCTCCGGCGTTTCGGGGAGGAAACGCCCACTTGGATCGAGTGATCGAGGAAATGTCGAGCCCGCCGCGAATATCCCGCGCGGCGGGCTGGACGCCTTTAAGCCCCGATCCAGCCGGTGGCCGGCCAGTTTTTGACATTCTTATATAAAAAATGCCTGATCGCTTGATCGGGCACGGGCTTCGGTCTGCACGCCGCTGGCGCGCAGACCGAACCGTGGAATCCGGCTACCAGATCCGGACACGGTCCTCCGGCTTCACATACATCTCGTCGCCTGGCTTCACGTCGAAGGCTTCGTACCAGGCGTCGACATTCCGCACTGTGCCAATGACCCGGTAATAGGCCGGGGAGTGAGGATCGGTGACCAGCTGCTGACGCAGGGCCTCGTCCCGGATCTTGCCGCGCCAGATCTGGCCAAAGCCCAGGAAGAAGCGCTGGTCTCCGGTCAGGCCGTCGACCACCGGCGCGGGTTTACCGCCCAGCGAGGCGCGATAGGCGTCCAGTGCGACAAGAATGCCGCCCAGGTCGCCGATGTTCTCGCCCATGGTCAGGTCCCCATTCACCCGGGCGCCCGGCAGAGGTTCGAAGCTCGAATAGAGGGCGCTGAGGGTCTTGGTCTGGGCCTCGAACTTGGCGGCGTCTTCGGGTTGCCACCAGTCGGTCAGGGAGCCGTCAGCGGCGAACTTGCGCCCCTGGTCGTCAAAGCCGTGGCTGATCTCATGGCCGATCACGGCGCCGATGCCGCCGTAGTTCACGGCAGGGTCCGCTTCCGGATCGAAGAACGGAGGCTGCAGGATCGCCGCCGGGAAGACGATCTCGTTCATGACGGGATTGTAGTAGGCGTTGACCGTCTGGGGGAACATGCCCCACTCGGCCCGGTCAACCGGACCGTTCAGCCGGCTGACCTGGAAGTTCCACTCGAACGCGCCGGCCCGTTCAAGATTGCCATAGAGGTCGTCCGACTTGATGGTCAGGGACGAATAGTCCCGCCACTTGTCCGGATAGCCGATCTTGACCGTGAAGCTGTCCATCTTCTTCAAGCCTCGAGCCTTGGTCTCGGGGCTCATCCAGGTCAGCTTTTCGATGCGGGCCCGCATGGCGACCTTAAGGTTGCCGACAAGCGCCTCCATCTTGGCCTTGGACTCGGCGGGGAAGTAGGCCTCGACATAGAGCTTGCCGACGGCCTCCCCCAGACGGCCGCCGACCAGGGAGACGCCGCGCTTCCAGCGCGCGCGTTGCTCGGGCTGACCTGACAGGGTCTTGTTGCGGAAGGCGAAGCCCGCATCGACGAAGGCCTTGGACAGGTAGGGGGCGGCCTGATCCGCCACCTGGAAGGCCTGCCAGGCCTGCAGGGTTTCGATCGGGGTCTCGGCATAGATGGCGGCGATCGGCGCGAAGGCGCCCTTTTCACCGACGACGATCCGGTTGACGGACTTCAGTCCGGCCCCTTCCAGATAGGCCGCCCAGGGGAAGCCCGGCGCCAGCTTGGCCAGTTCGGCCACCGTCATCGGATTAAAGTTGGCGTCCGGATCGCGTTGCTGGACCTTGCTCCAGCTCGCTGCCGCGATCCTGTCCTCCATGGCCAGGATCTGGTCGGCCCGGGCGTTCGCATTGGCCCAGCCGGCAAGCGTCAACATCTGCGCGACATAGGCGCGATAGGCCGCCTTCTGGGTCTTGAACTGGTTGGTCAGATAATAGTCGCGGTCCGGCAGCCCAAGGCCGGCCTGACCGACATAGAGGGCGTAGGCATTCGGGTCCTTGGCGTCCTGACCAATGCCCATGCCAAATAGGGCGCCGCCAAAGCGACCCTGGGTCTGGCCCATCAGCCGCGCCATGTCCTTGTGGGTCTTTGCAGCCTTGATGCGGGCCATGTCGGCGGACAGGGGTTTGGCGCCCAGGCGTTCCAGCCGCGCCTCATCCATGAAGCTGTTGTACAGCCCGCCGATCTGGGCGGCCTCACCGGTCGGGTTCTTCGTGGCGGCGGCCGTTTCGATCACGGCCCGGCTGCGGGCGTCTGACAGTTCCCGAAGCTGGACGAAGGAGCCCCAGTTCACACGGTCAGACGGGATCACCAGCTTGTCGGTGTAGACGCCGCTGACATATCGATAGAAATCATCGCCAGGTCGGGTCGACAGGTCCTGTCCGGACGGGTCAAAGCCCCATGGCCCCATGCGGGGAGCCTTGGCCAGTTCGGCCATGGTGGCGGCTGGAGCAGGGGCGGCGTCGGCGGCGTTGGCCGCCGGAAGGCCGGCGCAGGCCAGGGTCGCGACAGCCACGGCCGAAAGCAGGATGCGTTTCATGAAACGGACAACTCATCGAAATTGAGGGTGACGCGGACCATGCACCGGCCGGCCCGCCCATGTCCGTTAAATATCCGTCATGCGCCCGTCCTGGCCTGCCGGCCTGAAGTCAGCCCGCCACCCCCAGCGCGGCCAGAGCCTGGGCGCGGATGGCTTTGTAGTCCACCTTGCCGTTCGGCGCCCGGACGACCGCCGCCAGGACCAGTTCCCGCGGCGCCTTGTAGGCCGCCAGCCTGCCCTTCACATGACCAACCAGATCGGCAAGGGTCGGGGCGTGCCCGTCCCGGGCGTCGACAACCGCGCAGACCTTTTCGCCAAAGCGGGGATCAGGAATGCCGACCACGACGGCGTCCCGCACCGCAGGGTGAGTCTTCAGGGCCTCTTCCACTTCTTCCGGGAAGACCTTTTCACCGCCGGTATTGACGATCTGGGATCCGCGTCCGAGCAGTTTCATCGATCCGTCCAGATTGACCTCGGCAAAATCACCCGGCAGCGACCAGCGCCGCCCCTCGAACTCGCGGAAGGTCTTGGCGCTCTTTTCCGGGTCCTTGTAGTAGCCGGTCGGGATAAAGCCGCCGACCGCCACCAGGCCCTTTTCGCCAGAGCCCGGCTCGACCCTCCGGCCATCCTCGGCGAACACGGCGGCGTTCGGACCCACCAGGAACTGGGCCGTCCCGGCCTCACCACCCCGCACCGACTGCGAGCCGCCCAGTCCAACGGCCTCTGATGAGCCGAGGGAGTCGAAAATCACGCAGTTTTCCGGCAGGTGGCGAAGCAGTCCCTGCTTGTTCTCGAAGTTCCAGACCGTACCGGACGATCCCAGGCGCTGGACGCTGGACAGGTCCCAGCGGCCGGGGTTGGCTTCCAGCACTTCCAGCATCGGGGCGGCAAAAGCCATGCCGACGATGGACACGCTATTGGCTGTCAGCCTTACGACCTCGTCCCAAAGCTCGGTCGCGTCAAACCGGCGGGTCGGCAGGGAGACGATGGCGCCGCCTCCGGTCATGGCTCCGAAGCTGCCGAACTGTGCTGTCCCATGCATAAGGGGGCATGCGACAATAAGGATGCTGGGGGCGGGGAGGTCCATTTCCCCTGCCTTGCGGGTGATGATCCTTTGACCGACCTCGGACAGGCTCTCGACCGGGGCGATTCCGGCGGCGGCGTTGCCACCGGCGCCCAGGACGTTGAAGAGGTCATCCTGGCGCCACATCACGCCCTTGGGCATGCCGGTCGTGCCGCCCGTATAGAGCAGCAGCAGATCATCGCCTGACCGTCCCCAGGGGGCGACGAAACGGTCAGCGCCGGCGCCGACCACCTGTTCGTAGTCCAGGGCCCAGTTGGGAATGGGGCCATCTTCATCAGCGACCGCGATCCAGGCCTTCACCTTCGGCAGGCGGGAACGGATCGCCTCCAGCTTCGGGGCAAACCCGGCGTGAAAGACAATGGCCTCGGCGTCGGCGTTGTCGAAGAGGTAGAACAGCTCCTCGGGCTCGTATCGATAGTTGGTGTTGACGGGCGCGAGACCGGCCTTGAAGGCGGCATAATAGCTCTCGAGATACTCTGGCGCATTATAGAGGAAGGCCGCGACCTTGGCCTGATGACCGAGTCCGGCAGAGACCATATGAGCGGCCAGGGCGTTGGCGCGGCGGTCGAACTCGCGCCAGCTGATGACCCGTTGACCCTGGATCTGTGCGGGGCTGTCCGGGGTCACCCGGGCCACTTCTTCCCAGACGTCGGCAAAGGTCCAACCCGTCATCACTCACTCCCTGCTGGTTATGCTTTTCCGGGACTAAGGGGGGTGAAGCGTGCCCTGTCAACGCAACGCTTCGGGCGCCGCAGGGGCGCCTTTTGCAAGGTCATTCCAGCGCCCGGCAGGGCGCCGCTGGGTCAATGGCCATGATGGGCCGTGTCGCCCCCTGGCGCAGCCCCGGCGACCCGCACTATCAGCTCGACCGGCTTGCGACCGGATTCTCGGAACACCAGTGTTGCCGGAATCCGGTCTCCGGCCACCTGGGCGGCCTTCAGCCGGATGAACATCACATGCAGCCCGCCTGGTTCAAAGCGCTGCGTCTCACCAGCCTTGATGGTTACGCCGTCGGTCACCTCGCGCATCCTCATCACCCCGCCCTCGTCGCTCGACTGGTGAATCTGGACGTCTTCGGAAATCGGCGATTCCACAGCAAGCAGGGTGTCGGCCGCGCCGCCGCTGTTGGTGAGCTCGAGAAAGCCCGCTCCAGTGCCGCCCGCAGCAGCGGGCCGGCTCCATGCGTCCGAGACGACAATGGCCGCAGGACCGACCGGCCTGGCAGGGCCGCAGGCCGCCAGCAACAGGGGAAGGGCGAAGAGAGTCAATGTCGATGCAAGGGTGCGGGTCATGGGTCTGGCTCCGGGTGAGGCTCAAGGTCTACAGGCCAAGGCGGCGTTTGAAGAGGGGGGAGATGGCCCGGTCGATGACCAGGACGGCCAGGATCGACAGGCCAAGCAGAGGAAACAGCACCCCTGTGGCGATGGCGGCTGCGGCAAAGATCGAGAGGCCGGACGGCCGTTCCATGACAGGGGCGCCCAGGCCGCCCGAGGGGCGTCGTTTCCACCACATGATGAGGGTGGCGAGGCTCATCACCAGGATCGCCAGATAGCCGGCGGTCACCAGCAGGAGATTGACGAGGCCGAACTGCTTGCCGGTGTGGATTGCTATCCCGACCTCGGTGACCTGGGAAACCAGCCCGTAATCTGCGAATCCGACATCGACCAGAACGCGGCCGGAATAGCGATCAATATGAATGACCCTCTGCCCCGTCGCCGGCCCTGGATAGCTCTGGAGGGTGAAGACCCCGCCGGCTATCGTGGGCAGTCGAATGACATATCCGAGCGGCAATCCGCGCTGCCGGGCGGTTTCCATCAGCTCGGCCACCAGAGATAGACGCCTGATCCAACCAGCAGGATAGCCCAGCCCGCCACAACCTCGATGATCAGGTTGGGGCCCTCGCCCAGGATCGGCAGGCTATGAGTGTGGCTGACAACTTCCATCAGCCGACGGTCATGCGGTGTCTTGCCAATCAGACTTCCCGTCGCCGGGTTCAGAAAGACATCGACGATTCCCCCCTCGCCGGACTGAATGCCGACCTCGGCGGACCGTCCCGGTCCCGGCGGCGGTGTGAATCTTACCGGGGTTCCGGACTGGGCCCTCAGGGCGGCGGCGGGCAGAATGGTCCGGGCGGCGCTGGCGAGCAGGTGCGCACCCAGGCGCGAGGTCTGGCACGGCATGGAGACGAACTTTCGACGTTCAACAGTTGAGCAGGCGCGCAGCCGCAAGGGCGCGCGCGACGGGGATCAGCTGAAGAAGCGGTCGGGTGGTCCCTGGGACGGTGGCCTGAGGGCCGGTCGCTCTATGGCGCGTCCGGCAGAGGCGCGGCGAAGTTCGACCCGGATGATTTCGCTGTAGTGGACCGGAGCGGCGTCGCCGGCGGGGGGCAGCATTCCTGCAAGACTTGCCATGACGCAGTCGTGGCACTTCAGGCCGGCAAAGCCCTTGTGATGGTCCTCGGCCGGAACCTCCACTGACCGGGCCCCATCGGCCGTGCAGAGCACCACCGTGCGGCTGGAAGTCTCGCTACGAAACTCATAGGCCATGGCCGAGGTCGAGATCAGCGCCTGGACCAGCAACGACAGCACGGCGAGGAGCGCCGGCAGGGCGCCGGCGGCTGTAACCTTCTTGTTTTTGCCGATCCTGGCCACGAGCGGCGCCTATCGGGCCTCAGGGCGTTTTGCAAGTCCGAACCGGCGGGTCATAGTGTCCCGGCAACCCTGACGGAGCGTGCATGGCGGCGGAAGTTTCTCCTGGCGAGTACAAGGATGTCCTGCTGTTTCTGGCGACGGCGGGCATCGTGGTGCCCCTGTTTCGTCGCTGGAACATCAGCCCCATCCTGGGTTTCCTCGGTGCGGGTGTGGTTCTGGGGCCGTTCGGACTCGGCGCCCTGACCGATCGGCTGCCATGGCTGGCGGCGGTCACTGTCGACAACCCCAAGGACATCGCGCAACTCGCAGAGTTCGGCGTGGTCTTCCTGCTGTTCATGATCGGACTGGAACTGAGCTGGGAGCGCCTGCGGCTCATGCGCCGCATGGTGTTCGGCATGGGCGCCCTGCAGGTTGCGGCGTCCGGAGGGGCGATTGCCGCCGTCGCCATGATGCTGGGTCAGTCCGCCCCGGCCGCGGCGGCCATTGGCGCTGCGCTCGCCCTGTCATCCACGGCGGTGGTCATGCCGCTGTTGGCCGAGCGCAATCGTCAGCACAGCCAGGCGGGGCGGGCCATCTTCTCGGTCCTGCTGTTCCAGGATCTGGCCGTAGCGCCGATCCTCATCACCCTGGCCGTGCTCGGCTCCCGTGGTGAAGGCGATTTCTCTGCAAGGGACCTGCTGGCCTTCGCCCCTGCCATGCTGGGTCTTCTGGCCCTTGTCGTGATCGGTCGACTGGTGCTGCGGCCCATGCTGCGGTCCGTCGCCCGGGCCAAGAGCGAGGAAATGTTCATGGCCGCCAGCCTGCTGGTGGTGATCGGCGCCGGACTGCTGGCGGCGCTTTCAGGTCTGTCCATGGCCCTCGGCGCCTTCGTCGCCGGCCTTCTGTTGGCCGAGACCGAGTACCGGCACGAGGTGGAACGGACCATCGAGCCCTTCAAGGGGCTTCTGCTCGGGCTGTTCTTCGTCTCGATCGGCATCGATCTGGACCTGACAAGGCTGTTCGCCCATCCGGGTCCGATCATCGGCATGGCCCTGGGGCTTATGGCCCTGACAGGCGGGGTGGTTTTCGGACTTGGTCTGGCGTTCGGGCTCAAACGGCGCGCGGCCCTCGAATCGGCTCTGCTGCTGGCGGCCGGCGGCGAGTTCGCCTTCGTTATCCTGGACAGCGCCATGAAGGCTGGCGTCGTGGGCCCGGAGATCGGCAAGACTCTGCTGGTGGCCTCCACCCTGTCGATGTTCGCGATTCCCTTTCTGGCCGGGTTCGGAGCCCGGGTCGGCGGCCGCAGTACGGGGCCTGTCACAGGGATGTCGGAAGCGCCGCCGCAGCTTGATCCTGGCAACGCTCCTGTAGCCCGGCCGGAGGAGGCGGGGTCTGCGGATGTCATGGTGATCGGCTACGGTCGCGTTGGCCGCCTGGTTGGCGACATGTTGAACCGCCATGAACTGCCCTGGCTCGCCATCGAATGGGATTCTCGGCTGGTCGAGCGGGAGCGCAAATCGGGGGCAAGGCTGTTTTTCGGCGACGCTTCCCGGCCGGACTTTCTGCGGCGATGCGGTCTGGAAACGGCGCGCGCCCTTGTGGTGACCATGGATGATCCCGAGGGGGCCGAGGCCGTGGTTGCGACCGCTCGGGAGATCAAGCCGGGCCTGACCATCGTCGCCCGGGCCAGGGACGCCCGCCATGCCCGGCGGCTCTACGACCTAGGCGCGACAGATGCGGTTCCAGAAACCATTGAGGCATCCCTGCAGCTTTCCGAGGCGGTTCTGGTGGATATCGGCATACCGATGGGACTGGTAATCGCGTCGATTCATGAGCGACGAGACGAATTCCGAAAGGAACTGAACAGGCCCGACGCCCTCGCCGGAAGGCGCAAAGGCTTCCGAAAGCCCGCTGCTGCGGGCGCTTCGCCCACTTTTTTGTCCCCAGTTCGGGGAGCAAAATCGGACAATGACAAAAATTGAGGCCCTGTGTGGCTTCGTGGGCACTTTGCCTCGGCTCTGGCGTTGCTATAACCAATTCTGAAGCGACCTCGCGTCGCATCCGGGCAAGAGAGGGCTCTTTCGATGAAATTCAAGCTTCTGGCGGGTGCGGCGATTGCCGCCACGCTCGTGGCGTCTGGCGCATCAGCGCAAGACGCCGGTTGGTATGGCGCCATTGATCTCGGTTATCACTGGAACGACGACGTCAAGTTCGACACCCTGGTCGGCGACGTCAGTGTCGATCCGGATGATGACTGGACCGGCGCAGCCCGTCTGGGCTACCGCCTGTCGCCGCATTGGCGCGTGGAACTCGAGGGCGCTTATCGTCCGGGTGAAGTGCCCGCTGGCGGCGCTTTCGTCACCGGTGGCGACCTTGAAGTCTGGTCGCTGATGGGTAACGTGATCGTGGACCTGATCCCCGATGGCGACCTGAGCCCCTTCATCGGCGTCGGCGTCGGCGTCGCGGCTGGCGAGTTCCAGACGACCGCTTCTCCGGCGATCGTCGTCGACGACACCGACTGGGATTACGCCTGGCAGGGTATCGCCGGCGTCACCGCCAAGGCCAGCGACCGTATGAATGTCGACCTGACCTACCGCTACTTCCAGACCGGCGATCTCGGCTTCGCGAACCGCGGCACGATCGGTAATCTGACGGGCACGTACAACGACCAGTCGGTGACTGTCGGCATCGGGTAGAGGGTCGCAGCGGCGCGCCCGCCTCCGGCGGCTCCGCCGCCCCCGCCGCCGGCTCCACCGCCGCCGCCGCCTCCTCCGCCTCCTCCGCCCCCGCCGCCTCCGGCGCCGGTGTTCGAAGCGCGTGAGTTCATCGTCTACTTCCCGTTCGACCAGTCGGTCCTGACGGCTGAAGCCCAGTCGGTGGTTTCTGAAGCGGCCCAGTACGCCTCGGCCGGCGGCGCCACCCAGATCATCGTGGTTGGCCACGCTGACACCTCCGGCAGCGCCAAGTACAATGTCGGTCTGTCCCAGCGTCGCTCCAAGGCCGTCGCTGACGCCCTGGTCGGCATGGGTGTCGATGGCGGAAAGCTCGCCGTTGACTGGAAGGGTGAAGCCGCTCCCGCCGTCGCCACCGGCGACGGGGTGAAGGAACCCCTGAACCGTCGTTCGACCATCTCGATCAACTTCTGATCCTGATCTGAACGAACGTCTCTAAAGCGAGGGCCCGGGGGAAACCCCGGGCCCTCTGCTTTATGTGGATCTTGAGAAGGGCCCGGGATGCGGGCTCAGGCGGCCAGTCCCGCATGTTTCAACAGACCCTTGACCCGAACCGCCGTCTCCGGCGAGCGGGTCATCTCGGCTCGCAGGTCAGGAGCCTTGAGCAGTTTCAGCGCCTCGGCCCTGGCCCGGTCAGCAGCGGGTCCCAGCGGCGCGGCCTCGCCAACAGCCAGGCGCAGCAAGAGGTCCAGCCGGTGCACGACCGGCGCCTGCGCCCGGGCAAGAAGGGTCACCAGCCGGCTGTCGGCCTCGATCAATCCGCCGATTTCCCCCAGCCGGGCCTGAAGCAGGCCGCAGTCTTCCTGCGCGAAACCGACCCGGGCCACAGCCTTCTGCAGGGTCGCCAGGACGGCCAGGCGAGCGGGCGGAGTTTCAGCCCCGTCACGAAACTCCCGCTCGAACTTCAGGCCGGTGATATTGGCCGAGAGCCATCGGGAAGCCTGTCGCTTGTTGGCGCCGCCGGTCACGTTCTCCGCGAGATGGATCAGAAGTTCCACCTCTTCCCGGGCGCTGCGATCATGGCCCAGCAGCGCCTCGACGAAATCGCTGGCCACCAGCATGCCGGACCGGATGGCGAAGGCGCCATGGATGTCTTCCATGGACAGGACCTGACCATCCGCCGCGGTCAGGGCCATGGCCAGGCCGCGCAGGGTGCGGATCTCGCCCTCGGGATCCCCCGGTTTCAGTCGTCGCGGCCCGACCAGTTCTCTCAGGACCCGATTGGCCAGGGCCACACGGACCATGTCGAACTGCGGCCCCTCCAGCCACCGGGCGAGCCGCTCTGCCGGCCCGGACAGGGCCGGCATGATCTGCGCCACCCGTGGATCCAGTCGGATCAGGGCCTCCACCGCCGAGGCGCCGGCCAGCCGGGTGATGGCCGCAAGGGTGTCGCCAGGGTCGAGATCGCCGCCCAGCATGTTGCTCAGGCCGTTGCGGCCGCCCAGAATTTCGGCCAGCGGCTGTTCGATGACCGGCATCACCACCGAGGCCACCTGCGGATCGCCGGCCGCCTCGTCTGCGATGTCCAGCAGGCGGTTGACCTTTTCCAACCAGCCATCGGCGGACCCGATGTGGCGCGCGATCCCGCCACCGATCAGATAGGCCCGTTCCGGCTCCGACCAGAGGCGCTGGACAGCGGCGGCGACCCCTTCCTTCCGGAGGTCAGGATAGGCGCCCCGGCGATCGTCCTTCAGGACCCGCTGGACTGTTCGCTCCACCAGGGACTGGAAGGTGCGGATGATTTCATGGACGACGACGCCACGCGCCTGGGCCTCGGGGACGGAAATCTTCTGGATCGCATGCTGAAGTTCAACGCCCGAGGCGTCGAGACGCTCGATCAGGTCCGCCCGGTGCATCAGCTCGAACGGAGTCACCCTGTGCCTTGCCAGCCAGCCGTCCAGCAGCCGGCCGATCCGTTCCCGCGCATGGCCGCTATAGAGGTCTTGCGGACTGACACAGAGAGGATCGCGTTGCTCGATGACCTTCCGGCTCTTGCCGCGATCCGGGGCCCCTTTGCTGAGGATGGTGACGGAACGGAACTCGCGGGTTTCCGGATCGAGGACCTCCTTGGTAACCTTGACCGCCGCTACAAGCCCCTGGGCCAGCAGGTCCTCGGCCGATTCGACGATTCGCGTGCGGTCCTCGCCGGCGAGGTCCAGCACCCATCCTGACGCTGGTTGCCGGCGCACGAAGAGCTCGTAGTGAATCTGGCCACGGTCCATTGGACAAGGATCTCCCAAGGACAACCCTAGCCCGGATCGCCTTAAAGGCGCGTTTAGACTGTTGCAAACGCAGCACGGTCCCTTTCTGGCCGCAATGCGGCGCCCATTGACGCCATCTCTGGCAGGGATGCGTTGCGCTGGACGCTGGGGGCGTTACCTTCCCCCGGCGTTCCGAACCCAAATCACGGCGCCGGCGGACCCCGGACATCGAGCCGCTGGAGAAAAGGAAGACATGGCGAGCATCACTCTTGTGGATGACGACGAGAACATCGTTGCGTCGGTGTCCCTCGCACTGGAAAGCCACGGCCACCAGGTGAAGGCCTATTATGACGGCGCATCCGGCCTGGAAGCCCTGCAGAACGACCCCCCGGACCTGGCCATTCTCGACGTCAAGATGCCCCGGATGGATGGCATGGAGCTTCTGCGTCGCCTCAGGCAGACCTCGGAAGTCCCGGTCATCATGCTCACCTCCAAGGATGACGAGATCGACGAGATTCTCGGCTTCAACCTCGGGGCAGACGACTACATGCACAAGCCCTTCAGCCAGCGTCTGCTGCTGGAGCGGGTCAAGGCCGTGCTGCGCCGGGCCGCCCCCAGCGAGCATGTGACAGCCGAGGCCCAGGCTGCGGCCAGCGCCAAGATGATGCGGCGCGGCAAGCTGACCCTTGATCCCGAGCGCCACGAAAGCCTCTGGGAGGGCCGGCCTGTGCGGCTGACCGTCACCGAGTTCCTGCTGCTTCAGTCCCTGGCCCAGCGGCCGGGGTTCGTGAAGAGCCGCGACAACCTGATGGACGCCGCCTACGACGATCAGGTCTATGTCGACGACCGGACCATCGACAGCCACATCAAGCGCATGCGCAAGAAATTCCGTCAGGTCGATTCCGAGTTCGACGCAATCGAGACCCTGTATGGCGTTGGCTACAGATACCGCGAGTCCTGAACGCCGGGTCAGTCGCTGGCGGTTCTGGTCCCGGGGTTCGAGGTTGGGCCGACTGATTGTCGGCCTCAATCTTCTTGGCCTGGCTGTGCTGATCAGCGGCGCCCTGGTGCTCAATGAAATCCGCCGCGGACTGGTCGAGGCCAGGATCGACAGTCTCACCCTGCAGGGCGAACTGATCGGCCAGATCATGGCCGAGGCCGCCACGGTCGGCGAGCCGATCCCCTATCTGCAGGCCGACCGGGCCGCCGGCATCCTGCAGTTCCTGCATGTCCCGCGATCACAGCGTGTCCGGCTCTATGATGTTCAGGGCCGGCTACTGGCGGACAGCTATGTGGTCGATGACCGCGTGGAGTTCGAGGTCCTGCCGCCGGCCCGCCAGCCGGGTGAAATCAGGCCGACTGTCCGGTTCCGCGACAATGACGCCAATCCCGAAATGGTCGCGCGGGCCCGCAAGGCCCTGGCGGACGAATGGCGGACCGCGATCCAGGGCAAGGTGGTCAAGGGCACCCGGATCGCCGAGAACGGCAGCCGGGTGGTCTCGGTGTCCCTGCCGGTTCAACGGGTCAAGGCTGTGCTGGGCGTCCTCACCCTCGAGGCCGGAGACGTCGACGAGATCATCGCCGCCGAACGCCGGGCCCTGATCCCCTTCGCCCTGATTGCGATCGCCGTGACCCTTCTGTCCTCGTTCCTGCTCTATGCCCTTGTGGCCCGGCCGATGCTGCGACTGGCGGAGGCGGCTGACCGGGTGCGACTGTCCAGGGCCAGGGCCATTTCCCTGCCGGATCTTGCGCGGCGCAAGGACGAGATCGGCGACCTGTCGCGCTCCCTTGAGGAAATGACCGACACCCTGTCGCAGAGGATGGACGCCATCGAACGGTTCGCGGCCGACGTCGCTCACGAGATCCGCAATCCCCTGACCTCCATCCGGTCGGCCGTGGAAACCCTCGAGCTGGTGCCGGATGGGCCAGGCCGGCCCCGGCTGCTGGCGATCCTCAAACAGGATGTGGGCCGCCTGGACCGGCTGATCGGCGACATCTCCAACGCCTC
The DNA here is from genome assembly GCA_029866155.1 of Caulobacter sp. Taxonomy (GTDB): domain Bacteria; phylum Pseudomonadota; class Alphaproteobacteria; order Caulobacterales; family Caulobacteraceae; genus Caulobacter. The sequence goes on along the minus strand of JARWZW010000005.1, from coordinate 11,353 downwards.
GCGTCTCGATGCGGAACTCTCGCGGGAGAGCTTCCGCAGAATGGACCTGACCCGGCTGCTGACCGATATCCTGGCGATCTACGATGCGGCCGCCAAACCTGGCGAGGCCCGGGTCAGCCTGTCTGCGCCCGAGGGCGAGCCCCTGACGGTCAGGGGACAGGAGGGACCGCTGGGCCAGGTGTTCCGCAACCTGATCGACAATGCCCGCTCCTTCAGCCCTGCCGACGGCCAGGTTCGGGTCACCCTGACCCGTGACCGTGGGCAGGTTCTCGTGACTGTGGAGGACGACGGCCCCGGCATTCCGCCCGACAATCTGGAGACCATTTTCGAACGATTCTATACGTCCCGCCCCAAGGGGGCGGCCTTCGGCGGCAATTCCGGCCTTGGCCTGTCCATCGCCCGCCAGATCATCCAGGCCCATGGCGGCGTGATCCAGGCGAGCAATCGCAGTGATGGGGAGGGAAGACTGCTGGGCGCCCGTTTCGAAGTCAGCCTGCCGGAGGCCCGCCCATGACCTGGTATGGCGGACTGGTGGCCCGGGCCGTGGCTGGCCATTGGGTCGGCGCCCTGATCGAAGGGCCGTCAGGAGCAGGAAAGAGCGATCTGGCCCTGCGAAGCCTGACGTTGGGCGCCCGGCTGGTCGCCGACGACCGGGTCATCCTCTGGCGTTCGCAGGACCGGCTCTTTGGCCGGGCCCCGGACAGCCTGTCCGGCCTGCTTGAGGTGCGCGGAGTCGGCATCACCCGGGTGACGCCCCTGCGGCTGGTCGAGATCGGTCTGGTCATCGCCTGCCAGCCCGGACCGGAAACCGTCGAGCGCATGCCCGACCAGACCTTTGTGGACCGTCTGGGCGTGCGCCTGCCCCTGCGTCCGCTGTGGCCTTTGGAACCCGCCGCTCCCCGTAAACTGCTGGCCATGATGGAACAGCTTTGACCTCCGACGCGACAGGCGTATCAAGATCGCCTCGCGGCTGGTCTCCTCGCCGCTGGCGGGGACGGGGGTAATCGGTGAGAAAGCGGGCATGATCGGCCTGGTGATCGTCACGCACGGGCGGCTGGCCGAGGAGTTTCTCTTCGCCATGGAACATGTCGTTGGGCGGCAGGAACAGGTCGTCCCGATCTGTATCGGCCCAGAAGACGACATGGAAAAGCGGCGGCGCGACATCCTGGCGGCCTGCGAGCAGGTCGACACCGGCCAGGGCGTGATCCTGCTGACCGACATGTTCGGCGGCACCCCTTCCAACCTGGCCATCAGCGTGATGGAACAGACCCGGGCGGAGGTGATCGCCGGGCTGAACCTGCCCATGCTGATCAAGCTGGCGTCCATCAGGACACGGGAAGAACTGTCGGACTGCGTGCATCACGCCCAGGACGCCGGTCGCAAGTATATCGCGGTGGCCTCTTACATGCTGTCGGCGGAAAAATGAGCCTGCGCCGGACAGTGCCGATCATCAACGAGCGCGGGTTGCACGCCCGGGCCTCGGCCAAGTTCGTCAAGCTGGCCACCAGTTTCGATGCTGAAATCACGGTCCAGCGCGAAGGCCAGACCGTCGACGCCCGCTCTATCATGGGCCTGATGATGCTGGCGGCCGGAATCGGGGCGAGCATCGAGATCTGCGCCGAAGGTCCCGAGGCGGAAGCGGCCCTGGAAGCCCTCTGCGACCTAGTCGCCGACCGGTTCGAGGAAGAGCGTTAGGACAGAACGCCCACTGGACAGGCGGGGCTGTCGACGCACATATCGAACCATGACCCAAGCGTACGACGCCGATGTGATCATCGCCGGGGCCGGCATGGCCGGCGCCACCCTGGGACTGGCCCTGGCCAGCGCGGGCCTCACCGCCATCCTTGTGGACCCGGCCGCCTTTGACGATCAACTGGCCCCGACCTTTGACGGTCGCTCCTCGGCAATCGCCTATTCCTCCTTCCGCCAGTGGCGCGTCCTAGGCGTGAGCGAGGACCTCGAGCCCCATGCCCAGCGTATCGAACAGATCCTGGTCACGGACGGGGCCGCCCCCGGCGCAGCGTCCGGCCGTCCCGGGGCCGCCTTCCTGCGGTTCGACAGCGCCGAGATCGGCGATAGCAGCGATGGCGAGCCCCTGGGCTACATGCTGGAGAACCGCCGGATCCGCGCCGCCCTGGCCCGGGCCGTGCTGGCGACCAAAAGCCTGACCGTCCTGGCGCCAGCCTCCGTCCAGGGCCTGGAGGTGACCCCGGGCGCGGCGCGGGTCACCCTGTCCGACGGCCGGGTGCTGACGGCGCCTCTGGTCGTGGGGGCGGAAGGGCGGTCTTCAGTGGTCCGCGAAGCGGCGGGAATTGGCGTGGTTGGCTGGAACTATGACCAGTCCGGCGTGGTGGCGACGGTAACCCTGGAAAAAGACCATGAAGGCGTCGCCCATGAGTATTTCCTGCCCGGAGGCCCGTTCGCCATCCTGCCCCTGACCGGCGGGAGGGCCAGTCTGGTCTGGACCGAGCGCACCGCCCAGGCCGAGGCCCTGCGCGGCGCCCGCCTGGAGGTGGTCTACGCCCATATGCGTCGCCGGTTCGGCCGGTTCCTGGGCCAGCCGCTGATCGAGGGCCCGATCTTCGTCTACCCCCTGTCCTTGGGCCTGGCCGAACAGATGAGCGCCCCCAGGGTCACCCTGCTGGGCGACGCCGCCCATGGCGTGCATCCGATCGCCGGTCAGGGGCTGAACCTGGGACTCAAGGACGTCGCCGCCCTGGCCGAGGTGCTGACGGAAGCCCTGCGCAACGGCGAGGATATCGGCTCCGAGACCGTGCTGGAGCGCTATGCGGCCTGGCGACGGTTCGACAATGTCATGCTGGCGGCGGCGACGGATGTCTTCGTCCGGCTGTTTTCCAATGACATAGCGCCGATCCGGGCCCTGCGCGGCGCCGGCATCGCCGTGACCAACCTGATTGCCCCGGCCCGGAAGTTTTTCATGCGCGAGGCCGGCGGCGCCGTCGGCGACCTGCCCCGGCTGCTGCGCGGCGAACGGCTGTAGCCCCGGATCAATCGTCCAGCGCCCGGGCCTCTTCCGGCAGCATGACCGGCACGCCGTCCCGGATCGGATAGGCCAGCCTGGCGTTGCGGCTGATCAGTTCTCCAGCGGCCCGGTCCAGTTCCAGCGGACCGTGGGTGACCGGACAGACCAGGATTTCGAGAAGCCTTGGATCGACTTCGGCGGCGACGAGAGCTTGGGTCATGGGGTCCTTCTATCGCCGTTCCGCAGGACTTGCGCGAAATTCCGCTGGAGCCGGGTCCGATAAGTGTTGGGCGCCCATCGGATTGAACCCGGCTCCAGATTTCTGGATCAGGGCCTGTCTTTCCGGTGCGGAGCCTCCCGAACCCTACTGCAGGGTGGGATCCTCGTCATCGCCGGTGGCGGCGCCGATCTGCATCAGGGTCGTCAGGATGGCGGCCCGTTCGCCATGGGTGATCGCCTCGAGCAGAGCCTGTTTTTCAGCCGGCTCGAAGGGCAGGCCCATGGCCAGGCTGTCGATCAGGGATTCGGCCGGCGCAGTCTGGGCCGCATCCCAGTCCACCGCCAGGCCGCGAGGCTGCAGATAGGCCCGCAGGGCCGCCAGAAAGCCCTCGCGGTCGATCCGGGGCGGCGGCGGCGATTTCAGGTCCCCGATGAAGGCGCCATAGTCGGCCCGGACCTGGCGATAGGGAAACCGGACGTTCAGTTCCTCGGTGACCCGGAACCGGCAGACCCCCGTCAGGGTCACCAGATACCGGCCGTCGCCGGCTTCGGCGAAGGAGGTGACCCGCCCGGCGCAGCCCACGGGGTGCAGAGCCGGGCGTTCGCGGTCGCCCCCCGCCCGGGTCTGGACCATGCCGATCATCCGTTCGCCGGCCATGGCGTCATCGAACATGTTGAGGTAGCGCGGCTCGAAAATGTTCAGCGGAAGCTGGCCGCCGGGCAGCATCACCGCCCCATTGAGAGGGAAGACCGGAATGGCCTGGGGCAGGTCTTCAATCTTGCGATAGCCGGTGAGCATGGTTCCAGACTAGCTGAACAGGATGGAGGACAGCCGACGCCGGCCGTTCTTTGCAATATCCGATGTAAGGCCCGCAGCCTCGAAGACCACAAGAAGCTGCTTGCGGGCCGCTTCGTCGTTCCAGCTCCGGTCGGCGGCAATGATGTCCAGCAGGTGGCTGGCCGCCGCCTCGTACTTGCCCTGCCCGGCCAGGGCCCCGGCAAGATCGAACCGGGCCTGGTGGTCAGCGGGATCAGCCTGCAGACGGGCCAGGAGCGGAGCGGTTTCCGAAACCGCGCCCTGGGCAAGGGCCAGGCTGGCCCTTGCGGCGTCAAGATCCGGGTCCCGGGCGTCCGGGGCCGCCATCTCGACCACCTGGGCCGCCCCCTCGACATCGCCGCTGGCCAGGTAGCAGCGGGCCAGGCCGCCGATCGCCTTGATGTTTTCCGGGTCCATCTGCAGGACCTGGGCGAAACCCTGGGCAGCGCCGCCGATATCGTTCAGGTCAAGGGATTCCCGGGCCTGGGCCAGGATCTCGTCGATCTCGCTGGCCGGCGGCGGACCGGCTACCCGGTCGATGAACTGCCGGACCTGGCTTTCTGGAAGGGCGCCCTGGAAACCGTCGACCGGCTGGCCGTTGACGAAGGCATAGACGGTCGGGATCGACTGCACACGAAGCTGGCCGGCATAGGCCGGGTTCCTGTCGACATCGATCTTCACCAGCTTGACCGCGCCGCCCATGGACGTCACGACCTTTTCAAGGGTCGGGGTCAGTTGTCGGCAGGGCCCGCACCAGGTCGCCCAGAAGTCGACAATCACCGGCTGGACCTTCGAGGCCTCGATGACATCGGCCAAGAACCCGGCGTCGGAGCCTTCCTTGATCAGATCGCCGGATGCGCCGCCAGGCGCCTTTTCACCAATGAGGGTCATGAGTTTTCCGTATGCAGAGGTCGGTCGTGGCTGCGGACCGCAAGATGATCGCCCTTGGCGCCAGGTTCAACGCATCTCATCGATCGAGACGGCGCATTTGTTCAAAATCCACCAGGATCGGCTCCCGGCCAAGGGCCGTCAGGAAGCGCCGGAAGTCGGCCTGGCTGAGGGCGGTGGTGGCGGTGTTGGTCAGGGGATGGAAATTGACCGGCTCGGCGGCGGCCAGGGCCGCGTCCAGAACAAAGGTTACCTGCTGGTTCCTGTCATTGACCAGGGCCAGGGCTGTTACCGACCCCGGGGTCACGCCCAGAACGGCCTCCATCAATTCCGCCGACCCGAAGGACAGCCGCGCCGAGCCGATCACCGGATGCACGCGCTTGAGATCGATTCTGGTCACATCGAGGGCCGAGATCAGCCAGAGCCGGCCCTTGGCGTCCTTCAGGAACAGGTTCTTGCTGTGCCCTCCGGGCAGGCCGGCCTTGATCTCTTCCCCCTCGCCCACCGAAAACACCGGCTCATGGTCGAGGGTTGCATGGGCCAGGCCCATGTCGTCCAGACAGGCCAGCATCTGCGCCTTGCCGCTCAGCATCTTCACGAGCCCTGGGGGCCGCGGCGGGGGCCGGCGGGGCCTGAGCCCAAGGGTGACGCGGCGGGCGGCGGGGACAGGGGCGAGGCGGCGGGTGTCGCCCGGTAGCGAGAGGCCGGTGCGGAGGCCGGGGCCGCCGGTCGGCCTCCTGTTCCTGTAGCAAAGGCGGCCGGGCCGGCAAAGATCAGGCCGGCTGACCTGGCCGGACCGCCTGGAAGGACCGAGCCACCAAGAATGCCACCAGCCGAAGGGGCGGCGACCACAGGGGCGGCCGGCCTCAGGGTCAGGGGCGCCGCAGAGGGCACAGCCGCCGTCAGGGCCGGTGGCGGGGGGACGGCGACCCTGGCGACGGAGGGCCCCTTCTGCACGGCCCCGATACTGAGGGAGGTTCCCCGCCCCCAGCCAGCCGCCGGTTCGGCCCCCGGGGCCTTGCGGGGCGCCCCGCCATCATCCCTGGAAGAATCGCTCATCCCCGTAATCCCCGTTTCCCGCCGCGGCCCCTGGCCGCCCTGCCCAGGTCATTGACTGCCGAGACTCTGGTTCGACAGTCGCCCCGAGGTTTGCCAAGTCTCGGCGGTCGGGTCCAGTCCAGGCGACAGGCCTTGCGAAACCCGCCCTCCCGCGCGACAGATTGACGTCATGAGCAACCCGCCCCCAGCCATCACGCCGCCCCTGGTCCTGGAATGCTATCCGACCGGCGAGCGGCCGCCGGACATCATCCCGGGACGGCCCCAGAGGGCCTGGATGGACGCTTTCGGGGACCGCCATCCCTATCGTTGCCTGCCCATGACCATGGCCAACACCACCGGCTGGGAAATCATCAATCCGGTCGGTTTCACCGCCGAATGGAACGGGGGGATTCACCAGGACGATATCAAGTTCACTCCGGACCACCCGCACCCCGCCTTCCATGAACTGGTCAAGACCCACTTTTCCCGGGGCATCCTGACCTTCCACACCGGCTATCTGTTCCGGACCCCGCCGGGTTGGTCCATGTGGACCTCCGGAGCTCCCAATCACATCAAGGACGGCATCCAGCCCCTCACCGGGCTGGTGGAGACCGACTGGCTGCCCTTCCCCTTCACCATGAACTGGATGTTCACCCGTCCAGGCCGGGTCCGGTTCGAAAAGGGCGAGCCCTTCTGCTTCATCACCCTGATCCCGGACCGCGCCCTGCAGGCCACCCAGCCGATCACCAAATCGATGAACCGCAATCCTGATCTGCGCGGTCAGTATGACGCCTGGTACCGGACCCGCGCCGAGTTCAACGAGCGGCTGATGAAGCAGGAGCCCGAGGCCATGCGGGAAGCCTGGCAGCGTTTCTACTTCAAGGGGGAACTTCCGGAGGACACCGGCCCCGCCCCGACCAGCCATGTGAACAAGCGGCGGCTAAAGAGTCCGAAAATGGGCTTCTAGACCGCTTGCCAACCCCCCGACCCTCTGTCATAAGCCGCCCTCTCGATTTTCGGGCGGCCCACACTATCGGGCGGTCCTGGAGCGCGGGCGTAGCTCAGTGGTAGAGCACAACCTTGCCAAGGTTGGGGTCGAGAGTTCGAATCTCTTCGCCCGCTCCAAAATGGAAATCGAAGGCTGAAAGGCGGTCCCCCGGGGCCGCCTTTTGCTTTCGGGCTTTCAGTCCGTCACGATCTGTCCATCCGTCACCCGGAGCGGCCAGGGCTCCAGGGCCCGACCCTCACAGGGGCCGGCGATACAGACCCCGTCGCCCAGCCGGAACAGGGCGCCATGGCCCGCACATAGAATGGCGTCGCCCTTGCGGGTCAGGTAGCGGTCGGCCATGGCCAGGGGCCAGCCGGCATGGGGGCAGCTGTCGACATAGCCCTCCACGGCTTCACCCCGCCGCACCACGAACCCGGCGAACTGGATATCGCCCTCACGAAACCGGAATCCCCGGGCTCCCGGGTCAGCCAGGTCTGCAAGATCGCAAAGTCGCGTGCCGGGCGGCGGCCGGGCCGGGTTCAGGCCAGGCCCCCGATGGTCACGCGCCAGGGCCGCACCGTTGAGGTCTCGAACAGGCCGGCCGCCCGGTAGGGGTCCGCCTCATGGAAGGCCTGGGCCGCTTCCAGGCTCTCGGCCTCGATCACCAGCATCGAGCCGGCCATGTCGCCTGCCCCGTCAAGGAAGGGACCACCCAGACGCACGATACCGGGATGGGCGGCGACATAGGCCAGATGGGCCTCACGGGTCGCCAGCCTGACAGGCAGTCCGCCGTCACGGTCGAGCCAGGAAATCACGAACAGGGGCATGGTTTGATCCTCGATGAAGCCACTTTGGTAGCGATCTGCGGGCCGTTCGTCACCCTCGTGACGGGTCCTGGGCCGACAGAACGGTCCTGCCCTATCCCTCGGCCTTCAAGGGCCGGGACAGCAGGCCGAGGATGGCGGCTCCCACCTCGGTTTCACCGGCCAGGATGGCGGCCACGGCTTCACAGATGGGGGTCTCGATCCCCAGCCTGGCGGCCAGGCCCTTGACGGCGGGGGCGGAGGCAACGCCCTCGGCCACGGACAGCTTGCCCGACAGGGCCTCTTCCAGGGTCTGGCCCGCCCCCAGGGCCAGTCCGACCGACATGTTGCGCGACTGGGGGCTGGAGCAGGTCAGGACCAGGTCGCCGAGACCGCAGAGACCGGCGACAGTGGTGGCCTGGCCGCCCAGGCCCACGGCCATGCGGGTCATTTCGGCGAAGCCCCGGGTGATCAGGGCGGCATGGGCGCTGCGGCCAAGGCCCCGGCCCTCGACAATGCCGCAGGCTATTGCCAGGACGTTCTTGATGGCCCCGCCCGCCTCGGCCCCGATCATGTCGCCGGAGACATAGGGGCGGAAGCTCGGTGTCGCCAGGGCGGCGGCCAGGCGGCGGCCCAGGCCCGGATCAGGGCAGGCCAGGGTGACGGCGGTAGGCAGGCCGCGGGCCACCTCGCCCGCAAAACTGGGGCCAGACAGGACGGCCGGCGCCGCCTGGGGCAGGGTCTCGGCCAGGACCTGGGTCATTAGCTTGAGGGAGCCCTGCTCCACCCCCTTGCTGCAGAGCAGGACCGGCTGGCCGGGACGGGCATAGGGAGCAAAGGCGGTCAGGGCGGCCCGCAGGTGCTGGGCCGGGGCCACGGCCAGGATCAGGTCGGCCTCGGCCAGGTCGGCCATGTCGCCTGTGGCGGTCACCCCGCGGTCCAGGGCGATCCCCGGCAGGAACAGGGCGTTCTCGCCGGTCCGGCGGATCTGGTCGACCACCTCGACCTCACGGGCCTGGAGCGTGACCGACAGGCCGGCCCGGGCCGCCACCTGGGCCAGGGCCGTGCCCCAGGCGCCGCCGCCGATGACTCCTGCCGTCTTCATGCCTTGGCGCCCTTGCGTCCGGGGGTGTGGGTGGGGTGGCTGAGGGCCGCCTCGGCGTCCAGCGGCCAGCGCGGCCGGGCCGGGGCGTCCAGCCCGTCGCTTTGACCAAGGGCCAGGCGCTCGGCCCCGGCCAGGGCGATCATCGCGGCATTGTCGGTGCAATAGACCAGCGGCGGGGCCGCGAAACTGAAGCCCCGGCGGTCAGCCGCGGCCTGCAGCCGGGCCCGGACATGGCGGTTGGCGGCCACGCCCCCGGCCACCACCAGCCGGCGATCACCCGACGGATGGCGATCCGCCCAGCCGGCCATGGCCCGCTCGGTCCGCTCGGTCAGCTGGCGGGCTATGGCTTCCTGGACAGCAGCGGCGAGGTCCCGCCGGTCGGTATCGCCCGTCACGCCCTCGGCCATCCGGGCTGCCGCGGTCTTCAGGCCGGAAAAGGAGAAGTCACAACCCTCCCGGCCCAGCAGGGACCGGGGCAGGGTGAAGCGGTCGGCGTCGCCGCCCTGCGCCAGGGTTTCCAGGGCCGGACCGCCGGGATAGGGCAGACCCATGGCCTTGGCGATCTTGTCAAAGGCCTCACCCGCTGCATCATCAATGGTCGAGCCCAGCCGGCGGCAGGCCCCGACGCCGGCCACTTCCAGCAGCTGGCAGTGGCCGCCGCTGACCAGCAGCAGCAGGAAGGGATAGGCCACCGCTTCCCCCGTCAGCCCGGCCATGCCGAGCCTGGCCGAGACGGCATGGCCCTCCAGGTGATTGACCGCGATCAGGGGCAGGCTCCGGGCCAGGGCGACTGCCTTGCCAAAACTGAGTCCCACCATCACCCCGCCCACCAGGCCCGGCCCCGCCGTGGCGGCGACCCCGTCCAGCTGGTCATAGCCCAGGCCGGCGGCGGCCATGGCCTGTCCAGCTATGGCGTCGATCACCTCGACATGGGCCCGGGCGGCGATTTCCGGCACCACCCCGCCAAAGGGCGCATGCTGGGCGATCTGGCTGGCGATGATCGAGGACAGGACCTCGACCCGTCCGTCCACGGATCGACGCACCACGGCGGCGGCGGTCTCGTCGCAGCTGGTCTCGATGCCCAGGACAGTCAGGTCAGTCCCCTGGCCCGGGAATGGGGGAAGCGAAACCGTCAGGGGGTCAATCACCTTGTCGCACCGTTGCGGCTCCTGTAGCAGCAACTCTGGTTTTCCCGCCTGAGGTAACGCCCCAGCCATGTCGCCGCAACCTGTCGTCCGGATCGGGACCCGCGCCTCCAAACTGGCGCTCGCCCAGTCCGGCATGATGCAGCGTCGGATCGCGGCAGCCCTGGGCGCCCCTGACCATCCCGACCAGGTCGCCCCCCTGATCCATATCACCACCACCGGCGACCGGATCCAGGATCGGCGCCTGCTGGAAGTCGGCGGCAAGGCCCTGTTCACCAAGGAGATCGAGGAGGCCCTGCTGGACGGCCGCATCGATCTGGCCATCCATTCCCTGAAGGACGTTCCCGCCGAAATGCCCCCGGGCCTCACCCTGGCGGCGATCCCGGAGCGAGAAGACCCCCGCGACGCCTTTGTCAGCGAGCGCTGGGAGACCCTGGAGTCCCTGCCACCTGGGGCACGCCTGGGCACCGCCTCCCTGCGCCGGGCGGCCCAGTGCCTGGCCGTGCGGCCGGACCTTGAGATCATCATGCTGCGCGGCAATGTCGACACCCGCCTGGCCAAGCTGGCCGCAGGCCAGGCCGACGCCATCCTGCTGGCCGCATCGGGTCTGAACCGCCTGGGCCTGGGCGGGGTGGTGAAGAGCTTTCTCGACCCCGTCATGGCCCCGCCCGCCCCCGGCCAGGGCGCCCTGGCCATCCAGACCCGCACCGAAGACCGGAACGCCCCCTGGCTGGACGCCGTGCGCGATCCGGCCACCGCCATCGCCGTCTCGGCCGAGCGCGGCGCCCTGATGGCCCTGGAGGGCAGTTGCCGCACCGCCATCGGCGCCCATGCCCGGCTGGAGGGCCTGGAACTGTCCCTGATCGTCGAGGCCCTCACCCCCACCGGCTCGGCCCGGTTCCGCCGCGAGGGCCAGCTGACCCTGGCCAGCCTGGACGACCATGACCGGGCCAGGGCCCTTGGGGTCCAGCTGGGCGACGCCGTCCGGCTGGAGGGGGGGGGCCTGATCCTGCTGCCTGAAACGGCGAACGGCTGATCAGGCCCGGGGCGAGCAGCACAGTCCATGGCCCAGCTTCCCCCCCCACCACGGACCGCCCCCCCGAAGTCAGGGTCTCCCAGGTCAGGGCAGCCCGGTTCGCGGCCCGAGGTCTGGATCACCCGCACAGAGCCGGGCGCCCGGGCCACCGCTGACCGGGTCCGCGCCCTGGGACTGATCCCCCTGACCCCGCCCCTGCTGGCGGTTCGCGACCTGCCGCAACCGGGGCTGGATCTGACCGGGGTCGCCGCCATCGCCTTCACCAGCGGCCACGCGCCCGGCTTTCTGGCCCCCGCCCTGCTGGCGGCCGGCGTCCCGCCCGGCGCCTTGG
>JARWZW010000026.1 GCA_029866155.1 Caulobacter sp. | reverse complement strand
GCCGCCGCCCTTGGCCGCCTCGACCGCCAGCTCCGCCCGGCGCAGCAGCTCGGCGGCGTCGGGGGCGGCCTCGCCGCCCTCGGCCTCGACGGCGCCGACCGCCAGGGTTGGATGGATGTCAAAACCGGCGACCCGCAGGGGCCGCTCAAGGGCTTCCCGCAGCCGGGAGCCGGCCTGGTCGGCCGCGCCTTCGGCCTCGGGAGTCAGGACGGCGAACTCGTCCTCCCCGATCCTCGCCATCAGGGCCTGGCCGGAAAAGGCGGCCGACAGCCGGGCGCCCAGGGCCGCCAGCACCAGATCGGCCCGCTCATGGCCAAGGGCCTCGTTCAGGCGGCGCAACCGGTCGAGGTCGGCGACCACCAGGGTCCAGGGGCCGGGCGACTGCAGCCGCTCCCGCGCCTGGCTGACAAAACTGCGGCGATCCAGCAGGCCGGTCAGACTGTCCGTCTCCGAGGCGGCGAAGGCGGTTTCCGGCGCCACCACCCCTGCCGCCCGGTCGCCTTCCTCCAGCCAGACGCCGCGCCAGATCCCGACGGCGCCGCTGCGCATGCGCAGCCGCAGCGCCACCTCGGTATGGGGCGGTTGCTGCCTCAAGAGGTCTTCTGCGAGGCTGCGGTCCTGGGGCAGGACAAGGGCCCTCAGGGCGGCTGAGGCGCAGTCCGGCGCCAGGGGTCCAAGGCCCAGGGCCCGGGAAGCGCCGGTAAACCTCAGGCGGTCCTCGCGCGGCGACCATGTCCACAGGGCGACGCCCGCCGCCCCCAACGCTTCCAGCGTCAGAGCGGCGTCCCATCCCTTGCGATCGGTTTGTCCCAGCGCTATGCGGCGCGCCCCTGTTCTCAAGGCCAGATTTGATGTCAGGCTAGGGTGCTTCGCAGGTTTTCTGGCAAGTTTTTTCCAGCCCGCCCGGATGGCTCATTCCAGAGCGGACCGGACGGGGCCTCAGTCGGCTGTCAATCGGGGCAGTCCTGCAGCCGTTCGCGGGAACCGAGACCGAACAGGCGGTGGTCCCGCCACTGGCCGTTGATCTTCAGATAGGCCCGGGCATAGCCCTCTTCCAGGAAGCCCGCCTTCAGCAAAAGGGCCGCCGAGGCCTCATTGGACGGGATGCAGGCCGCCTCCAGCCGGGACAGGCTGAGGGTTCCAAAGGCGAACCGCGTCACCGCCTTGACCGCCGCCAGGGTAAAGCCGCGCCGGGCGGCCGAGGTCCCGCTCCAGTAGCCGATCACCCCGGTCTGGGTGACGCCCCGCCGCACATTGGACAGGGTGATGCCGCCGGTAAGGACGCCGCTGGCCTGGTCAAAGACAAAGAAGGGATAGGTGAAACCCAGGTCCATGTCCCGCCGCCAGCTGTCAAGGCGCCGGCGAAAGGCGGTGCGGCTGAGGTCATCCCGCGCCCAGGTCGGCTCCCAGGGCTGCAGAAACCCCCGGGACGCCTCCCGCAGGGCCGCCCATTCGGCATAGTCCGCGATGCGCGGCGGCCGCAGCCGCACGATCCCTCCGTCCAGACGGAAGGCCGAGTCCAGCGGGGTCCAGTCGATCAGCGCCATGGCTCGCTAGGGTGAAGCCGAAAACGCCGCCGTCAAGGGCGCAGGCGTTGCCAGGCCGTCGCCGTTGACGTTCACCGCCAGGGTGGTCTGCTGCGCGCCGTGCGTGCTTCGACACGCCTGCTGCGCACGCTACTCAGCATGACGTGTTTATGTGCGTTTTCAATATCTTCGTCATGCTGAGTAACGGCCTGCCGGGCCGCGTGTCGAAGCACGCAATCGGCCTACAGCACCCACCCCGCCGCCGACAGATGCTCGCCGGCGATCAGCAGGGCAAAGTCGGCCAGGCCGTCGCCATTGACGTCCACAGCCAGGGTGGTCTGCTGGGCGCCGGCGTCATAGGTCAGGCGAAGCTGGCCGGCAGCGCCGGTAAAGGCGGCGACCTGCAGGAAGGCCTGGTCGCCGGCGGTGTTGGCGTCGGCATCCAGGGCCGACAGGTCGATCCTGTCCTTGCCGCCCAGGTCGGTGATCAGGTCCTTGGCCGCCACGGCGCTGTCGCCGAGGGTGAGATACCGGAAGACATCCCTGCCAGCGCCGCCCGACAGCTGGTCTGCGCCACCGCCGCCGATGATCAGGTCGTTGCCCGAGCCGCCGATGAGGCTGTTGGCGGTCAGGCCGCCGGTCAGGCTGTCGCTGAATTTCGACCCGATCAGGTTCTCGATGCTGACCAGGCTGTCGACCTCAAGGCCAAGGGTTGCGGTTCCGGCGCCCAGGTCGGCGACGACCGCTGCCTTGGCGGTCCCGTAATCGGCCGTATCGACCCCCGCCTGGCCGTCCAGGACGTCGTTGCCCGCTCCGCCAACCAGGACGTTGCCGGCGCCATCGCCGGTCAGGCTGTCGTTGAACGCCGAGCCCAGGATGTTCTCGAACCCGAGCAGCTGGTCGGTCCCGGCCCCGCCCGTCGCCTGGCCGGTCAGCAGGTTTACGGTCACGGCAGAGGCAGCGTCTTCATAGGAGACCGTATCAAGACCTTTGGCACCGTTGAGCGTGTCATTGCCGAGACCACCGGAGATAACATTGGCCCCGTTGTTGCCGGTCAGAGTGTCGTTGAAGTCCGATCCGATCAGGTTTTCGATACCGACCAGGGTGTCACGGTCCTGGGCGCCGGTGGACCGGCCCGTCTGCAGATCGGCCGTCACCCCGCCAAGGGCTCCGCGATAAGAGGCGGTGTCCCGGCCCGCACCGCCATCGATGAAGTCATAGCCGGCGCCGCCGGTCAGCAGATCGTTGCCCGGACCGCCGATCAGGGTGTCGTCGCCGCCAAAGCCGCTGAGCTGGTCATCGCCATCCCCGCCGTCCAGCAGGTTGTCGCCGGTAAAGCCTGTCAGCCGGTCATTGAAGGCTGAGCCGCTGATGTTCTCGACGCCGCTCAGGCTGTCGGCCCCAGCCCCGCCACTGACCAGACCCGTTTTCAGGTCGACAATCACCGCCGCCAGTGCCGCGCCATAATCGGCCGTATCCACCCCGCCGCCACCAATCAGCTGATCCGCGCCCAACCCGCCGATCAGCAGGTCATCGCCGAGGCCGCCGTCCAGCCGGTTGGCGCCGGCGTCCCCGGTCAGGCTGTCGTTGAAGTCGGACCCGATCAGGCTTTCGACGCTGGATAGGGTGTCATTCTCGCTGGAACCGATACCGAAAATCTGAGCCTTGATGCTGAAGCCGCTGGCGTCGCCAAGGGTGCCGCTCTCGTCCTGCCAGCTCACGACAAAGCCGCCGCCCGCCAGGCCCGTGATCGTGGGCATGGTCTGTTCGCCGGCGGTCTGGCGATTGACCAGAAACTCTTCCCCGACCCTGGCTCCGGCAGCGTCGAATATCTGGGCCTTGATGCTGTATGGGTCGGCGTCACCCAGGGTGACGCTTAGGTCGTACCAGGTGACGACAAAACCGCCCCCAGCCAGTCCGGTGATGGTGGGCTCTAGTTGAAAGCTGGCAGTCTGGGTGTTGACGAGAAACTCGCTGCCGACCCTGGCCCCCGAGCCGTCGAACATCTGCGCCTTGATATTGGTCCAGTCGTCGCCGCCGAGAATACTGTTATGATCTTCCCAGGTCACCACAAAGCCGCCGCCGGACAAGCCCGCAACGCTTGGGGTTTCTCGATAGCCTCCCGCCCAGGCCTTGACGAGAAGCTCGCCGCCGACCTTGTTCCCTGAAGCGTCGAACATCTGCGCCTTGATGGAGATGTCAGCGTCATGCCAGGTCACGACAAAGCCGCCGTTCGCCAAGTCGGTGATGCTGGGGCTGTTTTGATCGTTGGCCGTCTGAGTATGGACGAGGAACTCACCCCCCAGTCTGACCCCGGCGGCGTTGAATATCTGCGCCTTGATATCATCCCTGTTGGGATTGTTAAAGTCGTTGGAATCCTCCCAAGTTACGACAAAGCCGCCGCCGGCCAAACCGTTAATGCTGGGGTTGTCTTGAAACCAGCCCGTCTTGGTGTTGACGAGAAACTCGCCGCCGATCTTGGCCCCTGCGGCGTCGAACATCTGCGCCTTGATACTGTTGTAGCTGGCGTCGCCAAGAGTCCCGCTTGCGTCCGTCCAGCTCACCACAAAGCCGCCGCCGGCCAGTCCGGTTATGGTGGGACGCCCTTGAAAGCTGGCTGTCTGGGTGTTTACGAGAAACTCCCCTCCAACCATGGCGCCGGCGGCGTCGAACATCTGGGCCTTGATGCTGGCGCTGCTGGCGTCGCCAAGGCTGCCGCTGTTGTCCTGCCAAGTCACGACAAAGCCACCGCCTTCCAGACTGGTGATACTCGGCTCGCTCTGACCGTTGGCGGTTTGGGTGTTGACGAGAAACTCCCCGCCGATCCTTCTGGCTCCGGCAGTCATTTGAACGGTTCCCGCGGACAGGTCCGCGGTGATGGCCGAGCCCACCTGGCCATAGTCGGCCGTGTCCAGACCGTCTCCGCCGTTCAGGCTATCGTCGCCGTTGCCGCCGCTGAGGATGTCATTGCCCTGGTCGCCATAGATGATGTCGTCCCCGTCGCCGCCGGTCAGCAGGTCGTCGCCGATCGTGGCGCCGGTCAAGTCATTGTAACCGACGGGCGGGACCAGGCCGTCGCCGGCGCGGTGGATGAAATCGGGGCCGGCCGTGCCGTTGACCAGGGCCAGGCCCGGCGAGGCTGCGGAGGGCGAACCGGCAGGGCTGGCAGCCTTGCCCTCGTCATCCCATTCCGGGGCGGCCGAGGCCGAAAGGGCGTCCAGCGGAGCCAGTTGAGAGAACTGAAGAAGAGACATGAAGCCCTCACTACAAGAGGTTGAAGTTGAAATCTGGTCGAAGGCAGACAGGGTTGAGAGCGACAAACCCGCCTGCACGTCATCGAAAACTCGCACGGGTCCGCAGGATCGCTGTCGAGCAGGCCTGTCGCCCCCCTAAAGCACCCACCCCGCCGTCATGCCGGTGACATCGCCGGTAAAGGCGATGATCAGGTCGGCCTTCGAGTCGCCGTTGATATCGGCCTGGAGCAGGCTCTGGCCGCTGATGGCGTCAAAGGTCAGGCTGTACTGGCCGGCGACGCCGCTGAAGGCGCCCACACGGACAAAGGCCTGGTCGCCGGCGGTGAGCGTGTCGGCGTCGATGGCGGACAGGTCCAGGGTATCCACCGCCGTCAGGTCGGTGATCAGGTCCCGGCCGCCCTTGTTGGAGTCGCCGACGCCCAGATAGATGAACCGGTCCTTGCCGCCGCCGCCAGTCAGGAAGTCGGCCCCGGTTCCGCCGGTCAGGGTATCATTGGCCAGGCCCCCCAGCAGGGTGTCGCCGCCATTGCCGCCCAGCAGGCTGTCGGAGCCGTCGCCGCCATCGAGGCTGTCATTGCCCGCCCCGCCGGTCAGCAGGTTGGCCAGGGCGTTGCCGGTCAGGATGTCGTTGAAGCCCGAACCGGTCAGGTCCTCGATGCTGATCAGGGTATCCAGACCGGCGCCGATGGTGTTCTGGGCGCCGGCCAGGGCCAGGCTGACCGTCACCCCGGCGGCGGCCGAGGCATAGCTGGCGATATCCCGGTCAGCCCCGCCATCCAGCAGGTCGTCGCCCGCCCCGCCGTCCAGGCTGTCATTGCCGGCCCCGCCCAGCAGGGCGTTGGCGCCGGCGTCTCCGGTGAAGACGTCCTTGAAGGCCGAGCCGGTCAGGTTCTCGATGCCGGTCAGGCTGTCCTTGCCCGCGCCCGTAGCCTTGCCAGTATTCAGATTGGCCGTGATGCCTGCTGCGGACAGGGTGTAACTGGCCGTATCGACGCCGTCCCCGCCGGCCAGGGCGTCGTTGCCCTTGCCGCCATCCAGGATGTCGTCTCCCTCATAGCCATTGAGGGTATTGTCGCCGTCGTTTCCCGTCAGACGGTCGGCGTATAAGGACCCGTCAAGCCGTTCGATCCCGATCAGGGTATGGGTGCCGGAACCCACAGTATTCTGGGGGCCCGCCAGCGCCAGAGACACCGTCACGCCGCTGGTTGCAAAGATGTAGGTCGCCGTGTCGGTTCCCTTACCGCCATTCAGAATGTCCAGGCCAAGACCCCCGTCAAGGGCGTCATTTCCCAGGCCGCCGTCCAGGCTGTCGTTGCCTGAGCCGCCTTCCAGGATGTCGTCGCCTGCAAAACCGAAAACAAGGTCATCTCCGGAACCGCTGCTCAGCAGGTTACCAAGCTGGTCCCCCGTCAGCGTATCGTTGAAGAATGAACCGTACACGGCCTCGATGGACACGAGGGTATCGAGGCCCCAGCCGGTATTCTGCGCACTGCCCTGAAGCTGGAGATTGACGATCACGCCGTTGGTTGCGTCGGAATAGATGGCGGCGTCCAGATTATCGCCCCCGTCCAGATAGTCATTGCCCGAACCGCCCTGCAGACCGTCGCCGCCCCCGTGGCCGTAGAGGAAGTCGTCGCCGTCACGGCCATAAAGGAGGTCATCACCGGCAAGCCCGGTCAGGATATTGGCGGCTGCGTTGCCAGTGAGGGAATCCGAATAGGCAGAGCCGGTCAGGGACTCGAAGTTGGACAGGGTGTCGGTCCCGGATCCGCCCGTGTTCTGGGCTATGCCTGACAGCAGCAGACTGACCGTCACGCCACTGGAAGCTGTGGCGTAGGTGACCTGGTCGACACCGTCTCCGCCGTCCATGACGTCATTGCCGGCATCACCATTGATGATGTCGTTGCCGCCGTCGCCGTAGATGGTGTCGTCGCCTGTGCCGCCGTCGATGACGTCGTCGCCCGCGACGACAAGGGCGGCGAGGTCCGACCGGCCGAAATTGATCGCATAGGTGTGGGCGTCGCCACGGATCACGTCGTTGCCGTCGCCCCCGACAAGGTTGTCCGATCCACCCCCGCCAAAGAGCAGGTCGTTTCCAATCCCGCCGTTGAGAACATCATTGCCGGAGGGCAGAACGCCGTTGAGCGCGTTGTCATTGTCCTCGTCTCCGTAAAGGATATCTGTTCCGTCGCCGCCCAGCAGGAAATCGTCGCCCGATCCGCCCCAGAGCCGGTCATTGCCGACCCCTGTGTCGAGATAGTCATTCCCCTCATTGCCGCCAACAAACTGGCCGCCCACGTCAGAGATGATCCGGTCGTTGCCGCCCAGGCCGTAGAGGTTGCCGCTACCGCTTGTGTTGAAGCCAGTTATGCCGGTCCAGATCAGCTCGTCATCGAACTCGGTGAGACTGAGTCTGTTGTTCAGGAATTCCACATTGGCATAGGTGGCGTTCGCCGCGCCGGCGAGCCGGGCAACCGCGTCCGTAGTGAGATCCAGGATGACGCCGCTCGTTCGGCCGGCCAGGCTGACCGTGACGCGATCCGTTCCGGCTCCGCCGTCAAAATTGTCACCAAAACCCAGCATCGCTGTGTCGTCGCCATCGCCGCCGACGACCGTATCCACAACTCCGTCATCCAGGCGCGCGCCGGAAACACCCCCGACAAGCTGGCCATGTTGATAACGACCCGTATAGATCGAATCGTTGCCGGCGCCGCCATTGATGGTGTCAGCACCCAGGCCGCCGAACAGACTGTCCGCACCATCGCCACCGTTCAACGTATCGTCGCCGGCGTCGCCGTCGAAATTGTCGTCCCCTGCGCTGCCGGTCAGGCTGTCGGCGAACGCCGTACCGACCACACCGAAGGATTCAAAGTTGACGTAGCTCCCGCCGAGCAGGTTGCCGAGAACGGTCTGGGCATTGGATGTCAGGTCGAGGGTCAAACCCAGGTTCCCGGTACGGAAATCGACGCCCAACAGGTCGACGCCCTCGCCGCCATCGGCCGAGTCGCCAAGGGAAACCGCAATCACGTCATCCCCGGCGCCGCCAAAAAGCGAGTCGTCCTGTCCGTCATCCCGAGCGGCGTCATTGGTGAAAAAGGAGCGAACCGGCTGACCGAGGGAAAAGCCGGAAAAGACCGAGAGGCCGGAGCCCGAACCGGAAACACGATCATTGCCGTCGCCGCCGTGAACCGTATCGGCGCCGTCCCCCCCGGCAAGGGTGTCATTGCCGCCGCCGCCGTGGATCATGTCGTCTCCGGCGCCGCCATCGATGCCGTCGCCGAAGTTCCCGACCTCATCACCGCCCTGGACCAGGTCGTCGCCGTCACCGCCGAGGATGTAGTCGCCGCCTGCGAGGCCGTTCAGACTATCATCGCCGTCGCCGCCGGACAGGTCGTTGTTCACCCCGGTTCCGGTGATGTCATCGTCCCCGCGGCCGCCGTCCGCGTTGATCGCCCCGGGGTAGTCAAGCAGATCTATGGTGTCCGACCATTGCGTGCCGGTGACGAAGTTTCCCGATTGGCTGGGGGACAGAGTGATCGAGACAAAGCGGGAAGGGTCAAAAGGGCCTTCCGGCAGGAAATGCAGCTGATCCACATTGGTGACGACATCGGTCCCCAAATGGGCCGCCAGCCCGACGCCCTCCACCGTGGCCTGCCCGCCGTTGATTGAGACGATGAACACCGTCTCGACGATCTCGCCATCAACCCGCTCGACAATCAGCTTGCCCGCATTAGCGCCCGTTCCATCGACCACGCGATAGGAGCCGGTCGTACCGGCCGGCAGGTTGAAGGAGACGATATCGTTCGTTCCAGACCCGCCGTCGATCGTGTCGTTCCCGGCGCCGCCGATGATATAGTCATCGCCCGCGCGACCCGAGATAACGTCGTCGCCATCATCACCAGACAGGAAGTTGGCCAGCTCATTGCCGCTCAGGGCGTCATCGAACTTCGAACCATTGACAGTTTCCACATTCAGGATGGTGTCCAGGCCCTGGCCCGTATTCTGCGCTGTCGTTATGGCCAGATCGACACTGACGGCGTTGGCCGCCCCGGTGAATTCCACCCGGTCAAAACCGGCGCCGCCGTCAAGCCTATCGTCACCCAGTTCGCCCAACAGGGCGTCGTCGTCGTCTCCGCCGAGGATGACGTCGTCCCCGTCGCCGCCGACCATATAGTCACCTCCGGCCCGTCCAGAGAGGGTGTCGTCCCCGCCGTTGCCACTGACCAGATTGTTCCCGGCGTCGCCGAAAAGAACGTCGTCAAACTGTGAGCCGCTCAACCACTCGATATTGGAAAGAGCATCAAGTCCTTCGCCCGTATCCTGAAATCCGTCAATCGCAAGGTCAACATTTACAGCATTTGCGGCGTCATAGAAATCGGCAAGATCAATAGATCCGATGCCGCCGTCCAAGAAATCATTGCCCAAACCGCCGCGAAGATTGTCGTCTCCGTCACCGCCATTTAGCGTGTCGTTGCCAGCTCCGCCGTCAAGGTAGTCATTGCCAGCGCGACCGGAAATGGTGTCGTCGCCATCATCGCCAAAGAGGCTGTTGGCGAGTGCGTCTCCGCTCAGGCTGTCCCCAAACTTAGAGCCAAAAAGGGTTTCCACGTTGACGATTGTATCAAGGCCCTGACCTGTGTTCTGCGCAACGGTGATCGCAAGGTCGACGGTTATGGCGTTCGAGGCATCCCCGTAGAAAACTGCATCCGAACCACTGCCACCATCAATCGTGTCGTTGCCCAGATCGCCGATGAGGCCATCGTCACCCTCCCCGCCGAGGATCACATCATCACCGGCCCCGCCGGCAAGGTAGTCATTGCCAGCACGACCGGAAATTGCGTCGTCGCCATCATCGCCAAAGAGGCTGTTGACGAGTGCGTCTCCGCTCAGGCTGTCCCCAAACCTGGAGCCAAAGATGGTTTCCACGTTGACGATTGTATCAAGGCCCTGACCTGTGTTCTGCGCAACGGTGATCGCAAGGTCGACGTTTATGGCGTTCGAGGCATCCCCGTAGAAAACTGCATCCGAACCACTGCCACCATCCATCGTGTCGTTGCCCAGATCGCCGGTGAGGCCATCGTCACCCTCCCCGCCGAGGATCACATCATCACCGGCCCCGCCGTTCAGGACGTCGCCGCCACCGAACCCGGAGAGACGGTCGTCCCCTTCCAGGCCATTGATCTTATCGCCCATCTCTTCGCCGTTCAGCGTGTCCGGACCGGAGGTGCCGTTGATGCTGTCGTCGATCGGGACTCCGTCGAGGCCGAACAGGCCGTCGGCGAACCGCAGTCGCTCGACGGTCGTCAGGGTGTCCGTCCCGTCCGCGCCGGTCACCGTG
>JARWZW010000053.1 GCA_029866155.1 Caulobacter sp. | reverse complement strand
GTCCCGCATGAGCCTGGCCTTGTCACGCTGCCAGTCACGCTCTGCGACGGCTTCTCGCTTGTCATGCAGCTTCTTGCCCTTGGCAAGGCTGATCTCGAGCTTCGCCAGGCCCTTGTCGTTCCAGTAGAGCCTGATCGGGATTATTGTACGGCCCTCTCGCTGTACGGCGCCGATCAGGCGACTGATCTGTTTGCGCTTCAGCAGCAGCTTTCTGGGCCGGCGTGGCTCGTGGTTGAACCGGTTGCCACCTGCATAGGGCGGGATGTCGGCATTGATCAGGACGATCTCGTCGCCGTCCACAGAAGCATAGGACTCTGCGATGTTGGCCCGGCCATTGCGCAGACTCTTGACCTCGGTGCCGGTCAGCACGAGCCCCGCTTCCATGGTTTCATCCAGAAAGTAGTCAAACCGGGCGCGCCGGTTTTCAGCAATCAGGTTGTTGGCCATCAGAGGACACCGGCATCCCGCATGGCGTCCAGGACCTGACCGCGGGCGGTTTCCGAGCAGGGGGTAATGGGTAGCCGGCAGGCTTCGGAACAGAGGCCAAGCGTCGCCAGGGCGAACTTGGTCGGGGCCGGTGATGCATCGGCGAACAGGGCCTTGTGCAAACGGATCAGGCGGTCCTGCCAGTAGCGGGCGGTCTCCCAGTCTCCAGCCAGACAGGCGTTATAGAAGCTTGCGCAGGCCTCAGGCGCCACATTTGCGGTCACCGAGATGCAGCCGTGTCCGCCGTGCGCCAAATAGCCAAGACCAGTGGGGTCGTCGCCGGACAGCATGATCCATTCCGGACCACAGGTAATGCGCTGCAAGCTGATGCGAGTCAGGTCGCCGGTCGCGTCCTTGATACCTACGATGTTGGGCAGGGCCGAGAGGCGCTCCAGAGTCTCATTGGTCATGTCGGATCCCGTTCGGGAGGGGACATTATAGACGAGAACCGGAATCTGGACGGCGTCGTTGATCGCCTCGAAATGCCGGAACACGCCTTCCTGACTGGGCCGGTTGTAGTAGGGCGAGACAATGAGGGCGGCGTCGGCCCCTACTGCCTTGGCATGCCGGGCAAGTTCAATGGCCTCGAAGGTTGCGTTGGACCCGGCGCCGGCAATAACCGGCACCCGCCCGCGAGCCGTGTCGACACAGAGCTCCACAACCCGCTTGTGCTCGTCGTGACTGAGAGTCGCAGTCTCGCCAGTCGTGCCAACAGGCACAAGACCGTGCACGCCGCCGGCGATCTGTCGCTCGACCATTGCAACAAACGCAGCCTCATCGACCGCACCATCACGAAAGGGCGTTACAAGCGCCGGAATGACGCCTTTGAACGGAGATTGGAACATGGCTTGCAAAAGGCCGTGAGATCGCCGCTTTCACTTGCGGCTATGGAATGGGGGCGGACAATATGTCCGCCTGCCCTGCCTTCGCAATGGCCGGGCGTCGGAATGTTCTGGAGGGACTGCGTGTGGCGTTGAAGGTTCGGGCGTTTCTGATGGCAGGAGGCTGTGCGCTACTGGGCCTGGGCGGCCTGTTTGGCGCTGGATCGGCGGCGACGCAGCAGCCTGTTCTCATCACTCATCCTCCCCTCCCCGACTCTTCGGTCCGCAGCGTTTCAGATGCTGAGACCCTGCAAGCCGTCCTTGCAGCCGCCAAGAGCGGAGACGGAGCCCGGATACGAGTCCTGATCGGCGCCACGCAGGACCCGCTCTCACGCAAGATCGCCACCTGGGCCCTGGCCGATTCCGCGGCTGACAGCCTTTCCTTCTTCGAAGCGGACGCGGCTCGGAGGGACCTCGCTGGCTGGCCACGCGGCGCCAGTCGCCAGTCCAGCGCCGAAAAGAAGATTGAAACCTCCGGGCTCGACCCTGTGCGGGTCATCGAGTGGTTCGGCGGAGCCGATCCCCAGACTCCCGAGGGTGTCATGGCCCTGGCCTCAGCCCTGCGCGCCCAGGGCCGAGCGCCGGAGGCCAAGAACCTGGTCCGGAAATGGTGGCGGACACGGCTCTTCGACCTCGATCCACAGCGGTCGATGCGGGCCCGCTTCGGAGACATGCTGACCCAGCAAGACCATCAGGCCCGGACGGATATGCTCTTGTATGGCCCCCAGGGTCCCGCCGCACGCGAGATGGTGGATAATCTGGTCGGTCCCGATCGGACCCTGGCCGAAGCACGGATGGCTTTGCGAACCAGACGGGTCAACGCCAATGATCTGGTGGCGCAACTGGATACAGAACAACGGCGCGATGCTGGGCTGATTTTTGAGCAGGCGCTTTATCTCCACAAGTCCGGAATGACTGGCACGGCCTACAGCCTCACAGCCGGCTTCCGGGCGCCGCCCTCCGAAGAGGTGGCCGCCCGTATCTGGCCCGAAAAACGCAGGATGCTGGTCGCTGCCCTTCAGGAAGGCAACAGCCGCGCGGCATACCAGATCGCCCGGGAGCCCGGCATGACCTCGGGGGCCGACGCCGCTGAGGCAGAATTCTACGCAGGCTGGCTGGCCCTGACCCGGCTAAGGGACCCAGCATCGGCGGCGCGCCACTTCGAACGCCTAGCGCGAGCTGGAGTTTCTCCGATCACCCAAGGCCGCGCTCTTTACTGGCAGGGCCGTGCCGCCGAAGCCTTGGGCGATCCTGCGGCGGCCCAGGCCTTTTACGTCCAAGGGGCCAAGCACCTCACTGTCTTCTATGGCCAACTCGCCGCCCAGAAAGCAGGCGTCACAACCCTGGACTTGGGGAAAGATCCGGAAATCACCATGGCGGACCGGTCCCGATTTGACGGTCGGGAGGTGGTTCGCGCCGCCAGGCTGTTGAACAGTATCGGAGCCCGGGACCAATTCAGGGTGTTCGTCCTGCATATCGACGATGTCCTGCCGACGGCCGCGGAATCGGCCCTGCTGGTCGATCTCGCCCGCTCCAACGGCGATCAGGACTTGGGAATGCGCGCTGTCAGGACTGCGGCCCAGCGGGGCTTCATCCTGCCTGAACGGGGCTATCCTGTGCTGGCGACCCCGATGGTGCCCGGCGGCGCCGAAGCGGCCTTTGTTCTCAGCATCACCCGCCAGGAAAGCAACTTCGACCCCCGGGCACGGTCGGGCGCCGACGCAAGAGGCATGATGCAATTGCTGCCCTCGACCGCCAGGTTGACCGCCAGAGCCTTGGGCGAACCCTTTGAGCTGGAGCGCCTTTATGAGGTCGGATTCAACATGCGTCTCGGCGCTCGCTACCTGGGAGACATGACCGGGACCTTCAACGGTTCCTATGCGATGGCGGCGGCGGCCTACAACGCTGGGCCAGGGCGGCCAGCGCAGTGGATCAGTCTCTGCGGCGACCCGCGGGGCGCAACCACGGACCCCCTAGACTTCATCGAGTGTATTCCGTTTTCCGAGACCCGGAACTACGTGATGCGCACCCTGGAAACGATGCAGGTCTACCGTGCGCGCCTGAACAATGGCGTCGCACCACTGCAACTGTCGTCCGACCTGAAACGCGGTGGATACAGCTACACCGTACTGGGCTCAAACTGAACTGCTATGCCGGACGACGACAGGCGGCCAGGGTCAGTCCGGCCTCGGTTTCGATCAGACCGCCATCCAGGCCGAAAACAGATCGCAACACATCCCCTGTCAAAACCTGACGGGGCGAGCCATCCGCTACGATCTGCCCCCGATTGAGCACCACCAGACGGTCACAGAGCCTCGCCGCCAGGTTGAGATCATGCAGGGTCACGACCACCGCCGCCCCGGCCCGAGCCTGCTGGGCAAGTAGTTCCATCGCTAGGAACTGAGCGTCGGGATCAAGTCCGGCGACAGGCTCATCCGCAACGAGAAGGCCCGCCCGGGTCGCCAATAGCCGGGCGAGCAGAACCCGCGCCCTTTCTCCCCCTGAAAGATCCAGCCCCCCCCGATCGGCTGCGGCGCCCATGCCCACCCGGGCGAGGCAGTCCAGCGCCAGTTTGCGGGCCGCGCCCGAATCAAGGTCCTGCGCGCCGAGTTCGACGATGCGTTTCGCCGCCAGGTTCCAACCTAGACGGCGATCCTGGGGCAGGTATCCGCACAGCCGGGCCCGCTGCAGATTCGAAAGGCTGGTCAGGGACGAGTCGGCAAGATGGACCGCGCCCCCCATCAAGGGAAGCAGTCCCAGACCAGCCCTGAGCAGGGTGGTCTTGCCCGCCCCATTTGGGCCCAGAACCCCCGTAAGGTCTCCTGCTCGGAAGCCAATCGAGACGTCTTGCAGAACCTCGCGGCCACCGGGCCCCGACCGCACCGAGTCGAATTGCCAAGCCAGACTCATCCGCGCCAACTCCTTGCGGCGCGCCAGGCCACAAGAGCAAAGAGCGGCGCTCCGAACAGGGCCGTCACGACCCCGAGTTTCAGCTCCTGCTCAGTCTGCAGCATTCGCGCCAGCAGGTCAGAGCCCACAAGCAAAAGGGCGCCCGCCAAGGCGGAGGGCGCCAGGACCCTGCCCGGTTCATCTCCGACCATTCGACGCACGAGATGCGGCGCCGCCAAACCCACAAAGCCAACCACGCCCGCCGCTGCGACCGCCGCTCCTGTGACCAGAGCGGTTCCGGCGACTGCAGCCATCCGTAGTCGGTCCATCGGCAATCCCGACAAGGCCGCCGTTTCTTCGCCCAGGGTCAGCATTGTCAAGCCGCGGGCTGACCAGAAGCAGAGACCGGCTCCCAAAAGGACTGGACCCAAAGCACGTAGGATGTCGCCGAAATCGCGGTTCTCGACCGAGCCCAGCAGCCAGTTCATCACTTCAGCTGTGGCGATAGGCGAGGGGGAAAAATTGAAGATCAGCGCTGTCAGGGCGCCGCCAAGAGAGGAAAGGGAAACGCCAAGCAGTATAAGGGCTTCCGGCTCCTTGAACCGAGCAGACAACCCCAGAACCAGGGTTCCGGCGAGGCCGGCGCCGGCCAAGGCGCCCAGTTCGACGGCTCCAACGATCGAGGCTAGGCCCAGGACGATGGAGGCGGCCGCGCCAAGACCGGCAAAGGCGGAAACCCCGAGCACGCCTGGATCGGCAAGAGGATTGCGCAACAGCCCCTGAAGCGTAGCCCCCGCAAGGCCCAGACTGCCTCCAATCAATGCGGCCATCAGCACCCTGGGCGCACGAATGGTCCAGATGACCTCTCCAGGCGGAGAGCCCGGATCCTGAAGCGCCTGCTGATACTGCGCCAGTGTCAGGGCGCTCTCACCCAGCAGTAGACCACCCAGGCACAGAACCATCAACGCCAGGCAAAGTCCTGCCAGAACAAAACGATCGGACGAGACGCTCAATCCCCCGCACCCCGAGCGATCAGCGCGACACCGTCAGCGGCAAACCAAGCCGGACAGCTTAGGATCGAGCCCGGGACGGAGGCCAGTGTTCGTCCGGTCACCTGTCGCTGAAGCGACAAATGGCGACCGATTCCCCAGCGCTCGAAAGCCGCCGAAAGCTGGTCAAAAAAGCCGAGAACAAAACCGCGCGGCGGCTTCAGCACCATGGCCTCTAGCGGAGCAGCGGCGAATCCTGGGCGCGGCGCGGCGTTGGTTAAGCCCGCCGCCCTCAAAATCGCCCCGACCAGAGTGCCGTCTCCGGCTGTAAACCCGCTGGGCGTCAGGTACAGCGCCGACTGGCCGCGCCACGCGCCGGCGGAATGCGCCAGTTGCCGATCCATCTCTCTGATGAGGGCTTCGCCGCGAGGATTAGCGTTCAGGGCTTCAGCAACATATCTGATGTTGGATCTTATACCGTTGAAATCGTTCACCTCGGCAATTTGGACAACCTGAACGCCACGCGACCGCAGTCCCCTCTCCAGCCTTGAGTCCCCGCCCCAGTAACGAACAGCGATCTGCGGCTGCAGGGAGAGCAGGGATTCGCTGGTCACCCGCAACGTTGGAAGCCCTCGCGCCAGGTCCCGCAATCGCGAGTCCGGATCATCAGCCCTGCGGGATAGACCGGCGATCGAGGTCCTGGTGGCCAGTGCCAAAACGTACTGGTCTGCGCACTGATCCAGAGAAACGACCCTGGGTGACGCCGCCGCCAGCCCGGGCGTCAGCGTGACTGCGAGCGCAATGCCGATGCCTACCGGAAGCACTTTGCCTGGACTGGAATTCATGAGAGGGCTTTGGCCATGAAATCCGGCGCCTCTCAAGGCCTGAAATCACTGGCCCGACGTGTCAATCCCGCGTCAGACCACAGAGCATGCTTTCCAGCAGGACGGTCCTCAACTCGGCGGTTGACGCCCATCCGAAGTCAGGCTTGGTAATCAACAGCGACACAAGTCCGTGACAAGCTGTCCAGAGCGCCTGGGCAGCACTTTCGACCGTTCCTAGCTTCAAGCGGTCGGCAGCCGAGATTTCTTCAACAACACCAAGGAATTTCTGGAAACAACGCTCTCCTAGTTCCTGAGTCGCAGCGACCTTATCCTCTGACAACAGCCCGCCATGTCCACAAAACACTAGTTGGTAGGCATTGGGATTCTCGAGCGCGAATGTCATGTAGGCTTGCAACATCAAGCGGACCCTCATGACCGGATCCTCTTGCCGGGCTGATATCTCGCTGTTGATGAGCATCAACCGGCAGATCGCCGTATCGCTGATCTCGAGAAGAATTTCGTCCTTGTCACGAAAATGCATGTAGAGAGCGGTTGAAGACACACCGACCTCATCGGCAATCTTGCGAATGGTCGCGCGTTGATAGCCTTCAGCCAGAAAGATTCTCTGGGCAGCCTCGAGGATTTCACCGCGACGCATGTGCCCGTCGCCCTTGGGCTTGCGGGCCGAACGGTTAGGCTTCTTCAGAACCACGGTCACTTTAATCAGCCCCCTGCGTTCCCCAAGTCTTACTAAACGTGAATCACATGACGGGAGCAAGCCTTGCGGAGCGCAAGCGCCAGACCGTGAATCCTGAGTCCGGATCGGGGACGCTGGACGAACTCGGCCTTGCCGCGTAATGCCCTGCCATGACTGCGACAGACCCCAGCGTCGCCGACGCCCCGATCCTGCTAGGCACCCGGGCCTGGGACGACTACGCCCTGATCGACAGTGGCGATGGCCGGAAGCTTGAGCGGTACGGCCCCTTCAGGGTGGTCCGCCCCGAACCTCAATGTCTCTGGTCGCCAACCCTCAGTGTGAGCGAATGGGAGAAGGCGGACGCCGTCTTCGATCCGACCGACGACGATGAAGCCGGCCGTTGGCGCTTCTCCAGGCTGGCGCCAGAAACTTGGCCCCTAAAGTGGGGCGAGGCTAAGTTCCACGGTCGCTTCACCAATTTCCGACATCTCGCCTTTTTTCCCGAACAGGCCGCCAATTGGTCCTGGATCGACAACCGCATCCGGACAGCCGGTCGTCCACTGCGAATTCTCAATCTCTTTGGCTATACCGGCGTGGCCAGCCTTGTCTGCGCTGCCGCAGGTGCGCAGGTCACCCATGTGGATGCTTCGAAGAAGTCCGTGGCCTGGGCCCGGGAAAATGCGATTTTAAGCCGTCTGGATGAGAAGCCGGTGCGCTGGCTGGTCGAAGACGCAAAGAAATACGTTCAGCGCGAGGTCCGCCGCGGCGTGACCTACGACGGGATCATTCTGGACCCGCCAAAGTTCGGGCGCGGCCCCACGGGCGAGACCTGGAGGTTGTTCGAGGATCTGCCAGAAATGGTGCGCATGTGCGGACAGCTTTTGACCTCGGACGCCTCGTTTCTTTTGCTCAATGCCTATGCGGCACGAATTTCTGGGCCGGCTCTGTCCGGTCTTCTTGCGGAAACACTCAAAGGAAGGGGAGGCGCCATAGACTGGGGCGAGTTGGCGCTTGAGCAGGAAGACGGTGTTCGTCGTATCGGCCTGTCCTTTTTCGCTCGATGGCTGTCGTGAGCTGGCGGCAGGTCACTTCTCTGTCCAATGACACCGTCAAGGCGGCGCGGGCGCTGCACATGCGCAAGGCGCGGGACGAGACCGGCGAGTTTCTGGCCGAGGGGCTCAAGATCATTACCGAGGCGGTGGAGCAGGGTGTCGCCCCGAGGGTCCTGATGTTTGGTCGGGCCGCCGCATCCCATCCCCTGCTGATCCGCGCCGCAGAAGCTACGGTGGCGGACGGCGGTGAGGTTATCGAGGTCACTCCGGAAATTCTTGAAAAGGTCGCCCGGCGTGAAAACGCCCAGCCTGCTGTGGCCATCTTTCGACAGTCCTACCAAACCCTGCATCAGTTGAACCCCGCCTCCAAAGGCTGCTGGGTCGCGATGCAGCAGGTCCGCGATCCCGGCAATCTTGGAACTGTCGTGAGGACCGTGGACGCCGCCGGGGGCGGAGGTGTAATCCTGATCGGTGATTGCTGTGATCCTTATTCTGTCGAAGGGGTGCGCGCGACCATGGGATCGATTTTCGCGGTCCCTCTGGTCCGCACCGGTGTCGAGGACTTCATAGCCTGGCGGGATTCATGGCCTGGCTGCGTTGTCGGGACGATGCTGACCGCCACGACGGATTACCGCAGGGCGGACTACAGGCTTCCGACCCTCATCCTGATGGGCAATGAAGCCCAGGGACTGCCAGCCGAGCTTGCGGCGGTCTGCGACGTCAATGTCAAGATTCCCATGCGCGGTCGGGCCGACAGCCTCAACCTTTCGGTGGCCACGGGCATCATGATCTATGCGGTGACCGATCGTCTGGACGCTTGGTCCATCGACTCGGCGATCTAGGTTTAGCAACCCTTGGGTTTCGCCCGGGTTGTGGCGACGGCGGTCCAGGGATCCTCCGGCCAAAGGTGGCGCGGATAGCGCCCTCTCATATCGGACCGCACATCCTTCCAGGATCCACGCCAGAAGGCCGGCAGATCCCGGGTGACCTGTATGGCACGATGGGCTGGAGATAACAGCGCAAGGACGAGGGGCTGCCCCGCGACGACTGGATGCGCGTCCAGTCCATACAGTTCCTGCACCCGTACTGAAAGTGTCGGCCCGGCCTCTGATTCGTAGTCGATCGCCAGCCGGGTTCCAGTCGGCGCGGTCCAACGGGCAGGGGCTGCCGCTTCAAGGGCCCTTTGCCTATCCCAGGTCAGAAGCGACAGCAGTGCACCAGCAAGGTCCGGGTCCGCCAGTCCAGCCAACGTCCGGCGCCCCGTCAGCAGGGGCGCCAACCATATTTCCAACTGTGACAAAAGGACGGGTTCGGAGAAATCAGGCCAGTCATGCGGATTTCGCTGCGCCAGATGCCGGATCCGAGCCAGAAGTGAGCGGCTGGCGCCTCCCAGATTGAGCGCTGCCAGGCCCTGATGCCTTACCTGTGACAACAGCGCAGCCGTTATCATGGCCGGGTCTGGAGCATGGATCAGTCTTTCTTCCAGCACAAGACAGTCCAACCGGATCAATCGCCTAGCCCTGACCTTTCCATCGGCCTCGGTCTGCAGCCGATCCTCACGGATCAGCCGATCCTCGAAAGTCAACTTTATCCCCTCCAGAGAAATGGGAGCCGCCAGGAGGATTCGATCCCGCGCCTCGCCTCCACCCAGTTCTCCGACCGCCAGCCATGTCTCCCGCGCCAGGGCGTCAGTAGGGGGAAGATGGACACCCCGGCCGTTGGCCAGAAGATACTCGCCAGGTTTTCCCTTTGCCCGGGCGATCCATTCCGGAAAGGCCTCTGCGAGCATCAGGCCTGGATCAAGAGGCGGCATCATGACCGGCCGACCAGCAGCCTGGACCCATCGGTCACAGAGGGCAAGCGCCTCGCGGGCCCGGGGGCTGCGATCCCTGGTGAGCGCTTCAAGTCGCTGCCGCAGATCAAGATCCCTCCCCCCCAAGCCGCGCTCGGTCAGAAGGGCTGCAATCCTTGCCGCCAACAGGCCCTGACCGCCGGCCACGCCCCGCAGAACCATGTGGGCCAGTCTCGGCGGCAGGGGCAGGTCCGACAGCGCCCGGCCATGCGATGTGAGATCACCCTGAGAATCCAGGGCGGCCAGGCGGATCAACAGGCTGCGAGCCTCCGCAAAGGCGCCGGCTGGCGGCGGGTCCAGAAAGGCAAGGGCTCCCGCAGACCGGGCGCCCCATCGGGCCAGATCAAGGGCCAGACCAGAAAGGTCTGCTTCAAGGATTTCGGGTCGACCAAAGGCGACAAGAGCTCGGGTTTCCAGCTCGTCCCACAAGCGATAGCAAACGCCGGGCTCTGTGCGCCCAGCCCTGCCCTGTCTTTGATCGGCGGAAGCGCGTGAAACCCGAACAGTTTCCAGTCGGGTGAGTCCGCTGGACGGCTCGAATTTGGGAACTCTAGACCAGCCGCAGTCCAGAACGACTCGCACACCTTCTATGGTCAGGCTGGTTTCGGCGATCGAAGTCGCCAGCACGACCTTTCTCCGGCCCGGCCCTGCCGACCGGATCGCCGCATCCTGCTCCCTAGGGTCGAGTGCGCCATAGAGAGGCACCAGATCGACATCGCCGGGAATGCCCAGACCATGCAAGCGCTGCAGGGTTCGCAGGATCTCTCCCTGTCCTGGCAGAAAGACCAGGACGCTGCCCCACTCCTCCGCAAGCACAAGGCGGACCGCCCTTGCGGTCTGGTCCTCAATCCGCGCCGCCGGATCACGTCCCAGATAACGGGTCTCGACGGGATAGGCGCGGCCGCGACTTTCCAGAACCGGGGCGCCATTGAGAAGGCCCGCAACAGCAGCCCCGTCCAGAGTTGCCGACATCACCAGAATCCTCAGGTCTTCCCTCAACAGTCCCTGACAATCCCAGGCAAGCGCCAACCCGAGGTCGGCATCCAGGCTACGTTCGTGGAATTCGTCGAACAGTACTCCGGCCACCCCGTCGAGACCGGGGTCGTCCTGGATCATCCGTGTAAAGACCCCTTCGGTGACGACCTCGATCCTGGTCTGGCGAGAGACGCGGGAATCCATCCTTACGCGATAGCCGACTGTCTGCCCGACCGCCTCGCCCAGCGACTGGGCCATACGGGCGGCCGCTGCCCGTGCAGCCAGACGGCGTGGTTCCAGCAGAAGCAGCTTGCCGCCACGCACCCATGGCTGATCCAGCAAAGGTAAGGGAACGCCGGTGGTCTTGCCGGCTCCGGGAGGCGCCACCAACACCGCGCAGGATGAGGCGCGGAGCGAAGCCTTCAGGGCGGGCAGTATTTCCTCGATTGGCAACATTGGGAACGGTTTAGTGCGCCAGTGGCCCGTCGTCACCGCAAGCCGTTGCGCAGCGCGTCATTACTGCTAACGTCGGCCTCAGTCACGCTGGCGGGGAGCCGGCTCTTGGGGAGCGAGACGCATGTCCGCAGACGGCGCGCCAACAGGCAACCGGCTATTTTTGAAGAAGTCTATCGCCAGTATCCAGAAGGAAGCGGCCAAGAGTGAGCTGAAACGTTCGCTAGGCCCGCTGAACCTGATGAGTCTGGGGGTCGGCGCGATCATCGGGGCTGGCATTTTCGTACTGACTGGCCAAGTGGCCAGCGCCAATGCTGGTCCCGCCATCATGCTGTCCTTTGTCGTGGCAGGAATCGCCTGCGCGCTGGCTGGACTTTGCTATGCAGAACTGGCCTCGACCATGCCGGTTTCTGGCTCAGCCTATACCTATGCCTATGGAACCATGGGTGAAATCTTCGCCTGGATCATGGGCTGGCTGCTGGTGCTGGAGTATGGCATCGCGGCCTCAACCGTGGCCGTGGGCTGGTCCGGCTATGTGGTCAGCATGCTCCATGATTTTGGCGTTCATTTTCCAACGATAATGGTGGCGGGCAAGGAAGCGCCGCAGTGGGCTACGCCTCTGATCCAGGCCATTCCCAATGAAGCTGGAAACCTGGTCTTCCAGATGACCGGCACCCTTAACCTTGTAGCCGCCATCGGTATCGCCATGGTCTGTGGCCTTCTGGTCCTGGGCGTCAGCGAATCTGCAAACGTCAACAACGTCATCGTCATGATCAAGGTGATCGTTCTGATCACATTCATCGCGGTGGGGGTCACCTATATCAACCCCGCCAACTGGCACCCCTTCATCCCGGAAGCCACGGGCAAGGCGGGCGAGTTCGGGGTCAGTGGCATATTCCGCGGTGCAGCCATTATTTTCTTCGCCTATGTCGGGTTTGAAGCGGTTTCGACCGCTGCAGCCGAGGCCAAGAACCCCAGCAAAGATGTTCCGATCGGAATTCTCGGCGCTCTGATCATCTGCACGGTCATCTACATGGCTGTCGCTGCAGTCATGACTGGCGTAGTTCCCTACAAGGAGTTGGCCAGCCCTGCCCCGATCGCCGTGGCCATTGACCGCATGGGCCTGGAATGGGCGGATGTTCCCCTTTCAACAGCCGCCGGCGGCCAGCTCAACCTGATCGCCTTCCTCATCAAGATCGGGGCCATCACAGGCCTCAGCTCAGTTATGTTGGTGCTCTGCTACGGCCAGACCCGTATCTTTTACACCATGGCCCGTGACGGTCTGCTGCCGAAGGTCTTCGCTGAGATTCACCCCAAGTTCCGCACCCCCTGGATGGGCACCATCTTGCTGGGTGTGGTTATTGCAACTGCTGCCTCCTTCCTGCCGATCAGCCTGCTGGGTGATCTTGTTTCTCTCGGAACGGCTGTTGCCTTCTCGATCGTCTGCCTGTCCGTCATTTACTTGCGGGTCAAGCACCCGGATCTGCACCGCCCCTTCAAGGTGCCCGGCGGGGTCGTCACCGCAGTGCTCGGGATTTTCGCCTGTCTGTTCCTGGCCTGGCAGAATTTCAAGCCGATGATCGACCGTGCACTGGCCGATGACCCGGTGCCACTGACCATCCTTGCGGTCTATGCCCTGGTCGGCGCGATCGTCTACGCAGTGTATGGGTACTGGCACTCCAAGCTGGCGAAAGGGATCGACATCACGGAAGACTCAAGCCTGCCCAGCCCGGCGGAAGCCATGGGCCATGGTGTTGACGACGTCCGCAACTAGCGCTCATTCCGGACAATTGAAAAACGGACAGGACCCGGGAGAAATCCCGGGTCTTTTTCGTCAGGACTTTATTTTCGGTCGCCAAACACCGATCATGAGGTGCAGCCGACACTCAGGAGCCCTCGTGAGCGACCCCCCGATCCGCGCCATCATTGCTCCGGTCACTTCACTTCAGCAGAACTGCACAATTGTCTGGTGCACAAAAACCATGAAGGCAGCCATCATCGATCCCGGTGGAGAGGCGCCGCGCCTGCTCAAGGCCCTGTCCGATCATGGCCTGACCCTTGAGAAAATCTGGATCACCCACGGCCATATGGACCATGCGGGGGCGACAGCAGACATCCAGGACGCCACGGGCGCAACCATCGAAGGCCCCCATCCTGACGATCAGTTCTGGATCGACCGGATTGCCGAAAGCGGAAAACAGTATGGCATGCCGGAGGCTCGGACCTTCGCGCCGGACCGCTGGCTACAGGACGGTGACGTGGTCACGTTGGGCGAGACACAGTTCGAGGTTTATCATTGTCCTGGCCATACGCCCGGCCATGTCATTTTCTTCCACCGCGAGGCTCGCTTCGCACAGGTCGGGGATGTGCTGTTCAAGGGCTCGATCGGTCGTACTGACTTTCCCAAGGGCAACTTCGAAGACTTGATTACGGCCATCACCACGCGGCTCTGGCCCTTGGGCGACGATGTCGCCTTTGTCCCGGGCCATGGCCCAATGAGCACCTTCGGTTTCGAGCGCAAGGCTAATCCCTATGTCTCGGACCTGGCCGTCGGTTCGATGAAGGTCTGAGCCAGGCCCTTGCAGCGCTCCCGGGCCGTCTCCCGGTCGGCACACCTGGCGGCCTAGCACAAGTGACCTGTCCACCTGCCTTCAAGGGTCGACGAGACAGGTTAGCGAGCCTGGGGCGATCTCATCGCCTCCTGTTCGGTAGTACTGATCCGTCCGTCCTTGTTGGCGTCGGCCCGGGCGAACATGATGGCTGTGGCGGCCTTGAATTCCGCCTTGGTGATGCGACCATCTCGGTTGGCGTCAGCCGGAAGGAGCGGATTGCGGCCCCCCATGAACAGGGTCACGCGCCGCTGCTCGGTTGTGTCGATCACGCCGTCGCCATTGGAATCTATGCGGACGAACCTGCTCTGGGCAACCTGCTCGTGCTCTGCCAGGGTGATCATGCCATCCTTGTTAAGGTCCGGCGACGGGGGGCGCTGCTGGGCGAACGCCGCGCCGGATAGGCTGCAAAAGACCACCGTGGTGACAAGAAGTGTGCGCCGCATGATCATCAACTCCGTGGATGCTCCGCCCTCTTGGGCCGAAGCCATTGCAGGAATATGTCCAGCTTGAAATCCGGGCGATATCCGTTCGGGTCACAATGATGGAATGGAGCAGATTCTGGCCGCCGAAAACCAATCCAGGGACCATGCCGCCACGATCCTGCTGGTCGATGACGATGACGGCATTCGAGATCTTGTCAGCGATTTCCTTTCCCAGCACGGCTATCGGGTCGAAACGGCCCCCGACGCCCGGGCCATGGCCTTGGTCCTTGGTCGCGGGCCCGTCGACCTGGTGGTGCTGGATGTAATGATGCCGGGCGAGGACGGACTTTCCATCTGCCGTCGACTGACCGGGCACCCGAACGCACCTGCAGTCATCATGCTGTCAGCAATGGCCGAGGACACCGACCGGATTGTGGGCCTGGAGCTGGGGGCGGACGACTACATTACCAAGCCCTGCAATCCGCGAGAACTCCTGGCGCGGGTCAAGGCCGTTCTCCGACGGCGACGGGAACCAGTATCTGCCGAAGGCGCCGCCCCCGCGACGATCTGCCATTTTTCCGGCTGGCGGCTCGACATGGTTCGCAGGGAACTGCGGTCCCCCCAAGGTGTGATGGTCAATCTGTCCAGCGGTGAGTTTTCGTTGCTCAAGGTCTTTGTAGAGCGGTCGCAGAGAATTCTAACCCGGGACCAACTGCTGGACCTGGCGCGGGGACGGGACAACGAGACTTATGATCGCGCCATCGACGTCCAGATCAGTCGGCTGCGCAAGAAACTGGACGACACCGCCGGTCAAGCTGAACTGATCCGGACCCTGCGAAATGAAGGGTACATGTTCGTCCCGAAGGTGACGCGTTCAACATGAAGAGCCGCTTTGCCAGCGCTCCGCTGTTCGCCCAGGTGATGGGTCTGGTCTTACTCAGCCTCCTGGCTGCGCCGGTGACCAGCGGCATCATGCTGTTCAGCCTTCCGCCTCCTTCGCCTGATGTCTACAGGCTGAGCGAGCTTGAAGCCGCCCTGCGTCGTCCCGGAACCTATCCGGTCGCAGACGGCCCGCCCTTGATGGTGCGTTTTGCTGGCTCGCCGCCGGAAGGCCGGCAACAGCCTAGCCCCCGGAATGAAGTGTTGCGGATCAGTCTGGCCGCAGCTCTTGGAATCAGGCCGGAAGATATTCTGATCAGGGCGGGCAATCGCAGGCGGGGGCCGGCCATCTTCGAGCAACGCTGGGAAACCCACATTCGTATGCGGCATTTTCCAGGGCCGCCTCCTCTTCCCTCACGGCACGCCCCCTGGATGACGCGCAGGTTGGATGAGCGGCTGATCATAGCGCCCTTTGCCGTCGCAGTTCGTCAGCCTGATGGCCGGTGGCTTGTCGCCCGTCCCCAGCAGACCTTTCGCTGGGACGCCTGGCCCACCAGGGTAATCCTGACCTTGGTGCTGTCGGTCTTCTTGATCGCTCCAATAGCCTGGCTCTTCGCCAAGAGGCTGGCGGCGCCCCTCAGCGTCCTCGCCAAAGCTGCGGATCGGCTTGGACGGGATCCTGCGTCGCCTCCTCTCGAAATGGCCGGATCTTCCGAAATAAAAGCCGCGGCCAGAGCCTTCAATCAGATGCAGGAGCGACTTCGGCGGTATGTCGACGACAGAACTGCGATGGTCGGCGCCATCGCCCACGACCTTCGAACACCTTTGACCCGGTTACGGTTCAGAATTGAATCCGCCCCAGACGGCATGAAAGAAAAAATAGCCAGTGACATCGACCAGATGGAGGCGATGATCGCCGCCACCCTGGGATTCGTGTCCGACGCCACCCGCCCAGGGGTCCGGACACCCATGGAGCTTGCGTCGCTGGTCGAAAGCGTCCTGGACGAGGCTGCAGAAACCGGCGCCAAAGCGTCCATCGAGCAGGCTAACCGCTTGGTCATCGAGGCCGACCCGGTTGCCCTCCGCAGAATGATCACCAATCTCGTCGACAACGCCCTTAAGTATGGCGGCGCCGCCCGCGCTCGGGTCTACGAGAAGAACGGTAACGCGATCATCGAAATCGACGATGACGGTCCCGGAATTCCGCAGTCTGACGCCGACCGGATCTTCGATCCATTCTTCCGAGGCGAACCGTCTCGGAGCCGAGAAACCGGAGGGATCGGCCTGGGCCTTGCTGTAGTCCGTTCGGTCGCGCGGGCCCATGGCGGCGATGCTACCGTGGTCAACCGTCCGGACGGCGGCGCGACCGCCCGGGTGAGCCTGCCTCTGTAAACTCCCCTCGAGACATTGTTGTCGACGGGAGCGATCCATATTGCGGTATCGGTGTTGATTGCAATCCACCTGCAAAGCGCTGCCGGTAACCCTGCCTGAAATTCAATGTCGCCAGACTGAAGAGCTCATGAGTCAACTCCCCACAAAGTCCGGAAAAAAGGCGGATATGCCCTGGGTCACGATCGCCTGGGCCGTCGCCATACTGCTGGTCCTGAGCGCTGGGACCGCGTGGATCCTGCGTCCAAAGCCGCCAAAGACCCCTTACCGGACCGAGTCCCTGACTCAGGGGGACATCAGCAAATCGGTCTCGGCGTCGGGCAGCCTGCAGGCCTTGGTCACAGTCCAGGTGGGATCGCAGATTTCGGGCCAGATCACCCGCGTTCTTGTGGACTTCAACGACTTCGTCCGGAAGGGCCAAGTGATGGCGGTCCTGGATCCGCAGACCTACGAAAGTAGACTTAGGCAGGGTCAGGCCCAGATTGCAGCCGGACAGGCCTCTGTCGCCCAGCTTCAGGCACAGGCAGAAGTTGCCCGGGCGCGATACGA
Organism: Caulobacter sp.; assembly: GCA_029866155.1. Lineage (GTDB taxonomy): Bacteria > Pseudomonadota > Alphaproteobacteria > Caulobacterales > Caulobacteraceae > Caulobacter. Next base: position 7,532 of record JARWZW010000053.1, on the reverse strand, counting down.
GCGCGCACTGCTTCTCTTTGAAAAAGGCATCATCGCCAAGGCAGCGCTAGAGAGTGAACTGGCCAACTGGAACGCGGCCCAAGCCAATGTTGTGGCGGGCCGAGCCAATGTGGCATCCTCTCGAGCCTCGCTTGCAGCAGCAGAGATAGATCTAGGCAGAACCACGATCCTGGCGCCTATCGATGGGGTTGTGGTGGACCGACAGATCGAGCCGGGCCAAACGGTGGCCGCCAGCCTGTCAGCGCCAATCCTGTTCCAGATCGCCCAGGACCTATCGAAGCTGGAGGTCAAGATCAGCGTCGACGAGGCCGACATCGGTCAAGTCCGGCAGGGCCAGCAGGTCCGATTCACCGTCGACGCTTATCCGGATGACAATTTCGGCGGCGTGGTCACGCAGGTTCGAAAGCAGCCGGAAACCTCCGCCAATGTCGTCGCCTATACCGTCATCGCCCAGGCCGATAACCCGGGCGGAAAACTACTACCGGGCATGACCGCCAATGCAGACATCGTAATCGAGGACCGGCGCAATGTCCTCAAGGTTCCGGCATCCGCCCTGCGCTGGACGCCATTGGATGCCCAGACCGGTCGTTCGTCCGGTGGCGGCTTTCCTGGCGTGCCACCAGTCCGGGGGCAGTCGGGTAATCGCCCCATTGGCGGCCATGCAAGTCAGGACCGGTCAATGAGTGCGCGTATGCTGGAAAGTCTGAACCTCGATGCTTCCCAAAAGGCAAAAGCCGAAGCCATTTTCGCCGAAGCTCGCCAGAAAGGACAGGCTGCCGCATCCTCGGCTGCTGACCGGCAGACCCGTCGAAAGGCCATGCGTGCAGCCATGGAAACTGCTTTCACTCGGCTTGAGCCGATCCTACGTGCCGACCAGCGCGCTCAACTGCCGGCGCTGCGGGCCCGTATGGCCCAGAGCGGCGGTCCTGACGGCCAGGGCCTGACTTCCGGCGTGGTCTGGGTTCTCAAGGATGGCAAGCCCGTGCCCGTGGCTGTCAAGGTCGGGGCGACGGATGGCTCAAGCACCGAGTTGGTTGATCGGTCCGGGGTGCTGAAGCCCGGCTCAGAGGTGATCACCGGGGGTGGACCAAAGGCCAAGGTCCAGGCGCGCAGTCCTCTGTCAGCCGGTCCTCGGGTCCGGATGTAGGGGCCGGGACCGTGATCGAATTCAAGAGCCTGGAAAAGACCTATATCATGGGAGACGAGACCGTCCGAGCGCTGGCGGGCGTGTCTTTGCACATTGGGCGAGGAGAAAGCGTCGCGGTTATAGGACCGTCCGGCTCGGGAAAGTCTTCCCTCATGAACATCCTGGGGGGTCTCGATAGGCCGACTTCGGGTCACTACTTCTTTGAAGACGAGGATGTAAGCCAGTTCGATGACAATCAACTGGCCAGCTTTCGCAATCGCCGAATTGGCTTCGTTTTCCAGTCATTTCAGCTTCTGCCTCGCCTAAGCGCCATAGAGAACGTCGAGCTGCCAATGGTTTATGCCGGTATTCCGAGAGACGAGCGGCGGGAACGGGCGGCGGAGCTGCTGGAAAAGGTAGGGCTCGGAAACCGAATGGGTCATCGCCCGACCCAGATGTCGGGGGGCCAACAGCAACGCGTCGCCATTGCCCGCTCACTGGCCAATCAGCCGGACCTGTTGCTGGCGGACGAGCCCACGGGCGCCTTGGACAGTCAGACGGGACAGGATGTTCTTGCCCTGTTCAAGTCCTTGAATGCCGAGGGTCTGACCTTGGTTATTGTCACCCATGATCTGGAGGTTGCAGCCCAGACCCGCCGAAGGGTCAGCTTTCGGGATGGCCTGATCGTCTCTGATGACCACGGTACTGCGTCATGAAACCGATCGACCTGCTGCGCTTCGCGGCTGGCGCCATCATAGCCCATCCGATGCGGAGCGCCCTCACCTCGCTTGGCGTTGTGATCGGCGTAGCGGCCGTCGTGATGATGACATCGATCGGGCTTGGAGCCCAGCAGATGGTCACCAGCTCGATTGGAGGCCTGGGATCAAACATGCTGATCGTCAGTCCCGGCGCTTCGCGTGGAGCCGGCGGCGGCTTTGTCAGCCAGGGCGCTGGCACTGGCCAGAGCTTGAGCGACGATGACGCCGTTGCCATCGGGGCTCAGATCGAAAATCTCGCCGCCGTCGCCCCGACCGTGCGGGGCGGCGCCCAGCTTTCGGCCGAGGGCGCAAACTGGAACACAAGGGTCGAGGGTGTGACGCCGGACTATCTCCTGGCTCGAGACTTGACGATCGAATCAGGCCGCATGTTCGACAATCGGGAAGCGCGCCAGGGCCGAAAGGTCGCAGTGATCGGAAAGACAGTTGCGAGCGAGCTCTTTGGAGAGGCTGACCCGGTCGGGCGGCGCCTGCGGGTCGGCAGCGTTCCATTCGAGATCGTCGGCGTGCTGGCATCGAAGGGCCAGAGCGGTTTTGGTCAGGACCAGGATGATGTCGTTTTGGCCCCCCTGCAGGCAGTAAGATCGCGGATCGTCGGCCGTCGGGTTCGTGGTGACAACGTCCAGACCATCTACGTCAAAGCGGCTACCGCAGAAGACCTTGAACAGGTCCAGGAAGAGGTGACCAATCTTTTGCGTGAACGCCACCGAATCCGCCCCGGCGGCGACGACGACTTCAACGTTCAGAACATGGCCTCGATCATGGCGGCGATGACCGCCACGATCAAAACCTTCACGGGTCTGCTCGCGGCCGTAGCGGCGGTATCCCTCCTGGTGGGCGGGATCGGAATCATGAACATTATGCTGGTCGCAGTGACTGAGCGGACTCGAGAAATCGGCCTCAGAATGGCAGTCGGAGCGCAAAGGTCCTGGGTACTTTTTCAGTTTGCCTTGGAAGCCGTCGTCCTGTCCTTTGCGGGCGGCGTGATCGGCCTGCTGATCGGTGTGGGCGGAGCCCTGTTAATGGCCACCCTGGCCGGCTGGCCAATGGCAATTGCCAGTTGGGCCGCGCCCGTCGCGCTGGGCTTTTCAATGTTGGTCGGGCTTGTCTTCGGGGCCTATCCGGCATGGCGTGCGGCCCAACTAGACCCGATCGAGGCACTCAGGCGGGAATAGCAGCCCGGTGTCCTAACCAACCAGTCCCGCAATGATGTTGATCCCCAAGGCTAGGATCGCTGTGTTGAAAAGGTGGGCCACGGCGGCGTGGGCGGTGATCAAATTGCGCAAGGCGGCAGTGTTGACCGTGTTGTCGGACACCTGAAACCGCGCGCCGATGCAGAAGGACAGATAGACAAAGTCCAGATAAGTGCTCGCCGGCTCTCCCGGAAAGCCGAACCCTCGTTCGCCGCTCGCAAAATGGCGATGGGCATAATGGATGACGAAAACCGTCTGGAGCATGACCCAGGACAGAACCAGGGTTGAGCCGGCCAGGCCAGCGATCAGCGCCTTGTCGAACCCGCTGGCAGCCCGCGCCTCGATCAAGGCCACAATGATCGCGACGAAGCTGGCCAACACTGCCGCCAAGACGATCAGTAAAATGACCGGGCCAGACTCATCCTCCGCTGCCGCCCTCCCCCGCACCTCGGCTTCACCGGCCTTCAGGATGAGGCGCCAGGTCAGTCCAACAAAGGTTGCGGAACCGACCACCCAGCCGATCAGGACCTGAGAACCGGCTGGCGACGCAAGGCGACTGGCGAGACCGAAGGCCGTCAAACCGGCCAGAACACCCAACACGAGCCGCCAGAACCTCGCCCAATCAAAGGACGTCACCGGGGACGGTCGCCTACTATCGTGACCCTCTCCATGCGCCGCACCGCCGGCCAATAGTCGGAGGCGGCATAATGCTGGCTGGCCCGATTATCCCAGAAAGCAATGGAGCCGGGCTCCCAACGGAAGCGACACTGGTATTCGGGGATCGCCGCCTGTGCATAGAGATGCGCCAGCAACCTCTCGCTCTCCGGCTTGTCCATCCCGACGATATGTTGCGTGAAGCCGGCGTTGACATAGATAGCCCGTTTTCCAGTTTCCGGATGGGTGCGGATCACCGGATGCTCGACCATGGGATAGGTTTGGTTAAAGGCCTCGATCTGCTCCGGGGTCAGGCCGCGCTTTCGCATGGAGACGCGAAAATGTGCGAAATCATGAACCGCCACCGCCTGATCAACCTGCTCCTTTACCTCGTCCGTCAGCCCGTCATAGGCTGCATACATGTCTGCAAACAGGGTGTCGCCGCCGACAGGCGGTAGCTCGATCGCTCGCAGGATCGACCCAAGAGAGGGCTCAGCGCGCCAGGTGACATCGCTGTGCCAGACATTCTCCTTTCCCCGGCTTTCACGGTTGTGGGTTATGGCCAGGACTTCGGGATATCCTTCCTTCTGAGGCGCGAAAGGGTGCACCTCCAGGCCACCGAAGTTTCGGGCGAAGGAAAGATGCTCGTCGGTATCGATCGGCTGATTCCTGAAAAACAGAACTTTCCAGTCAAGCAGGGCCTGGCGAACAGCCGAGACCTCTCCGGCCTCAATGGGCTGCGACAGATCCAAACCGTCGATCTCGGCCCCGATGGTCGGTGTCAGGGGTGTCACTGTCAGTCGGCCAAGGGTCAGATTGCGAACGAGATGGGTCATGGCTTACTCCTGAAAGGCCTTCGAACGACTCTTGATTTGGACCTTGCAAGGTCCCCCCCGATCAATATGTTACCACATGGTTTCATTTGGCAAGTCCAACCCAACGTGAACGCGTCCCTTCCTGCACGGCCTTCGCCAGGATCAACTCGGCCAAGACGCCCCCGCCTTGACCCTTTGGTCCGGCGCGCCCAGTTTATCGATGTCACCGCCGGGGTTCTCCTTGAGAAGGGCCTGAACACCGCCACCATGCAGGATTTCGCCCAGGCCGCCGGCGTTGCGAAGGTCTTGTTTTATCGCTTGTTCCCGTCCCGCGGCGCATTGGTGGAGGCAGTCTTCCACCGGGTGGAGACGGCTATAGTGCAGGCCTACGACGCCCCTTGGGAGGGCTATGGTTCAATGGTCCGTAGGGTCCTGGAGTCGGCCAGGAAGGATCCGACACCTTTTCTGGTAGTGCTGCGAAACAGCGGCGGCGCAGCGGATCAACTGGAATGGGGAAGGCGACTGCGCGCGCTGTTCAACGCCAGGACACGACCGCTCTTCAATCCTGACCCGGCGGCTCCGGCGGATGCAGACACTCGCGCCGACCTCGCCAGCGACAGCCTGTTCGGTCTCTTTGTCGATTCGATGATCGTCTGGCTCGAAGATCGCGACGGACTGGACGATGTCGCCCGGATCCGCTGGTGGAGCCAGATCGTTCGGACGTGGCATAGGGCCTCCAGGGAAGCCTATCGTCTCGATCCGCAGCGTTGACAGGCCCCGACCAGGCCGTCGATGTAGCGCCGCCCTTCCAAGAGAGGAATCCGTGCCTTGATCCCCGGCCTGATGCAGACCCAGCCGCTGCTGACCACCTCGATCCTGACCTTCGCAGAGGCCGCCCATCCCGGTGTGGAGATCGTATCCCGAACCGTCGAGGGACCTGTCCACAGATATGACTATGCAGGGCTGGGCGCCCGCGCTCGCCAGCTCGCCAGAGCCCTGGTCCAACTGGGCGTTGCTTCGGGCGACCGGGTGGCGACACTGGCTTGGAACACCCACCGCCACCTCGAGCTGTTCTATGCCGCGCCGGGCCTGGGCGCAGTCCTCAACACCATCAATCCGAGGCTTTTTGACGAGCAGATTCTCTATGTTCTGGAGCATGCGGAAAGCCGGGTCTTGTTCTACGATCGCAGTTTCCAGGCTGTTGTCGAACGCCTGGCGCCGGCAATGTCCACGGTCACGACCTTCGTTTTGATGTCAGACGAAGCCAACCATGACCCCGGCGCGTTGGGCGCGCTGAACTATGAGGCCCTGATCGCTGGCCAGTCGGATGGCGCCCTCGATTGGCCGATCCTGGACGAGAACGCAGGAGCCTTCCTCTGCTACACGTCGGGCACCACGGGTGATCCCAAGGGCGTGCTCTACAGCCATCGCGCCGTGGTGCTGCACGCCATGGCGGCGGGCCTGGCCAGCGCCTTCGGCCTTTCGACATTCGATGTCGTGATGCCTTGTTCCAGTCTTTACCACGCCACGGCCTGGGGCTTGCCATTCATCTGCCCGATCAATGGCTGCAAGCTGGTCCTGCCAGCCGAGAAGATGGACGGCGCCAGTCTGCAGGAACTCATCACGACGGAAGGTGTGACCTTTTCAGGTGGCGTGCCGACGATCTGGACGATGTATCTCGCCCATCTTGATCAGACCGGCCAGACACAGGGAACCCTAAAGCGGATCATCATCGGCGGATCCGCCGTGCCTCGAGCCATGGCCGAAACCTTCAAGCGTCGATACGGCGTCCAGGTACTGCAGATCTGGGGCATGACAGAGACCTGTCCGCTCGGCGTGGTCGCAACTCCCACTGCCTCCCTCGCAGCCCTGGGCGAGGAAGAAGTCGACGAAGTGATCTGGACACGCCAGGGCCGGCTCCAGTTTGGTATCGAACTGAAGATCGTCGGAGAGGATGGCGAGACTGCGCCCCGTGACGGAGAAACCTCGGGCTCTTTGAAAGTTCGCGGTCCCTGGACCATCCAGCGCTATTTCCGCAAGGACGAGGATGTCGCGGATAGAGACGGCTGGTTCGATACCGGCGACATCGCCACCCTTGACGCCCTTGGCTACATGCGGATCACCGACCGGGCCAAGGATGTCATCAAGACCGGTGGCGAATGGATCAGTTCCATCGATCTCGAGAATATCGCTGTGGCCTGTGCGGGTGTGAAGATCGCCGCCGTGTTCGGCGTGCCTCATCCCAAGTGGGAGGAACGTCCCCTGCTGGTCGTCGAACCTCATGATGGCCAGATCTTGAGCAAGGCGGACATCATGGCCTTTCTGGAGCCCAGGATCGTCCGCTGGTGGATGCCAGACGACGTCATCTTCGCCACCGTGCCCCTGACCGCGACCGGCAAGATCGACAAGAAGGTGTTGAGGGAGGCCTATCGACAGCATCTTTCAAGCCGGGCCTGAAATAGCTGCTGACAGCTTCAGGCGAGCGTCACCAAACTGTCGCCCCCTCAGGGTTGATTTGCGAGGCCTTTCAGCAGACTGTCGACTGCATCCAGGATTGCTCCCTAGCCGATCCATCCGGAGAGATGCCGATGTCGCCGAAGTCCAAGGTGGTGAGCCCCAAGTCTCCCGAACTTCCCCCTTCAACGGAAGAGGGTCGCCTCATCAGCCTTGCGGTTTCGGATCCGGTGGCGGCCAATGACACAGCCAAGGCTTCAGAGGATGGCTCGGCCTCTCTGACCCCCCTGTCCAATGACACCGATCCCCTGTCCGGCACCCTGGTGATCGGACTCATCAATGGCTTGGCTGTTTCTGCCGGGGATGTGGTCACCCTGGCCTCGGGCGCCCGGGTGACGGTCGAGGCCGACGGCTCCCTAACCTATGACACGAATGGGGTCTTTGCTGGATTGAATGACGGGGAGACCGTCATCGAAACCTTCACCTACCAGGCGGTCGTTCCGGGCGCAGCCAC
>JARWZW010000033.1 GCA_029866155.1 Caulobacter sp. | reverse complement strand
TGATCATGCCGGGCGACAACGCCGAACTGGACGTGGAACTGATCACCCCGATCGCCATGGACCAGGGCCTGCGCTTCGCCATCCGTGAAGGCGGCCGCACCGTCGGCGCCGGCGTGGTCAGCAAGATCGTCGAGTAGCCTGTCCGGGCCGGGACGTTTCGGCGTCCCCGGCCAGCAGAACAGCCAGTCAAACCCCCCGGCGGTCTCCGTCGGGGGGTTTTTCATGTCCGGCTGTCGGAAAATTTTCGATTGTCCTGTCAAATCCGCAGGGCTAGGGTTGCGCCGCTCAGGCGAAGACCAGCGCCCGGATCGACCGCGAGGACGAGATCATGAAGCTCAAATCCATCCAGTCACGCACCACCATCCATGATGGCGGGCTGAATTTCCTGACGGATCTGGTCGGGGTGGTTGCTGCGCCGGTCGCAGCCCCGCTGGTTGACAGCCAGGCCATCGCCTCTTCGGCTGCATCGGCGCCCCGCTCTCTGGCCAAGGCCCAGGCCAACAGCCCGTCATCGCCGTCGGAATCCGCCTCGTTGCCCTCCCAGCCCTGGGAGTCTCCGGCCCTGCTGGCGTCCGAGACCCGGACGGACCTGCCGGTGATGCTCTACGACGCCGGCCTGATCACCGCCGACACGACCGTGACCCTGCACCAGTGGGATGCGCCGGCCACCGAGAGCCTGCGGCTTGAAACGGTGTTTCTCGACAATTTCGACCATGTCCAGGACCTGGATCCCACTGACATGGGACCGCCCCTTGACGTCCGTGGAGAGATGCGTGGCCATGGCGGCCCCCACTGGCTTCCCGGCGCCCTGACCCAGGATCGCTGGGACATCGACATCTGACCCACGCCGGGTCGCCTCTGTCCTGACGCAGGCTGGCCGGACTTCGAACGGCATGGAGTCCATGCCCTGGCCCCGACCCGAGATTGCGGGGCAGGCAGGGCCGCTACCCCGATACAGGTTGGTGAGGCGAAATCGACCAAAGCCGGTTGACGCAGGGTGAAAACCTGCCGCATCATCATCACTTGGTCCGTTCCGTCACTTCCGACGCGGACCTGCCGGGGCGTGAATTGATCACATTGGCCTGCCAGGTTTCGAAACCCCAGCATCCGGACGGGTCCGGCATGCCTGGCCAATGTCTGTTCTTCCAGTCCTGTTCCACCCCATTCGCACGCCGTGCCCTTCAGGCCGGCGGGCTCCATCGTCAGCGTTTCGGAGGGTTCACCCCCGGAGGCGGATAACCAGCAGCAAACAAGACCACTGACGCTCAGTTCACAAGAAGCGCGGGGTCAAGGGAAACAACAGGGAGGGATTATGCGTAGGATTGCTTATCTGGCGGGCGGGTCTGCCCTCGCCATTGCCATATCCGTAGGGTTCGGCGGTATTGCCGCCGCCCAGGACGAAGGTAACGAAGTCACCGAAGTCGTCGTCACCGGCTCGCTGATCGCCGGCACGCCGGAAGATGCGGCTCTGCCGGTCGACGTGATCGGCGCGGACGAACTGTCCAAGACCGGCGCGCCCAGCACCGTGGAACTGCTCAAGTCCCTGTCGGTCAGCTCCGGCGTGCTCGGGGACACCAACCAGTTCGACGCCCGCGCTCAGGGCTCCGAAGGGTCCGGCTCGGTCAACCTTCGCGGTATCGGCGCCCAGCGGACCCTGGTCCTGCTGAACGGCCGCCGGATCACTCCCAACCCCTTCGGCCAGGTCGGCACCGGCATCGTCGACACCAACACCATCCCCGCTGCGGCGATCGCCCGCATCGAGGTCCTGAAGGACGGCGCCGCCGCCACCTATGGCTCTGACGCCATCGCCGGGGTGGTGAACTTCATCACCCGGACCAATTTCGAGGGCATGGAGCTTTCCGGCAGCTACACCGTCATCGACGGTTCCGACGGCGACTACACCGGCAGCATTGTGTATGGCCAGAACACCGACAAGGCCAACATCCTGCTGACCGCCGGCTTCCAGCATCGCTCGGAGCTGGCTACGACCGAACGCGACTGGGCGGTCAACAGCTTCGCCGAGAATCCCCAGGGTGGTTACTCGGGCGGCAACGCCATCACCCGCTTCCTGCCGACCTTCAGCCCCGCGCCGGGCGTCTTTGCCCCGGCCGCAGGCCTGCAGACGGACTCCAGCTGCGTTCCCCTCGGCGGCACCCTCGTCGCGGGCGGCGTCCCGGGCGGCACGCTTGCCACCGGCACCTGCAACTGGAACTTCACGTCCTATGACAACCTGGTCGAGATCGAGGACCGCTACCAGCTGTTCGGATCGGTGGACTATGACCTGACCGCCGACGACACCTTCCATATCGAGGCGCTGTACGCCAGCACCGACGTTCCGGAATGGAAGACCTCGCCGTCCTATCTGGCGCTTCAGGTTCCGACCACCCTGACCAGCCCGGCGGCCGGCACCCTCGCGGCGGGCTATTTCGTGCCCTCCAGCAACCCGGGTTACCAGCTCTACAACACCCAGAATCCGGGTGCGCTGCCGGCCTTCGCCAATGGCATCTACATCCCCGGCGTCCTCTACCGGCCCTATTCGCTGGGCGGCAACCCGCTGTTCGGCAACGGCCCGTCGCGTGGATCGCGCAACTATCGCGCCTTCCGCGTCAGTGCAGACCTCAAGGGCACCTTCGACAGCGGGGTCAATTATGACCTGGCCGTCACCTATTCCGAACAGGAGGCCAACCGCACCGGCTACGACACCGTGGTCAGCCGCTTCCAGCTCGCCCTGCGCGGCCTTGGCGGCGCCAACTGCAACGGCATCGTCGCGGGTAACGCCGGTTCGACCTGCGAGTATTTCAACCCCTTCGGCAACAGCGTCCAGCGCAATGCGATCACGGGCCAGACCAACCCGGCCTATAGCGCCGCCGTCGGAAACTCCGTCGAACTGACCCGCTGGTTCTTCCAGAAGCTGGAAACCACCCAGCGCCAGTATATCTGGGTCGCCGAGGGCTCACTCAGCGGCAAGACCGGCATCACCCTGCCGGGCGGCGATCTGGCTTGGGCCGTCGGCGCCCAGTACCGCAAGGGCGGCTATACGGCGGCCTACAATACCCTCAGCGACCTGAACAAGACGCCCTGTATCGATACCCCGATCAATGGAAGCACGGCCTGCGTAACACGCAACGGCCCCTTCATGTTCCTGGGCGGCGGTTCGCCATCACAGCTGACCGGCGACAACTATGCGGTCTTCGGCGAACTGGGCGTGCCAATCTTTGACGAGCTGCAGCTGCAGTTGGCCGCACGATATGAAGACTATGGTGGGGAGGTCGGCTCGACCTTTGACCCGAAGGCCTCGTTGCGCTGGCAGGCTATGGACTGGCTGGCCCTCCGCGGATCCGTGGGCACCACCTTCCGCGCCCCGCCGATCACCTCGCTGGCGACCGGATCCGTCACCTCCCTGCAGTTCCTGTTCGGTTCGTTCCGGGCTGTGGATTATTTCGGCAACCCCCTGCTCGAGCCGGAAAGCGCCCTCACCTACAACCTCGGGGCCATCGTCAATGCCGGCAACTTCAAGGCCAGCGTCGACTACTGGAACTTCGACTTCGAGAATCCGATCTCGGGTGAACCGATCGGCGCCATGGTTGCGGCCATGTTCCCGACGGCCGGTGTCGGCAACTGCGGCAACGCCCTCTATGCCGGCCTGCAGGCCCGCTTCACGTTCCAGGGCCTCTGCAACTCGGCCAACATCTCGCGGGTCCGGGTTGATACGGTCAATGGCGCCGGGGTGAAGACCTCGGGTGTCGACTTCATGGGCGAGTATGAGTTCAACACCGATATCGGCGACCTCACCTTGGGCGTGAACGGCACCTACACCCTGGAATATGCCCAGGACGCCTTTGTTGTCGAAGGCATCACGGTGTCTGCGCCCTTCGACGCGGTCGGCTATCTCAACTACCAGACCACGGCTGTGCCGATCCCGCAGCTGAAGGGTCAGATGTTCGCTGAATGGACCTCGGGCCCGCACAACCTGCGCGCCACGGCCCGTTACTTCTCCGACTATGAGGACCAGCGGGCAATCTTCGGCGTCTTCCCCCAAGGCAAGACCATCGACGCCTGGACTGTGTTTGACCTCGACTACCGGGTCTTCCTGCCGATGGACGCCACCATGACTGTGTCCGTGGACAATGTGATGGACGAGGATCCGCCCTTCGCCCGGCTGGACCTCAACTATGACCCCTTCACCCACAGCTCCATGGGCCGGACCTACAAGTTCAGCCTGACCAAGAAGTTCTAGATCCGGTCAACGGATCAGACGGGGAGGGGGCGGCCGCAAGGCCGCCCCCTTTCGTTTGGGGCCGGAAGCCTGTTCAGGCGCTATGGATCAAGTGGGCGGAACCAGAGGTCGCCGTCCTGCCGGGGATCAGGCGACGGCCTGGTCCTCGGGGTCCGACAGGGCCTGGATGATCGCCTCGATCAGCCGCGTTGGCGACAGAGGTTTGGACACCCAGCCATTCATGCCGGCGGCCTGATAGCTGGTCAGCTGATGGGTCATGGCGTTGGCCGTCATGGCCAGGATCGGGACCCTGGCGTTTGGCCCGCTCATGCGCCGGATCCCGGCTGTGGCCTTGAGCCCGTCCATGACGGGCATCTGGATATCCATGAAGATCAGGTCGAAGGGCTCGACCGCCGCAGCGGCCAGGCCCTCGGCGCCGTCCGGGGCGGTGGAAACCCGGGCGCCCAGCTGTTCCAGCATCCGGGTTGCGATCAGGCGGTTGGTCGGGTTGTCCTCGACCACCAGGATCGAGAGCCCGGCCAGCAGGTCCTCGACCGCCGCCTCCGGCGCGCTGGCCAGGGCCGGCTGGTCCGCTGCGGGGCTGTCGATTTCCATCCAGAAGGTGGAGCCCGCGCCTGGCCGGCTCTCCAGGCCGATATCGCCGCCCATCTGCTGGGCAAGGCCCCTGGCGATGGCCAGGCCCAGTCCCGAGCCGCCAAATCGCCTTGTGGCGGTGCCATCCGCCTGCTGGAACCGCTCGAACAGTGAAGCCTGGGTCTCGGCGTCGATGCCGATGCCGGTGTCGGCGATCTCGATCCTGAGGCGTTGCGCCAGGCCTTCGCCGGACAGGGAGAGGCCGACGGTCACCCCGCCATCCTCCGTGAACTTGACGGCATTACCCAGCAGGTTGAACAGGATCTGGCGCAGGCGCACCGGATCGATCTGGACCCAGGACCTGTGCAATGGCGCGATGGTTCGAAAATGCAGCGCCTTGGCCTCTGCCTGGGGGCGCAGCAGCGAGGCGACGCTCTCCAGCAGGGCGACAGGATCGATGACCTGGGGGGTCAGGTCGACCTTGCCGGCCTCGATCCGCGAAAAGTCGATCACGTCGTTGAGCAGCTCGGACAGCATGGCGCCGCAGCCCAGGGCCTCTTCCAGCAGTCGCCGGCCGTCATTGGACAGGACCTCGCGCTTCAGAAGATGCAGCACGCCCAGAACGCCGTTCATGGGGGTGCGGATCTCGTGGCTCATATTGGCCAGGAACTGGGCCTTGACCTCCGCCGCCGTCAGGGCCGCGTCCCGTGCCTCGGCCAGGGGCGAGATATCATGGGTGATGCCGATGATGCTCCAGAGACCGGATTCGACCTGATGCGAGCCACGCCAGGCCGCCCTGAGACGGGCCCATCCGCCATCCTCGGCCCGGAAATGGCGATACTCCACCACCAGGGACCCGCCGGCGGTCATGGTCTGCATGAAGGCGGCGGTGACGGCGTTCCGGTCCTCGGGGTGAATCTCCGCCATCATTTCGTTGACGGTCAGGCGGCGGCGACCCTGGGTGCCCACCTCCCCGGCCTGGAGCCGGTCCGAATCCAGGGTGTAGAGGCTGGTCGCCGCGTCGAAGCTCCAGACGATGACCCCCGCCTCTTCCCGCAGCAGGTCGGTCGTCCGGGCGTCCTGTTCGTCAATCAGGGCTCGCTGGCGCGCCACGGTGATGTCCTGCATCACCACCAGCGCCATGCCCTCGGGCGTCAGTTTGCAGCGAGCCCTCACCCAGACCCAGTCACCTGATTTCCGGAGCAGGCGGTGCTCGCTCCTGGCCTGCCCGAACTGCAGAAGGTCGCGGACGATTCCGTCCAGGATCTCCTTGTCCTCGGGATGACCGAAGCTTTCGAAGGACCTGTTATAGCAGTCTGCGCCCTCCCATCCTGTCAGGGCGGTTCAGGCCGGATTCACCCTCTGAATGTCGCCATGCTGCAGGATACGAAGACATCGTCGCTGCTGGCGAAGAACCAGCGGGCGGCCTCTGCCTCGATGCCGGCGTCCAGGTCAGTCATGGGCTCTGGGGTTCCTCTTCCCCTGCGGTGTACAACGGCGGTGGTAAAGTTCTGGTTGCCCCCCGGTCGGTCTGGAGTAAGGGAGTCTCCAGACCAAGATAGGGGAGACATGCCGTGGCCCAGCCCAAGTCGACAGGATTGTCCGCAGACCGTCTGGGACGGATCGGGACGTTTCTCGAGGACCGCTATGTCGGCCCGGGCAAGCTGCCCTGCGCGCAGGTCCAGGTCTGGCGGCGCGGCGGTCTGGCCTATGAGACCACCCTCGGCCTAGCCGACCGCGAGCGGGGTCGCAGCCTCTCGCGCGACGATATCTTCCGAATCTATTCGATGACCAAGCCGGTCACCTCGGTGGCCCTGATGATGCTGGTGGAAGAGGGGCTGGTGGCCCTGGACGACCCGGTCTCGCGGTTCATCCCCTCCTGGAAGACCCTGGGCGTCTATGCCGGGGGCTTCATGGAAACCTTCCAGACCCGCGCGCCCGGCCGCCCCATGATGGTGGTCGATCTGCTGCGTCATACCTCCGGCCTGACCTATGGCTTCCAGCAGCAGACCAATATCGACGCCGCCTATCGCCGCCTGAAACTGGCCGAGGATCTGCGGACCGGAACCCTTGCCGAGATGGTCGAGACCCTGGCCACCCTGCCGTTGCAGTTCTCGCCCGGCGACGACTGGAACTATTCGGTCTCCACCGATGTGGTCGGTCGTCTGGTCGAGGTGATCAGCGGCGAGACCCTGGACGCCTTCTTCGCCCGCCGCATCTTCCAGCCCCTGGGCATGATCGACACCGCCTTCGATGTTCCCGCCGAAAAGGCCCATCGCCTGACCGCCTGCTATGCCGCCGGCCAGCTGGGCTCGAAACTGCCCCTTGCAGCCACCGCCCAGCTGCAGGATGACCCGGTCAAGAGCCCCTATCTGAAGCCCGCCACCTTCCTGTCGGGCGGCGGCGGCCTGGTCAGCACGGCCGACGACTATATGAAGTTCGCCCGGATGCTGCTGAACGGCGGCGAGCTGGACGGCGTGCGCCTCCTCAGCCCAAAGACCATCCAGTTGATGACCGCCAACCACCTGCCCGGCGGCCGCGACCTGACCCAGATGTCCAGATCGATGTTCAGCGAGGCCAACTATGCCGGGGTCGGCTTTGGCCTGGGCTTTGGCGTCACCATCGACCAGCCCGCGACCCTGATCCCGGGGACCCAGGGAGACTTCTTCTGGGGCGGGGCGGCCAGCACCTTCTTCTGGGTCGACCCGGTCGAGGACCTGGCCGTGGTCTTCCTGACCCAGCTGCTGCCGTCCTCGGCCTATCCGGTCCGCCGGGAACTGCGCACCCTGGTCTACAGCGCCTTTACGGAATCTGCGGCGTAGTCCCGCCCTCCATCTCGGCGGTGCGGTCGGCCAGGATCCGCAGGTTCTCCATATGGCCTTCCCGGCTGATGTTGTAGGCCTGCATGATGGTCAGGGCGATGCCATAGAGCAGGGCCAGGACCGGCATATAGACCAGGGCCAGGTTGACGATGATCTCCGGCTCCACCTCGCCCGGCTTGGCCGCCCGGGGGAAGGCGATGACCGTCAGGATCAATCCCGCTCCGATCGCGCCCACCCCGCCGACGGCCTTCTGGACCAGGCTGGTGAAGGCGAAGAACAGTCCCTCGGACCGGCGTCCGGTCTTCACCTCGCTGTCCTCGACGACATCGGCCAGCATGGCGGTGATCAGGATGGACGCGGTGATCCCGAAAACACCGCGGATCACGCCGTCCAGGAACAGCCAGGGCACGATTTCCGGGATCTTCGTCTGGCCGATCATGTCGCCGTTGTCCGGAAACAGGCCCAGCAGGCGCAGGATCAGAGGAATAAAGCCGGTGAACACGGCAAGCGCCAGCAACACGGTCCCGGCGATCTTCTTGCCGGACCGCTTGGACATCATGGGCGCCGCCACCAGGGCGATGGAGGAAGAGATAAAGCTGTCGAGCACCAGGAAGCCCGTCCAGAAGGCCGAAAGTCCCCAGAAATAGGTGGCGATATAGGCGCCCAGCGAGAAGCTGATCCCCTGGGCCACGGCGGCGAACAGCCCGACCAGGGTGATGATCACGAAGTTCCGGTTGGACAGGGTGTCCTTCATCTGGACCAGGGTCTGGACGACGGTGCGCGTGGCCGCCACGGGCGCCCTGCGGAGCCATGGAATAAACCGGTGTGTTCCGGCGGCTGAGGCGATGATCGAGATGAACATCAGCACCGCGCCGATATAGCCGTAGGTCTTGTAACCCTCCGGATTGAGCTGACCGTTGGGGTATTCTGCCGTTGGGGCCAGGAAGAACCAGAACATCATCACCGTCAGGGTCAGGCCGCCCCACCAGGCAAAGAAATAGCGCCAGCCCAGGATCGAGGACCGCTGGTCATAATCCTCTGTCAGCTCCGCCGAGAGGGAAGAGGAGGGGATTTCATAGAGGGTGATGAAGCTCCGACCGATCACGGCCACGGCGACCAGATACCAGAACAGGGCGTCCTCGCCCCAGTCCATTGGCGGGTTCCAGAGCAGCAGGAAGGACAGGGCCACGGGCAGGGCCGAGGCGTACATGAGGGGATGGCGACGCCCCCAGCGGCTGGACAGGTTGTCCGAAAATTCGCCGACAATGGGGTCGATGACGCAGTCAATGATCAGGGCCAGGCTGATGGCGAAGGCCACCTTGAGGGGGTCCAGCCCCACCACCTGGTTGTAGAACAGCAGCAGAAAGACCCGGTAGCCATTGTCCTTGATGCCGAAGGCCACCGAGCCCAGACCATAGAACATCTTGGTCAGCAGGGTGACCGGCGGACGCGGTCCGATCGGCAGGTTGGGCGCGTTCATCCGGCAGGCTCTCCCGTATCGGGCGGCTCTGGCGGCCGCGCTCGAACACTCAGCGTGGGGTCTCTCGCCGATGAGAGTCAATCGTGATCGGAGGACATGACGCGGGATTCATGGACGGGACGTAGGGGAAACGTCTGTTTTTATTGGCCTACCGACCTTGCTCCCGGCGCGCGGCGCCGGTTCGGGTGCGGTGGCGGCCGGCCCCAATGGACATCGGCCGCAGCGTTCAAAGACGATGTGGCCGGCACGGTTGCGGACCGCCTCCGCCCTCTCTGCGCGATGGTCCCCCACCCCAAATCCGGCCCTGCGGGGCGGCGGAGGGGTCTGGAGGCGCGAAAGCGGCGTGGGAGGGTGAGCGGCTCTGTTCAGGCGGCGTACCTGGGGTCCCAGGGCTGACCGCTCGCCACACAGAATGGCCCGACATCTGTGACTTTCCCCTGCCGCCTGTTATTCTTTCCCCATGGAAATCTGGATCCTCCCCGCCCTGCTGGGGGTGGGCCTTGCGGCCGCCACCGGCTTTCGAACCTTCCTGCCCCTGCTGATGCTGGGCCTTGCGGCCAGGTTCCAGCTGTTCGGAACCGACCTTGCGCCGGCCATGGCCTGGCTGGAATCACCGCCGTCCCTCATCGCCCTGGGCCTGGCCACGGGCCTGGAACTGGCGGCCGACAAGATTCCCGCCGTCGATCACGTTCTCAGCGCCGTCGGTACGGTGGTCAGGCCGATCGCCGGCGCGGTCGCCGCTGCGGCGGCCTTCACCACCCTGGATCCGATGGTTGCGGCCATCGCCGGCCTGATCATCGGGGCGCCGGCGGCCCTGGCCTTCCATGCCGCCCAGGCCGGAACCCGGGTGATCAGCTCGACCGCCACGGCGGGCCTTGGAAACCCGGTCGTCTCGATCCTCGAAGACCTGACCGCGTTCGGAACGGTGCTGGTCGCCCTGCTGGCGCCGCTGCTGATCCCGCTGGTGCTGGCCGTTCTGATGGTTCTGCTGTGGCGGCTGTGGCGATCGGCCCGGCCGCGCAGGGTCACCGCTCCCGGCGCATGAAAAAGCCCCCGGAAGCAAGCTTCCGGGGGCGATCCCGATACGGATTTTGGGTCCGGTCTAGTCTTCGAACAGGTCGAACACCACCGAGGCGATCAGTCCGGTCGCGATGGCGGTCAGGACCACGTCATTGCCGACCCGGACATAGTGGTAACCGCGGGGCGGGTAGCGAAGGCCATAATTGCGATGATCGACGACATAGACCCGGTTACGATAGGCGAGGGGCAGCTTCTGGCCCTTGGCCCAGCGACGGGCGTAGTACCCCTTGGGGGCCATGTAGCGGCCGGCCTTGTAGCGCTTGGCGGCGCGGCGCTCCCACTGGTTTTCCTGCCGGCGGTCCTGCCTGGCCTCGCGCAGGTCCTGCCGGGCCTCGGCGACCGGGCCACGCGGGTCGGCGCTGGCGGCGCTGACGCCGGTTGTCCCCAGCAGGGTCAAGGCGATGGCGCTGGCAATGAATGACTTCATGATTTTCAGTCTCCGTCCTGGCCAGGCCGCTTTGGGCCCCGCCTCCTGTTCGAGCCGACACTCCTGGGAATGCACTTTGAACTGGACTTGAACGGCCGGGGCCCGGCCTGGTTCCAGTTCTGGCCGTTCGGCTGTCGGGACCGGCGGCGCAAACTGTTCAACACTCGGGCAGGCTGCGTCCGATGTCCCGGCTTGTCCAGAGATTCTATGGCCTGCTGGTCCGGAATGGGGCGTCCGAACGCTCCCCTTCCCGCGCGAACAGGTCTAGGGTGTTGACCTTGAGTCCAAGCCTGCCGGAAGGATCGGCTGTTGCGCAAACTGGTTTTGCTGTCCCGCAAGGGCGGGACGGGAAAGACAACCCTTTCGGTGAACCTCGCGGTGGCTGGTCTCGCGGACGGCCTGTCTGTGGCCATCGCTGATCTGGACATCCAGGGGTCGGCCAGGTCCTGGGCGGATTCCCGTGGCGCCGAGACCCCCATCGTGGCCGCCGCGAACGGCGGCAGCCTGTTTCCCTTCGCCAACGCCCATGAACGGGCCGGGCGGGAGCTCTTGATCATGGACACCCCGGCCGGGGATTCCCAGGCCAGCGCCGCCGCCATCCGCCTGGCCGATTTCGCCGTCCTGGTCTGCCGCCCCAGCTATTTCGACCTCGCAGCCCTTGTGCCCAGCGCCCACGCCGTGCGCGCCGCCGGCAAGCCCGGCCTGATCGTCATCAACCAGGCGCCCAGCCGCCGGGGCGGGGTCGAGGCGGCGGCGATCGCCCGGGCGGTCAAGGCGGCCAGGGAGCTGGGTTTTCCCATCGCCTCTGTCGGACTGCGAGCAAGGGTCGCTTTCCAGGAAAGCCTCTGGCGCGGCCAGGGCGTGATGGAGTTCGAGCCCCGGGGCGCGGCGGCGGCCGAGATCGACCGGCTGTGGCAGGACGTCTCGCACGGACTCTGGCCCGGCAGGGTCCAGCAAAGGGCTTCCGGCGAATAGGACAGGCGAGACAGTCTGGATTCTGGTCGCCATAGGCTAGACAATCCGGTTTTCCCTTCCGCCTTTCCCCGCCTCAGGATTGCCTATGGTCCAGACCCCGTCTGTCCAGTCGCTCTATGCCGAGAAGCGGATGACCGCCGACGAGGCCGTGGCGCGGGTCGCTTCCGGCGACCGGCTGGCCATGGGGATGGCCCTGGCCGAGCCGCCGGCCCTGTTGGCCGCCCTCGCCGCCCGGGCCGAGCGCAACGAGATCGACGAGGTCCGCCTCCACTATTTCCATTCGACCCCCCATGCGGCGGCGACGGTCCTGCGCCCGGACCTGCTTGACCGCATCCGGCCCCATTGCTTCTTCCTGGGGCCCTGGGAGCGGGCCCTGCTGGCCCAGGGCGAGACCGAAGGGCGCAGGCTGCTGTCCTTTGTTCCCGGCGCCTTCAGCCAGGCCCCCCGGCTGATGAGCGAGCCCCGGCCCATCGACACCTTCCTGACCACGGTCTCGCCCATGGACGCCCATGGCTATGTCAGCCTGGGAACCAGCAACGACTATGGCCTGCGCCTGGTCAAGACCGCCCGACGGGTGGTGGTCGAGGTCAATCGCCACATGCCCAGGGTGCGGGGCGGCATGATCCACATCAGCGAGATCGACGCCCTGATCGAAAACGACCAGCCCCTGTTTGAAAGCCCTGTGCGGGACTCAGCCCCGGAAGACGCCGTCATCGGCCGGATCATCGCCGGCCTGGTGGAGGACGGGGCCTGCCTGCAGATGGGCATCGGCGCCCTGCCCGAAGCGGTCTGCAGCGCCCTGTCCGGACATCGCGACCTTGGGGTTCATACCGAGCTGTTCTCCAGCGGCCTGATGGCCCTGATGCAGTGCGGGGCGGTCAACAACAGCCGCAAGACCACCAATCCCGGCCGGTCGATCTTCACCTTCGCCCTGGGAAACAGGGCGCTCTGCGACTTCATCGACGACAATGCCGCCGTCGAGAGCCGGCCTGTCGACTATGTCAATGATCCCGCTGTCATCGCCCGCAATGGCCGGGTCATGTCGGTCAACGCCACGCTTCAGGTCGATCTCTCCGGCGCCTGCAACAGCGAACACATGGCCGGCCGCCAGTACAGCGCCGCCGGGGGCCAGCTGGATTTCGTCCGGGGCGCCTATGCCTCGCGCGGCGGCCGCTCCGTCATCGCCTGCCATTCCACGGCCAGGGACGGGGCGGTGTCGCGCATCGTCACCCGCCTGGACGGCCCGGTCACCACGCCGCGCAATGACGTGCACTATGTCGTCACCGAATATGGCCATGTCGACCTCAAGGGCCTGAACGAAGCCGAGCGCGCCAGGGCCCTGATCGGCCTGGCCCACCCGAAATTCCGCGACGCCCTGACCGCCGAGGCCAGGGTCCAGCGGCTCTTCTAGAGCGAAGGCTTCCGCGCCTTTTCCGTTGCGATCCAGCGGTCGATCCGGGCTTCCAGCAGGTCCATGGGCAGGGGCCCGGCCAGCAGCACTGCGTCATGGAAACGGCGGACGTCGAACCGCTCCCCCAGGGCCGCCTCGGCCCTGGACCGGACCCGAACCAGGGTGCGTTCGCCGATCTTGTAGGCCAGGGCCTGGCCGGGCCAGGACACATACCGCGCCAGCTCGATCTCGATGTTATGGGCCGACAGGGCGCTATTGTCGGTGAAACAGGCCCGGGCCTTTTCCAGGCTCCAGCCCAGGTAGTGCATGCCCGTATCGGCCACCAGCCGGCAGGCCCGCCACATCTCGTAGGACAGCCGGCCAAACTGCTCATAGGGGTCGCGATAGATGCCCATCTCGACGCCCAGCCGCTCGGAATAGAGGCCCCAGCCCTCGACAAAGGCCGTCATGTCGGCGTCCCGCCGGAAGGTCGGGACCTCGCCCAGCTCCTGGGACAGGGCGATCTGCAGATGGTGACCGGGCACCGCCTCATGCAGGGTCAGGGCCGGCAGTTCATACAGCCCCCGTTGCTCCAGACGGCCCGTATTGACCATGTATCCGCCTGCCACGCCCAGGGTCGGGCTGCCGGGGAAATAGCGGCCGGTGGTGTAGTTTTCCTCGATCTCCCGCGGCACCTCCCGCACGCCATAGCTCAGCCGGGGCAGGGTGGCGAAATAGGCCGGCAGGCGGTCATCGATCCGCTTGGCGATCTCGCTGGCCTTCTCCATCAGGTCCTGGCGGGAACTGGCGACAAACCGCGGATCGCTGCGCAGCATGGCCAGGAACTCCGGAAAGGTCCCGGTAAAGCCTGTCTGGGCCATGACGGTGTTCATCTCGGCCCGGATCCGCGCCACCTCCGACAGGCCGAGGGCGTGGATCTCTTCCGGCGTCATGGGGGTGGTGGTGTAGCGACGGGCCAGCCAGGCGTAATAGGGCTTGCCGCCCGGCAGGGACCCGATCCCCAGGCCCTTGCGGGCGGCCGGCAGGTATTCGGTCTCCAGGAATTTCACAAAGCGCGTCTGGGCCGGCCTCAGACCCCCGGACAGCAGCTTCATCCCCCGGGCCTTGAAATCCGCCCGCTCGGCCGCCGACACACTGGCCGGCAGCCGGTCGAAGGGCCGCAGCAGGGGATCAGACTCGGCGACCGCCGCCGCCGCAACCTTGCGGGACTGTTCCAGCACCATCTGGCCGATGGACAGGGGCTGGGTGAAGCCGGTGCGAATGCCGCGACGGGCGTTCTCGGTCGCCTGGCCATACCAGGTCGGGACCGCCGCCAGCCGGCTCAGCCAGGCCTCGGCGTCGGCGCGGCTGGTCATGGGCGCCATGTCGGCCAGATAGGACAGGGTCCCATCCCAGGTGTCATCGCTGGAAAAGGCGAACCGCGCCTGGTCGAACCTCAGGGCCGTCAGCTGATCGTCCACCACGCGGATCAGGATGGCCCTGTTCAGTCCGTCATGGTCGCTGAGACCGGCTTCCGGAATGGTCTTCAGCCGCGCCTCGAACCCCTTCAGCGCCTTTGCCCGCCTCTGGTCTGCCGCCAGGCTCACATCTGGCAGGCGCCCCAGCGCCGCCCGGTCGCCATTCTGGCCAGCGGCGATCGGATTTTCCGCCCGGGTCCAGGCCTCGTAGTCGGCGACAATGACGTCCAGGTCCTGGCCCGGGCTGGCCTGAACAGCCAACGGCAAAGCACCCAGCATCAGGGCCAGACTCAGGGCTTTCCACATCACAGGGACTCGCTCTCGGAAAACCTCAGGCTGGACCACCCGACGGGGCGATGCAAGGCAGCCCCATACCGCCTGCCGGTCTGCGCTTTCCCCACTCGCCGTTGTCCCGGATGGCCTTCGGACCGATCCGGGGGCCTGGTCCGGTTGGCGACCAGTCGGGCGGCGTTGGGCTCAGCCAGCCGGGCTGGCCGCCGGGGGCTTGCAATAGACATAGCCCTCGAGCTCGACCCCCTGGCGCGAGCGCGACCCGATGCCGGCGCCGCCCTGGACATAGGGCGCGCTGCTGAAATACTCGTTGGCCTGGACCCGGAACACATTGCTCCGCTCGACCCCGGCGGGGCAGAGTTCGGCCGCGCGGCGGTCAAAAAAGCCGCGCAGGTCCGCCACCGTCTGAAAGCCGGCCATGATCACCAGGATCGTATGGCCGCCGTCCGGATTGGGCCGATCCTTGAAGCCGTAGGGAACCTCGGCGCCGATCGGGCCATAGACGGCCGGGGTGTAGCTGACGCAGCCCTGCAGGAGCAGGGCTGCCGCCGCCAGACCCGCGGCCCGGACGCTCCAGGCGCGCTGCAGGGTCACTTCTTGGCCTTCGGGGCTGCCGCCTTCAGGCCCTTGATATAGGTCACCGTGCCCTTGGCCACGGCAATGACGTTTCCATAGGTCGCAAAGCCGCTGACATTGGCGGCCGAGTTGACGTAGGAGCCGGTTTCAACGCCCTTGCCGATCCGCCGGACGGTCCTCTGGTCCGCCGCCGTTTCCAGCAGTTCGTCCTCGCCGGTCAGCGAGGGAATGGCGGTGCGGTTGACGTCCAGCAGCACATAGCGGGCCACGAATTCCTGGGCCCGGCGGACTTCCGACTTGATCATGGCGCCGTCGTCGCGAAGCCATTCTCGGGTCAGGAACAGCGAGGTCTCGTTGGGGGTCAGCTTGTCGTCCCTGGCCAGCTCGATCTCGCGCTGCATGGCCTTGTACTCGGTGGAGTCCGGGAGGGGGAGGGCGCCGCTGGCGTCCTTGGCGCTCTCCTTGATATTGGCGATCAGCCGTTCCCTCAGCTCTGGCGTCAGGGTCGGGATGGGCAGGGGCGTCGAGTAATAGGTGAAACTGTTGCGATACAGGGGCCCATTGGTCTCGCTCTTGGGGACCGCCTTGGTGAAGCTGTAGGGCGTCTTGTAGGGCATGGCCTGGTTGCTGTAGGTCGCGGTCGTGACGATCCGCAGTACGCTGGAATCCTCGGACAGGGTGTAGGCGGTGGTGACCTCGACGGTGTCGTCCATCTCGCCCGGGGTCACGCCCTTGTAGGTCAGCAGGATGTCGGGGAAGGTCACGCCCGGGCCGGCGGCAGTCTTGCCGGCCTCTTCCTTGAGGGTGGCGACCAGCGAGCTGTTCAGGGCCTCGACAGTCTGGACCTCTGCGACCTCATCGGCCTGTTTCTGGGCCCGGGCCGCGGGCGCGGCATTGATGATGGCCGCCGCGATCGCTCCGGCGATGGCGCCGATCAGGCCGCCGCCGCCGCCATTCACCTCGGTGTAGAACCAGGCCTTGGCGACGCCCGTTTCGCTGCCGGTGACACTCAGCCTGGTGGGGCCCATGGCGTCGATACTGGCCTGGGACAGCGGCCGAGCGGCTGGAACCGGCTCGACGGTCGCACAGGCGGCCATGGCCAGGCACAGCACCGGCGCCAGAATCTTTTTCATGAAGCAATTCCCCGTTTGCCAACCCCGACGGTAGCGGCCTCGCCGTGTGAGATTCAGGAGGGGAAGTCAAGGCTGCAAAACACCCGGTCCGCATCTCCTGGAGGCTGACCCGGCGTCAGCATAGGCGTGGCCCGGCAAAGCCGGTAAGCAGGAGCGATGCACCCGGATAAGCAGGGGACGGAGGAGACGAGAGCCGCCATGACCGCCAAGCCCGATATCCGCATGCCCGGCGAGGTCGACGCCGCCTGGCTGACCGCCGTGCTGCAGGCCGGCGGTGTCGACGCCGTGGTCCGGGGCTTTATCGCCAAGGGGGTCGGCACCGGTCAGATCGGCGACAGCGTGCGCTTCACCCTGGACTATGAGCGGGGCGGCGAGACGGCCCCCGCCTCCCTGGTCGGCAAGTTCCCGGCGGCCGGCGAGGAGAGCCGCGCCACCGGCGTGTCCCTTGGAAACTATCTGCGCGAGGTTCGCTTCTATCAGCAGCTGGCCCCCCGGGCCCTGGTCCATACCCCGCGCTGCTATTTCACCGATGTCGACGAGGCGACCAGCGCCTTCGTCCTGATGATGGAAGACCTGGCCCCCGCCGAGCAGGGCGACCAGCTGGTCGGGGTCACCCTGGACCAGGCGCGGCTGGTGGTGGAGCAGGCGGCAAGGCTGCACGCCTCCTTCTGGGCCGATGACAGCCTCGACACACTGCCCTGGGTGTCCGGCTCCAGCGTCGCTCCGCCCAGTATGGTGACCGACGATCTGGTCGCCCAGCTCTGGACCGGCTTCAAGGATCGCTATGGTCCTCAGCTGGCGCCGGAATGGGTGGGGGTCGGCGACCGCATCGCCTCGCAGTTCAGCCAACTGGGCGCCCGCCATGACGGTCCCCGCTGCCTGACCCACAACGACTTCCGGCCCGACAACATGATGTTCGGCACGGCCCGGGGCGGCTATCCCGTGACAGTGCTGGACTGGCAGTCCTTTGCTTACGGCGCAGGCCCTACCGATCTGGCCTATTTCCTCGCCGGCGCCCTGACGACAGAAGAGCGCCGCGCCGCCGAGCCGGAGCTCCTGGCCCTCTACCACGCCACCCTGACCGCCCATGGCGTCACCGGCTATGACCAGGCCGACCTCGCCCGCCATTATGGCCAGGGCGCCTATCTGCTGTTCCTGACCGCCTTCTTCGCCGCCATGGTCGTCACCCGCACGGACCGCGGCGACGCCATGTTCCTCCGCATGCTCGGCGGCGCCGCCCAGCACATGCTGGACCACGACCCCCTGGTGCGGTGAGGGGGGCGCCGCCCCGCAGCGTGGAGCGGCCGCTTTCTATCTCCGACAAGCGCGCCTTCCGCAGGATTGGGCTAGAGCCTGTTCCGTTGATCGAACCGATCACAACGGAAAAACAGGCTCTGATTCAGAATGTTAGAGCATGTTTCGATCCGATAACCGCATCACACTTATCGGAACATGCTCTAGATGAAATCACCCAGGGTCAGCGATCCGTAGGCGCCCACCATCTGGATCACCAGATCTCGGCCGGCCTGGTATCCTGCCACACCGTTCATGTCGATAATCAGGAAATGAAGGCCCGCCAGGGCGCCCGAGTCCGGGGTGAATTCCACTGCATGTCGCGCCGCCAGTTGACCCGCGCCAAGCGCGGCGGCCAGATCGACGTCGAAGCTCGCCAGCGACAGGGCGCCGGCCGCGACGGCTGCGCCGATTCCGGTCACCGACTTCGGCAGATCGAGGGTGTCCAGGGCGGCGTCGAAATCGATGAGGGTGTCAAAGAGCGCGCCGGTGGAGTCCGACACCGAGGACAGGACAAAGATATCGGAGCCGGCGCCCCCGGTCAGCGAATCTGCGCCGCCGCCGCCCTTCAGCGTGTCGTTGCCAGCGCCGCCGATCAGGGTGTTGGCCGCCGAATTGCCGGTCCCCCGGAAGTTCCCCGCGCCGATGAAGACCAGGGTTTCCAGGTTGGCGGCAAGCGTGAAGGTCGTGGCCGTGGCTTCGACCCGGTCGGCGCCCCCGCCTGACGTCTCCTTGATGATGTCGTTGGTGTTGTTCGCGATATAGCGGTCATCTCCCGCCCCGCCGATCAAGGTATCCTGGAATCCGACCCCGCCATCCAGAACGTCCCCGCCGGCGCCCCCCTTGATCGTATTGCTGCGCGAATTCCCTGTCCCGGTGAAGCTGGCCGATCCGGTATAGGTCAGAATCTCGACATCCGTGGGCAGGGTATAGAGCGTCAACGACGTCCGGACCTCGTCCAGGAAGCTGTCCAGGGGGATTTCTGTGACGAGGTCCCCGACATTGTCGACGATATAGATATCGGAACCGCCGCCCCCGGCCATCAGATCGGCCCCGACGCCGCCGTTCAGGGTGTCGTCGCCGAATCCGCCGGTCAGGCTGTCCGCCCCCGCGCCCGCGGTGATCACGTCGTTGTCCTGGCCGCCGATGATGATGAAATTGCCATCGGTCTCCTGGCTGCCGTTGAACACCAGTCCGAATCCGGCCTTCGGCGCATCCAGCTCCGAGGCGTCGATCGTCAGGGTCTGCCCCGCGGCGACCGTTCCCTCGTGGGTGGTCAGCTCGTAGTTTCGGTTCAATGAGTTCCGGCCCAGGACAAGCAGTTCCACATTGACCATGGTCGTGGCGGTCATCACGACCCGGCGACTGCTGCCCTGATAGTCGCCGTTGAGCCGGACCGAATCGAAACCCGCGCCGCCGTCAATGCTGTCGAGCGCGGTCAGCCCGCCTCCCATGAAGACCAGATCGTCACCGCCGCCCCCCTGGACCCTGTCGACGCCCAATGACACCTGGAATGTGTCACCCAGGGCGCCGCCGGTCAGGATGTCTGCGCCCTGGCCACCGATGATATCGAAGCTTCCGTCGGTCTCGGCGGAACCATCGAAGGTCAGGACCCGGCCGCTTCCCAGCTCCACGCCGTCGACCTCGAGCCTCTGGCCGGCAGCCACCGTCCCGTCGTGGGTCGCGATGCTGTAGGAGTAGCCCGCCCCGAAGGCCAGGCGTTCCAGGTTGGTCATGGTGGCGGCCTGGAAGATGACGCCGGCGGAATAGTCGCCGGTCAGCCTGACCCGGTCGTCCTCTGTCCCTCCGTCGATGCTGTCGGCCGCGGTCAGGGCGGCGCCCATGTCGATCAGGTCGGACCCGGCGCCGGCGGCGACGGTGTCTGCGCCGCCGGCGCCCAGGGTGAAGGTGTCGGCCTTCGCGCCGCCGGTCAGGACGTCATTGCCCACCCCGCCGATCAGGATGAAGTAGCCATCGGTTTCGGCGGCGCCATTGAAGGTCAGGCTGTCGCCGAGCCCCAGGGCGAGACCGTCCAGGGTCAGGGTGGCCCCGGACGCAACGGTCGTCTGATGGGTTGTGAGATCATAATCGAAGCCGGCTCCGAGCCCGAGGGTTTCGACACTGACCATGGTGGTGGCCTGGAAGGCCACGCCCGCAGAGTAGTCCCCCGCGAGGGTGAGGCTGTCGCTTCCGGCGCCGCCATTCACAACGTCGGTCGCCTTGAAGCCGGAGCCAATCAGAAAGCTGTCCGCGCCGGAACCGCCGCGGAGGATCGCCGTCCCGCCGTTGGCGAGGATGTCGACCTGGTTGCCGGAGCTTCGGGTTGTGGCATCGAGGGCGAAGATCCCCCCGGCGTCGATGGTCACGGTCCCTGTCCCGGTCATGACCGCTTCCACGGTCAACTGGCCGGCGGACACCTGCAGGGCGCCGTTGTTTGTGAAGGCCGTATCGATCTTCGTCTCGCCGGAGCCAAGTTTGATCAGGTCGCCAGCGTTGACGAAGGCGGTGTTTCCCTTGAATCCATTGACGGCCAGCTTGAAGCCGCTGTGGTCGAAGATGATCATCGCGCCCACACCGTTGATCAGCGTGCCGCCGCCATCCGCCGAGCTGAACGGGTTGTGGCCCAGGCGGATCGAGCCGCCCCCGGAGATCGTCAGAGTGCCCTGGTTCTCGAGGGTTCGTCCGTCATCCAGTCCCAGAACGCCCGACCCCAGGGTGCTTGATCCCTGCAGCACCGTCGCGCCGTCGCCCCTCATCAATTGCGCGCCATTGAAGACCGCGCCGCCCGACAGGGTCAGGTCTCCGGCGCCCCTGATCCGGGCGAGGTTGTTGGCGGTGAACAGCCCGGACACCGTCGTGACGCCCGACCGAAGCCACAGTTCAGCGCCCGTGATCGTCAATGCATTGGCGAAACTGGAGGCCAGGCCGATCTCCAGGCTCCCGCCCGTCATGACAAAATCATTGTTGCCGACGGTCAGCGACTGGATCGTCCTGGAGCCGGAACTGTAGGTAATGGTATGAAAATAGACGGTATTGATTTCGACGACATCATTGGACCCGGGAACCCGCAAAGGACTCCAGTTTGAGTTCGTTGCCCAGTTTCCGTCGCTGTTTACAGCCCATGAAATGGTGAAATCCATCGCTTCGCTCCCCCGAGCTCTGAAACGTTCCTGAATATTTACGGCCAGGAATTGAATTCTGTAATGAAAAAGCTATGCTTCGGATTCCGATCTTGCAAGAAAAATGCGGACTGGTTGTCCATCCGCCCCCCGGTCGCCTGCCCTCCATCACGCCACCCTGACCGCCCATGGCGTCACCGGCCATGACCAGGCCGATCTCGCCCGCCCCTATGGCCAGGGCGCCTGGCTGCTGTTCCTGACCGCCTTGTTCGCCGCCATGGCCGTCACCCGCTCCGAACGCGGCGACGCCGCCGAACACATGCTGGACCACGACCCGTTGGTGCGGTGAGGGGGAGTGGTGCTAGGCGGACGCATTCAACCGGCGCCCGGAAGGGGGGCGAAGATGAACCAGACCCCCGCCGCCATGCGATAATCCCTCATGCCGCTTCGACCGCCAGGAGGGTTCGTGGCCCTCATCTTCGCGCCAATCTTCGCACCTGTCTGCGCCGATCATCGCCGCCGTCGCTGGCGCGCAGAAGACCCTGACGAAACCCGACAGAGACCGACAAACATCTTGATCGAAACCTGCGACGGGCCGGCCTTCATCGTTACGGAAACCTGCGACCACCCAGACTCTACCCGACATCTCCTGACCCTGAAGCACGGCCCTTCCAAGTCCCAACCGGCCGCCCGATCGCATCGAAAAAGCCGTGATTTCAAAGCTGTAAGAATGAACCCGTCCTCCTTTTCGCTGCAAACCCCATGGCCTGGTCCTCCGCTCCGGCCCCCGAATTTTCGCGCTCCATTTTTCGCAGGCCTGTTTTTCCGCCGAAAACTCCGGCCCGCCAACCGCCCCCTTGGCGAAGCCGGCGAAACAGCGTCATTCTTCCGCTACGGACCCGGGGGGCGATCATGAGTTTTCTGACGCGGCGCAAGCCCATCGATGCGGCCGAGGTCGCCGAGCATCACCGCCTGAAGCCGACCCTCAGCTGGCCGCACCTGATCGCCCTGGGGGTCGGGGCCATTGTCGGGACCGGCATCTATACCCTGATCGGGGTGGGGGCGAACCTGGCGGGGCCGGGGGTGTTGCTGTCCTTCGTGATCGCCGGGGCGGTCTGTGTCTGCGCGGCCCTGGCCTATGCCGAGATGGCCACCATGATGCCGGCCGCCGGCAGCGCCTATACCTACAGCTATTCGGTGCTGGGCGAGGGCCTTGCCTGGGTCGTGGGCTGGAGCCTGATCCTGGAATATACCGTGGTCTGCGGCGCAGTGGCCGTGGGCTGGGCCGGCCATGCCGCCGAGTTCATCCGGGCCGCCAATATGGGGGTCCCCGAGGCCCTGCTGCGCGGGACCCTAGAGGGCGGCGTCCTCAATGTCCCGGCCGTGGTCATCTGTCTGGTGGTCACCGCCCTGCTGCTGGTCGGCACCCGGGAAAGCGCCACGGTCAACATCATCCTGGTGGTGGTCAAGGTGGCGGCCCTGGCGGTGTTCGTGGCCATAGCCCTGCCGGCCTTCGACAGCACCCATTTCACCCCCTTCATGCCCCAGGGTTTCAGCGGGGTGGACGAAACGGGGGCCAAGGTCGGGGTGATGGCGGCGGCCTCCATCATCTTCTTCGCCTTCTACGGCTTCGATGCGGTCTCGACCGCCGCCGAGGAGACCAAGAATCCCGGCCGCAACCTGACCATCGGCATCATCGGCTCGATGGCCATCTGCACGATCATCTACATGGCCGTGGCCGCAGCCGCCATCGGAGCCATCCGGGTTGAGGACTTCGCCGCCAGCAGCGCGCCCCTGGTCGAGGTGATGAACATGCTGGGCCATGCCGGGGCGGCCAAGATCGTGGCGGCGGCGGCGGTCATCGCCCTGCCGACGGTGATCATGGCCTTCATGTATGGCCAGAGCCGGATCTTCTTCGTCATGGCCCGGGACGGTCTGCTGCCCATCGGCCTGGCCAAGGTCAGCGCCCGGACCGGCGCGCCCCAGACCATGACCCTGATCACCGGCGTCCTGGCGGCGGTGCTGGCCGGAACCCTGCCCCTGGGCGACATCGCTGCCATCGCCAATGCCGGCACCCTGGCGGCCTTTGTCGCGGTTCTGGTCTGTATGATGATCCTGCGCCGGCGCGAGCCTGGCCGGCTGCGGGTGTTCAGGACCCCGGCCTGGCCGCTGGTCGGGGTGTTTGGCGTGGTGGGCTGCCTCTATCTCTTCACCACCCTGCCCAACACCGCCATCTGGGGCTTCTTCATCTGGAACGGCCTGGGGGTGGCGGTCTATCTGCTCTATGGCCGCCGCAAGAGCGTCCTGGCCGCCTCGGAGAGGGCGTAACCCCTGACCCTCCCAGGCTTGGCATGGGTTTATCCCTCTCCCTTCAGGAGAGGTAAATCATTGATATTCAGAATGTATTTTACCTCCCCTGTAGGGGGGAAGGGCCCGCGACGCGCAAGCGGCCTGGGAAGATGAGGGGTCAAGGTGTTGGCCGGCGGCCGACTACTGCCCCCCGCCGACCATACTCTGGCTGATCCGATAGGCCGCCGGCAGGATCAGCACCCCCAGCAGGCAGGGGAAGATGAACAGGATCAGGGGCACCATCAGCTTGGCCGGCAGGGCCATGGCCTTTTCCTCGGCCCGCAGCATGCGCTTGGACCGCATGTCGTCGGAAAACACCGCCAGGGTCTCGCCCAGGCTGGTGCCCATCTCCTCGGCCTGGCGCAGCATGGTCGACAGGGACCGCGCCTCCTCGATACCCAGCCGTTCGGCAAAGGCGCCCCAGGCCTCCTTGCGGGCCTTGCCGGCGCGGAGCTCCAGGGTCAGGAACCGCAGATGGGCGGCGAGGTTGGCGTAGCGGCGGCCCATCTCCTCGGCCACCCGATTGACCGCGGCGTCGAGGGACAGCCCCGCCTCAACCGAGGCGACCAGCAGGTCCAGCATGTCCGGAAAGCCCTCGGTATATTCGATCTCCATCTTCCGCCGCCTGGCCTTGACCACCTGGTCGGGCCCCAGGATCGCGGCGACAGCAAAGGTCCCCGCAGCGGCGATGGCGGCCGGACCGCCGATGCCGCTCAGGGCCCAGGGGACGGTCAGCATGGTGGCCCCGGTCGCCACGATCAGACTGGCGCCCCGGGACCCCAGATACAGGGCCACGGCCTCGCGGTTGTACCAGCCCGCCTGGATCAGCCGGGCCCGGATGGTCGAGATCTGGGCCGGGTCCTGGATGGCCATCCGTTCGCCCAGCCGCTTGACCCCGACCATGACGCCGGAGGGGCTGGCGGCCTGACCGGGCCTGGCCGGTGTCGCCGCACCGTTCAGCCGCTCGCGGCGACGGGCGCTGGTGCGGGCCTCGCGCAGCAGGATCATGCCGCCGCCGCCTACCGCGCCGGAGATCAGGGCCGCCGCCACATAGGTCAGGATCTGCTGGAACAGCACGGGGTCCATGGCGGTCAGATCCTCATGTCGATCATGCGCCGCATGACCATGTTGCCGAGGAACATCCAGCCGCCAAAGATCGCCAGCCCGATCTGCACCGGCCGCTCGCCGATCACATCGCCATAGAAATGCGGGCTGGCGACCGTCAGGATGGCCAGAACCCCGAAGGGCGCCGAGGTCAGGATGATGGCGCTGGCCCGGCCCTCGGACGAGGCGGCCTTGATCTTCAGCCGCATCTTGTGGCGTTCGCGCACGGCCTTGGCGTTCATCTTCAGAAGGCCGGTCAGGTTGCCCCCGGACTTCTCCTGCAGCCGGATGGTGGCTGCGAACAGGTCCATGTCCGGATGGCGGCAGCGGTCGGCGATCCGGCCCACGGCCTGTTCAAGGGTGGCGCCATAGGCGATCTCGTCCCCGGCCATGCCAAACTCGCTGCCCAGGGGGTCCGGCATTTCCCGGCCGACCAGGGCGATGGCCGTGGGCACCGGATGGCCGGCCTCAAGGCTGCGGACGATCACCTCAAGGGCGTTGGGCAGCTGCAGGCCGATGGCCTTGGCCCGGGCCCCGGCCTTGAATTTCAGCACCATGACCGGTGCGACCACCGCCACGACCAGGCCAATGGCGCCGGCCAGGACCGGATTGCGGCTCCAGAGGAACAGCACCATCCCCACGCCCGCCCCGCCGGCCAGGGACATCAGGGCCCAGCGCTGTGGCTCGAACCGCAGGCCTGACCGGATGACCAGGTCTGAGAACCAGCCCAGGCCGCCCTTGACCGACCCGTCCGCCGACAGGCCCCGCTGCTTGCGCAGCTCCAGGACCAGCTGCTCCAGCGAGCCGGTCTTTTCGGCGGTCGCCAGGCGCTTGTTGACCTTGCGCCGGTTGACCCCCACCCGGGCCAGTCCCCAGACAGCCTGTCCAGCGGTGAACACCGCTGCAAAGACCAGGATCAGGAAGGCCGTCCGGGCGTCCAGGGGGATGTCAGCCATGCCGGGCCTCCCGGATTCGGTTGAGACGCGGCCTCATGTCAGCGGTCTTTGCGGGTCGAAATGGGCGGTGTCGAAATGGATGCCGCGCCGCTGCATCTCGTCCAGGCAGCGAGGGCGCAGGCCGGTGGCGCGAAACTCGCCCACCACCGTCCCGTCGGCCTCCACGCCCAGCCGGTGAAAGGCGAAGATCTCCTGCATCTGGACCACTTGACCCTCCATGCCGGTGATCTCCGAGACGCTCATGACCTTCCGCTTGCCGTCGGACAGCCGCATGACCTGGACGATCATCCCCACGGCCGAGGCGATCTGGCCCCGGATGCTTTCAGGGGTCAGCCTCATGCCGCCCATGGCGACCATCTGTTCCAGGCGGGTGATGGCGTCGCGAGGGGTGTTGGCGTGGATCGTCGCCATGGAGCCTTCATGGCCGGTGTTCATGGCCTGAAGCATGTCGAAGGCCTCCTCGCCCCGGACCTCCCCCAGAATCACCCGGTCCGGCCGCATCCGCAGGGCGTTCTTGACCAGCTCACGCTGCCGGATCTCGCCCTTGCCCTCGATATTGGGCGGCCGGGTCTCCATCCGCACCACATGGGGCTGCTGCAGCTGCAGTTCGGCGGCGTCCTCGATGGTGATCAGCCGCTCGCCCGGGCTGATGGCGGCGGAAAAGGCGTTCAGCAGGGTGGTCTTTCCAGAGCCTGTACCGCCGCTGATCACCGTGGAGACCCGGCTGCGGACGGCGCCATAGAGGAATTCCGCCACACAGGCCGGCATGGCCCCGACCCCCACCAGCCGCTCCAGGCTGAGGGGCTTCTTGGAGAATTTGCGGATCGAGACGGCGGCCCCGTCGATGGTGATCGGATAGATGGCGGCATTGACCCGGCTGCCGTCCGCCAGGCGGGCGTCGACCATGGGCGAGCTCTCGTCGATCCGCCGTCCCACCGCCGCCACGATGCGGTTCACGATCCGCAACAGGTGATCATTGTCCCGGAAGCGGACCGGGGTCAGTTCCAGTTCACCCCGCCGCTCGACATAGACCTGGTTGGGACCGTTGATCAGGATGTCGTTGATCGACTCGTCCTTCAGCAGCGGTTCGATGGGCCCCAGCCCAACCATCTCGTCAAACACCTCGGCGCCCAGCTGGTCCAGTTCGACAGTATTGAGGGCCAGCCGGCTGTCCTTGGCGAAATCCCCGACCAGCCGCCGGACCTGACGGCGCATTTCCGCCTCGTCCAGTTCACCCAGCTTGCCCAGATCGATCTCCTCGATCAGCCGGGCATGGAGCCGGAGCCGCATGTCCAGCAGTTCGTCGCTGGCCTGGAGGTTGGGGGGCGCGGGCTCGGGCGCCGAGGCGAGGTTCAGGACCGGACCGACCGAAACGGCGGCCAGGGGCGGCGTGGCGGGCGCGGCGGCGACCGCGCGTCGAAAGGAGAACCGGGCCATCAGGCGGCCCTTGCCGGCAGGGTCAGGGTCGGGGCGCCAGGCAGGGGCAGGCTGGTGGCCAGCAGCCGGTCAACCAGGGCGTCGACATCCTTTGCGATCCGCGACTTGGGCCGGTGCGACCTGATCGGCCCGCCCAGATTGACGCTGGCGGCGGCGGCTTCCCAGTCGCTGGTCAGGCCGGCGTCGGCCTTTCGACCCAGAGCCTTTTCGGCCTCTCCCATGGAGGGCGCCGGGCCGAAGACCCGCTTGGCCAGGCGGTTCAGAATGATGCGCGGGGCCGGTCCTTCCGGCAGGTCGGCTTCCAGTTCGCCGGCCATGGCCCGGGCGGCCAGCAGGGCCGGAACGGTCAGTTCCGAGACGAGAAGCAGGGCGTCGGAACCGGCGAAGACATCCAGGGTCCAGGCCCGCCTGTGGCGTGGGGCGTCGACAATGACGAAGTCATAGACCTGACAGGCCGTTTCCAGCACCCGGACCACAGCCTCGGCGGAGACCGATTCAAATCCGTGCGGATCGCGAGCCTGGGCGATCAGGTCGAAACCGCCCGCGGCCGGAGAGGCGAAGACCTCCAGCAGGGCGGCGTCGATCCGGTCGGGCGCAGCCGAGGCCCGGCCCAGCATCATGTTGGCGGCGGCGCCCAGATAGGCGGCGGCGGCCCCGTCGGCCAGATTCAGGTCCACAAGACCGACGCGCTTCTTGCCGGCCGCCCGTTCGACCAGGGCTGCAGCCATTTCGATGGCCAGGGTCGTGGCGCCTGCGCCGCCCACAGCGCTGGCCACGGTCCAGCAGCGGCCGCCCGTCGGGGCCGCCGCCGGAAGATCCAGCGGACGCAACAGTGGAGTCGCAGCCTCGGCCAGGTCCTCCGGGCGATAGGGCGCCTCGACCACATCGGCCCGCGGGAGCTTCAGCAGGGCCCGGACCAGGCTTACGGGAATGTCCGCTCCGGCCAGTATGGCCGCCGGCGGCGCGGTGTTCCTGGCCATGGCGGCGATCAATGCGGCGATCTGTTCGGCGGGAGCAGCCGCAGCCGCGATGACGACCAGTTCCGGTTCATCGCCAAAGGTCCAGCGGTCCGGCATCTGGCTGGCGGCGATCACCTCGATCCGGGCCTCGGGAAACGCTGTCAGGGCTGCCTGGCCGAGGGTCTCTCCAACGACCAGGATACGGCGGGCGATGAAGGTCGTGGCGGTCATGGTCTGGCGTCCTCGAGACAAATGGCGTTCAGCAGGGCAGGGCAGTCGATGGGGATGATCAGGGGCCGGGCGGACTGTCGCCTTGCACAAACCCCACCGGCTCGCTTATCGGCCTGTCCATCACCAGGCTGTCGAAGATCACGTCGATGGCGCTGGGCTCCCGACGGGCGATCTCGGGGTTGGGGGTCAGGGCCCGGCTCTGGGCGGCTGTGGTCAGGCGCGGCGTGACCAGAATCAGCAGCTCTGTCTCCGACCGGCGCCAGCGGCCTGATTTGAAAAGGGCGCCCAGGACCGGGACATCGCCGATCCAGGGGATCTGACGCACGGCGTTGACATAGTCCTGCTGGAACATGCCGGCGATGGCGAAGCTCTCGCCGTTCTGCAGCTCGATGGTCGTCGCCGCCCGACGAACGGTCAGGGCCGGCAGCTCGTACTGGCCAAGACGCAGGGCGTTGGTCGGGTCCAGCGCACTGACCTCCGGCGCCACCTTCAGCCGGATGAGGCCGCTGTCCTCGACCGTCGGGGTGAACTTCAGGGTCACGCCGAAGGGCTTGAACTCGATGGTCACATTGTCCTTGCCGCTGGGCACAGGATAGGGGAACTCGCCGCCGGCCAGGAAACTGGCCTCCTCGCCTGAAATGGCCGCCAGGTTGGGGCGCGCCAGGGTGCGGATGATGCCCTTCTCCTCCAGGGCCTGAAGGGTCAGGTCGATGGAGGTCGGGCCGACATTGGTCGAGACCTGCAGAACCCCCTGCGGCGGATTGTTGCCGACCAGTCCAAGGCCAGAGCCGAATATGACCCCGCTGTTGTTCTGGAGGCTCATATTGATGCCGAAGTCTTTCAGGCTGTCGCGGCTGGCCTCCAGAATCCGCACCTCCAGCATCACCTGCTGCGCCGCCTCCACGGTCAGGCTGGAAGAGACCGCCTGGGGGGCGTAGCGCTCGGCGATGGTCCGGGCCCGGGCCGCCACCGAACTGGTCGAGACCCCGCCGCTGAGCATCAGCCCGTCGGCCAGGTTGGAAACCTTGATCACCTCGCCGGGCAGGGCGGCCGCCAGGTCCGCCTGGATGCCGGCCAGGTCATGGCCGACCTTGACGTCGATCACCTCGATCAGCCGCCGGGACTGGTCATAGACAAGGATGTTGGTGGCCCCCAGGGCCTTGCCCCGGATGTAGATGCTGCGGTCGGTATTGGCGACGATCTCGGCGATGTCGGGCTGGGCCACCACGATCTTGCCGGCGGCTCCAGCCAGGCGAAAGGCGGTCGACTTGTCCTTGGCTACGGTCAGCAGCCGGCTGGGGGCGGCCTCCGTGGTGAAGGTCTGGAAATCGGTGTCGGCGACCGCTCCGGAAAAGCCCGGAGGCTGGGCCAGGGCCGGGGTGGCCAGCAGGCCGACCAGGGCGGCGAACAGCGCTGTCGGATGACGCATCACAGGCCTCCCTGACGATCGGCTGCGACCTGGACCGTGGTGCGTTCGGAGCCTTGCACCAGGGTCAGGCTGGATTCGGTTGCAACCCGGACGGCGGGTGCGGCGACCGTTGGCGTGCGCCTTGGCGCCGTGGCCCGTCGCACGGTCTGGGCCGGGGGCGGCTGGCCGAGGTCCAGCGTGCGGGTCGGTTTCTCGTCCTCGATCTCCATGGCCCCGGTCCGGCGTAGGGCGAGGGACAGGATTCCCGTCTCGGAGGCCAGGGCCAGCCGGGCGGCGTCGTCCATGCTGACCTCGAGCGTTGCCGTCTTGGGGATGAACTTATCCACGGCCGCCGGGTCGGCCACCAGGTCCATGCCCAGAACCCGGATATTCTGCAGGACGGCGCCGCTGACCATGGCCTTTTCGGAGCCTTCGGCCTGGTAGCCGGCGGTAGGCCGCTCCATGGCCACCAGCACATCGACGCGGTCTCCCGGGGTGACATGGCCGCCGCCACCTGTCACATCGGTCACCTTGATCGTATAGGCCCTCATGCCGGGCGCGATGACCGCGGCGACATTGGCCTTGACCCCGCCGCCTGACAGTTTCGAGGGCAGCAGGGGCTCCCGGGCCGTCAGTCTTGCCAGGGTGACCGGCGCCCCGCCGTCCAGGGCGGTGACCTGCTCGATGGTCGAATAGGCCCCCACCGGCACGGCGTCCCTGGGCAGCTGGATCAGGTTGAGGTCCTTCGCGGTCAGCTTGACCCCGAAGGCGATGTCGGTGCGGGCGGCCACCACGGGAACCAGGGGCTGGGCAGGCGCAGCGGCCGCAGCAAGACCCTGGCCGGTCTTTCCGGCCGGCAACCAGACCTTGGCGACAACCAGGGCCCCGACCCCCAGAGCCGCAGAAGCGACCAGGCTGATGATGGTGGCGAGACGCATGACTGGCAGGTCCCCGATACTCGATCCCGCGCAGCGGAACCCCCGAACTCGAGAGAAGCCTGTGCCTCGCGTCTTAGGATATGTTCAATAAGGATAGTAAAGCGCCCTAAACCCTGTTTCCTGGGCGGTGTGGTGTATTTAAATAAAGCATCTTGAGGTGCGAACACTGACATCTGATCGCGCTCGTCCTCGACGCGGCAAGGCGGGAACCAAGAGAGCCGTCAGGGCGTTGATCCAGCCCAGCGACGTCGTATTGTGTCGACAGTCCAACCCACAGGCTGATCCCATGCTTCGTTTCCTCGCCCGGTTTGCCATTGGCGTCGGCGGTTTCTGGCTCGCCCAGCGATTTGTCGATGGCATCGACACCAATGGCTGGACCAGCCTGGTCATCGCCGCCCTGTTGCTGGGCCTGGCCAACGCCATCATCCGGCCGGTCGTGGTCTTCATTACCTTTCCCCTGACCTTCCTGACCCTGGGACTGTTCCTTCTGGTGGTGAACGCCGCCATGTTGGGCCTTGTCGCCTGGGTCATGCCCGGCCTGACGGTCGCCGGCTTCGTCCCGGCCCTGCTGGGCGCCATCGTCATCGGGGTCTGCAGCTGGATCGGCGACCAGCTTCTGCGGGAAGCCAAC
Source organism: Caulobacter sp. (assembly GCA_029866155.1). Classification (GTDB taxonomy): domain Bacteria; phylum Pseudomonadota; class Alphaproteobacteria; order Caulobacterales; family Caulobacteraceae; genus Caulobacter. Next base: position 28,115 of record JARWZW010000033.1, on the reverse strand, counting down.
ACCAAGATCTGACAAGGCCCTCTCTGCTGGCGTCATGGCCCGGCCTCTGTTAGAGCCGGGTCATGCGATTGGAACAGACGATCCTGCGAATTACCCGCCCGGCGTGACGCCGCCGGCATCGGTTGCGCACGCCGGGACGCTGTACAGCCCGCTCCAATCCCGACACCCCTGATCAGAGTTCCTGCCATGGCTGACGACGCCACCCCCGCCCGCGATTACCGCGAGACCGTCTTTCTGCCCGACACGCCCTTCCCGATGCGCGCCGGTCTTCCGAAGCTCGAGCCGGAAATCCTGGCCCGCTGGGACGCCGCCGACCTCTACAACGCCATCCGGGCACAGCGTCAGGCCGATGGCGCGCCGCTGTTTGTGCTGCATGACGGCCCCCCCTACGCCAATGGCGCCATCCATATCGGCCATGCCCTGGACAAGACCCTGAAGGATTTCGTGGTTCGCAGCCGGTTCCTGCTGGGCTTTGACGTTGACTATGTGCCCGGTTGGGACTGCCACGGCCTGCCGATCGAATGGCAGATCGAAAAGGAATTCAAGGCCAAGGGCCGGTCCAAGGACGAGGTGCCGCCCGCCGAGTTTCGCAGCCGCTGCCGCGAATACGCCGCCGGCTGGATCGACGTGCAGATGGTCGGCTTCAAGCGGCTGGGCATCCTGGGCGACTGGGCCAACCGCTATGCCACCATGGACTTCACCAGCGAAGCCACCATCGTCGCCGAGTTCCACAAGTTTGTCGCCAGCGGCCAAGTCTATCGCGGCTCCAAGCCGGTGATGTGGAGTCCGGTCGAGCGCACCGCCCTGGCCGAGGCCGAGGTGGAATATCAGGACCATGTCAGCCCGACGGTCTGGGTCAAGTTCCCGGTCACCGCCGGTCTGGATGACGCCTGCGTGGTGATCTGGACCACCACCCCCTGGACCATCCCCGCCAACCGGGCCATCGCCTATAATCCGGCCATCGCCTACGGCCTCTACCGGATCGAGAGTCTTGAGGCCGAGCTGGCCTTTGAACCCTGGGTCAAGCCCGGGGACCGGCTCGTCCTGGCTGACAAGCTGGCAGAAGAGGTCCTGAAAGCCGCCAAGGCGGCCAGCTGGAGCCGCCTCGAGACCGTCAACCCGGCGGTCCTGACCGCAGCCCATCCCCTGGCCGCCCTGGCTCCGGATTCCGATGATCGGGCGGGCTATGGATTCGCCGTGCCCCTGCTGGCCGGCGACCATGTCACCGACGACGCCGGGACCGGTTTTGTCCATACCGCGCCGGGCCACGGGGCCGAGGACTATCTGGTCTGGCTGAAAAGCGGCTTCAAGGAGATCCCGGAAGTCGTCGATCCCAACGGCGCCTATTATCCCCATGTCCCGCTTTTCGCCGGCCTCAAGGTGCTGGAGACGGAAGGCAAGAAGCTCGGCAAGTTCGGTCCGGCCAATCCGGCGGTGATGGAAAAGCTTATCGAGGCCGGCAACCTGCTGGCCCGGGGCCGCCTGGAACACAGCTATCCGCACAGCTGGCGATCCAAGGCGCCGGTCATCTTCCGGAATACCCCGCAGTGGTTTGTCCGCATGGACGGTCCAGGCGAGGGCGGTTCCCTCCGGGACAAAGCCCTGGCGGCGGTGGACGCGACCAAATTCTATCCGGCCAGCGGCTACAACCGCCTGCGCGGCATGGTCGAGACCCGGCCCGACTGGCTGATCAGCCGTCAGCGGGCCTGGGGAACGCCCCTGGCCATGTTTGTCGACAAGGCCACGGGCGAGCCCCTTGTTGACCCGGAGGTCAATGCCCGGATCATCGCCCTGATCGCCGCCGAGGGGGCCGACGCCTGGTATCTGCGCCCAGCCTCCGACTTCCTGGGGGACCGCGATCCGGAAGCCTTTGAGAAGATCGAGGACATCCTGGATGTCTGGTTCGATTCCGGATCGACCCATGCCTTCACCCTGGAGGGGCGTCCCAACACCCGCTGGCCTGCCGACCTCTATTCGGAAGGTTCCGACCAGCACCGGGGCTGGTTCCAGTCCTCTCTGCTCGAAGCCTGTGGCACCCGAGGCGTCGCCCCCTACAAGGCCCTGGTGACCCACGGCATGACCCTCGATGAAAAGGGGGAGAAGATGTCCAAGTCCAAGGGCAACACCATCGAGCCCCAGGACATCATCAAGGAAAGCGGCGCCGAGATCCTGCGGCTCTGGACCGCAATGGTCGACTATTCCGAGGATCAGCGGATCGGCAAGACCATCCTGGCCGGTGTCTCCGACGCTTATCGAAAGCTGCGCAACACCCTGCGCTACATGCTGGGCGCCCTGGCCGACTTCCGCGAGGAAGAGCGGGTCGCCCTGGCCGATATGCCGCCCCTGGAGCGCTACATCCTTCACAGGCTCTGGGTGCTGGATGGCGAGGTTCGCGCCGGATATGAGGGCCTGAACTATTCCTCGGTCATCCGGGCCCTGATCGATTTCTGCCAGGGCGACCTGTCGTCGCTGTTCTTCGACATCCGCCGCGACAGCCTCTATTGCGATCGTCCGGACAGCCTGAACCGCCGCGCCTATCGCACGGTCCTGGATCTGGTCTTCGAACGTCTGACGGCCTGGCTCAGCCCCATCGCGCCCTTCACCATGGACGAGGCCTGGCTGACCCGCTTCCCGGACGCCGGGCACAACGCCTTCCGCGTGATCCCGGAGACGCCTGCGGAGTGGCGGGATGAGGCGGTCGCGAAGCAATGGGAGGACATCAAGGGGGTGGTGGGTACGGTCACCGCGACCTTGGAGGCTGAAAGGCGAGAAAAGCGGATCGGTTCGCCCCTTGACGCAGTGGTTAGTGTTCTTGTTAGCGGTCAAATCGCGGCCCTACTTGGATCGAATGAAGTTGCCGCAGAAATTTTCAGAACCAGTAGGGCCGTTGTGTTGAGTTCGGATTCCAAGTTCGACCTTGATCAATGGGACTCGATCGCAGCCACCGAAACGGAACAAGATCCTAGCCAAGGGGTTTGGGCTCGCGTGAAGTTCCAGCCAGCGAACGCCGACGGCCATAAATGCGCCCGATGCTGGCGGATACTGCCGGAAGTGACATCGGCCGCCGCCCTGTGCCTGAGGTGCGAGGATGCGGTCGAGGCCCGGGACAAGGCGCAGGTCGCCTGATAGCTATGGAGCGCAACCCCTGCTGCGGAGCCCCGACTTGACCCTGGACCCTCAGGACCCGACCGCGACCCCGGCGTCGTCTCCACCGCCGTCGACGGCGCCGGTCGCTGTTCAGGGTCAGGGGCCCCTGGCCTATAGTCTGGCGATCGCCGTGATCCTGGCCGACCAGCTGTCCAAGCTCTGGGTCCTTTACAGCCTGAACCTGCCGGTCCGGGATTCCGTGCCGGTCTTCGGCCCGTTCAATCTGACCATGGTCTGGAACCGGGGGGTCAGTTTTGGCCTGTTCCGCGCCGAGGCTGACTGGGTTCGCTGGCTGCTCAGCGCCTTCTCCCTGACTGTCGCCATCGTCATCGCGGTCTGGGCCCGAAAGGTCGATCGGCCGCTGCTGGGCTGGGCCTTCGGTCTGGTGATGGGCGGCGCCATCGGCAACATGATCGATCGGGTGCGATTCGGAGCGGTTGCCGATTTCCTCGATTTTCGGGCGCTTCACTTTCCCTGGGTGTTCAATGTGGCGGACAGCGCCATCAGCATCGGGGTCGTGCTTCTGCTGATTGATACCTACCTGACGGACCGCAAGGCCAAGTCCGCTGCTTGAAGCGGTTGGCGCCCGGCGTGGTTTGTCGTATCTGGACAATCCGTTTTCGGCCGGGGGGCCTCTAGGAGTTACCTGTGGTCATTAAACTCAACCGCGCCATCCTCCTCACCGCTCTGGTGGCCAGCACCGGTCTTGCCGGCTGCCAGTCGGCGTCCAAGGCGCTTGGCATCTCCAAGATCACGCCTGACGAGTTCCGCGTCGTGACCAAGGCCCCTCTGGTGGTGCCGCCCGACTACTCCCTGCGCCCGCCGGCGCCGGGAGAACCGCGGCCGGCCGAGCTGGAACCCGACAGCGCCGCCCGGGCCAGCGCACAGGCCCGTTTCGCCGCTGCAGAGCGCTCCGATGGTGAGAAGCTGCTGATCGTCCGCGCCGGCGCCGCCAATGCGGACCCCTTGGTCCGCTATGTCGTCGATGATGAATTCGGCGATGTGGCTCACAAGGAAAAGGACTTCGCCGACATGGTGATGTTCTGGCGCAAGGATCGTCCGGCCCAGACGGTTGTCGCCGATCCGGCCGCGGCTCCGATCGCCAATGCCGATGCCGAGGAAGCCCGTCTCAAGACCCTGACCGGCGGCAAGGCCGTGATCATCCAGCGCGAAAAGTCCGGCTGGGTGAAGCTGCCCGGGCTGTAGAGCGACCCGCCCCGTCGGGGCCCACCATGGGTGAGGGCCTCGCAGACATTAACAGTAGCGATCCTGGCGCGAGGAATCGGATAGGCTGAGCCATGCCCATCCGCCGCCTGCCTCCAGAGACTGTCAACCGCATCGCCGCCGGCGAGGTTGTCGAGCGGCCGGCCAGCGCCGTGAAGGAGTTGGTCGAGAACGCCCTGGACGCCGGCGCCCTGAGCGTTGCCATCGAGGCGGACGGAGGCGGACTGTCGCGGATCCTGGTCGCTGATGACGGCGCCGGCCTGTCGCCTGAGGAGCTCAGTCTGGCGGTCGAGCGCCACGCGACCTCCAAGCTGTCTCCCGACTCCGAAGGCCGTTGGGATCTGCTGAACATCGCCACGCTGGGCTTCCGGGGCGAGGCCCTGCCGTCCATCGGGTCCGTGGCTCGACTGTCGATCGCCAGCCGGGCCCGGGGCGCCACAGACGCATTTTCCCTGCTGGTCGAGGGCGGCGCCACTGGCGCGCCCGGTCCCTCCGCCTTTCCTGGGCCCCAGGGGGCCCGGGTCGAGGTCCGCGACCTGTTCTATGCCACCCCGGCCCGACTGAAGTTCATGAAGTCCGAGCGGGCCGAGCAGATGGCCATCACCGAGGAGGTCAAGCGTCAGGCCATGGCGCATGAGGCGACCGCCTTCACCCTCGACCTGGACGGCAAGCGTGTCCTTCGCCTGCCGGCCGAGGCGCCGGGGCCGGAGGGGCGTCTGGCCAGGCTTGCGGCCGTTCTGGGGCGTGATTTCCAGGACAACGCCCTGGCCATCGACCAGGAACGGGACGGGGTGAGGCTGTCCGGGTTCGCCGGCCTGCCGACCTACAACCGCGGCAATGCCGCCCACCAGTATCTGTTCGTCAATGGTCGACCGGTGCGGGACCGTCTGCTGCAGGGCGCTCTGCGGGCCGCCTATGCCGACTATCTGGCCCGGGACCGGCATCCGGCCGCCGCACTCTATCTCGAGCTTGAGCCGACCCAGGTCGACGTCAATGTCCATCCGGCCAAGGCAGAGGTGCGGTTCCGCGATCCGTCCCTGGTGAGGGGCCTGATCATCGGGGCCCTGAGGCATGCCCTGGCCGGCGCGGGTCACCGGGCTTCGACCACCGTGGCCGGGGCCGCACTTTCCGGTTTCAGGCCCGGTGGCTATGGCGGCGGGTCCGCTTCTGCTGCGGGGTTCTCGGCGTGGCGTTCCGGGGGCTGGTCTCCGTCCGCCCAGAGCCTGCCGGGCCTGACGGATGTCTCTGCACGGGTCGAAGGCGGCGGGTTCCAGGAGACCTATGGCGCCTTTGAACCGGGCCCGGACGTCCGGACTGCTTCAGGGACGCCGGGCGGACCCTCCGCCCCTGATCCCGTCGATTTTCCCCTCGGGGCCGCCCGAGCCCAGGTCCATGAGACCTACATCATCGCCCAGACCCGCAACGGCATGATCATCGTCGACCAGCATGCCGCGCATGAGCGATTGGTCTATGAGCGGATGAAGGCCCAGATGGCGGCCGGCGGCGTGTCGCGCCAGACCCTCTTGCTGCCCGAGGTTGTCGATCTTGATCCGGCCGAGGCCGAGCGGGTCTGCGCCCGGTCCGAGGAACTGGCCGCCCTGGGGCTGGTCGTGGAGCCTTTCGGTCCGGGTGCAGTCCTGGTGCGGGAAACTCCGGCTCTGCTGGGGGAAACAGACACTGCCGGCCTGGTTCGCGACATCGCCGACGATCTGGCCGAGAATGGCGCCGCCCTGGCCCTGAAGGAACGGCTGGAGGAGGTCTGTTCGACCATGGCCTGTCACGGCTCGGTCCGGGCCGGCCGCCGGATGACCGGGGCCGAGATGAACGCCCTGCTGCGCGAGATGGAGGTGACGCCCCATTCGGGTCAGTGCAACCATGGTCGGCCCACCTATGTGGAACTGCAGCTGGCCGATATCGAAAAGCTGTTTGGCCGCCGGTGATCACCGGCGCAGGCCGTCTTGGCGAAACGGCGTCGCCGCGCTAACCTGCTCGCGCAAAGTGAGTTAGGCCCCATGTCACCCCTTGCCGCCGAGGCACGGGCCTGACGGCCCGGTAGATCCCTACCGGTCGTCAATGAGCCCGCTGAACCGCCCGTTCCCGCCTTTGCGGGAGCGTGGCCAGTCATGCCTCACGACATCGGACTCCTTTCCCTTGAATATCTCCAAGACGCAGCAGCGGACGCTGCACGCGCTCGCCCAGGGCGGGCATATCGACCTGATCCGCGACAGCAACCGCATCCTCGAGGCCCAATGCTGGAACCGGGAAGGCTGGCGCGTGACCGACTGCACGCCCCCGGTCTTCAAGAGCCTGAAACGCAAGGGGCTGATCGCCAGCCGGGGCGGCGGTCCCTACCGGATCACCCGTGAAGGGCTGGCAAACCTGCGCGCGCAACTGGACAACCGTGTCGCCAGCAAGGGCTGGTGACACGGCGCCGGGGGCTAAAGCCGGGTCTCTGCGAAGCACTGCATGGCTTAGGTCGAATACTCGGTCAGGCCGGCCGCCCGCGATTCATAGCGGGCTGTGAAGTCCGGATGCTGCAGATACATCAGGGCCAGTCCGGCATAGGCCTGGGCGGTGAGCGCGGCTGGCCAGCTTTGGGCCACCCAGGCGTGGTGACGCTGCACCAGTCCCTGGACGGCCTCGCTGTCCAGGGGAAGACCATCGGTCATGGCGCTTGCCATGGCCGCCTCGACCGCCGAGCATCACCGCCTGAAGTCCAGCCTGGCGGCCGGGGATCAGCGCGGCCGGCTTCAACAACCCGATCTGGTCGCAATGGTGCAGGGTCCAGAAACGCCCGAAACCCTTGCGACCTGTCGCAACGTCAGTAGGCCTGTTGTCGTGTTGAAGCTCCTCGCTACCGGCGAAGATCTGGGGGATCACGCTACGTGAGGGTCAAGCGGACGCCAGCCGAAGAAAATGCACCCTCGCCGCGCCATAGTCCCTGACGTCCAGCGCCGTGAAGCCGGGGCTCGCCAATGGGGCTTCATCGCTGCCGCGTTCGGCCACGATCACAGCCCCGGGGGCCAGCCAGCCATGGGCCAGCAGTTCGGCCAGGGCCCGCTCGGTCAGGCCATGATGGTAGGGCGCGTCGAGGAAGGCGATATCGAAGGCCGGTCCGGCGCTGGCCGGTCGGACGCCAAGGTCGGTGGCGTCGCGCCGATGAATGCGGGTGACGCCGAACAGCTCGAAGGCCTCAATATTGTCCCGGATGGCGCCCCTGGCGGCGTCGTGGGTTTCGACGAACAGGCAAAAGGCGGCCCCGCGCGACAGGGCCTCCAGGCCCAGGGCGCCGCTGCCGGCGAACAGGTCGATGACCCGGGCCCCCTTCAGGTCCGGCGCCCAGGGGGCATGTTCCAGGATGTTGAACATGGCCTGCCGGGCCCGATCGGAGGTTGGCCTTGTCGCCTGTCCCGGAGGGGTCTGGATCGGCCGCCCGCGCAGAGTCCCGGCGACGATCCTCAAGACCGGCCCGTAAAGGTCTGGAGCGCCTGGCCGGCGGCGGCCTGAATCTGCGCAGTCATGGGAATTCCTCCGAACGCCTTCTCTTTGCCCGGCGCGTAACAGACCGCAAGTCAGGCCGGTATAATCGGATCAATGCCAGCGTAGTGGCGGGGCATCGGCCCTGAGCTCCAGCAGGGTGTTGCGGAGCGTTTCCATGAACCGGCCACGGTCTCCCTGCCAGAGGATCGGGGCGCCCACCAGGACGGCGCAGGTCATGGGGACGGGTACAATCTCGCCCTTGGGCAGAACCCGGCCGGCGCCCTGGATCCAGACAGGGATGACCGGCGCCTGCGGAAAGGCTTCGGCCAGCCTGGCCACGCCATTCTTGAGCTGCGCCATTTCCCCCGTCTCGCCCCGCGTGCCTTCCGGGAAGACCAGAATGATATCGCCCCGGGCCAGGGCCTGCCGGGCCGGCGCCAGGATGTCCTCTCCGGTCCCGGCCCGGTCACGGGCGATGGGCACGATGCCGATCAGGTTGCGGGACAGCCAGCCGATGACCGGGTCTTTCAGGAAATAGTCCGCCGCCGCCGCCGGCCGGAGCCGGTGCAGGGCGCGCGCGGGAAAAATGGTCAGCAGCAACAGGGTGTCGACATGGCTGTTGTGGTTGGCGGCGATGATGGCCGGTCCCTTGAGCGGCAGCCGTTCCCGGCCGCTGACATCGGCGCCGGTCAGCAGGCGAGCCAGGGGGCGCGCCAGCAGGACGATCAGAGCCAGGCGCAGCCAGCGGATCATTCTAGAAATGATCCACGGCGAAAAAGGCCAAGAGATGGAAGAACAGCGGCGCTGTGAAGGTCAGGCTATCGACCCTGTCCAGCAATCCGCCATGGCCGGGAATGAGATGGCTGGTGTCCTTTACCCCGATGTCCCGCTTGATGGCGCTCATCGTCACGTCTCCGGCGAAACCGGCCAGGGGCAGGGTGGCGGCGACAACGCCCAGTCCCCATCCGGACAGGGGCGAAAGCAGGGGGCCGACAAGCCAGATCAACAGGCTGGTGCTGAGCCAGCCGCCCAGAAACCCCTCCCAGGTCTTGTTGGGGCTGACGGTTGGCATGATCCGGCGCCGGCCGAGCGCCTTGCCCCAGACATACTGGGCGACATCATTGAACCCCGTCGCCAGCAACAGCAGCAGGACCAGTCCGGATGGCCCGGCCGGCAGCGGCTCGGTGGCCGGCACACGCATCAGGAAGGCCACATACCCCAGGTTATAGACGCAGGTCATAAGGGCCCAGTGGAACATCGCCACGGTCGACAGATAGCCCCGCGTCTGGCCGAAACAGGCCATGAGGAAGGGTGTCAGCAGGAAGGCGTAGACAGGAATGATGACCAGGAAGATGCCGTAGATGTCCAGGGCCACGAAGGCATAGCTCACGGGAATCGACAGATAGGCAGCCAGGATGATCAGACGATCTTCACGGCGTGTCGGGGCCAGGGACAGGAACTCCCTTAGCGCGATAAAACTGATCGCAGCGAACAGCAGGACGGTGGCCTGCCACCCCAGCAACAGGGCCCCGGCCAGCACGGCGATCATCACCCACCAGCTGGACAGCCGCAGCTGCAGTTCCCGGAAATCACCCGATGGCCGCAACAGGGGCAAAGCGGCGGACAACAGGGCGGCGAGGGACAGGAAGGCCAGGACGCCGCCCAGACCAAGGATCAGGGGCGCTGGCTGGCCGGCGAGAAAATCCCGGATGGCGACGATGATGTCCAAGGGGCCTCGCGGAATGACCGGGCCCAGACCTTGCCGAGCGGTCGCCCGGGGTCAAGCGTCGCCATGCATTTAGCGCGCTCGAAAAATCACGGAGCGAACGCTTGTTTGAGCCAGATCAAGGCGACGTCCCCGGGGGGGGCCTAGAAGCCTGCTCATCGGGTCCGAACGGGCCCAAGACAAGGGGATAGCCAGATGAAGAAGCTCGTACTCGCCGCGGCCGGCCTGGCCCTGGCTGCCGCCGCCACGCCCGCCCTGGCCCAGGACTTCCAGCCCAAGCAGGCCGGAACCATCATCGTCGCCGGTCGCATCTCCGGTGTCCTGCCGTCCGAATCCGGCAATGTGCTGACCGCCGCGGGCGTCGACACCGGCCTGGATGTCAAGGTCAGCGACGACTACATGCCGACCCTCGGCTTCACCTATTTCTTCACGGACCATGTCGCCGTCGAAGCCATCCTGGGCACCACCCAGCATGACATCAGCGCCAAGGGCCCCGCCGGAACCGCCAAGGTTCACGAGACCTGGGTCCTGCCCCCGGTCGTCGCCGTGCAGTACCACTTCAACCCGGCAGGCAAGGTCAGCCCCTATGTCGGTGCGGGTCTGAACGCGATGATCTTCTACGGCGGCGAAGACGCCAAGGGCTTCAATGTCGAGCTGGACAACGGCATTGGCTACGCGGTTCAGGCCGGGGTCGATATCGCCCTGAAGGGGCCCTGGAGCGTCAACCTGGACGCCAAGAAGGTGTTCTTCGAAACCGACGCCAACATCAACAAGGGCGCCCTGAAGTCCAGCGTCACCCTCGACCCGCTCGTGGTTTCAGCAGGCATCAGCCGCAAGTTCTAAAAGCCTCCGGCTTTGACAGATTTGGATCCCCATCGCCTTCACTGGCGGCGGGGATCGTCTTTTGTGGCCTGGGCCGGGCTTCGAGTTCAGGCGACAGCCGGGCCGCCGACATGCTAGGGGACGAAATCCGCGAAACGGAGTGATCATGCGCCCGGCTCACTGGATTTCCTTCGCTCTCATGTGCCTGCTTCCAGGTGCGGCCGTCGCCGCCAATCCCGGTCACGCCGAAGCGCCGACCGTGGCGGCGGCGACCGTCTTCAAGATCAAGACCGTGGCGACCCTGAACTATCCCTGGGCCATGGTCTTCCTGCCCGACGGCCGTCTGCTGGTGACCCAGAAATCCGGGGAGCTTCGCGTCGTCGATACCCAGGGCGTGGTTTCTGACCCGATCCCGGGCCTTCCCGCTGTCAGCTTCAATGGCCAGACGGGACTGCTGGACGTCGCCCTTCATCCCAAATTCGCTGAGAACCGGCTGGTCTATCTTTCCTACGCCGAGCCTGGCCCGCGAAACACAAGCGGCCTTGCGGTCGGGCGTGGCCGGTTCGTCAATGGCGTCATCAAGAACTTCGAGGTCATCTTCCGCGACGGCGACAAGGTGGGGGAATGGCAGGGCCATATGGCAGGCCGGCTGGTGTTCGGGCTGGATGGCGTCCTCTATGTCTCGTCCGGAGAACGCCAGATGGGCGCTCCGGCCCAGTCCATGACCACGATCCGGGGCAAGGTCCTGCGGCTGACCCCGGCAGGCCGGCCGGTCAAATCCAACCCGTTTCTCAATGGCGATGCAGCGACCGATTCCCTCTGGACCCTCGGGCATCGCAATCCCCTGGGCATGGCGCTCGATCCCGCAGGCCGACTGTGGCTCCATGAAAACGGCCCCCAGGGCGGCGATGAGCTCAACCTCGTCACCCGTGGCGCCAACTATGGCTGGCCGGTCGTGTCCAACGGCGCCAACTACGGTGACGGACCGGGTGTCGACACCATCCCCGATCATGACACCCATCCCGAGTTCGCGGCTCCCCACGTCTGGTGGAACCCGTCTGTCGCGCCGTCTGGCCTGATGTTCTACACCGGCGCCATGTTCCCGGCCTTCAATGGTAACGCCTTCCTCGGCTCCCTGGCCGGGTCGGCCCTGATCCGGGTCACGGTCGAGGGCGAGGTCGCCACGGAATCGGTCCGGTATGACATGGGGACCCGAATTCGCGAGGTCGAACAGGGGCCGGATGGCGCCATCTGGGTGATGGAAGACAGCGGGTCCGGCCGGCTGATGCGCCTGACTCCGCGCCGGTCCGCCGTTTCAACAGGCCAGTAGGCGGATCATCCTGCGTCCCGGGCGGACAGGCGGTCAGCCAGGTCCAGTATCTGTTTTCCCGAGATCGGCTTGTACAGGGTGGGCAGGCCTGTGGCGGCGATGGCCTGGTGGCTGGCCGGGTCACCCTCGCCAGTAATCAGGATCAGGGGGCTGTCCAGCTCCAGCGTCTTCAGGGCGGCGACAATATCGCTGCCGCGTTCCCCCCGGTCGAGGCGCCAGTCGGTAATCACGAGATCCAGGCGGCCCGCCGCCATCCTTGTCCTGGCCTCCGCCAGATCGGCGACCGCCGAGACCTCCCAGCCATGAAGTTCAAACAGCCCGGCCAGGGCCAGACGCGCCTGTTCATCGTCATCCACAACCAGCACCGACCGACGCTCAGGGACGATCATCGAGGGCGACCCTGTATCCGGGCCAACCAGGGGAGCGGACTCCGCCGTCGGCACCTCGAGATAGAAGGCTGCGCCGCCCTTCCAACGACTGTCCAGACCCACCTCGCCGCCCATCAGCTGGCCCATCCGCAGGGCCGAGGCCAGGCCCAGTCCGAGGCCCCCTCGGCCTGACTCGCGGCTCCTGCGCCCCTGCACATAGGAGTCGAACAGCACCGGCCGGTCTTCCGCGGAGACTCCGCTGCCATTGTCCAGGACATAGATCCGCACCCGGTTCCCTCGCTTGCGGGCCAGGACCAGTATGCGGGTCGCGTCGGCATGGCGCAGGGCGTTATGGACAAAATTCCGCAGCACCCGCCCGGTCATGGCCAGATCGATGGCGACTGTCAGCCGGGATGGAACCGTGGACAGCTGCACCTGCCGTGAGCTGGCCAGGGCCTCGGTCTCCTGGATCAGCCGCGCCAGGACCCCGGCCACCGCCACAGCCTCGATCCGGGCCTCGACCACCCCGGCGTCCAGCCGCAGGTGATCCTGCATGCGTTCCAGCAGGGCGTCGGTTTCCTCAAGGGCCAACCGCACGCCGGACTGGGCCCTGGCCTGGATCTCGCCATCCTCGGTCGCCGAAAGCTGGGCCAGGAACAGGCTGGCGGCCTGCAGGGGCTGTCTCAGGTCATGGGACGCGGCGGCAATGAACTGAGTCTTGGCGTCCCTCGCTTCGGTGACGGTCGACAGGGCCACAGCCAGGTCCCTTGTCGCAGTCTCGGCCCGGAGCCGGGCGGTGATCGCCGATCGCACGGCGACCTTCAGGGTCATCGCGACCCCGACCATCAACCCGCCAAAGGCGATGAGGAACAGGGCCAGGGGGGCGGAATAGGGGCCCGGCGTGAGCAGGAAGAACAGGGCGGCTGATCCCAGGATGGCGATCACCCCGAACACGACGGTCGCAAGGGATTCGGCCGTGGATATCACCTGGCCGCCCACCGCAGCGGCATAGAAGACCACCATCAGCAGCCTGAGGGGCTCACTGGCATAGGGCAGCAGCATCCAGACGCTGGCCCCGACCGCCAGGCCATAGAGAATCGCAACGCCCTTGCCGACCGGCGACCAGATCCGGTCGATCTCCCTGTCGTCCGGCTGGCGAAGGAAGACCGCGATGGGAACCAGAGCCATGATCAGCACCACGAACCCGGTCAGGCCCGACCATGCCCAAAGCCGCATGGGCGGGGTGATCGGCTCGAAAAGGCTGTAGACATAGAGCAGCGTCCCGCCGAGCAGGAAGGTGAAGGCGCCGGAGACGGCGAACTCGATCCGGGATTCTGCGGCGCGGACGCGCAGATGGTCAGCCTTGTCCGGGGCGTCGGTGGTCATGGCCTGACAGTCCGACCGAACTCGGTCCGTGGCAAGTTCGGCCTTTCGGGTGAGCCGATCGGCCGGTGCGCCTGGCGGGCGGGCGAACCATGATCAATCCATCATGAACCGCGCCGCGCTCCCTGCCCTGACGTTTCTCTGGCTCCTGGTCCCCGTCTCCGGCCAGGCAGCCCCTACGCCCGCCACGCCAACCGCTTCGCCTCCAGGCGCACCGGCGGGAAGCGAATCGCCCGTCTGCGCCGAGGCCAGCCATGACCGGCTGCTGGTCCAGCCGGCCAGGGATGTCTGCGCAGCGGACCTGTCCTCCACCGGAGCGCCCAGGGCTCCGGGATTTCTGCCCACCCGGTGCCGCCTCCAGCAATCGACCTTGCGCCTTGATGCAATTGGCAACCGCGACCTGTGCGTGTCGCCTTCAGTCCAACGAGAAAAACAATGATCCATTCGGCGCCGAGGACCTGTGCGGTCCTGGTTTCCATCGCCGGTCTTCTGACTGCCTGCGCGTCGTCAGGACAGACCCGTCCGGACCTGGCCCTGGCGGGGGCGGATTCTCGCGCCGCGGGGGTGGCCGCGCTGCGGAGGGGCGCTCCGACCGAGGCGCTGGCGCCGTTGGCTGCGGCCGTTGCAGATCGACCCCTGGACCCAGTGAACCAGACTCTGCTGGGGCTGGCTTACCAGAGCTCGGACAGGGGAGCGGCCGATTCGCGTGACCTGGCTGTTGCAGGCTATGACCTGGCCCTGCGGGCCGAACCGGGCCAATTCTGGGCTGCTTCCCTTGCAGGTCGGGCCGCCTTTGATCAGGGCCAGTATGACCGCGCCTCATCCCGCTTCGCCGAGGCGGTCCTGGCCCGTCCGGACGATGCCCGGGCCCTCTACGCCCTGGCCGCCAGCGCCTATATGAACGGTGATGCGGCCCTGGCCGCTGCGGCGGCGGACCGGGCCGCCCAGAAGGATCCGGACCCTCGCTATCCGAGGCTGGCGGCCTTCGCCTATGCCGCCATGGGCGAAGGCGATCTGGCCCGCCAGCGACTCTCCCTGACAACCGCGCCAGGGGCGGATTCAGTCCGGCTTGCCCAGCTGGCCCAGACCAGTCCGGCAGACCTTCAGCCCAATGCAGGGGCGCCCACGGCTGCGGCCGTCCCGGGAACTGCGGCCGGCGCACCTGTCGAGCCGGCGGCGCCGAACCAGGTCTCCGTCGATGTGGCGATCGTCCTGGCCCAGAATACCCAGCGCGATCAGGTTGGCATGAACCTGCTGGACGGCCTCAGACTACAGTATGGCTATAGCAATCAGGTCACCGAGACCCGGTCATCCGGCCTTGATACGTTTCAGAGGGCGATCACCGAGGCCATCAGCGTCCCGCAGCTGAACTACAATCTCAACATCTTCAACCGGACCGGCCAGTTCTATCAGGTGGTCGCCCGGCCGACTCTCACCGCCTATCGAGGAGAAACCTCGGAGTTCTTTGTGGGCCGGACCCTCAAGGTGGCGGTCAGCGGCGTCAACAGCGGCATCCTCGAGCAGATCGATATCGGGATCGAACTCAAGGTCACGCCCATCGAGATCACAGGCGACAGGGTCCGGGTCCGGATCGAGACGGGCCGTTCCTTCCTGTCCGGCGACCTGCCCGGCAACTTCGCGGAATCCCTGGCCACCTTCCGCCAGAAGGTCGCCGCCACGGCCGAGATCCGGTTCGGCGAGACTCTGGTGCTGTCAGGCCTTTCGGAAAGCGTCGACGACAGCACGTTTTCCCGAACGCCCCTGCTGGGAGACGCCCCGATCGCCGGTTCACTGTTCAATGCGCGCAATCGCAATTCGCGGCGGGACTCGGTGCTGATCCTGGTGACCCCGGCCCCGGCCACCTTCCTGCCGGGACGGGCCTGGGCCCGGCCGGAGGGTGTTGAACGGCTGGTCTCCCTCTGGACCCAGGTCATCGACCCCTCCTCCAATGGTGTCGATGTAGCCGCCCGGCTTCGCAAGGCCCGGCTGTTTTCCCGCATGTCGGCCGGCGACGCCCCGCTCGCCTGGCCGGACGCCCGTCGCCAGACCGGCGAGATCCTCAAGGATCTGGTGCTGCCGGGTCTCTAGATCAGTCCCAGGCCCCTTGCCCGGGCTGCGGCCTCGGTCCGGTTGGCCGCACCGAGCAGGGCGATCACCTGGGCGACATGGGTCTTGATGGTGGCTGGAGCGACTCCCAGCTGGCGGGCG
The DNA here is from genome assembly GCA_029866155.1 of Caulobacter sp. Classification (GTDB taxonomy): domain Bacteria; phylum Pseudomonadota; class Alphaproteobacteria; order Caulobacterales; family Caulobacteraceae; genus Caulobacter. The sequence continues at coordinate 12,427 of JARWZW010000033.1, read as the reverse complement.
ATCTCCTTGTTGGCCTTGCCGTCCGCCATCTCGCGCAGCACCTGCATCTGCCGCTCGCTGAGCCGCCCATAGGGGCCGGCCGCGCCCCCTGTCGCCATTGGCCCGGTTTTGATGTCCGGCAGGGTTCCGGCGGCGGGGACCGCTGGCGATCCGCCCTGGTTGGTCAGGGCCAGAAGCCGGGGCGGCAGGTACTGGCCGCCCGCCAGCACCAGCCCAATGGCCGCCGAGAAGATGGCCGTCTCCGCGGTCTTGGACAGAAATCCGTCCACCCCAAGGGCCAGGACCTCCAGGAGTTCCCGGTCATCATCCGATCCGGTGACCACGATCACCCGGGTGTCGGGGGCCAGCCGCTTCAGTTCCCGGATACCGTCGATCGGCCCCGCGCCCGGCATGTGCAGATCGATCAGGCAGAGCTGCAGAGCCTCCTCGCTGCTTGCCACGGCCCAGGCCTCCTCGAAATCCCGGGCGGTCAGGACCGGTCGACCAGGACAGACGGCCTCTACGGTCATGGCCATGGCCGACCGGACCAATGGATGATCGTCACAGACAAGGATGGTCATGGCGCTTCTGTCCCTTCGCACCCGGAGTCGGCGCTCGTCCGGTCCAGCTTGCCGGAGCGTACCCCGTCCTGATCAGGGGCCGGGCCATGTCTCGATTCGATAACCATTTCATATGGAACGACAAATATCTCGCCGGGATTGATCGCCCTGACGGGGCGCCCGCCAAAGCGCTGTGGCCAGATGCGGATGACGAGGGCTGCAGGACCGGTAGAAGGGCGCCAGCTTGGCCAGGTCCGCCTCATAGTCGCCGGACGGCATGATGGCAGGCCCAAGTCCGACCACCTTGCGGCGGTAGTCCATCATTCCGCAGACCAGGGGCACGCCGGCCCCGAGCGCGATATTGTAGAAGCCGGTCTTCCAGGTGCGGGCCTTTCCCCGGGTGCCTTCCGGGGCGATGGTCAGCATGAATTCCTCGCGGCGGGCAAACTCGGCGACCATGGCCCCGACCGTGTCGCTGGACCGGGTCCGGTCCACGGAGATGCCGCCCAGCTCCCGCATCATCCGGCCGAAGGGCCAGCGAAACAGGGACGCCTTGCCCATGAAGCTGAGGTTCAGGTTCAGAGCGTCCGAACCGCCCATGAAATAGACGAAGTCCCAGTTGCTGGTATGGGGCGCGGCGATGATCACGAACCTGCGGGGCAGGGGCGCCGTACCCTCGACGGTCCAGCCCTGGAGCCGGAAATACTGCGACAACGTCCATCGGACGGTCCGCGCCAGCCAACCCATCCTTGCCAAACTGCGTTCCCCCGAACGGTGGGTCCTGCATCGGAGCTGCGCAGAATCCCACGCCATTGTCGCGGCCATGGGCTCCGGGTCAACCGGCCATGTCAGAGCGCTGGCCTAGACACCCAGCTGCCGGCCGATGATGTTCTTCTGAATTTCCGTCGTGCCGCCATAGATGGTCTGGGCGCGGGTGATGAAATAGCTGGCGATGGCCGGGGCGGCGAAGGCCGGAATATCCTCCAGGCCGGCGCGCCAGTCCGGTCCGCTCCGGTCAGCAAACATCGGCAGGCCATAAACTCCGGCCAGCTCGACAAACAGCTCGGTGACGGCCTGGGCCGTCTCTGTGGCGGCGATCTTGATGATCGAGGCCTCGTCGCCGGGCGCCTGTCCGCTGGCCAGGGGGGCCAGAGCCCGCAGGACGGTCATTTCCAGGGCGTCCAGCTGCACCTCGACCTCGGCCAGCCGCCGGCGGAACCCGCTGGCCTGGTCCGCCAGGTCATCGCCCCAGGGCGCCTCGGCCGACAGTTTGCGCAGCTGGATCAACTGGCGGCGCTTGGCCGCCACATGGGCATAGGAGGTCCGCTCATAGCTCAGCAGATGGCGGGCATAGCTCCAGCCCTTGCCCTCTTCGCCGATGCGGTTCTCGACGGGAACCCGGACATTGGTCAGGACCACCCGGTTGAGGTGATGGCCGCCGTCAATGGTGATGATCGGCACGACCTCCACCCCGGGGCTGTGAATGTCGAAACACAGGAAGCTGATGCCGTCCTGCTTGCGGGGCGTGGTCTCGGTCCGGACAAGACAGAAGATCCAGTCGGCGAGGTGGGCGTCGCTGGTCCAGATCTTTTCGCCATTGACGATGTAGCTGTCGCCTTCCAGCACGGCGCTGGTCCGCAGGCTGGCCAGATCGGATCCCGATTCCGGCTCGGAATAGCCCTGGGCCCAGAAGGTCCTGCCGGTCAGGATGTCGCCCAGCCACCGCTCCTTCTGCTCGGGCGTGCCGAAGGTATAGATGATGGGCGCCACATAGAGCAGGCCCATGGGCGAGACATTGGGGGCCCCGGCCCGCTCCAGTTCCTCGTCAAAGATGAAGCGCTGGGTCACCGTCCAGCCGGGACCGCCATATTCCTCCGGCCAGCCGGGGGCCAGCCAGCCCCGGGCGCCCATGGCCTGTTCCGAGGCTGAAAGCTGCGCCTTGCCCAGGGTCTGGCCATTGGCCAGGCGGGCGATGATGTCGCGTGGATACTCATCCCGGAACCAGTCCCGGACGACCGTCCGGAAGGCTTCATCCTCGGCGCTCAGACGCATATCCATGGTGTCTCTCCCTTGGTTACCCCGTTTGTGGCGCCCTTGACCCTGCGTCGCTCCAGTCAAAAACAGCAGGCGAAGGCGCAGGACCGCCAGCAGTTTGCCTCAGCGGTATCAATGGTCATCCGGATCGAACGACGGTTACGGACAAGGCGCCCCCGTTGAAGCAGCCCGACATAGCCGCCAACGCCTCCTTAAGGGCCGGCTGTTAGCCTCGCGCCATCCTCCGACAAGCAGAAGGCTTGAGGCGCATGAAGATCCAGCTGAAGGCCGTCCTGACCGGCCGCCTGACCTATGCCCAGACAGAACAGGCGAAGGCCCGGTCCGAGGCCGCGAAGGCCGAGCGCAAACGGACCATCAACTCGGAAAAGGCCGAGGCCATGGCCAGCCCCCGGCTCGACGGGCTGGAATCCCGCAAGGCCCAGGCCAAGGCCAGGATCCAGCAGGTGGTCGAATGGCTGAAGATTGTCCGCAAGCTCTATGCCCAGGACCCCAAGGGCATGGCCAAGGCCCTCGCCCAGGCGTTCAAGGACCTCAAGGCGGCGGTCAAATCCTACCGTGAAGCCGGCGGCCAGGAGATGGCCATGAGCGGAGAGCTGGCCGGGGCGGCCATCTCGAACAACGGCTCCCCGGACAGGTCTGCCAGGGAGGGCGCGCCGAAAGAGGCGGCTCCGCAGGAATCTTCCCAAGGTTCCTGGGGCGAGGCCGTCCAGGAGGCGAATGAAGCTGTAGCCTCCCAGGCGGCCCTGGACGGCGACGAGTTGCAGGACGCGCCCGATGAAGACCTGTCCCGGTCGGCTCCGGCTCTGGAACAGCCCGGCCGGGCGGGTCTCTATGAGGCGGTGGTCGCCGAAGTGCGCAAGGCGCTGGGCGAGGACAGTCTCGACTTCATCAAGCAGGTCCGCGGCCTGGCGATCGAGATCACCAAGCTGCTGGACGCCGCGCGGGGGCAGGCCGCAATCAGGCGCAGGGACAAAGACACGGACAAGGCCATGGAAGAGGCCGACAAGACCCTGAAGGAACTGCATGAGGAACTGGACACGATGGAGCAGGACATCCATCGCGAAGCGCCGACCGCTGGCATGAGACTGTCCATCGCCGCCTGAGGGCGTTCAGTCGAGGGCCTTGCCTGTCCTGCGGCCCACCACGCCAGTGATGCCGGTTCCAAAGATGACCAGCATCAGGCCGCCAAAAATGGTCTCGGTTCCGCCGCCAAGAAAGGCGTTGAGAAACAGCAACAGACCAGCGGATGTAAGGCAAATACGCGCCGTCCAGAGCGCCGCGCCGCCCTTCGTCGCCTTTTGTCCCATCGCCGCGACAATCAGGCTTGTCAGCCCGATCAACGCCAGGCCGCCGGCGACAATGTTCAGGATTGTCGTGATCATGTTCATGCTGGCGGAAATCGCCCCTCTCTGTTGCAACCACGGTGCCAGATTTTCGGTAGAAGTAAAATGAACTTTACATAATGTATGGCTTCATTGTCTTGACCCTGCCTGGACCCAACGCCGATATCTAGCCTGGGCTTGTGGAAACCCTGTTGGGAGATTGCCCTTGAAGGCCTTGCAAGGTGAACGTGTCTTCCTTCGGCGTTTTCGTGCCGACGACCTCGATGATCTGCATCGCGTTTTCAGCGATCCGCTGGCCATGACATGGTGGTCGCGAGGGCCTCATACCGACCTGGAAGAAACGCGGGTCTGGCTCGCCGACAGTCTGGCGGCTCCTGCGGAGGGGGGCGATGATTTCGCCGTGCTGATGGACGACGTCGTGATCGGGAAGCTGGGCTGTTATCAACTGCCCAACCTTGGCTATATCTTTCACCCCGACCATTGGGGCAGGGGACTGGCGGGTGAAGCCATGGCCCTGTTCCTTCGGCATGTCGCGGAGCGGGTGGGGCTGGACCACCTGCAGGCAGATGTCGATCCTCGAAACGGGGCCTCGATCCGACTTCTGGAACGCTTCGGGTTCCAACGTTCCGGCTTTGCGCGGAACACCTGGCACACCCACATCGGCTGGTGCGACAGCCTCTATCTGACGCTGGACCGCGCCGGACTGGATCGCTGGCTCAAGAGCGCCTGAATCGGAAGAGGCCGGCAACCCTTCCAACCTGCCGGCAACAAAAAGACGGTCCTTGCGTCCCGTTTGGTAAACCGGATTATCCAGGGGCCCAATCATACAAGAAGGCGAAACAGGTTGGAAATCCCGGGCGTGGACCTGGTCGCTCTGGCGACCTGGATGGACAGTGTTGGCCTGGGCTCCGGTCCGGTCGAGGAAGCCGTGATCCTGACGGGCGGCACCCAGAACATACTGCTGAAGTTTCGCCGGGCGGACCGCAGCTATGTGCTTCGCCGGCCGCCGCCGCACCTGCGGGCCAATTCCAACGAGACCATGCGGCGGGAGGCCAGGGTGCTGGCGGCCATCGCTGGCTCGGACGTGCCTCATCCCGGGCTCATCGCAGCCTGCGGCGACGAGACCGTCATCGGGGCGGCCTTCTACCTCATGGAGCCGGTGGATGGCTTCAATCCCACCGCCGGACTTCCGCCCCTGCATGCCGGCTCGCCCGAGATCCGGCGCCAGATGGGCCTGTCCATGGTCGAGGGCATCGCCGCCCTCGGCGCCCTCGACTACCGCGCCATCGGCCTGGAGGGCCTGGGAAAGACCGAAAACTATCTCGAACGCCAGGTCGTCCGCTGGAAGTCGCAGCTGGATTCCTATGCAGAGTTCGAGGGCTGGACGGGTCCTTCCGAAATCCCGGGCGTGGAGAAGGTCGGCGCCTGGCTTGAGGCGCATCGTCCGGACAGTTTCCAGCCGGGGGTCATCCATGGCGACTTCCATCTGGCCAATGTCATGTTCCGGCATGACGGGCCGCAGCTGGCGGCCATTGTCGACTGGGAACTGACCACGATCGGCGATCCGCTTCTGGACCTGGGCTGGCTGCTGGCCACCTGGCCGGAAACGCCGGACCCCAGGGTCGAGGACGTCTCGGTCCAGCCCTGGACCGGCTTTCCCACCGCCGCCGAACTGGTCGCGCATTACCGCCCCCGAACCCGCCGCGACCTGGCGGCCATCGACTGGTACGCCGTCCTTGCCTGCTACAAGCTGGGCATCATCCTCGAGGGCACCCATGCCAGGGCCGGGGCCGGCCGGGCGCCAAAGGCCACCGGCGACCTTCTCCACGCCAAGACCATAGGCCTGTTCGAGCGCGCCCTGCGCTGGATCGGCTGACAGACAGGATCAATCCCATGAAGAGCGATACAGATTTCACCGGCGCCGCCGTTCTGGTGGTGGGTGGCTCCAGCGGCATCGGCAATGGCATTTCACATGCATTCCGGGAGCGGGGGGCGCAGGTCCATGTCTGGGGAACCCGGCCCAGCGCCGCGGACTATGATCCTGCCGAAGGCTCTGACCTGACAGGCCTTGGCTATACAGCCGTGGATGTCGGGGATCCGGACGCCATTGCAGCGGCGCCGGAGCCCTTCGACCGCCTCGATGTCCTGGTCCTCTGCCAGGGCACCGTCGTCTATCGCCGCGGCGAGTTCGAGCGGGAGGGCTGGGACCGGGTCATGGCCGTCAATCTGGACAGCCTGATGCACTGCAGCCGCCGCTTCAAGGACCGCCTGGCGGCGGCGAAGGGCTCGATCATCATCGTCAGCTCGATTTCGGGCCTGAAGGCCAATGTCGGCAACCCGGCCTATGCCGCCTCCAAGGCCGGGGCCATCAGCCTGACCAAGACCCTTGGCCAGGCCTGGGCGCCCGATGGCATCCGGGTCAATGGCCTGGCCCCCGGCCTGGTCGACACCAAGCTGACCAAGGTGACGACCCAGAACCCGCAGCGCCGCGAGGGCGCCCTGGCCCGGATCCCGTCCGGCCGGATGGGCGAGCCGTCCGACATGGCGGGCGCCGCCCTGTTCCTGGCCTCGCCCCTCGCCTCCTACGTCAACGGCCATACGCTGGTGGTCGACGGCGGTCTTTCCCTCTGACCAGCTCGGCAAGTCGAAGATCCGCGAATACAACGCCATGAACGCGCGCTAAGGAGGCATCCCCATGAAAGCCCTGCGCTATTTCGGCCCCCGCAGCATCCGTTGCGAGACCATGGACGATCCGGTCATCCAGGATAGCCGTGACGCCATCATCAAGGTCGACCGCTGCGCCATCTGTGGCAGCGACCTGCATATCTATCACGGCGAGGGCTTCAGCGAGGACCTGGGGTTCTGTGTCGGCCATGAGGCGGTGGGCGAGGTGGTCGAGACCGGCGCCGGGGTTCATCGCCTGAAGGTCGGCGACAAGGTGATGATCTCGGCGGCGGTCGGCTGCGGGGCCTGCGCCTCCTGCCTGGCCGGCAATGTCATCCACTGCGCCAACAACGCCGCCGGCTGCTATGGTCTGTCCAGCCGCCTCCAGGGCTGCCAGGCGGAGGCTGTGCGGGTTCCGGCGGCGGACTTCAACGCCGCCCTGATCCCGGAGGGCGTGACGGCCGACCAGGCCCTGATGATGACCGACAGCCTGGCCACGGCCTGGTTCGGGGCCCGCAACGCCGACATCTCCATGGGCAAGACCGTGGCGGTGGTGGGCCTTGGTCCCATCGGGCTGATGGCCGTGGAAAGCGCCTTTGTCATGGGGGCCGCCCGGGTCTACGCCATCGACATCGTGCCCGAACGCCGCGCCCTGGCGGCCGAACTCGGGGCGATCGCCCTGGACGCCGCCGACGCCGTGGAGATCATCCGCGACGCCACCGGCGGCCGCATGGTCGAGAGCGTCGTCGAGGCGGTCGGCCATGGCCAGACCATCGACCTGGCCCTGCGCCTGGCCGCCCGGCGGGGAACCGTCTCGGTGATCGGGGTCAATCAGGACCGCAAATTCGCCTTCCCCATGGCCCGGGCCTTTGCAGGCGGCCTGACCTTCCGGATCGGCACCTGCTCGGTGCCCGAGGAATGGCCGGCCCTGATCCCCCTGATCCAGTCTGGCCGGCTCAGGCCGGAACGCTATATCAGCCATGTCCTGCCCTTGGCCGACGGCGAGGAAGCCTATGCCATCTTTGATGGCCGCAAGGACGGGGCGCTGAAGATGGTGCTGGCGCCGTAGAGACGGGTCTGCATCGCCCTGCCCAAGGCTTGGGGCGTGGACCGTAACCCCATCATGGGCGGCCAGGCCTCGCGAACGCGGCTCGGAAGCCCTGTTCGAACCAAGTCCAACCAGCCTGCCGTCTGGATTGGCTGGCCTGGGCCTTCTACCTGCTTAAGCCCGGTATCCGGTTCCAAGTTTCAGCTTGCAAGCGAGCGAACGGGCGATAGGGTTGCGTCCTCGGAAGCGAGCGGTCATCCACGATCGGCTTCCCGGCGGCGGAGCCCCGTTTGTCGAAGCAGTATGTCTTTGGGAGCGCTGCAACCGATCGGGCTATCGACTGTCCCGTCTGTTTCTTGCAGATTTGGCTGCGCTGCCCATGACGTCAGCTTTGAACCCGAGGACCATTTGTGGTCCAGGCGTCGTCAGAACCGAAACCCGTACTGAAAAAAGAAGCGCCAGTCTTCGGAGGAACGACCCATGAAAGTCTTTGATCTTGACCATGATCCGGACCTGACGCTTCAGGCCGCCTTTCGACGCGACGAGCCGCAACCGGTTGATGATCGACCGGAACAACGTCTGGTCCTGATGGCGTCAGAGCCGCTTGGGGTCGCCGTGGGCGCAGTGTCTGGTCGGTCCTCGACCTCAGCAGTCGCCAGAACTGACGTCCCCGCCCTGGGTGGCTTCGGAACCCTGTCGCCCAACGGTACTTCGATCGCCCCGATCGTTGCCGCAAATTCTGTGGAAGTGCTGGATCACGACCTTCCGTCCGATGACCTGTTTGGCGAGCAATACTACCTTCGTAACACCGTCGAAGGCGAACGCGATCTGGGGCTTTTCCGGGGCGACACCTCCGTTTGGGACGACTACACCGGGGCCGGCGTGCATGTCGGGATCATCGACGACGGCATCGACTATCGTCACAGTGATCTTGACGGCAACTACGATGCGAGCCGCCACGCCATCGTTGGCGGACAGCCGGTCGATGGCGCCCATCCCACCAACGGCGACGCCCACGGGACGGCTGTGGCCGGGATCATTGCCGCCGAGCGAAACGGCGTCGGTGTCGTGGGCATCGCCTATGACGCGAGCATCACCTCAATGGCCGCCATCAGCAATGCCCCCAACATCACCCTTGAAAACGCCTTCGCCAACTATGCCCAGTTCGATGTCATCAATAATTCCTGGGGCTACACAAGCCCCTGGTATGACTCCCAATTTAACGGCGTCCAGGCCGAAGCCAGCGCCCTGTTGCAGGAAATGGTCGAGCAGGGCCGGGATGGCCTCGGGACCATCTTCGTCAAGTCGGCCGGTAATGGCCGGGGTCAGGATGACAATGCCAACTTCTCATTCACAAACTCGCACTTCGGCTCGGTGACGGTCGCGGCTGTCCTGCGGGATGGAACCGTCAGCGGCTATTCGACAGAAGGCGCCGCCCTGCTGGTCAGCGCCTTTGGCGGTCCGGTGCCCGGAGACGTGGTCACGACCGATCGACGCAGCGGCAAGGGTTATGACGACACCGACTATACCTCCGGCTTCAACGGCACCTCGGCTGCGGGACCCATGGTGGCTGGCATCGTGGCGCTCATGCTGCAGGCCAATCCCGACCTTGGTTATCGCGATGTGATGCAGATCCTGGCGGCCACCGCCCGTCATACGGGCACGGCCATCGGCCAGGCGCTAACGGGTGATGAACGCTACAGCTGGGACTTCAATGGCGCCGCCAACTGGAATGGCGGCGGTATGCATTTTTCCGAAGACTACGGGTTTGGCCTGGTCGACGCCCTGGCGGCGGTTCGCCTGGCGGAGTCCTGGAGCCAGCAGAACACTGCCGCCAACCTGACAGAACTGGGCGCGACCGCCAATGACTTCACCGACCCGGTGGATATCTTGGACAACGGCTCTGTCAGTGTGAACTTCACGGTGGCTGCCGGGGTCACGGTGGAGCAGGTCGTCATAAACCTGGGTATCAGCCACACCCATACCGGGGACCTGCGCATGACCCTGACCTCGCCGGACGGCACGGTCAGTGAACTGCTCCGTAACAACGGGGGCAACGCGGACATTCCCAACAACGGCAGATTTGATGTCTCCCTGTCGAGCAACATGTTCAGGGGAGAGGATTCTGGCGGCGTCTGGACCCTGACCATTTCCGATACGGCGAGCGGAGACCAGGGCAGCTTGCAGCGGGTCGATTTCAGTATCCTGGGCCAGGAAGGCAATGCAGATGTCTTCGTCTTCACCGAGGAGTATTCCAGCCTCGCCTCGGGGGCGCGCTTGTTGGTTTCAGACAGCGATGGCGGAATCGACGAGATCAATGCTTCGGCCGTCTTCAGTGCTCTTGTGATCGACCTGAACGCGGGCCAGAACTCACTGATCGACGGCATCGTCTGCCAGATCGACGGCTCCATCGAAAACGCAATTGGCGGTGACGGTCACGACACCCTGATTGGTAACAGCGCCGCCAATGTCCTGTTCGGCATGCGGGGCGGCGATAGCCTCACAGGCGGCAGGGGCGCCGACAGGCTGATTGGCGGCGCGTCGGCGGATATCCTCAGAGGCGGCAGGGGCGACGACATCTTTGTCTTCCTCGATGTGAGCGATTCTCTCACGACCGGTCGGGACCGGATCATGGATTTCAAGGGCGGCGATATTATCGACCTGTCCCAGATCGACGCCGACATAGGTGCGGTCGGCCGGCAGGCCTTCACCCAGGTCGCCGCCCTGACCGGTGCAGCGGGCCAGCTGATTCTAAGCTACAACGGGGGCTCGAACACCACGACCCTGGCGGGCGATGTCAACGGCGACGGCGTCGCTGATTTCGAGGTCCGGCTGAAGGGCGAACACCTGGATTCCTCGACCTGGATGCTTTGACCCGCTTGATGGGTGACTGAGGGAGCCGGTGTTCGGCAAGGGTCGAACACCGGGCTTCTCAGGCCAGGAAACCCTCGACTGTCTCCATGAACATCTCGAACCGGTCATGGTGCAGCCAATGGCCGGCGTCGGGGAAGCTGACGGTGCGGGCGGCCTTGAAATGCCGGGCCCGGCCGTCCTTTTCCGGGTTTGAGGCCCAGCTCTTCTCGCCATAGCAGAGCAGGGTCGGACAGGCGATCGAGGACCAGAGGTCGGCCACCTGGGCCGGGGTCAGGTCCAGGGGCGGCCAGACCCGCAGGTAGTTGTCGAACTTCCAGCTATAGGTGCCGTCCTCGTTCTGGCTGATGCCATGGACCGTCAGGTGTCGGGCCTGGTCGTCGGTCAGATAACTGTTTTCCGACTTCATCCTGGCCAGGGCCTCGTCCAGGTCGCGATAACGCCGGGGCGTCCGGCCGGCCGCCTGTCGCTTTTCCTCGATCCAGGCCCGCCAGCGGCTGGCCACGGGCGTTTCCTCCCGCCGGGCGATCATGGCGGGGGAGGGGCCCATCCCCTCGATGGCCACCAGACGGGAGACGTTTTCCGGAAACAGGCCGCTGTAGCGCAGGGCGATATTGCCCCCCAGGGAATGGGCGATGATCGACAGGGGCGCCAGTTTGAGCTGATGGATCAGCTGGGCCAGGTCATAGAGATAGGCCATCAGCGAATAGTCGCCGTCGGGAGACCAGGCGCTGTCGCCATGTCCGCGCAGGTCCGGCGCAATGATGCGGTAGCGGTCACAGAGCCTCGCGGCCGCCCAGTCCCAGCTCCGGCAATGATCCCGACCGCCATGTAGCAGCAGCATGGGCGGATTGGCGGGGTCGCCCCAGGCGGCGTAGTGCAGCTTCAGCCTCTGGGACATGAAACTGTGGGAGGTCGGGCCGACGGCCGGTTGGCTGGACATGTCAGGCTTCCTCGTCGCGGAAAGGCCGCGCCAGATGGGCGATCGCCCCGGAAAAGGCGGCGAAGGACGCCAGCAGGGCGATCGTGAAGATCAGCACCACCAGGTTGTTGGCCAGGTCGCCATTGGCGGCGATGCCCCGGACCCCCAGGGCCGGCGCCAGGATGGAGGCCGCCAGGTTGCCCCAGCCCATGACCAGCAGGGTCGGAAGAAACCAGCGCTCGCGACCGGCCTTCATGGGGCTGCGGATCAGGGTGACCCCGGCCAGGGCTATGACCAGCAGGCCGTTCAGCAACCCCTCCAGATGGGCCATGACCCAGCCCCGGTAGTCGCCGGCCAGGGGGATGGGCGAGGCCTGGCCATAGACATCCCGGGCCACAAGGAAGGCCAGGGGGAACCCGGCCAGCACCATGCCGGCCAGGATCATCGCCACCCCGTTCAGGGCCGCCAGGCGAAACCCGTTGCGGCTCATCAGAGGCCAAACCGCGCCGGGTCGGCCTTGATCATGGCCTCCAGCTTCGGCATCCCGGCGGTCAGGCCCTTGGCCAGCTGCCCGGTGATCAGGCCGCCCAGGGGCCAGATGGCGCTGGCGCCGCCCTTCCAGCGCAGTTCGCAACCGCCCGGGACCTCGACCACCTGATAGTCCTCGACGGCGGCCGAAACCGGCAGGGTCGAGCGCTCGAACCGGAAGGACATGCGCTTGCCCTCTTCCCAGGCAAAGAAGGTCTCCTCGATCATCTGGGGGCCGACCTCGACGGTGCGGGTGGTTCCGACCTTGAAGGGCTGCGGGCTGGTCCAGGTCACCTTGGTGATTGGCAGCCACTCGGTCCAGGCCTTCGCGTCCAGAAGGGCCGCCCAGACGGCGCTGGGCGGAAACGGAAAGCGATGGACAGCGCCGCCCTTGGCGGCGGCCAGGTAGTCTTCGCCGACGGCGGTATGCTGTTTGGGGGTCTTGGCCATGGTCGTC